>NZ_BRVM01000002.1 GCF_026011715.1 Cytobacillus sp. NCCP-133 | reverse complement strand
ACCCCGTATCATACCAAGAGGGCTCTTTTTTGTTCAAGTCCCCGAAAATCCTTCTAACAGGAATGCTCCTTTATAATCATAGCTACTTCTTTCCCTTTTACCGTAATATCTTTTTACAGAAATTCACTTCATGAATTGTCCTTCCTTAACTACTTTTCTCTCACTCTTACCTAAAATTTTGCTAAAATTAAATACAGAATATTTATAATATTAATTTTAATATGAAATCCATTCTGACTCATTAGACAACTTATATATAATTAAGTTAATTGATTTTACAAAGTGTCCAAAGGAGGAAAACGTCTTGCCATCAAATCACACCTTGACTATTTCAGAATTATTTAACTTTACTTGTTTTAATGGTTATAAAGTTCTTGCAGGAAAAAAAGGAATAAACCGCAAGGTGAAATGGGCACATATTTTGGAAGTAACTGAAGTTGGAACGTTGATAAATGGAGGAGAATTGATTTTGACAACCGGCATCGGCTGGTCACAGCATCCTGAAACAGGGGTAAAATTCGTAAAAGAATTGATTCTTAGGCAAGCAGCCGGTATTTGCATCGAACTGCACACATACATAGATAACTTACCTGAGGCGATTATCCATATGGCAGAAGATGCTGGTTTTCCAATTATCGTGTTTGAAAGACAAGTCCGATTTATAGATATAACCATGAAAGTGTATGATTTACTGCACTTCCCAACTCCTGAAAAGCAATTCCTTTTTTGCCTGCAAAGTTTATGGAATGGATCAGATTATGAACAATTGGAAGAAACAAAGAAAGAGTTGTTCAAACACCATGCAGATTCACCTGTTTACTCCGCACTTGTTTTGGGTAATTTTAAAATGGATATGGCTTATTTATACTCAAAAGCAAAGAAAAATCAGTTATCGTTTATTCATAGTTATTTAAGTGATATCCCAGGTAAATTAATTCTCTGGTTTGATGAATCACCAAACATATTAACCTTCAAAAACCGGGTTGTCAGTACTATACAGACACCATCTAATAATTATAAATTTATTTTAGGCGCACAGGTCCGAAGTATGGCATTAATCCAATCAAGTATCACTACATTAAAAAAAGCTCTTGACTATACTCGCAATTTTAAGAGCAGTGACTCTGTAATTTACGAAGAACTTCATTCTGAAAAACTCCTGACCTCAATCGAGGAAAACGATTTACTAAATTGGATTTACGAGTATCTAATGCCCCTCATTGAGTATGACCGAAAAAATGACAGTAACTTGCTTTTCACTTTATATATCTATTTACAATGTTTAGGGAATAAGAAAGAAGCAGCTAGCCGATTATTTATTGTTCGGCAAACGTTATACCATCGTCTTGAGAAACTAGAAGAGTTTCTAGGCAGAGACTTTATTAAAGATAATAATAAAAGATTAATGCTAGAGGTTTCATTAGCCGGTTATTTTACAAAATTAGCCAAAGGTGAACAAGATACTACAGATATTCTGCACATTTTTTAATATTTAAAAATAAATGGGCAGCAAAATTCAGAATGGGCTTTTGCCGTGCCTCTCCGCCCATTTTTGCATAGTTTATATGGAGCTTTAGCATTTTGTAAAAAAAGGAGAATGCCCAATGTATCCATATGGCTATTATCAAGGTTATCTTCCTCAGCCTTCAGGCCACTTCACACCGGAGTTTCAGCAATTTGAACAATTTGAACAATATGATTCTGACAGACAGCCGACTCAGCTTGAAAGAAGGGTAACGGCTCTGGAGAGGCAAAATCAGGACCAATCGAGAGAAATTACACGTTTAAACAGGCAGCTAACTAACTTAACCGATCAAGTACGAATGCTAAATCAGACTGTTGACCGGCACACACGAAGGCTCAACAGATTAAATCAAAGACTAAGAGCTGTAGAAAATAGGCTTAATATTCCTTTCACCCCATTTGAAGGAGAGTTTTAATGCTAAAAAAGAAGCCTGGATCCGAATCCATGCTTCTTTTTTTAAACTGCCATATCCTTATCTTTATAAAATTTATAGGTTGCGAATAAAAAAATTAAAATGAATGCTGCAGATAAAATCAGGAAAACCGCTTCCAATCCTCCGCCGAACATTACCTGTTTTGCTTCAAAGTATTTAAAAGGTGTCAGGTATTTCAGAAAATCAATCGACGTACTCATGTCAATCATAATGGATAACAGAAAGGTGCCCATTAGAACCGCAGTTGATAGCGATGCAGCTGATTTTGGTTTCCTGGTGGCAGATGCAATTGCCGACCCCAGAAAGAGGAAAATCAACTGGAGGATAAACATTCCTGCCAGCAAAATGGCAATATCTCCATTCAAGTTTTTCCCATCGTTATAATATTCTACCGCTGCTGCAGAAGAAACGAAAGTGACGATATTGAATAGTAAAACGTTTACTAGCGCAGCTATCAACTTCCATGTAATTACCTTGTTTCTTGAAATTGGTTTCACAAGTAAAAATTCAGCTGTTTTTTCAAGTTCCTCCTTTGAGACAATAGTCGACCCCAGCATACTGGCGTGTATTGCCGCCATCACCATCAAATACAAAAAAAGCACACCGTAATATCCTCCTGCAGTAGAGATATCAAGCGACCCAGTCCCCATAATCGCCTGCAGTGCCTTGGGCATAGCTCCCATTAATTCATTCATCGACTGACCGGACGAAGAAATTCCGCCAAATTTACTCATACCGCCTGCAACCATCAACAAAATGCCGATACACCAAAGGATCAAAGATTTACGGCTGGCTTTTAGTTCTCTGAAAAATAAATTCATAGCAAGCACCTCCAGTTGCCATTAGATTGAAATATCCCTTTTCGAATAAACATAATAAACAACTGAAATTGATGCCAAAATGATTCCCGCCCCCAAAGTAAAAAATGCCGGTTCATAGGCTGAATTATTCGTGATATAGGCTGGATCAAAATATTTAAAAGGCGTAATATAGCGCATTGCTTCATCACCTGCGGCCGAACCGAAGATTCCAACCATGAAAAAGCCAAAAACCGTGCCCAGCGAAACGGAAAGAACCGATTTAATACGCGGAACAATAACCGAAACAAGCACCCCAATAGCCAGGAAAATAAGCTGCAGCAAAAATAAAGAAACAGAAATCAGAATAAAGGCAGATATACTGTAACTTTCTGTCTTAACTATCGAAGCCATCATGTTGGCAGCCGTTACAAAGATGATATTTGTTAAGATTAATGAGACAACTGCAGCCAACAGTTTGGATGTTAGAACTTGTTTCCGCGTTACAGGTTTGGTTAATAAAAAATCAGCTGTTTTTTCACGAATTTCTTTTGTCAATAGAGAGGATCCAAGATTCATAGCCTGTATAGACCCACAAAGGGATACATACAAAAACACATAGGAATAGAATCCCAGTATAGTAGCAATACTGTCTATTTCCAGTCCAATTGCTTTTCGGACAGGTTCCGGAAAACCTTGAAGCACCCTCTTAAATTCCTCGGCATCTTTTGCGATAGCAGGAAACATTGAAAAGAGAAGAATGGTTAAGCCAGCCAATGAAAGTGACCAGATTAGCGTTGATTTTCTGTAGGACTTCCATTCATATATAAATATATTCATAGCCAATTAGTCCTCTTTTTCATAATAATGCATAAAAATTTCCTCCAGGTCAGGCTCATCAATCCAAATATTCACGATATCAATTGCAGCAATTTTCTTCATTATGGAATTCACATTCCCCTTAAACAAAAAGGTTGCCGTCCCCCTATCCTCCTCCAGGTCATTAACACCTTTTATTTGAAAATATTCCTTGTCAAGGGAGACAGCTGTTTCGATTTTAAATTTTTTGTAGGTACTCTCTTTCAAGGTGCTGATCTTCTCCAGCGTAACGATTTCACCTTCTTTAATAATGGCTACCCGGTCACACAATTTTTGCACCTCACTTAAAATGTGGGATGAAAAAAGAATGGTTGCACCTTTTTTATTTTCTTCTGTTAACAAATCAAAGAATTTTTGCTGCATAAGGGGATCCAATCCGCTCGTCGGTTCATCCAGGATAATCAGTTTTGGTTCATGAAGGAGCCCTTGGATGATCCCTACCTTTTTCCGGTTGCCCAGAGACAAATCATCAATCTTTTTAGAAAGGTCAAGATCCAAAATGTCTGCAAGTTCGTGCATTCGTTTGCTGCAATCCTTTTTATAAAAGCTCGCAGAGTATTTCAGCAAATCAAGAACTTTCATATTTTCGTAGTAAAAAACCTCAGACGGCAAATATCCAATCTCTTTTTTTATCTCAGATCCATATTTAATACAATCTTTTCCAAAGATCTTTGCACTGCCGCCAGTAGGGTAAATGAGTCCCAGCAGCGTACGTATAGTGGTCGATTTTCCCGCCCCATTTGGACCGATGAAGCCAAAAATTTCCCCTTCTTCCACTGTAAAACTAATATTATTGATTCCCCTTGCTTTTCCGTAGGTTTTAGTCAGATTGCTGATTTCAATTACACTCATTATACAGCCTCCTCATTATAAAAATTCGGGGTTAAAGCTCATGGTTGATTTTGGCACCCTGTTAATTGGAGAGGAAGCCGCGAGATTCTCAAAAATGCTCGCATTTCCTTCGTGCGGTTCTAATTCGGGGATGCTTAATCAACGTCCAGCGGTAAGACCGTGTCAAAGGGAGACCCCGCAGGCACGTTTGCCCAAGGAGCGTCGGGTCGGGCCTCCCTCGGTTCGCAGAGCTCTGGAGCGGAAATCAACAGGCAATTTTACCAGAGCAAAAATTCAAGTAACAGCTACTTTTCTTTGTAAAGAGATGTTCTTAAAATCTCAAGATACAGATCCATCTCGGCCCTTATTTTATCAATATCAATTTGCTCCAAGTTCGCAGTAATCACTTGATCCTGCTGCTGATTTCCAAAACCTTCAATCGTCCAGTAAATGATATTTACTGCTCTTTTAATATCGATACCTTCTTTAAAATACGAAGTATCGATATCCGAAAAAAACTTCTCATAGCTTTTGGACAATATTTCTTTATTTCTGCGTTCAAGTTCGCTTTTCACTTCCTCAGCCTCTTCCGTATAGGCCGCTTTAAAAAATTTAAGTATTTCCGGATAGATACCAAATAGCTCAAATTTAATTAATGTGATTTGACGCATCTTAATGAAAATATCTTTTTCTGACCAATCCAGTTTTTCGGCTATTTTTTCAGAAAACACCACCATCAAGTGATCATACAAAAATAAATACAAATCTTTTTTATTATTAAAGTAATGAAAAAGCAATCCCTTGGATATATCAGCTTCTTTAACAATTTCATTTGTAGAGGCATTACGGTAGCCTTTTCGTGCGAATACTTTTGTTGCCGCATTTATGATGCGATCCTGTCTTTCAGGATCCAAACTTAAAAACTTAGAAAACATTTTTCGTCTCCTTCTTAATGAATGATTTTGACCATATCGGTCAATTACAATTTCATTATATAAACGTTGACCAATACGGTCAATATAGTTTTAAAATATTTTCAGCTTTTTATGCCCATAAAAAAAGATCAGTCTGGACGTGTAAGCTCAGAACTGACCTTAAAAGATTCAACTAAGTTTTGCCAGACGTTCATAAACGTCCTTTAGATTTGCACAGCCTAAATTTTGTGCTTTTTCACTCAATGTACACCATAGCTGGGCGGTAAGCTTCGCATCCCCAAGCGCATGATGGCGGCCAATCACGGGAATGCCATTATGTTCGCACAGCTCTTCTAATCTAAAAAGAGCTTTATCAGGTTCTGTGACCTTGTAAAGGAATGAAGTATCCAATATTTTATGCTTAAAAGGAGTGCGGAACAACTTCCAGCAGCTATGACGCATAAAGCTTTTTTCATGATTCGCATGATGGGCAACAAGCGGCATATCCTTAACAAATTCAAAGAATCTGATCATAACATCTGCGAGGGAAGGCGCTTCAACTAACTGACCCTCAGATAACCCGGTTAGTTCCTTTATTTTCGGAGGAAGCGATTTATCATATTGCACGAGGGAATAAAAACAATCTTTGTCGCAAGTTTCCCCTCCGATTATTTTAACTGCTCCAATGGAAATGATTTGATCACCTTTATCCGGATAAAACCCTGTTGTTTCGATATCAAACACAACAACATTTAACTTTCTGATGGGTATGGCCATTGAATCGGCATTTTCCAGTTCCCTTTGCATTTGCCTGATAAACGCCATATGCTGGGCGTTCTGTCCATTCAACCCCCCAAACATATTTGAATGAAGCTTCCCTTGAATTCCTCTGACAAATTGTACAAAAGGATCAAATCCCATTACACTGCACCCTTTTCAATGGTCCTTATCACAAATTGATGAAGATTTTTTCCATCCTTTAAAATTCTTTTTAATTCATTTCTTTCCCTTTTTGTTAAGCTTTTTATTTGGAGAAAGTGGGTATCATTGTAGGTATCGGTTTGTTTGTATGACAGAAGACGCCATTTTAATAGAGTGGCAAAATTGTTTTTGCATCTGTCCATTCCGGCATCATAACCTTTAATATCTTGAAGCTTTTCCAGCCTGGCAATCGTTGAAGTTTCGAATATCCCTTCTTTAATCGCGAGAAGCCGAACCGCATTTACATAAGGGATAAATGCCGTATATTTGAGATCCAGCTCCCCTTGATGGGTTCCTTTTTCTTCCGGAAGAAGCTGGCCTACCGGACCAATAGCATTTTTTATATGCATACTCGTTTCCATCAGCCGGCTCAGCAGATTGGAATTATTTTTAATACGATTATGAATGAGTGATTTTAATTCACCGATATATTCTTTTTCGCCAGCCAGCACTCTGCTATCGTAGAAAATATGCAGATTTCTCAATGTTTGCCAGCTTTCTTCTTTCATCCAATCTGAAATTTGCTCCTTCCACTTCCCTAAAGGCTGGCACCATATCGGATTAGAACTCATTACATTTCCTTCGCAATAGGGATATCCAACTGTCTCAAGTCCGTCTGCTATTTCCTTGCCCAGCTTCAAAAAGTATGTTGCTGCCTCAGGATCTTCCGTTTCATATACCAGCCCATGGTCCTGATCGCTTAAAAAACCTTGTTCCATTCTCCCCCCACTTCCCGTCAAAAACCAGACAAACTTCCATGAGGGCAATTTTTCTCCATTCATTCGTTCCAAGGCTATCTTAAAAACAGTTTTCATTACACAATCATGAAGCTCATTCAATGCATAAGCATCCAACCGAAGATTCAATATTTGTTCATCTTTCCACTTTTTCAGGGATTGATAAGAGTTAATTCCGCAATTCAATCGGACACTTCCTTTAAGGCAGCCCGTATTCTGGAGGTTTACGAGCTAATCCTTTTGTTTTCTTCAGCCATAAATATTTCCGGGTACCCGTAGCTGCCATGTTCACTTAAATCCAAGCCCATAATTTCTTCTTCCTCTGTTACACGAAGTCCTCCCATTAACTTCTTGGCAATTGCCAGAATAATGAAAGATACGGCAAATGCATAAAGACCAGAAACTGCTACACCCATGAATTGTACACCCAGCTGTTCAAAGCCGCCTCCGTAAAATAACCCCGGCTTCCCAACTGTTGCAAGCTCTGGTGTTGCAAAGAATCCTGTGGATAAGGTTCCCCAAATCCCTGCTGCACCATGGACTGACAAAGCATAAATAGGATCATCTATTTTTTTCCTTTCAAAGAACCTGACACTATAGAACACTTGGATACCAGCTACAAGCCCAATTACAACGGATGCCCAAGTATCAACAAAAGCACAAGAAGCAGTAATGGCAACCAAGCCTGCCAAAGCACCATTCAGCATGGTCGGTACATCCGATTTGCCCATTACCATCCAGGAAATAATCAATGCAGCTACAGCTCCAGCTCCGGCAGCCAGGTTTGTGTTCAATGCTACAAACCCAAAGAATCCATCTTCAACTGATAATGTGCTGCCGGCGTTAAATCCAAACCAGCCGACCCATAGAATCAGTACGCCAAGTGCAGTATAAACTTGGTTATGTCCATATATGTTGTTTGCTGAACCATCTTTATTAAATTTTCCAATACGCGGTTTTAGCAAAATCGTAGCAGCGAGTGCTGCCATAGCACCTGTTAAGTGAACAACTGTAGAACCGGCGAAATCCTGCTTGCCATGCTCTGCAAGCCAGCCGCCGCCCCAGATCCAGTGTGCAACAACCGGGTAAACAATGGCGGAAAACAATATAGTAAAAATGAGGTATATGGATAATTTTGCCCGTTCAGCAAAACCGCCTAGCGCGATCGTGATGGCAATGCCGGCAAATGCCAGCTGAAAAACGAAGAATACAGGAGAAGATAAGCTCATCCCTTCAAGCTCGGCACCCGAGTAGAAGAAGTTTGAAAGTCCGACTAAAAAGTTGGCTTTATCACCAAATATGAATCCAAAACCTACAGCCCAAAACACAAGTGATGCAAGCCCGAAAGTAAATATGGTTTTGCCTGCAATATGGCCAGCATTCTTCATTCTAGTCGAACCAGCCTCCAGCATAATAAATCCGCCTAACATGAAGATAACTAAAATGGCTCCTAACATTACCCACAAACTGTTCATTAAAAATGTGGCATCCAATTCTATTTCCTCCCTTAGTTCAATGTAAGATAATTTAATTAATATATGTTATATTTCCTTACATCATTAAATTTAACTTTATTTTATCCTAAATTCACAATATGTCAATGTTCTTTTTATAATTTTCTAAATTTCATGTTATAAAACATTACATAGAGATTATCTTTGGTGCAAAATTATTGGCAAATTTAAAGTGGTATCCGCTTTTCATTAATCGGTTAAGTTAAAAACGAGCATTTACTGCTCAATAAATCGTCGGGAGTGATGTATCATGGCAAGAAACAAACTTTTGGTGCCCGGTGCAGAAAATGTATTGGAGCAAATGAAGCAAGAGATTGCCAATGAGTTTGGTGTTCAGCTTGGTGCTGAGACGACCGCACGAGCAAACGGTTCTGTCGGGGGAGAAATGACAAAACGTCTTGTCGCCATGGCAGAACAGCAGCTAAGAAACCAGCAAAATCTTTAAAAGACGGCTTCTTTAGCTCGGCCGGCCCTATACTGGGGCCGGTTATTAGAATCGCGCAGTTTTTTCGGATAAAGTTTTTCTTGCTAGGTCTCCTTAAGCAAGTGATTCCGTTGAAACAATCAATTTATTCGCCCAAATCAGTTGGTTTATTCGCTAATTTACAAGTTTGTTCGCTGATTCCCCTGTTTTATTCGTAAGTTTTTGTGATTTATTCGCTGGTTTAAATGACTTATTCGCTAAGTTCATAATTTTGTAACTTTTTCCAAACCGTTTAAAAGCTGCGAATAAACGGTTCCTCCATGCTGCAAAATAAATTAGAGAAATTAAAAGGAGGTTTTGTCCATGACGAACAAAAATGACAATCGCGAAAGAAAAAACAAATATCCCAATAAGAAAAAGCAGGATACTGAATTCTCTAAGGACACAGATATTCGCAGTGAAATAACAAAAAGGGATGTGCAAAAGTAACTTTAAGCAACAAAAAAAGGCTCGTCATTCGACGGCCTTTTTAAGTAAAAAGCTTATATAATAAATAAATAGCTCCTACCAGGAGCCACACGTAGGTGCCTGGTCATATTGGAGGCAGTAATTTTACTTTTTTTCCCTCGACCTGAGAGGATGGTTTATGAATGCCTCAAGATCCTGTATTACAATCTTCAGCATTCTGTTTTTTTTCTTTAAGCATGTTCTTTCCCCCTATAAAAGAGTTATGTTAAAGGCTCAGTTTACACTCTATTTTATACCTGTATAGGTATAATGTAAAGGTTTAACTCTTTTTTTGCCAGCCTTTTCACAGCTATTTATATTTCCTTACAAAGCTGAATAACTCTTCTTTCTCTTTAGGTGGCAATTTTTCAGAAAGTCTGCCTGCTTCACTTCCCAATTAACTGATTTTATTCTCCGCCTCTCCTTATCTATTTCCTATAAAAAAAGCGCAAGGCGCCTGGAGCTAGATAGTTCTCAAAGTTCAAAGGAATATAAATTCTGATATATTAAGAAAATCCCGAATCAGAGGGACACTTAATTAATCTAAGTATTGCGGCTTGCTTTTTACTACTTTCAAGGTTGTTTCCATGCTTTTTACAGAAGACGCGAATACCCTCGCTTCAAACACGAATGCAAAAAGTGCAGTTCCCAACGCCAGGTGAAGGACAGCCCAAGAAATTTCAATGTAACTGATGATGGTGAGTATGCCGATGAGTATTTGGCCCATCACAACCAAGGAAGCTGCCATTAGCCTATTTTGTAACCCAGCATTCCATTTTTTCTTAATGGAGATATATGTAAGAAAAAATATGTAAAATGCTAAAGCACCAGCTAGAAGCCTGTGGCCAGTTTGGAACATCCCCGGTATGGATGCAGGTATAAATCCATTTCCGCAATCCAGCCAGCCGCATGCCAATCCATATGCTTGATGCTTTATGTAAGCACCCAGAAATAAGGTCAGCATCAATAGCATTAAAACTACATTTAGATTAGATAAAACTGCTATACTGTTTTTATGCAGTGAAGGCTGATTCCCATTCCTGACAGCAACTCTTCTCCAAATCCATATAAGGTTTGCCAGGAAAAGCATAGCAATCATCAAGTGAATGGAAACAATAATAGCCGGTAAATCCAGTAAAACTACAACTGCCCCCAACAAAATCTGAAGGACAAGAAAAATCATTAATCCCCAGGAAGCCGATTTTAAATCCTGTTCTGGTCTTGATTTTTTAATTTTAAGAAAAAGCGCAACAGTAATAATCCCGAGAATTGCCCCAATTACCCGATGAGCAAACTCAATTAACGTATCGCCTTCCAGAATAGGAATTACCTGTCCATTGCACAATGGCCACTCAGGCCCGCAGCCCATCCCCGATTCAGATGATGCCACATAACCGCCAAATACAATTAAGAGGTATGTCAAAATAATTGTCATGAATGCCAATCCTTCTATCCTCAACCCATGCACCCCTTTTGCAGTTTTTTGAATTTTGTCACAATATTATCAAAGATTGGACAAATCTTCGGTGACATGGGTCACAAAGAGCTGCTCATTTAGAAGTCAGACATGTTATAAAAAAATCAGAACTCCCCTATATAAAATTTCTGGAGTTTTTTCGCAATAAAATTTAAAAAAGGCAGTCCATCACCATGATGAGCTGCCTTTACTATCATTGAAGAAACTTTATTGATTGAAAAAGTTTTTGCTATATAGAGTGACTTCCTCTATCTTACTGCGATTCGGTTCAAAGCCAATTCCGGCTTCTTCAGGAATAATAATGTACCCATCTTCCATACTCACCTCTGGATCAATAATATCCTGTTTCCAATAATGTGAGGATGGTGCAGTGTCGCCAGGAATCGTGAAGTTTGAGAGTGCTGTTATGGCAATATTATGGGCCCGGCCAATTCCAGCTTCAAGCATTCCTCCACACCACATTGGAATATTGTTCGCTTCGCAAAGGTCGTGGATTTTCCTGGATTCAGTCAACCCGCCAACCCTCCCGATTTTAAGATTAATAATTTTGCAGCTTTCGAGCTCAATCGCTTTTCTGGCATCCTCAAAAGTATGTATACTCTCATCGAGGCAGATGGGTATCTCAAGCTGTGACTGAAGTTTCGCGTGATCAATAATATCATCATGGTCAAGGGGCTGTTCAATCATGGTCAGATTAAACTCCTCCAGCTTTTTTAAATGCTCAACATCCTTAAGGGTGTATGCACAATTGGCATCCGCCATGAGCTGTATATCCGGAAATTGAGTTCGGATGGCTTTTAGAATATGCACATCCCAGCCCGGCTTGATTTTCACCTTAATCCGTTTATAGCCTTCCTTGATATATCCTTCGATCTGCTTGAGCATCGAAGCTTCTGATTCTTGGATCCCGACACTAACGCCTACTTCAATTCTGTCCTTCACTCCTCCCAAAGCCTTTGCCAGCGAAATTCCATTTTCCCTGGCATATAAATCCCATACTGCACCCTCTAAGGCTGCTTTAGCATTGAAGTTCCCTCTAATCTTCCTGAAAGCTTCTGAAACATCATCAGGATGGCGGATATCTGCTTCAAACAGGATGGGGATCAAATGATCACTCATGATATGCCAATTCGTTTGTACTGTTTCTTCATTATAGATAGGCTCCATTATGGATACAGATTCTGCCCACCCAGAAAGCCCGCTTTTCGACTTGACTTCGACAAGTATGAAATCTTTATCTGCTTCCGTTCCTACACTTGTAGTGAAAGGATTCAGCAGCTCCATCTTCACATGCCTTAAAAGGATGCTTTTAAATTCCATCATATCTTCTCCTCGCTCTATGCCTATTCTTTTTCCAAAAGATATAGGTATTGATTTTCCTTCATTCGATCTTTGATTAAATCAGTCACAGTCCAGCCATCACGTAAAAAGTGTATAAAGACATTTTTTGTCGCTTCTCTCCACTTCAATGCTAGTGAAAAATTTTGTTTTTTGATATCCTGATAGTTTCCTGGTACTGGAACAAGAAGCTTATCATTGCTATAGTTTAGATTAGTTTTATAAGGAATAGAAAAACCATTCTCTACATCCGTCTCTATAACGCAAGGCATCTGAGGGTAAGCAGATTGACTGCAGCGCGGCTTTTCATTTTTTATACGCCACTCTACTAAAAATCGGTCAGTCGGAATACCCGCATTCATATGATCCGACATTTCCCCATAAGCATTTTCAATATAACGGGTGCATACCGCTCCAAGCTTATGAAGATTTAAATTGGCATTAACGGTTTCCAGCGGATCATATGTCCAGGAAATAAGATCGTATCCTTTTTCCAACGCTTTCACTTTTTGTGCATTTTTCAGCATTTCCCCCACTCCAAATGCACGATATTTTGAATCAATTCCCAGGCTATGGGAACATAAATAAACCTTATTGCCATCAAACCCGGGAAAGCTGTACTGAAATCCGATTAGCTCGTTCCTAATAAAGGCACCAAGGACAAATCCTCCGTTTTTAACTGCCGCAGCCGTATGGTTAACAGGTACAGCATCTTCCACGCTCCATATTCGTGTTTCCAATTGATAAACCGCTCCGAGCTCCTCAACATGATCAAGGCTTCTTATAGATAGTGATGATCGTGTTTCCTGCTTCATTAAATCCTCTCCTCACACTTACCTGCGAAAATCCGCTTACTTACTTCCATTAAAATATAATATGTGCAATAGCAACTACGATCGGCAATGTGATAATTGTGCGAAGCAGGAAAATCAGGATTAAATCTTTAATGCTGACCGGAAGCTTTGAACCAAGCAGAAGTCCGCCCATTTCAGACATATACACAAGCTGTGTAACAGACACACAAGCTATTACAAATCTTGTCATTTCGCTCTCAATTCCGCTCCCAATTACTGCAGGAAGAAACATATCAGCAAAACCGACAACCATTGTCTGAGCTGCTTCAGCTGCTTCAGGGATTTGCATAAGTGCAAGGATTGGCTCAAATGGTTTTCCTAGAATCATGAATGCCGGTGTATATTCTGCAATTACCAAAGCTACCGTTCCAATAGCCATAACGATCGGCAATACACCCAGCCACATATCAAGTACATTCTGGAAGCCTTCTTTAACAACTCCGCCAGGACCTTTATTTGCCTGAGCTTTTTTTACTGCATTATTGATTCCCCAATTTACTGCAGAGACATTTGCTGGAATGGAGGTTTCCTCTTTAAGTTCAGTGCCTTCATATCCACTATCTGATTTTCTAGATAAAGGAGGAATGCGCGGCATGATAATCGCAGCCGCAAGACCTGCAAGGATAATTGTAAAATAATAATGAAGGAAGTATTGCTCAAGATTTAGATATTGAATGATCACAATTGTGAAAGTGATGGATACCACCGAAAAAGTCGTAGCTACCACTGCAGCTTCACGTTTCGTATAATAGCCGTCTTCGTATTGCTTCGTTGTCAGAAGAACACCAATTGTTCCGTCTCCCACCCATGAAGCCAGGCAATCAAGGGAGGAGCGGCCCGGAAGCGTAAAGATCGGCCTCATCACTTTAATAAGCAAGGCGCCAAAGAATTCAAGCAAACCAAAATTTAATAGCAATGGCAAAAACAAACCTGCCAGAAGGAAAGTGGTAAATAGGATTGGAATTAAATCATAGATTAATAGCCCGCCGGTATTTTCCGAATAGATTGGCTCAACACCCAACTCAAAAATAGTGATAATAGCAAAAACCATTCCAAGAATCCGCGCCGCAAGCCAAAACTTGCTCACATTAAAAAGTTTATTTAAAAACGGGCTATTCAAAATGAACCCAGGTTTAAATATAGTTGCAGTAAGTGACCCAATAACGGATAAAGTTATAACAATAACTGTGATTGCATAAACAGAATCACCCAATAAACTTCCTATTTGTCCAGCCAGATAAGCTACCGGTATAGTAATGCCCTCACCTTCGCTGATCGGCACCATGAATAAGAGAATTCCCACTAAAGATGGGATTAAAAATTTCAAATAATCTCCTGCTGCATACGACTTTAGCTGCACCTGTTCAATCTCAGGCATTTTCTTTGAAAGACTGCTCATTCGCATGGACCCCCTTGTATTTTTTCTAATTGTCTCCCCTGTTGTAATCATTTACTCCATAAAGATTTTCTGTTCAGCATACAGAAGTTCAAGCATTTGCTGCCTTTTTGCAATTTCCTCGTTGTCACGTTCTAGCATTCCCGCAATTAAGACTTCCAGCAAGCTTACTACCGAAGCTATGGAATGATGACCAGAATCCATTTGCTTGTCCGTTGTAAGTGTTACGGATGCCATTTGCCCGATAGACGATAGCTGCCGGTCAGTAATGGCAATCACCCGAGAGCCTTGGTCTTCAGCATAGGAGGCAAGTTTAAAACTTTCCTTCCGATAACGCGGAAATGAAAAAATGACAGCTGCGGATTGCTCTGTTAAATCACACACATCCTCAGGAGAAAAACCATTTGGACCTGAAATGAACACATTTCCCCTTAATTGCTTTAGCGTGAAATAAAACCAGTATGCAGCAGCAAACGAGCTGCCAAACCCGACAATATAAACTCTGTCTGCCTGAATTAACATATCAACTGCTTTCCAGATCTCTGCTTCATTGACCTGGTCAAGCAATTGCCGAAGTATTTTCCTCTCTTGATCAATGATTCTCTTAAACAAATTCACTTCGCCTGCATTCTCTGATGAATGAAACTCTTCAGCCGCTGCCTGCTCCTGCTGCTTGCCGGCAAGCCAGTCCCTTCTGATCAGATCCTGCATTTGGGAGTAGCCGCTGAACCCAAGGGTATATGCAAGTCGAATGACAGTCGTTTCACTGACCCCCACTTTTCTTCCAACTTGATAGGCTGATAACAGCACTGCTTCATCCACATAATCCATAAAAAATCCAGCTGCTTTTTTCTGTCCTGGAGAGAGTGAGGAATAGCTTGTTTTTATTAGTTGGCTTACTGTTTTCTTCTTCATGCTAACTCCTCTTGAATAGTGCAGGAAAAACTTCATAAGCAAAGTATAAAGCATGATATACTTCTCTCACAAGAAGATTTTCTACTATTCTAAATAATATTTTAATTCCTATTAGTTTTTAATGTCTCTATTCTTAGAAGGATATTCTTCTATATAAAAATATTAACGGATGAAATACTTCTTAAGCAAGAGAAAAATGTATTTTTAATAGAAATAACTTATTTTTATGCATCATATTCAAAAACAGATTTCACTAAACCTTCATATTAAGACATGATATAGGAAGTTAAAAAAGCTGGGGGAAATTACATGATAGCCAGGTGGCTGGGATTAAATATTTTAACGGTTCTTTTGATTCTCCTATGGAGCTGGCACCAGGGTTGCGATTCAAACCAAATTTTATTGGGTAAGGTTCTAGCGCAGGCTGCATTTATTTTATTCTTAATTAACCTGAATATGTATTTCTTATTCCTTCTAATTCGGAAAAGTAAGATACGGAAAGTAAAAGTGACATTAGCGAAAACTTCCAAAAGAATGATGAAATACCATATCGCAATTGCTATACCAGCTTCCATGCTTATTCTCATACATGCTGTGATTATGATATCTGTACGATTAGAAGATCTGTGGCAGGCAAAAGCCGTAAGCGGAATTGCCACATTAATCGTTCTTTCCGTTCTCATATTCAGCGGCATGCTGCGGAGGAGGAAGTCGACGGGTAAAAGGAGAAAATTCCACTACATGTTGGCTTTTTTGTTTTTTGTGTTTGTGTTTTTGCATGTGTTTGTATAAAAAGTAAGTTCTAGAAATCGGGAGTCAAACTGACCATATAGGCCAGATTGGTTCAACTAACAATCAGCGGGGACTTTTTGCAGGAAAAAGTTACCTAAGAAAAAGCGCAAGGCGCCTTGCCCACGAAGGAACGCAGACTAAGAATGCCACGTCCTGTGGCAACGTCTGCATGACCCCCATCCTGGGGACTTCAAGCACAAGATGAGCCTCTCGGAAAGGCGTTCTTTGCTTTTTGGGAGGATCGGCTTATGACCTCGAGGGGGTAGGCGCCTGGAGCTAGACAGTTCTTTAAGTTCAAAGGAATATAAATTCTGATATTACAAAAAAACCTCCATTATAGGAGGCTCACCCTTTATTTATTTTTGTGCTGCTTGGTTAATCTTCCTAGAAGAAACGCTCCAGCTGCCACACCCAGCATTGTATTTGTTTTCTTATTGAATACTTGTTTAGCAACCAGATTCAGATTTTGCGGCCTTTCTGCAAGGCGGCGCATAAAGTAGCCGTACCAGTCATTTCCGAATGGCACATACGTGCAAAAATTGTACCCTTCCTTTGCAAGCCTTAACTGCATATCTTTCCTGAAACCGTATAACATTTGAAACTCAAATTTCTCTTTAGAGATATTATTAACGCTTACAAAATCCTTTACATAATTAATCACTTTATGGTCATGTGTTGCAATGGATGTAAATTTCCCATTCAACAAATGCCATTCTATTAATTTTATAAAGTTTCGGTCAATATCGATCTTATCCTGATAAGCGATTTCTTCAGGTTCTTTGTATGCACCTTTTACAATACGGAGACGGCAGTCTTTATATTTTTTAAGATCATCTTTTGCATCAAAGAAATAGGCCTGAATTACCGTTCCGAGGTTATCATACATGCCTGACAGTTCATCAAGTATATCAAAGGAAGGCTGCAGGCGCTTAGAGTCTTCCATATCCATGTTCACAAAAATATCGTACTTGCTGGCTCTATCAACAATTTCTTTCACATTTTCAAGACAGAATACGTAATCAATATCTAAGCCCAATTGTGAAGGTTTTAATGAAATATGGGCATCAACCTGATTTGTATGAATGGCCTCAATTACTTCAATTATTTGCTTTTTCGCTTCTGCCGCCTCTTCTTTCTTGTATACAAACTCTCCGAGATTATCGACAGTACAAGAGATTCCATGTGCGTTAAGTTCTTTAATGCTTTGAATTGCTTCATCTAAATTTGTTCCCGCAACGACATTCTGCGCTCCTAATTTCAAGCCATATTTCTTTGCGGCAGTATTCAAAAATTCGTTCTGGGAAAGGCCAATAAATAGATCTTTCAACATAGAAATATCCCCTAACTCTGTAATTTCACTAAAATTATAGCATAGTTTTTTAATAAAATTTATTTTGCGAATTTTCCTATTTTAAAGTTTCCCTGCAGGATAGAAGGTAAAACATTTACAAGTTGGAGTAAATAAATAAAGATTATATTACCCATAACATCCATTCCCGCTTCCGAACAGCAAAGTGCCAATATTCTCAAATTGCTTTTTCAGCGTTTCTATAAAAAGGTAATGACACACAGCCAACTAGCACTACCACTTCCCCTCCGTTTTTACATTCTTTGATAAATGGTTTTTAAGAAAAATTTAAGTGGCAGAGTATAGAAGAAGTTTAAGAGAAGCTGCTTCAACCTGTTTTAATGCTGGAAGTTTATTAATGGGTGGATGTATGAAGGTATATAAATTTATACGGAAATACAAAAAGGCTCAGCTTCTATGAAGCTGAACCTTTTTAAATGAATGATTCCGACTGGGTTCGAACCAGCGACCTCTACCCTGTCAAGGTAGCGCTCTCCCAGCTGAGCTACGGAATCGTTATTGAGGATAATATAAAATATAATATTGTTTCACTTAAAAGTCAATAGTAATTTTCATTCCATTAATAGAAGTTTAATAGCCTGAAAATAGATTACATTCGCGTTACAATTTCCCCATTTAGGCTTGCATGGTATCTTTTTAAGAAAATATGCTTTATAATGCCCACTATATGATTCTTTTGTTAGATGAATCAAACATTTCAGGGTTACGGAAGGAGCAAATTTAATTGAAAAAACTAATGTACCCCTTTTTACTAGTATTATTATCTGCTGTATTAGCAGCATGCGGTGCTGATGATGAAAGCAAAACGGCTGATAAAGAGGATAAGGGTAAAACGGCTGAAACTGATCAGCAGGAGCAGCAAAAGAAAATGGAAGAAATGCAAAAGAAAATGGAAGAGCAAAAGCTTGATGAGGATAAAACAGTTGCAATTGTTAATGACCAGGAAATTCTTGGCCGTGAATATAATAGCGTACTTACATCTTCACAAACGATGTACCAGCAAATGGGACAAGATCCTACTAGTGAAGAAGCTGCAGTGCAAATCAAAAAGCAAACACTTGATAGTTTAGTCGGCCAAACGCTGCTTCTCCAGGAAGCAGATAAAAAAGGCTATAAAGCTTCAGATGAAGAAGTAAAAAAACAGCTTGAAGAAACAAAAGGGCAATTCAATGATGATAAAGAATTTGAAACAGCTATGCAGCAAGCGGGACTTGATAAGGGCTCATTAGAGGATGAAATTGCCAATAATATTAAGTACACGAAGTATATTGAGAGTGAAATTAAACCTGAAGAGGTTACGGATGCAGAAATCAAAAAATACTATGACGAGTACGCGAGCCAAGGTAATGCTGAAGGCCAGGAGCCTCCTAAGCTGGAAGAAGTAAAGCCGCAGATTAAAAAGCAGCTTGAACAGCAAAAGCAGCAGGAGATGCTCGTTAAGCATGTTGAAGAATTAAAGAAAAACGCGAAAATTGATATAAAGGTTTAATCCTGATCCAGCAGCCTCCCATTTGGGTGGCTGCTGTTTTTTATATGATAAATTTACCTCATTTTTTTACTATCTTACCTCTTGAGAAATTATCTAATTACGGTAAGATGTATTGGGGAGGATACATCATGATCAAACGTATAACATTTATTCAAATAATTTCAGGATATTTAATACTCACTCTGGGGATTTCTCTCATTATTTTATCAGGTCTTGGAGCGGGTGCATGGGATACCGTATATGTAGGACTTTTTAATAAATTTGGTCTTACAATCGGAACATGGTCTTTCCTGGTCACGACATCCCTGATTTTTTTCAATGCTCTGCTTACTTGGGAAAAGCCCCAGTTAAAATCTTTTATAGGTACGATATTGGCAAGCCTGGGAATCGACTTTTGGATGGAACTTATTTTTGACGGGATTGTTATCAACTATTTCTCTATTCAAATTCTTGCCTTCTTTATAGGTATTATCTTGCTTGGCTTGGGCGTAGCTATTTATATCCGGCCAAAACTTTTCAGTGGACCAATTGACGGATTAATGATTGCAACAGCAAAAAGGCTGAACATCAGCATAAAAAATGCAAGGATCCTAAATGAATTTTTGGCTTTGACCATGGGCTTCGCTTTAGGCGGTCCAGTGGGACTGGGCACTTTGTTCGTCGCTATCTTTTTAGGCTATACTATCCAATATGGAACCCTCTTGCTTAACCTCTTAAAGGATAAGGGGTTAAAAATCATTTAAAAGACTTCGTTAATGAAGTCTTTTTTTATACGAATAAATTTTCGCTTTTCTTTGATTCAGAACATTCGTTCGTTTATAATGTAAATAAAAGGCAGGAGGGATTTCTCTATGAAAGGAATTCTTTATCGAGCTATGGAAGAGAGAAAACCAGTGGAAATCATTTATCTCTCCAAACGGAACTCATTTACACAAAGGAAAATTTTAATTAAAGAACTGCGCGGAAGCACCATTTTAGCCTACTGCTTATATAGAAAGCAAATGCGCATCTTTAATTTAAATCATATTATGTCGGTCTTGCCAGAAAAAAAATACATCAAATCAGCTAAAAGCTTTCCATAATTTAGATAAAGAAGCCTGTATGTCCCAGCTGGAATACAGCTTTTTTATGCCTTCGTTCTTTGACCCATACCCAGATTAACTGTCACTTATACGTATATGTTCTCTAAAAAAAGGAAGAAGCCTAAAATCAAATGAAGTAAACAAAAAGGAAGGAACTCCTTTAGAGAACCTTCCTGTTTCGTTAAGCTGTCTGAGGCTTAGTTTTATCTTTTCGCTTAATGACGACCTGCAGAACAATCAGTAAAATAAAAATCCCTAGGCCCAAAATATCCGTTATTCCCTCAGGATAGATCAGCATTAATCCACCTATAAGCCCTAAGATCCTTTCAATTGCATTTAATTTCCGCAGCCAGTACCCAATAACGCCGGCTCCTATAGCCATCATGCCGGCCAACGCCGTAAATACTACCCAGATTAAGTAATACCAGGTTGTATCAATCATTAAAAGCTCTGGTGATAAAACAAACATATAAGGAATAATGAATGCTCCGATTGCAAGCTTAGAGGCATTCACACCGGTTTTAATCGGATCACCGCCCGAAACCCCTGCAGCAGCGAATGCAGCAAGCGCAACTGGAGGGGTAATATCTGCCACAATACCGAAGTAAAATACGAACAGGTGGGCAGATAAATCTGGGATCCCCAGCAATATAATGGCCGGAGCCGCAATTGTTGATGTGATGACATAGTTTGCAGTCGTTGGTGATCCCATTCCCAGGATGATCGCTGCAACCATTGTAAGCATAAGTGTTGGGATTAATAATCCCCCTGAAAGATCAAGAAGTCCATTGGCCATTTTTAAACCAAGTCCTGTCTTCACAACAACACCTACAATGATACCCGCAGCAGCAGTCGCAGCTGCAACGCCCAACGCAGTACGAGCACCATCAACCAATGCATCAATAGCATCCCGGAAGTTAATGCGTGTATCCTTCCGTATCATACTAACCGCAATTGTAATAACAATAGACCATAGAGCAGCACGGATTACGCTCATTCCGCTCATTAGCAATACAATTACCGCCAGTATCGGCAGAAGCAAATAAATCTTCTTCAGCACTTCTTTCCGGTTCGGCATTTCATCATCATTGAGCCCTCTTAAACCAACTCTTTTCGCTTCAAAGTCAGTCATGATCCATACACCTGCAAAATAAAGAAGTGCAGGAATTGCCGCAGCTTTGGCAATATCCCAATAAGTTATGCCTCCGCCAATGAATTCCACCATAAGGAACGCCGCAGCACCCATAATAGGGGGCATGATTTGTCCTCCTGTGGACGCTGTCGCTTCTACCGCACCAGCAAATTCCTTCTTATAGCCAAGCTTTTTCATCATTGGAATGGTAAAAGATCCTGAAGTTACAACGTTAGCAACAGAGCTTCCGCTGATTGTTCCCTGGAGGGCGCTGGAAAATATCGCAACCTTTGCAGGTCCGCCTGTTCGCTTCCCTGCCAGTGTAACGGCCAAATCATTAAAGTATTGTCCTACCCCTGTTTTAACAAGGAAAGAACCAAATAACAGGAATAGGAATATGAAGGTTGCCGACACACCTAATGGAGTACCAAGAATCCCTTCGGTTGTAAAGAACATCGTCTGGACAAGCCGTTCCAAATCCAAGCCGCGGTGCGCCAAAAATGCTGGCATATACGGCCCGTACATGGCATATGCCAAAAATATCACAGCAATAATCGTGATTGGCATTCCGACTGCACGCCTTGTTGCTTCAAGCACTAATAATACAGCAAGCAGTCCCACATAAAAATCAATTTCTGTCAGGCGCCCGGCTCTCATAACAATTTCATCAATAAATAAAGGCCAATAGGAACCCACTGCGATACCGAGAATTGCCAGAATGATATCATACCAGGCAACTTTATGTTTTCTCCCCCTATCTTTTTTCCTTGCAGGAAACAAAAGAAAAATAAGGGCTAATGCAAACCCCAGGTGGATCGAACGCTGGAGCTGGGCCGTGAGCATCCCAAAAATCCCTGTATATAAATGGAATAGCGAAAAAGATAAAAGGCCAAAAAAGACAATCCAGCCCATGATGCCTCCCAGTTTCCTTGTGCCGGCCTCTGGATCATACTTTTCAAGCAGTTTCTGCTGTTCCTCAAGAGATAACATTTCCCCTTTATTGTCCAAGGATATTCACTCCTTTCAAAGCCTCAATTAAGTTTATTTTTTTTGCTTTAATTCTCACCCAAGTACCGGGTTCTATATAGTATGAGAGAGGATATTCCTCTCCCTCGCTAATTATTCTGTGGTTAGCCCTAACCTCTCCCAGCCGTAGATCAAAAAAAGGAAAAATCCGATTCATATTTTTAATATAATATTTGCCGTCCTTCTGTTCAAATATTTCCCCGTTTGAAGCATTTTCCGGCATTCCAATCGCAAAATCCTCATACGTAAGCTCGTACAGCTTTATGTAGCTCTTTTCCGTTACCTTGTAGCTTTCTACAACATCCGAAAGATGAATGGAATGAGTATATTTGATTTTAAAAAATCCGTTCTCTTTAATAGGGAGATAAGCAAGCACTTCTCCTTTGTTCTGGTATTCAAAAACAACTGCTTGCTTCATGGGAATGAAAAGCATGATTACGATGGATGTGAGGCTGAGGAATACCAGGATCAATTTTGTCTTTCCTGGCTTCTTATCTTTCATATACACCCCACCTAAAATAATTGTTATTATAACCATTCTTTACATTTGAATGGAAAATCTTCTTAAAAGTTAATTGACCGGCGTAAGAACCTTATTTAGGTTTTACAGCCGGCCAAGTTTTTAAGCGCTTAAATTATGTTTTGCAGATTACTCAGCTTTAAAGCCTTGTTCGTCAAAGTATTTTTTAGCACCTGGATGCAGATCTATTCCTGTACCTTTGACTGCACTCTCTGCTTTGATCATTTTGCCTTTTGCATGTGTTACTTTATCAAGGTTTTCAAAAATTGCCTTTGTAACATCGTAGACGACATCTTCAGAAAGATCATTTGAAACAACAAGCATCGCCTGTACAGCTACTGTTGGAACAGCATCTGCAAGCTTATATGTTCCTGATGGGACCTCATCCTGTACATAGTAAGGATACTTTTCGATCAGGGCGTCAATTTTATCCTGCTCGATTGGAACAATCACAACATCTTCAGTTGCGGAAAGGCCTTCAACAGCACCTGTTGGTGTTCCTGCTGTAACGAAGGCAGCATCAATTGCGCCATCCTGGATGCCTGCAGTGGATTCATCGAAAGATAAATCCTGTTTTTTGATGTCATCTAATGTAATCCCATGTATTTCAAGGATTTGTTCTGCATTTGCAGCAGTTCCTGAACCTGGAGCCCCAATTGAAACCTTTTTGCCTTTTAAGTCCTCAATTGTTTTAATGCCTGACTTTGCAGTTGTGACAATTTGAATTGTTTCTGGATAAAGTGTGCCAATTGCACTTACATTATCAACAGCTGATCCTTCAAACATTAGCTTTCCTTCTTTAGCATATGAAGCAATATCTGTTTGTGAGAAAGCAATTTCTGCATTGCCGTCTTTCAGTGTATTCATGTTCTCTGCAGATGCACCTGATACTTCAGCATTTGTATCAATGCCAGTAGCATCAGAAATAATCTCAGCGAACGATCCGCCTAGCGGATAATATGTACCGCCCGTTCCACCCGTTACGATGCTCATAAACTTCGGCTTTTCAGCGCCATCGCCATCGCCTTCGCCACCGCCGCCATTGCCTTCATCCGTTCCGCCGCCGCAAGCAGCAAGGATCATCGAAAGCGCTAACAGCAAAACTGCTGCGAGAAGAAAACTTTTCTTTTTCATTATATTTCCCCCTTTATAAAATTACAGTTTGTCGTACTATATACTACCATAAAGGATAGCCCGATTGTCAAATGATACCTTTATAATTTAAACAAGCAATATATAATCACTACCTCTTTTATGCAGTAATCCATAGTTTATGTTACAGCTGCTAATATTTTTAATTTAGCCAGCATCATTTCGAGTATTATCAACCATATTATTACAGAATGGAAACTGCCCAAACACGTAAAGAGCAATTCCTAAATATATATGATAAAATTTTCATGAAAAGCCTTACATACAAACAAACGGAGGAATAGATAGACATGGACTTTCCTAGAGGAACAATTAAGGATATAAAGATTAAAAGCAAGGAGCTTGGAGATGAAATGGACCTCCTAGTATATTTGCCGGCTTCTTATTCCCCTTTATACAAATATACAGTTGTTATAGCCCAGGATGGAAAAGACTATTTTCAGCTTGGCAGAGTGGGAAGAATCGCAGATGAACTTATAGCCGAAAAGGAAATTGAAAACCTGATCATTGTAGGCGTTCCTTATAAAGATGTCAAAGATAGATGGAATAAATATCATCCAAATGGCGAGCAGCATAATGCCTATATCCGCTTTTTGGCACATGAGCTGGTCCCTTTCCTTGACAGAGAATTCCCTACGTATCAAATGGGGATGGGGCGGGCTCTGATGGGAGATTCCCTCGCTGCCACAGTATCATTAATGGCAGCGATCCATTATCCGAATACATTTGGAAGGCTGGTCCTTCAGTCTCCTTTTGTTGATAAAACAGTTCTGGAGACTGTTAAAGAATTTTACGAGCCTCACCTTCTGAATATCTACCACGTCATCGGAAAAGGTGAAACAGCTGTCAAAACAACCGGCGGCGAAGAGAAAGATTTCCTGGCTCCAAACAGGGAGCTCTCCAAGGTGTTTGAAGAAAAACGCTTTCCATACTTTTATGATGAGTTTGATGGAGACCATACCTGGACATACTGGCAGCCGGATTTAAAAAGGGCGCTTAAAATGATGTTTTAAGGATCTGATCTAATTCATTGCAGAACTTTTATAGGATGAGAAAAGAATCATTCTTTTACATCAACAAAAAGAATACATTGATTTCACTGTTTTTTATTCTAAAAAAAGGTATAATTATATAATGAATTTAGAAAATTTTCTATAATGGTTCAATCTAAAGATTTAAATCCATTCATCTAAGCCTGCCAGTTATTAAAAAAAATCAACATGGAGGTTGTTTTATGAGCACGAAATACGGTATCGTTATTTTTCCTTCAAAAAAACTGCAAGATTTGGCTAATTCTTATCGAAAGCGGTATGATCCGCATTATGCTTTAATTCCTCCGCACGTCACTTTAAGAGAGGGCTTTGATGCTTCTGAAGACGAAATTTCAGAACTTACCCACACCCTGCATGGGATTGCCAAGAAACATCAGCCTTTCCAAATTAACGCTACAAAAATCAGCTCTTTCCAGCCGGTCAATAATGTAATCTACTTTAAAATAGAGCCTACCACCCAGCTGGAAGAACTGCATCGTGAACTGAATGATAATACTGCAGGAGAGTCACCAGAATATAATTTTGTCCCTCATATTACAATTGGGCAAAAACTATCAAATGATGAGCATTCAGATGTCTATGGCTCATTAAGAATGCAGCGGGTTAACCATGAAGAAGTAGTAGACCGGTTCCATCTTCTCTACCAGCTTGATAATGGCTCTTGGACTGTATTTGAAACATTTCGATTAGGAAAGGAATAAACAGAAGTGGAAGTTAAAATAGTCTCTACCGAACAAGAATTACAGGATGCGTTTTCCGTTCGCAAACAGGTATTTATCCATGAACAAAACGTCCCTGAAGAAGAAGAAATTGATAAGTACGAAGATGAAGCCTCCCACTTTGTGCTTTATGACTCTGGAAAACCTGCAGGTGCCGGCCGATTCCGCATTGTTGATGGAGTGGGGAAAGTGGAAAGAATTTGCGTCCTGAAAGAGAATCGCAAAGGCGGCTCCGGAAAAGCAATTATGAAGAAAATTGAAGAATATGCAAAAGAAAAAGGTTTGAAAGCATTGAAATTAAATGCCCAAACACAGGCTATACCTTTTTACGGAAAATTGGGCTATGAAGTGGTTTCGGAAGAATTCTTAGACGCTGGGATCCCACACCGCACGATGAAAAAACCAATTTAACGGACGAACTCCTGCCAGGTTTGGCAGGAGTTCTTTTTTTGCTTAGGTTTTCCAATCATCTGCATTATTCAACTCGACTGGCTTATATCCTCTTATTTTTCTACTGCTCTTCTTACTGCAATAATTTTTCAGGTTTCTGCAAAAACTATTCCAGATGCAGCTTAAAGGGGTGGTTGGGATGGAATATCTGCATATAGTCAATGTGCTGGTAATTGGCTACTTATTTTTATTTGTAATGGCAAAAATTTTGGGAAAAACACAAATCACACAGATTACTCCATTTGACTTTATTTCTGCGATCGTTTTGGGAGAGCTGGTGGGAAATGCAATATATGAAGAAGATATAGAAATAATTGAAATTTTCTTTGCCGTTGCAGTATGGGGCATATTGATTTATGTCACGGAAATGCTCACCCAAAAGTTTAAGAGTACCAGAAAACTTCTTGAAGGTGAACCTTCTATCGTCATTAAAAAAGGAAAAATAGTGTATAAAGAACTGAAAAAAAATCACCTGGATTTAAATCAGCTCCAGCATCTTCTCCGTTCTAAAGATGTGTTCTCCATTCAGGAATGCGAGTATGCAATACTGGAGACTGATGGGACTGTCAGTGCACTAAAAAAACCAGTGTATGCTTCCCCAACTTTACAGGATTTAAACTTACCTCTTATTAACGTTGAACTTCCGGTTACGATCATTTTAGATGGAGAAGTTATTTGGGATAACCTCAAAACCATTGGATGGGATGAGTTAAGGCTGAATAATGAAATAAAATCGAATGGTGCCCATAACGTGAAAGATGTGTTATACGCAGAATGGAAAAAAGGAGAGGCTTTGCACGTGCAAACGTACTAAGACTCTCCCTTTATTACTTCAATTCTTCCCCATAATCCGCATTAATTCTTAGCGATAATAAGCTATCTTAACCATAAAAAAAACAAACTCTGCATTAACTTATATACATTCACTAAAATAGCGGCCCTTACCAGTCATTTCGCCGTAGGTCTTGTCTGCTTTCAATCTATTTATATGCTTGGTGTAATCTTGACGCTGATTTGAAGTAGTTTTCACTAAATTTTTCTGAGTGCCAAGAGGAAGTTCTTGACGGAATTCTTTCCCATTTGCTGATGCAGCTATTCTGTTCACGGGCACAAAACAAAAAGGATCATACTTGTTGCCAATTTCCCTTTCTGCATATTGATTATTTTGGTAATTCCTTACAGGAAGGATATAACCCACAGCTGCTCCCCCTCTCCATTCATATCCTTATTAAAGAAATACGAAAACACTCTCCTTTTTATGTACCCTTTTTATTTAAATTTCAAACATTTAAGGACTTTAGAAACCTTTTCTGTTTTGTTATGATTAGGTTTGTCTTGTTTATTTGGACTAACCAGCAATCATTATTAGTTTGCTTTAAATGGGGTATTCGATATGAAAACAGCAATTTTACATAATAAACCAGTTAACCTTGAACAATTAAATAGAGAAAATTTTCAGCATATATATGAAGAAGGCAAAAAAGGAAAGCTATATTGTTCTGATTGCGGAGCTTCTGTACGCTTGTATTTAGGAATCGAGAAGGAACCTCATTTTTATCATATTCAGCAGAGCAGCAGAACGTGCAAGGAGATGAAATTAAATGTGGAACCTGCTCATACTGTGACAAGGGAATATATAGAAAAGGATGGTTTTAAAATCCCAGTTTCCCGATCCATTGCTGCTTCAGCAGTAAACATTGCCGAATCAGTTTTTAAAAAAGCGCAGCCTGTTAAAAATATTCCTATATATATTAAAGAAAATACACCAGACCATAGTTTTCCTAATGAATACCTGCAGGCACTTTTCCGATCGGGAATTTTTCTGGATACGCAGCAGGCAGCTGCTGTTTCCTATATAGATGGGCCACTGCTTGTCCTTGCAGGAGCTGGGAGTGGAAAAACGCGAGTACTAACGACAAGGACTGCTTTCATGCTGCGTGAAAAAAATATCGATCCCAAATCCATCATGCTTGTCACCTTTACGGCAAAGGCTGCAGCTGAAATGAAGGACCGTCTCCTTTACTATCCTGGAATGGATCATAGAAAAGTTAAAAAGGTGGTTTCCGGTACATTTCATAGTTTGTTTTATCGGATTCTTTCCTTTCACTCTCCAGAGAAATGGGCTTCAGGCAAACTGCTTAATAGGGATTGGCAGCGTGAACAGATCATTAAGGAAGCATGCAAAGACTTGAAGCTTGATGAAAGAGAATTTGCTTTTGACCTTGCTCTTCAGCAAATCAGTTATTGGAAAAACTCACTGATCATGCCTGAAAAAGTTAAACCTGAAAACGACTGGGAAGAGCAGGCAGCGGCATTATATAAACGGTATGAACTAGCAAAGGGGCGAAAAGGTATATTTGATTTTGACGATATGCTAACAGAATGCTACACCCTTTTCCGGGAAAACCCTCTTATTCTCGAACAATATCAGAGCCGATTTCGATACTTTCTGATTGATGAGTTTCAGGACATTAATAAAGTTCAATATGAACTGATGAAAATGCTCTCCAATAAAACAAGTAATGTCTGTGCTGTGGGGGATGATGACCAGTCCATTTATGCTTTCAGGGGAAGTGATCCTCAATACTTGTTAGATTTTGAGGAAGATTTTCCTAATGCAAAAGTGATAACTCTAGACCAAAACTATCGCTCTGCGCATGAAATCGTTTCTGCAGCCAATCAAATCATTTCTCTGAATAAACAGAGACGCACTAAAAGCATGAATGCCCAGTATACAAGTGAACGTTATCCTTTCTTATTTTTTCCTTATGATGAGGAAGAAGAAGCAACCATGATTTTGACAGATATCCAGAACAAAATAGCAAAAGGATTTGAACCAAGTGACTTTGCTATTTTGTTTCGAACACATACTGGAAGCAGGGCTGTATTTGAAAGGCTGGCAAATTCCAGCCTCCCTTTCAAGCTTGATCAGGATGCAGAATCTTTCTATGACCGTTTCATAATCAGAAGTATGCTTGCATTTTTGAAACTTTCTGCTAATGAAGACGACCAACATGCCATTAAAGATATATTGCCATCTCTTTTTGTTAAACAATCTGCTTTGCAGGATATTAAAGCGGAGAGTATTTTGAAGGATTGTTCCCTTCTCGAGTGCCTATGCCACATTAAAACAGGCTTTGCTTTTCAGGAAAGTAAATTAAGGAGAGCCATCCCTGTTATCAGATCACTTACAGGGCTTACTCCTTTAACTGCCATTGAAAAGGTTGAAAAGGAATTAGGCTTTCAAAACTTCCTCAAAAAACGAGGCAGCGAAGGCAATAAAATGGAAAAAGGGTCTGATGATTTAAAAGACTTGAAGGTTGCTGCCCGTAACTTTAACTCCATAGTCGAGCTAATCGAGCATGCAGAGCATATGAAAGCGATGAACAAAGAAATTAAACATTTTAGTAAAAGCTATAAAAACGCCATTACCTTAAGTACAATCCACCGTTCAAAGGGGCTGGAGTATAATGTGGTATATGTGGCAGGAGCTGTTGAGGGAAGCCTGCCACATGACCATGCTCTTGAAGCATTTCGAACAGGTGATTCTGCTCCTTTGGAGGAAGAGCGCAGGCTTATGTATGTAGCTGTTACACGGGCAAGAAAAGACTTATATATATCTGTACCTGAAAGGAAACGCGGACGAAAAGCCGCCCCTTCCCGTTTCCTTGCCCCTATTTCCCGCAGCCTCAGACGTTAAAAGCAGATTGGACCTGGCCGCACATTTGCCAGGTCCCTTTGTCATTATCCCTCATTAATTTGAGTTCACCTCAAATTTTATTTGTAATCCGCTGACCGTTAAAGCTATAATATTAGAACTTAGATGGGGCCCCCTCCCTGCGTCACCGTCAAAGTTCCCCGCAATATGGATGCTTCACAGCTGAACGGCACCTGGTGGATTTCTACATCAGAAGATACACCTTACTTTTTATTCATCATCTGAGAAATGGTGTTAAAATCAAGCTGTTTTCCATCAGCCACAATCGATTTTACAATTTTATCTTCCATATCTTTGGATACGGGCTTATTCGCAATTTTAGAAACTTTTTTTATTACATTCCGAACGGTTTTCTCGTCCTTAAAGTTAGCGTTTTGCAAAGAACCGGCCAAATCAAATACATCTTTCATATTAACGCCTGTTTTCTTTTCAAGGTTTTTAAAAAAATTATTATCCATTGCTTTTTCACGCTCCTTCATTAACTACTTTATATAGTATGAAGGCGGTAGAAAAAGGTGATTTATTCGTTTGGTTTAAGAAAAGCTGACCCTAAACCACGGCCCAGCCGTACGCATAAATAAAGGCCTTAGCTGTAACAACATGCACCAATAAAAATCAACAAGATGAATAGCACGACTATGAGAACAAATGTGTTTCCGCCGTATCCACCGTCATAGCCGTAGCCGCAGAAACCGAAGCCTATACCTGACACCTCGCTTTTATTTATTCCATACTACATATGAAATATAACCAGCAAGTGCATAGGCAAGCAGGCAAGTCTAGCTATTCACTGTCAAGCGAAAAATAAGGCTTGGTTTTTTTAATTAAGTTCTGCATTCTGCTGGAGTATTCTTTATAAGCTGCTTTTAGGGCAGGTTCTTCTGCAGTCAATGAATTCCATTCCAGCTCTCCTTGGATTTTCTTCATTAATATTAATAAATGCCCATCCTTATTCATTTCCGGAATTTCCAAAAGGTCATTAAATAGATCAAGCTTAATCTGGCCTTGTTCATCAATTTGGGCAAAAAAAACCTGTTCTGCCGTCAAATGCCTTTTTGCTAATTCCTCCTTCAGCCATTTCCAGTTTACTCCTGCATTTTTCAGCGCATCATAATAAACGGTCCCATCCATTATGACTGCATGAGGAACGCCAGCCTCTGGCAAGTTGTTAAAAAGTTCTCCTGCAGTTAGCGGCTGTTTTGCTCTTTTCAATATAATATTTAATTCTCCATTCGAATCAAGAGATGCGAATTCCACATCAGCAACTCGAAAAATATCCTTTTTTCGCAGCTGTTCCATCAGCTCATCAGCACTGTATTTTTCTTTCTTTAAATTGTCCTCAAGTATTTTTCCTTTTTCAATAAACGTTGTTGGCTTCCCTTCTACAAAATCCCGGAATGCCTTGCTTTTTAATGATAAAAGGCTAATAACGAGCGGCACGAATGCCCATATCAAAAAAGCAGTTAATCCATCCCTTAAGCTAAGCTCCGGATCCATGGAAAGTGTTCCTGCGATATCGCCTACAGTGATGCCAACAATATATTCAAAAAAGGAGAGTTTGGAGAGCTGTTTCTTGCCTAATAACTTGGTGATGAGAAACAGTCCCATTATAATGAAGATTGATCGAACAACGGTCGCCATTATCCCATTCATACAGTACCCCTATAACAGAAAGGATTGTTTAAGTTTATTTATGCGTCTGGACAAAAAACCATTTATATCTTTGGCTTCAACGACTCCTTGATGAAACACAGCCTGTGCCTATACATCAGCTGAAGCTTTTGCCTTTTCGGTCAGAGCCCTTTCCAGTTCTTTAACCATTTCTTGAAGCGCCATTAAATTTTTCCTGTTTTCAGCCATACGTTCCTACTTCCTTTTTATCCTTTTGGTTTAAATATAAGTGCGCCAATAAAACCGAAAATGATAGCTGCAGATATACCCGAGCTGGTTACCTCGAACATCCCTGTTAAAACACCTACAAGTCCGTGCTGATCGGCTTCTTGAAGAGCACCATGGACCAGGGAGTTGCCGAAGCTGGTAATTGGTATGGTCGCCCCCGCTCCGGCAAAATCTACCAGTGGTTCATAAAGCCCAACCCCATCGAGCACGGCTCCCAATACAACTAAAAGACTCAACGTATGGCCAGGAGTTAATTTAAATATATCGAACAAGATTTGGCCAAATACGCAAATAAGCCCTCCAATAACAAAAGCCCAAAAAAACATTGGCAGCATAGATACACCTCCTTAATTCATTTCGATTGAAACAGCATGCGCAATACAAGGAATACTTTCATTTTGCTGAAACGTAAGCGGAGACAATAATGCTCCTGTAGCCACCACTAGTATCCGCTTATATTCTCCCTGTTTCATCTGATTTATTAAATGGCCGTATAAGACTGCAGCAGAGCAGCCTGCCCCGCTTCCGCCTGACTGTACAGGCTGGCCTTCCTTATAAATCATTAAGCCGCAATCCTTGAGTTTTTCTCTTTCTATATTCAGGCCGTTATTCCCAAGCAATTCAAAAGTGGTTTCCTGGCCAATTCTTCCAAGGTCTCCTGTTACAATCAAATCATAATAAGACGGATCCAGCTGCATATCCTTAAAGTGGGCTGTAATAGTATCAGCAGCTGCAGGAGCCATTGCACCTCCCATATTAAAAGGGTCTGTGAGACCCATATCAATTACTTTTCCAATCGTAGCTGATGTTGTAACTGGCATGTTTTGCTTCGAAGCTTTCGAGGCTATTACGGCTGCACCCGCTCCTGTCACTGTCCATTGAGCTGTCGGGGGCTTTTGGCCGCCATATTCAGTCGGATACCTGAATTGTTTCTCAACAGCTGCATTATGGCTTGAAGCCCCTGTTAAAATATAATCAGCACCTTGATAGTTCACAATAAAAGAGGCTAATGCAAGACCTTCCATTGAAGTTGAGCAAGCGCCAAAAATCCCAAAGTAAGGGATTTGATTAGTTCTTGCCGTCAAACTTGTAGGAGTTATTTGATTGATTAAATCACCCGCGATATAAAACTGTATGTCTTCCTTTTGTAAGTTGGATTTTTGCAATGCCGTTTGCCCTGCTTCTTCAAGAAGGACACGATGGGCTTTTTCATAGGAGTCTTCGCCCATCCACAAATCATCATGCAATACATCAAAGTCGTCTGCCAGGTTGCCATTTGCCTCAAATGGCCCGCCAGAAACGCCAGTAGAAGCAATGACAGGACGGTTTTGAAAAATCCAGGATTGCTTTCCTTTTAGCATTAAATAACCCCCCATATCACTAGAAGCGTTTTGATCAAAGCCACTACAAATGCAGCAAACACGCCAAAAAGGATAACAGAGCCGGCAAGCTTGAACATATTGCCGCCTACCCCGAGCACAAAGCCTTCAGTCCGGTGCTCAATTGCTGCCGAAATAACTGCATTTCCGAAACCAGTTACAGGGACCGCACTTCCTGCTCCAGCAAACTGTCCGAGACGGTCATAGACCCCAAAGCCTGTCAGCAGCATGGAAAGAAAAATCATTGTTGCTACAGTAGGGTTCCCGGCAGTCTGTTCCGTAAAGTTGAAGAAATAGATGTAAAAATACGTAATAGCTTGTCCGATTACGCAAATGAGCCCTCCTACCCAGAAAGCCCTGATACAGTTCTTTAGAACGGGGCGCTGCAATTCATGCTTTTGCTCAAGCTGTTCATATTGCTGTTGCTGGGGTGTCTTAGTTGAATTTTTTTTGCTCATGATTCATACCCCTTTCTACGTCATTTCTTTTTTTAATTTTATAATCTTATCAAGTTTCTTTTTTGCTTTTTTATCCGAAAAATCCGGATCTTTCATTTTTTCCTGAAGCTCTACCGCTTCAATAAAAATTTTGTAGTCACTCGAAACAATGAAGTGTTCTTCAGGATATTTTTTTTCCAGCAGCTTCGTCATTTTCTTTTCGATTTTTTTCATATGAAATCGCTGAATGTGCTTTACTTTGTAAGCAACCAAAGTTTTTTCTTTCCCTTTTACGACAGCTACATCGTACAATTCTTCCATGGATTCGATATCATGCTCGATGTCTGCAATCAGATCCAAATTTTCCTTCGTATTTTTTTCAATTAAAGCAGGTGGCGGATTAGTTGTTTTGAGGAGCGCCAGATCGCTTTCGTTCAACTCACCATCCCTACTGCATCCAGAAACGGTAACCAATATACATGCCATCAACCACAAATGTCTTTTCTTCATAATAGTCCCTTTCTATGTAGAATCTTTAGTTATATTGTCCTCGGATTGCTTCGGATTTATGAAAAATAAGCAACATCCTAATATTTCCATATTATATAAAAAAATAAAAGCCGGTAATTGCCGGCTTCTAGATTAGCTCTTCTTTGATTTTTTTCCGCATCCACAGCCTTTTTTCTTTTTCTTTTTTGAGGACTGGGGCTTAGTGGCTGACTGCTCGTTATTGTTCTTCATCATGATAGGCCCTCCATTTATGAAAGAATCCCTTTCTATAATTTATGCTGTTTCTCAATGCTTGCTTAAATCAAATGCCTATCTATTTCTTGTAATTTCTTCATCCATCGAGCCATTTTTGCACGATTGTTTCAATGATTGCAGCAAAACCAGCTACCGCTAAAACCAGCAATACAGGGACGGCCCATTCTTTGAGTAAAAAATATAGAGAACATAATAGTACGGCACTCCATACCCCCGTACACCAGTAACAGCTCAATAGCTCCCCAAAGAAACTTCGGATTCTGCCCTCTTTTACAACTAAGTATATTTCAGCTTCCCCTTCTTCATTTTTTTCCTCTACTTCTTCAATGAATGGACTCCGGATAAATTCAGAAATTTTATCAAATACAATCAGCCTCGTCAGCCGGAAGCTTGCAAGAGAAAGAATGACCAGTTCCATAGGTGTTATATCCATTTTTTTACCTCCAACTTATAAAAAAATAGCCTATTTTTTTGAAAAACAAGGCGTTTGTCCGTAACCCATAGGGCTCCCCGGCAATATGTTATTAGTGTAGACCACAAGAAACAAACAAGGAGGAAAACAAAAATGGGTTGTGGAAAAAAAGACGACTTCAAAGGCAAAAGCTGTGTATGTGAAGTAGTTCGTGCTATAAAAGATATTCAAGATAATGCAGAAGATGTGTGCGAATGCCCTTCAAACTGTTTCCTGGAGCCGCTGGGAGCTATCTCTCCTTCAGGCAATAGACGCCATAAGCGTCCGGATACACGCGTATTCACATTAAAATCTGCGGACGGTTCACCATTCCATGCTTTCTTTACAGGAAATGACTGTGCTTGTGTATCCATCTTCTTCAGAGTAGAAGAAGTATTTGATAACTGCTGTGCGGTGCTTCGTGTACTAGAGCCAGTAAACAGAAAGTCTGGCCCAGACAAAACAGTAAACCTTGCCGATGATTGCTGCATCGACTTGAAAAAGGTTTGCGAAGTTGATTACTTCCGCAGTACTGATGACTGTGTAACTGTCGACCTAAGCTGCTTCTGCGCAGTTCAATGTATTGCAGATGTAGACCTTGATATCTGCGAAGACTAATAGGAAGCCAGCCGTCCATTCGGCTGGCTATTTTTTTCTTTCTAGCTCCACAAGGAATGCTACGACTGCTTCATCATCGCACAACGGAAAGCTGCAGCTTTTTGGAGGATGTGGCGTTCTTTGTCTGCATTCCTTCGTGGGCAAGGCGCTTACACTTTTTTTCCTACCTTCTTAAGCCAATCATTTTTATTTCCTTTATAGAATTGATGCTAATTTGTTTAGTTGATTCATCAAACAATTTAATTTCAATAAATTCATCACCTCTAGAGATCAGAAAACCTCTTATCGCTTTCTCATCGGTTTCAAATATGCAAGGAATTGGAGGAAGCTGCTTTGGAAAATCAATTAAGTAATCTAAACGCTCAGATGTGTCCATCTCCTTAAAACTCTTTACTCGCCGGAAAGAAGGTTTTCTTTTTTCTGTTGTAAAGGCAAATGAAGGCGCTTCTTTTTTCTCTTCCCTGCCCGCTTCAAATTCTTCTATTGTTTCCTGCACTTTCTTCTGTTCGGCAACATCCTCAACGACCTTTTCCTCAGGCTTCTTTATCGTATTTTCTACAGCAGCATCTAATTCCTGCAGACTATCCGGATGTTTCTTTTTACTTTCCAATTCTGCTTTTCTGCTTGAATAAACAGTTTGCATTTTCGATTCTGGAAATTGAAAATTAGGCTGCTGTATATAAAATAAGGGTTCTTTTTCTTTTTTCTCTGCCATTCTTGCCCACCTCCGCAATCATAATGTTTCGTCGTATTATATGTATGCAGAATATAGGCTTTCGTTTCTGCAGAAACAACAAAAAGCCCACTCAAATTTGAGTAGGGATTTTCATTTTGGCTCATTTCTCATCGAACGCTCTTTTAGTTTAGAAAATTTTGCTGTGTTTAAACTTAGATACCTTCTAATAAAGACAAACTTAGCACTAACAGCCTCTATTAAAGAATGTGATAACCGGAATCCACATGGATGTTTTCTCCGGTAATGCCGCGTGACAGGCTGCTGAATAAGAATAAAGCAGTATCTCCAACTTCTTCAGTCGTTGTCGTTTTCCGTAGCGGAGCTCGTTCTTCAATTTCTTTTAAGATCGTATTAAATTCGCTGATCCCTTTAGCAGAAAGAGTCCTAATCGGTCCCGCTGAAATGGAATTCACACGTATGCCGTCTTTCCCAAGGTCGTTTGCCAGGTATTTAACACTCGCATCAAGAGAAGCTTTAGCCACTCCCATTACGTTGTAATTTTTGACAACCTTTTCCCCGCCAAGGTAAGTGAGTGTGACAATGCTTCCGCCATCTTTCATAAGGCCTTTCGCTTCCTTTGCAATAGCGGTCAAAGAATAGGAACTGATATTGTGTGCAAGAAGGAATCCGTCCCTTGTTGTGTTCATATATTCACCTTGAAGTTCCTCTTTATTTGCGAAGGCAATGCAATGGGCAATCCCGTGGATGATCTCTGCTTCTTCCTTAATTGTACTGAAGCATTTACTGATATCTTCATCGTTTGTCACATCACATGGCAGTACAAGTGAATTGGCATCTTCAAGCGATTCTGCTAATTCTCGCACACTTTTTTCTAGTCTTTCACCCGCGTATGTAAAAATTAAGCTTGCACCAGCATCGTGAAGAGATTTAGCAATCCCCCAGGCAATACTTCTTTTATTCGCAACTCCCATTACGACGAATGTTTTTCCTTTTAAAGAAAGAGTCATTTTATAGGCCTCCTGATATTTTTATAACAAGTTATTAGTACCTAGTGCTAATTGTACATTAAATTTTATAAAAAGAAAAGCCTATAGCCCTGTTGAAAATATGAGAAAAGCGCAAGTACCTTGCCAACGAAGGAACGCAGACTAAGAACGCCTCGTCCTTCCAAAAGCTGCCGCTTATGGTCGTGCGTTGATGAAGCTCTCGAACGTTCCTTGTGAGCTAGATAGTCTTTTTTAGTTTTGCAAAAAAATCCTGCTTTTATCAAGCAGGATTTAGATTTATTTACTTATTGCACAAAACAGCATCTTTTAACACCATTCACAGAATTCAAGTTCTCGTTTGAGTTCATCAACATATTCCTTGGAGCCAGTGACAATCAATCGGTCATTCATATGCAGTTCTGTATCCCCGTGAGGTACAATGGAGTCCTTGCCTCTAAGAATCCGGACAAATATGACATCCCCTGTAAACGGGAACCGCCTTATGATCATTCCTTCAAATTGCTCATTTAAAAGTCGGATTTCGTATAAGGCTGTTTCCTTATCAAGTAAAATATTAACGACACTCGGTGATTCGATTAGTGCCCGAAGTAAAGTTTTGGAAGAAAGAATAGTTGAAAAGACTTCAATTCCGTGCTCTCGAAGGCTTTCTTCCAAATCTGGACTTTCCATCCGGCAAATAACCCGTTCAACCCCTTTTTCTTTAAAGCCAATTGATAATGTCGCATTCGTTTCTTCATCACCAGTAGATATAACAACGATATCCGAATTAAACGCTTCAGTTTTTTCGAGTGCTCCCAGTTCAAAATCTTCTATTTCAATTATTTCAAATAAAGAGTCAGCAATTTGTTTATCAGCTTTTTCCTGTTTTTTATGATATAAAACAGGGTCGTACAAAGTGGACTTAAGCTCACTATAGATTGGCATTGTCATTTGATTGGCACCAATAAAGGAAACCTTCAGTTTTTTCTCCTCTGCCACTTCTTGAGGGAATAGCTTTTTAAAAACCACTGGTGTAAAGACACTTGTAATAACAGCAACAAGAATCAGTGTTCCGCTCATTTCTGCTGTGATTACGCCCATCCGTTCCCCAATAGTTGCAGCAGCAATTACAAGAGATAAAGTTGATGTTAATAGAAATCCGGAAGCAATAACTGTTTTCATATCATACCATCTTTTTAAAAAATAAATTGGCAGGAGTTTCGAAAGCAGAAGTGCAAACAGCAGCAGCGGTATTAGCATAAGCATTTTCGGATCTCCGAACAATGACCATATATTCAAGTCCACCCCAACCATCACAAAGAAAATCGGAATCAAGAAACCATATCCAAAAGAGTCCAGCTTATGGACCATTTCCTGATTTGGTGCCAGAAGTGAAACAAGAACTCCCGCAAGGAAAGCACCTAGAATATTTTCAGCTCCTACAGTTTCTGATAGTGCTACGAGGAAAATAATCAGTGCAAACACAGCTCTTGTGCCAATTTGAACTGTGCCCGTAGACATTGCCTCCAGGAATTTTAGGTTTTTAAAGCTTCTTCCAATAAAATACAGTAAGATACCCACTGCAAATAAAACAAGAAGGAGCCAAGTATTTCCTTCACCACCGTCATTTATTGATACAAAAACTGCAAGCAAGATCATTGTAACAAGGTCTGCAATTACTGCAATCAATAAGATAATTTGGCCAATGCCCGTTTTCATCAAATGGGCTTCTTTTAGCGTAGGTACGACAACCCCAAGTGATATGGTTGAGATAATTAAGGTCATTAAAAAGGCATTATCGATAAAGCCTGCCCAGACAAATAAATAAGAAAGACCAAGAGATACGAGAAAAATCCCAATAAATACAATAGATGAAACCATAAACGAATTGGGCTCCAACTTACCATTTGGCAATTTTTCACTCTTCCTGCTTGATGAAAAGGCTTTAAAGTCAATTTCTAATCCACTTAAAAACATAAGAAATATAAAGCCCAGTGTTGAAAGTGTTTCAAGCCACATGTCTTCATGTACAATATCAAACCCGCTCTTCCCGATCACAAGTCCAACCAGAATTTCAGCTACAACTACAGGAATAAAATTAACCCTCAATCGATGAAGCAGTATGGGCGTAATAAAAGCAGCCAAAATGACAATTACAAGTGATGTAACCGATGCTCCATGTTCCATAATTTTTGCCCCCTTAACCTGACAAATAACGCATAAATAAAGTAGCCATTCCAAAGTAAATTAGAATACTGATAATATCATTAATTGTTGTAATAAACGGACCTGAAGCGACCGCTGGATCGATTTTCATCCTGTGCATAAATAAAGGTATAAGTGCACCGGCTAAGGTAGCAACAATTAATGTAAACAAGATGGAAACACCGACTAAAACGCCGAGAAAAAAATTGCCTTTCCAGAGATAAACAACCAATGTGACAAGTAGACCGCAAGTACCACCGGTTATTAAACCAGTACCTGCTTCTCTAATTACCAGTTTCGTTTTATTTTCTTTCTCCAAATCGCCTGTAGCTATTCCGCGAACAGCTACAGCAAGTGCCTGTGTGCCAGTATTTCCAGCCATCCCTGCAATAAGCGGGATGAAAACAGCCAGAATTGCAACCTGATCCAAAGTGGCTTCAAATCTGCCGATTAAGCTTGCTGTTAACATGCCCAAAAATAGCAATATGATAAGCCAAGGAAGCCTTTTGCGTGCAGCCGACACAGGGTTTCTGTCGATATTATCCATATCCGAAACGGCAGCAAGTTTCGAATAGTCATCAGACGCTTCCTCATCCATAACATCCATGACGTCATCGACTGTAATAATTCCGAGAAGATGATTTTGAAAGTCAACAACAGGAACAGCAAGGAAATTATAATCTTTAATCTTTCTCGCTACCTCTTCCTGGTCCTCTCCTACCGAAACAGAAACAACTCTGTCATTTGTAATTTCCGAAATCATCGTATCATCATCGCTAACAATCAAATCTCTTAAAGAAATGACCCCAATGAGCTTCTTCTCCTCATCTACAACATATACATAATAGATGGTTTCCGCTCTTGGCGCTTCATTTTTTAAGATATACATGGCGGAACGGACTGTCTGATTGGCTGAAAGAGACACAAATTCAGTTGTCATGATACTTCCTGCAGTATACTCCTCATAATGCAGCAAATCCTTAATTTCCTTGGCCGATTCATCATCCATGATTGTCAGATAGCTGACAACCTGATCTTTATCTAGTTCGTTAAGAACATCCACTGCATCATCGACATACATTTGTGAAAGCATATCCGCTGCGTAATTAGGGTTCATTTCAGCAAGAACATCTTTATATTCATCTTCATCGATCTCAAGATTTTCAAAAAGCGAAGCCATTTCTTCCGGAGAAAGATAAAGATAGATTTTTGTCCTTAAATCTTCATCCAGATCTTTAAAAAATGAAGCTTGATCATAAGGATGCAAATCAAGAAATTCATTCCTGAAAATGTCAATTTCATCATTTTGTAAAGATTGGATTAAAAGATCTTGGTTGATGTGTGAGTCTGATCTTTCTTCTGTTAGTTCTGCCATATCGTTACCTCCTTTCGAACGCGGTAATGCAGGAAACCGCTAAAATGCAAGCTTTCAAAATTGGGCAGCCGCTTAAATATTTCTATAGCTGACAAAAGTCCATCAAAAGTTATACATCACATTAATCTGAAGCAAAATATCTCGGAAGAAATATATTTGCAATCTAACTTGTTCCTATACCTGCTGATGTTATTATTTTTAGTAGGACGTTTAAGTGCCGTATATTGAAAACGTACTTCACTATACTAGCAAATCTTTGTATTTTTGTCGTCTATGAACATCCTTCAGGAGAAAATATGAATCGATTGCCTGTCCGGTAACCTTAATTTTCCCAATCTGTACATTTAAAAACATTGAGCACTGCTTCAATCTAAAAAGCCGAAAAATCGGATAAGTGAACTGAATATTGATATCATAACAATAGATAATGCAAAGGAGTTTCAAATATGAAAGTTGATATTATTGGTGATATCCACGGCTGTTTTGACGAATTTAAAGATCTCACGCTAGAAATGAATTATAAATGGGACAGCGGATTCCCGATCCATCCTCATAGAAGAAAGCTGGCCTTTGTAGGTGATCTAACAGACCGTGGACCTAAATCACTTGCAGTCATTGACCTGGTTTATAAACTTGCAGCAAACGATATGGCTTTCTATGTTCCCGGCAATCATTGCAATAAACTATACCGCTATTTTTTAGGAAACAAGGTTCAAATTACACATGGATTGGAGACAACGCTTGCTGAATATGATCAACTAGATATAAAGAAAAAAACGGAAATCAGGAGAAAATTTAAGGAACTGTATGAGAAAGCTCCTTTATATCATGTTCTTGATAATAAAAGACTTATTATTGCGCATGCGGGAATAAGAGAGGATTATATAGGGAAGCACTCTTCCAAAGTCAAAACCTTTGTCCTTTATGGAGATATAACCGGCGAAAAGAATTCTGATGGCACACCAGTCAGGCGTGATTGGGCGCAACAATACAATGGCACAGCTGCCATTGTATATGGCCATACCCCGGTGAAGGAAGTCCGGAAGGTGCATAACACCTATAACATCGATACTGGAGCAGTGTTTGGCAATAAATTAACTGCCCTCCGATATCCTGAAATGGAATTTCTATCGGTTCCATCAAGCATGCCTTATTTAGAAGATAAGTTCCGGAACTTATAGAATGGAAGGTATAAAATCTTAATAACTCAGTATTCAATGAAGCATTCAATGTCCCTCGAAAGGAGCGAATCAAATTTCACCAGTATTCAGATGTTAACAAGGCTGCAGATCACCCGAAAAAACACACAAGATGACCCCCATAAAATAAATAGACAAAAGCCAAGAATCCAGCTTTTGTCTATAAAAGGCTTTGCATATCTTCTGGAAGAGGCTGTTCGAATGACAGCCTCTTTTGCAAAAAAGGATGATAAAATGAAAGACTCCCGCAATGAAGCGCCTGGCGGGCAATTAAATCCTTGTTTCCTCCATAAAGTTCATCCCCTGCTAGAGGGTGGCCAACCCAGGAAAGATGAACCCTAATTTGATGGGTTCTACCTGTCTCCAAACTCATCTTTAAATGTGTATGTCCATTCTTACGGCTAAGCACTTGAAAATGGGTACAGGCATATTGCCCTTTTTCACTGACTTCCCGCTCTATTATGCTGTCAGCTTTTCTTCCGATTGGCTGCTCGATGGTCCCTTTAACCTGTTCAACTTCCCCCTCTGCTACCGCTTCATACACTCTCTTTATTTCCTGGGAGCGCTGCTGCAGGCAAAATAAATGATGCACATGTCTGTGTTTGGCAATTAGAACAATTCCAGAAGTATCCCTATCAAGCCTTGTCACTATATGTGTGGTAGACATTAAGCCTATTCGCTGGTAATAACCGATCAGGCCGTTAGCCAAACTTCCTGTCGGATGCTCTCTGGAAGGAATCGTGCTCATGCCGGCAGTTTTATTCACAACAAGGACAAAATCATCCTCGTAAAGGATATCCAGGGGTAAATCTTCCCCATTCATTCCCTCGCTTGGAACTTCCTCAGGGAAACCAACTTTAAGCTTATCCCCTTTTTGTAAGATATAGCGGACATTGACTTCTGCACCATTGACAGTAATAAAGCCTCCTGCAAATTTAATATCCGTTAGTGCTATTTTAGAAATATTATTTTCTTTTAGAAACTCCCTGATGATTCTTCCTGATTGCTGAGTGGAAATTTCCCATTGCAATTCAAAATGCGCCATGATGCTGCGCTCCTGTTCTATAAGTATTACCTCATGCTAAAAGCTTTGCTTTATTTAAGAGCGATTAGGTGAAAGACCCTAAAATTCTATGCAGATTTACGCATATTAATCAGCAACAAATGAATCGTGCACCCTTTTCCAGAATGGAAATGGCCTGAATCTGGCAAAGCGTATTTTTTCATCCGCCACTCTAAATTGAATCGACTTTACATCCTTATGAAGAAGAGTCAGATGGTCGATGGTGAGCTGAAAATCAGGTTCATTTACCGGCTTCAGCATACAGGTATGATGGGCAGGCAGGACGAGGGGAGAACCGACTGTTCGGAACACTTTATTATTGATTGATGCCATTTCAGCAAGCTGAATGGCAGCCAATGAAGGATGAAGGATAGCTCCCCCCAATGCTTTGTTGTATGCAGTACTGCCAGACGGTGTTGATAAACAGAGGCCATCTCCGCGGAATCTTTCAAAGTGCTGTCCGCGAATTTCTACATCCATTACCAGAGTACCTTCAACTGCCTTGACTGTTGATTCATTCAGTGCCAAATAGCGGGTTTCTTTCCCCCCATGCTGGTAGCGAACGATCACTTCCAATAACGGGTATTCAATTACTTGATAAGGGGTCTTTGCTATGGCGATCACAAGCTTTTCTAATTCCTCTGGCACCCAGTCTGCATAAAACCCCAAATGGCCGGTATGGATCCCGACAAATGCTGTTTTATCCAGACGGCTGCTGTATCTGTGAAAGGCATATAGCAAAGTTCCGTCCCCGCCCACTGAAATGACTATATCAGGCTGTTCTTCATCATATGTAAGCTCGAAATCCAATAAATAGGTTCTCATCTTGTGCATGAGAGTGTTTGATTTGGAATCTCCTTTTGAGGTAATGGCAAATTTCATTTTATCCAAGCTCCTCTTTTGAAAATTGCACTGTTAAAATTGCTTGTTGATATCCGGTCCTGCCAGCCAAGCGAAAAAAAATCAACAAAGACTTTTAACAAAGCTTCAACTAGTCGTCCAGATTAGTTTTCTTCCTTTTGATGCTTTTCCTTCTTCCTTGTAAAAAACGCCTGGGCATCCTGAATTTCTCCACGAATTAGGGACATTTCCTCGTCGAGCCTGAAGGCGGCTTCTGCTGCCCTTTGGAGTCTCATTTGAATATCTTCAGGGAACTGGCCCTTATACTTATAGTTCAGAGAATGTTCAACGGTTGCCCAGAAATTCATTGCCAGAGTCCTAATCTGAATCTCAGCGAGGATTTTTTTCTCCCCTTTTATTGTTTGGACTGGATAACAAATAACAACATGGTAAGATCGATAACCGCTGGCTTTTTTATGAGAGATATAATCTCTTTCTTCTATAATTTCAAAGTCGTTCCTTTGTCTTAATAGCTCAACAACTTTTTTAATGTCATCAACGAATTGGCACATCATTCTGACACCGGCAATATCCTGCATCTCAGATTCTAATTTATCGAGAGGGATTCCTTTTTGGTTAGCTTTGTCCAGTATGCTTGCAATAGGCTTTACCCGCCCTGTAACAAATTCAATCGGGGAATGGGCAGAATCCATATCAAATTGGCTTCTCATGCCTTTTAGCTTTATTTTTAACTCTTCGACCGCCTGTTTATAAGGCGCCAAAAATAAATCCCAATGCTTCACCTGCAACACCACCACATCCGAAGTAAAAGAGAGCGGTGCCTGAAAGTGCCTAACTTTTTCAGGCACACGTTTCCTTCAAAATATATTCACCTTTTCATCCCAGTTTTCCAGCAGCCAAATACTTACTAAGAAAAGCGCTATGCGCCTTGCCGCCCCCGACAAGCACATGACGAGCCGGCTGAAAGGTTATTTTTTAACCTTTTGGACGGATTGGCTTAGATTCGAGAGGCGATGGCGCCTGGAGCTAGACAGTTCTTTAAGTTTAATAATTTATTCTTTTTTGTTAAAATATGCTCTCCACTTTTGAAACCATTTCCTCACCGTAATTGCTGTTGCCTCTGATATTTTCAATCAAATCTCCTAATTCCTCATGGAAACCTTCTAATGCAAGACGTTCTCCCTTAGCATCCGCTACATAAACAGGAAGTTTGTGATCATATGCCCTTTTTAATTCAGACCACACAGAATAAGGAAGAGAAATATATATATATTCATCGTTATGATCCGCTATGTAAACAAATGACAGATTGTCAGAATCAGCCAATATTTGCCCCATGGCATTCAAATTCAAAACCGATCCATCCTCTATCCTAAGAATTAATTCATTTTCTTTCATATCTGCTTTTGCAACTTTTAGTTTTTGTTTCATTGTTCTACCTCCATAGTTATTCCTATTTTATCGCAGATTAACGGGCAGTAAAAGCCCCTCCTAGCTTTTTCACAGGAGAATTATAAGGCTTAACTGCCCGTAAAGGCCCGATTGGTTCAACTATCAATCCCAGTGGAAGAAATTCACTTCCACTGTGGGTGAGTTTCACTTTATCGCAGATTAACGGGCAGTAAAAGCCCCTCCCAGCTTTTTCACAGGAGAATTATAAAGCTTAACTGCCCGTAAAGGCCCGATTGGTTCAACTATCAATCCCAGTGGAAGAAATTCACTTCCACTGTGGGTGAGTTTCACTTTATCGCAGATTAACGGGCAGTAAAAGCCCCTCCTAGCTTTTTCACAGGAGAATTATAAAGCTTAACTGCCCGTAAAGGCCCGATTGGTTCAACTATCACCCACAGTGGAAGAAATTCACTTCCACTGTGGGTGAGTTTCACTTTATCGCAGATTAACGGGCAGTAAAAGCCCCTCCTAGCTTTTTCACAGGAGAATTATAAGGCTTAACTGCCCAGTACCTCCCCTGTATTTAAATTTCACTTTATCACAATATTTAAATTCATCTCAAAGATTGCAGTCCAGGTAAATGAAGGAGATAATAAAATATATACTATTTACTGAGGTGTTTTGGCTTGTCTAAAAATATTGAAATTGAATTTAAAAACATAGTTACAAGTGATGAATTTTCGAGATTAATGCAGTTCTTTGAAATTGGCGAGCACGATTTTACTGAACAGGTAAACCATTACTTTGATACACCAGAGTTTTCATTAAAATCAAGCGGAAGTGCACTAAGGATCCGCGAGAAAAATGGTTCATTTGAGTTGACGCTAAAGCAGTCCCATCCGGAAGGACTATTGGAGACCAATGAATACCTCACGCAATCTGAGGTTCAACAAATGCTTAAAACAGGAAAAATCACTAGTCAACAGATCCAGAAATTAATAGAGAAAATGAGTATAGCCACACATAAGCTGCAATATTTCGGCACACTCTCCACAGCGCGCGCTGAAAAAAAACATTTAAACGGACTGGCCGTTTTGGATCACAGCCGCTATTTAAACAAGGAAGATTTTGAATTGGAATATGAAGTAAGCAATAGAGAAGAAGGCCATTCTGCATTTCTTAATTTGCTCGAACAGCTAAACATTCCTGTAAGAAATACCGAAAATAAAATTAAACGTCTCTATAACGAGAAATATAGACAGGAGAAGGAAAAATAAAAATGCATGCCTTTTGCCAAGGAGCACTGTTATGAGTGTAAATCAATTAAAAATAATGCTTGAATTGAAGGCACTCCAAAGCTTTCATAATACAAAGCAAGGTTCTAGCTCAAACCCTTTGTTTCAAGAACTTTTGACAGGTTTAGTGGCTGAAAGCAGTCAGAATGAAGAACTTCATGTGACTGGCGGGCTTGGAACTGTTGCATCACTAAAGCCATATCTCAATCTGCAGAATAGAAATCACTTTAATGCTGCAGCCCTGCCACCAGTAAAGCTTACCAAGATGGCGGACAATTCGAAAAGTAATTTTGATGACTTAATTCAAAAAGCTTCAGGCCTGTTTAATGTACCTGCCCAGTTTATTAAGTCTGTCATTAAACAAGAATCAAATTTCAATCCCAACGCCGTAAGTTCAGCAGGCGCTTCCGGACTCATGCAGCTTATGCCTGAAACAGCCAAAAGCCTTGGGGTTAAGAATGTATTCGATCCCGCTGAAAACATATTTGGCGGCGCCAAATACCTGAGACAAATGATGGACCGGTATGGTGATAATATTGAGTTAGCACTTGCCGCCTATAATGCTGGACCTGGAAATGTAGATAAATATGGTGGTGTTCCGCCTTTTAAAGAAACATTGAACTACATAAGAAAAGTAACGTCATCTTTTATTGCCTAAAAATAATATAGCCAAGCCGCCTGCATTTTCACAGGCGGTTTTTTCCTGTTAAAGACCGATGTTTTGCTTAACATCCGGATTGATGGAAAGCTGTTAACTCATACTAAAAGAAAATGTTCATGATAATTTCAGAAGGGCTTGCTGGAACGCTATAAGCTATTTGTTTGAGATATAAATCCCTCATTGATAGAATATAAAGAGATGTTAATATCCTATATTAAATAGGAAGATTTCTACTTTTAAACGAACTAACTCATAAAAGGAGTTTTAAATATGGCCGAGAAAATGCACACTCCCTTCGACGCTATTGGCGAGGAAAAGCTGCATAAGCTTATAGACGCTTTTTACCGGCGCGTTGGACAACACCCGGATCTCGTTCCTATTTTTCCAGATGACCTGACTGAGACAGCCAGAAAACAAAAGCAGTTCATGACCCAATATTTAGGGGGACCGCCACTATATACTTCTGAGCATGGCCATCCAATGCTTAGGGCCAGGCATATACCTTTTCCTATAACTGAAACCCGGGCCAGGGCGTGGCTATCCTGCATGAACAGTGCAATGGATGAAATCGGACTTGATGATCCTTTGCGGGAGGATTTTTTTTCCCGGCTTGTTCTTACCGCACAGCATATGATTAATACACCGGAAAATGATTTGAAAGGTGAAGGATCTTGAATAAGCGGAAAACATTTAAAACTAAACTTTCATCTCCCCATTGCCATGGCAGTGAGAAAAAGCCGATTGAAGTATATATATTCGTCGATCCTCTTTGTCCTGAATGCTGGGCACTTGAACCCATTATTAAAAAGCTGCTCATTGAATATGGACGCTATTTTTCAATAAAGCATGTATTAAGCGGACGGCTGGCTACCTTAAATATGGGAAAAAGGCAAAATTACGAAAATATTGCAGATTTATGGGAAAAGACAGCGAGCCGATCGGGGATGTCCTGTGATGGCAGCTTATGGTTCGAAAATCCTGTTTCCTCTCCCCATCTTGCATCCATAGCAATAAAAGCAGCTGAATTACAGGGAAGGAAAGCAGGCATCAAGTTTTTACGCAAACTTCAAGAGGTGTTGTTTCTTGAGAAACAGAATGTCTCCAGCTTTGAAGTCTTAAAGAATTGTGCAAAAGATGTTGGTCTTGATGTTGTCGAATTTGTATCAGATATCCATTCAGATAGTGCTGCCAAAGCATTTCAATGCGATCTAAAAATCACCTCTGAAATGGATGTCCAGGAAATCCCAACCCTTGTATTCTTTAATGAAAATATTGAAGATGAAGGAATCAAAGTAACAGGTTATTACCCTTATGAAATTTATGAGCAAATTTTGGAGGAAATGCTGCCTATTAAACCAGAGCGTTCTTCTCTTCCGCCATTGGAATATTTCTTAAAGTATTTTAAAGTGGTGGCAAGCAAGGAAATTTCTGTTGTCTATAATATGCCAGATAGCGAAGTAAATCGGGAAATGAAAAAATTGCAATTAAAGCAAGTGGTTGAACAAATTCCAGCAAAATACGGGAATTTTTGGAAATATATCGATTAGAAAAAGCTGTGCAATTGCACAGCTTTTTCTAATCGATTGTGTTAAAAAATGAAAAAACCCATGGAGGTCGTTGAACACGGCTTTTTTCAGGTTAATTATTCGAACAATGAGGATGGGAGAAATTTTTCACGATCAAACAAAGGGGTATATGCTTGCTTGTGATCAACTTCACACCTGTAAGATACCATGGAAAAAAGCTGATATACAATAAGTTTGTGTGTTCCTTCACAATATAGTCAAAAACAAGTCATATTAAACAGGACAACCGCATAAGATTGTATAGAATGCTTATAAAAAGATCACCTTTTGAAGCACCAATAAATGTCCAGCCAAGGAGGAGAACATAGTGAAAAAACTGCCTATTATCCTGATGCTATTGCTCATTCTGCTCTCCTTTATCTTAAATATTTTTGGATTAATGAAGCTCATTCCTATATTAATTACCTCACCGCTATTATTTGTATCACTTCTGATTCTATTGTTATATTTGAATGACCGCAGGCGATTTAAAGGATTTTAGATCAAATAAAAAAGGAAGCCAGACATGTTGTCTGGCTCCTTTCTATTAGGACAGCAGGCTCTCCATTTCGATAAGCTTTTCTTCAAAGACTTTACACGCATCTTCAATTGGTTTGCTGCTTGTCATATCGACACCCGCTTTCTTGAGAACTTCGATCGGATAATCAGAGCTTCCGGACTTTAAGAACTCAATATATCGCTCCACTGCAGGCTGCCCTTCCTGTAGTATTTGTTTGCTTAGTGCGGTTGCAGCACTGAAGCCTGTTGCATATTGGTATACATAATAATTGTAATAGAAATGAGGGATTCTAGACCATTCCAGACCAATTTCCTTGTCGATCATGATGTCATCTTCCCCAAAGTATTTCTTATTGAGCTCAAAATATTCTTTTGTTAATGAATCCGCTGTTAAAGCCTCATTGTTCTGAGCCTTTTGATGAATCAGATGTTCAAATTCTGCAAACATTGTCTGGCGGAAAACAGTTCCTCTGAAGCCTTCAAGGTAATGGTTCAATAAATATAAACGTTTCTTATCATCATCTATTGTTTTTAGCAAATAATCGTTAAGAAGCGCCTCATTGCAGGTTGAAGCCACTTCGGCTACAAAGATTGAATAGTTTCCATACGGATATGGCTGATGCTTTCTCGTATAATAGCTGTGCACAGAATGGCCAAACTCATGTGCAAGGGTGAATAAATTATTCACATTATCCTGCCAGTTCATTAGGATATAAGGATTGGTTCCGTAAGCACCTGACGAATAGGCCCCGCTTCTTTTTCCCTTATTTTCATGAACATCTACCCAGCGACTTTCAAAGCCTTCTTTTAAAATACCTAAATAGTCTTCTCCCAGCGGCTTCAGGCCTTTTAATATGAGATCCTTGGCTTCATTATAGGGGATTTCCATTTTTACTTCTTTCACCAATGGTGTGTACAGATCATACATATGAAGTTCATCAACGCCTAAAACCTTCTTGCGAAGTTTTACATAGCGATGCAGCAAGTGCAGATTATCATTAATTGTGTTCACTAAATTTTCATAGACACTTTCAGGAATATTATTTGCAGCAAGTGCAGCATGGCGTGCTGAATTAAAATTTCTGATTTTAGCATTAAAATTGTCTTTTTTCACATTGCCGCTCAACGTGCTTGCAAATGTATTGCGGAATTTCCCATAAGTTCCATACACCGCTTTAAATGCGTCATGCCTTACACGCTGATCATCGCTTTCAAGAAAACGGATAAAGCGACCATGTGTAATTTCAACTTCTTCGCTATTCTCATCCTTAATCGAGGGAAATTCCAAATCAGCATTATTCAGCATGCCAAATGTATTGCTCGAAGCTCCAAGGACTTCCGAAGCCTGGGCCAGCAGTGCCTCCTGTTCAGCCGATAATACATGAGGCCTTTGGAGGTTAATTTCCTCTAGAGAGTGCTTATATAATTGAAGTTCTGTTTTTCCCTTCAGAAAACGGTCGATCTTCTTTTCATCGACCGCAAGCAGTTCCGGAACGATGTAAGCTAATGTACTTGCAGCATCAGAATAAAGGTTCTTAATTTTATCATCCATGCCCTGATAAAAAGAATTTGTTGTATCCTGGTCATATCGCATATGGGCATATGTATATAGCTTGCCAAGCCGTGACAGCAAATGATCTTGAAACTGAAGCGCTTCATATAAAGTCTCAGCACTTTCACCAATCTTTCCCTGATAATTGCCTGCTCCCGGAATAAGCTTCTCTACTTCTTTATATTCTTTATCCCAATCATCATCACTTGAGAAAATATCTTCTAAACGCCAAGTGTCTTCTATTGCTATTTCATTTCTTGCAGGCAGCTTTTTTACTGTTGTTTCGTTAGTCATTATTTATCCTCCATTCCAAAGTCCCATGTCATAAAACACCATTACTGTATCTTCTCTCTTCAGCAAAAAAATCCTTCTTTTATCGCCAATTATTGTGCAATCCTCGATTATTTTATGTTAATGATGAGGTTTTCATTTATTTTTATTCAATTTATTCCTGGTTGCTTTATGCCTTCCATAATCAACATACCTTTCTCATGGTAGAAAGCCTCTTCCTTTCGAAGCAGCCATGATTGACTCTCATGAATTGAATAGGGGGAAGACCTTTTGTATAGCCCCCCTTCTTTGGCTAATACCTTTAAATTAACAAGCAGATTTAAATATTCTTTTACGGCAAAAGAGGCATCCGTACCACAGACCAAGGGCAGCCTCCTGATTTTTATGTCATTTTTGTATACCCTTTTATGAAAGCATGAAATCACCTTTTCTAAAGAGAAAGGATTCTCTTCCTTTAGGACATCCATAAATAAGTAGCTTTGCCACTGTATAGGTGAAGTTTCAATAAGTGGGGCTTGAAATACCGGAAGGCCTACCTCAGGAGGCAGATAAATAGGGGAAAGCGAATGGGTGTATAATTCTCGCAGAAATTTATTCTTAAAGGCTCCTCGGGTCTGTGGAAGAAAGTCTTTAGTTTTTCGCAGCTCTTTGTACCATTCATACTTGCTGATTTGACCATGAAACTTCGGACAAAATAGAGTTGATAAATCAGCCTTATTCAATGGCTTAATTTGATAAGTTGAAAATGCGTTTTTTACTGTAATAGGAACGATGTGGTGAATATTGATAAATGATTTCGTAATGGGACAAAAAGAAGGAATGACCCAATTGTCTGAGTCAGTTTTTCGGAGAAATAAATAGTGGAATCCTGATAAAGATATTTTATTATTTCCAATGCGGCTAATATTCTTCCCTGCCAGTATCCAAATGGGAATGATGCCTGATTGAAAATACGACCTCGAACGTTTTGCAAATAGTTCCTCTGATATGATGGAACATTGAAACTCGATTGCATAATCAATACCTTTATAACGGACGCCAATATCAGGCCGTTGAGCAATATCCGGATAATAAGGTTCAAGTACCGGATTCAGCCCCTTTTCCTTTAGCCAGTTCAATAAAATGAGTTTGCTGGTGCTATGATATTCTGATTCCCTTTCATAGCTTTCTGTACAGCTTGACCCCTTATTGTGGCTATAATGTGGAATGCGTTTAGTTCCAACTTTCATGATGACCTCTTCGCTGCATTCAGGACAAAAAAATTTTGTCTGTTTCCTCAGTCGTTTTAAAGTAAGCAAATCCTGGTTTTCAGCCAGATTTACTCGTTCTCCTTCATTTGTGTGAGCTACTAACAAACAACCATCCCCTTTCTTATTATAATGTTTATTCTGTTTTTTCTGCCTGATTCCTCTAACTCAGATAAGAAATCTTTTTCCAAAATACAAAAACCGATTTCAAAAATTGAAATCGGTTCTGATTATTTAAAGTGTTTTCTTAGATGTTCAAATACATTTTCTTCTATAATCAATTTACCGTATTCCACGATACGGTGAATTGTCGTGCTTGTTTCTTGCCCGTATTCCAGAAGAATGCTTAACATGTTATCTACATCATCTTCTTCAAATAAATCTTCCGGAAACTCTGAAAATAAGTAGTATTTCCCTTCGCAGGAATAAAGCTTGGTGTTAATGGAGTCCAGGTTGGTTCGTTTTGATAAGGAAATAATATCCTCAAAATCCTTGAATGTTAATAAAAATTCAAGGTCCCCATCGTAATCTGTATCATCATCACCGGATTTGCGGAAGTGATGGTCCAGCATTTCCTCTATATGCTCATCAACAGGCAAATCCTTCACTTTTTCATCAGGTACAGGCAGTTCAAACTTTTGCCCATCCTTGGAAAGCTGAGCCTTAGTAACTAATACCTCCAAACCTTTATCCAAAGCCTGAACCTGTATCCATAATGGCCCTTCTACTAGAAATTCTTCCTCTTGATGAACCTCATCCATCATCTCCCAAAAGAGCTCCTCGCTCCGTTCACGATTGTACCAAATCTCTTCACGGTCAAAGCCTCTTTCTTCTATGTCAAGATAAGATATATAAAATTTAACTGTATGATCATTAATACGTTCGATTTCCATGCAGCAACTCTCCCTTCTGGCTATGATTGAAGGGACTAAATACCCCCAGCAGTCATGTGTGTGTAATCCTTTTACCCGTAAATCAATCGGTTAATCCCATGAAAAGAAGGCAAAGTGTATTTTGTACCTTGTACTTTTATTTTATGACAAAATAAGCATAAAGGGAATTAAAAAGCCATATCTTTAGAAAAACCGTTATCTGCCTATTCCTCCCTTATCCAATAAGGGGTTCAGCTTATTAGCAGGGTTTTTTATATATTCTATTATTATTGCCAATATCCTTGTTATTTTTCATATTAGATAATAAAAAAAGCCTCTTCTGCAAGCAGAAAGAAGGCCTGATCTATTTTTAGTTAACCATGCGCTGTGCTTCACGCAACTGGTAAGTACGAACTTTTCTTGGCAGAAAACGTCTGATTTCATCCTCATTATATCCAACCTGCAAACGCTTTTCGTCGATAATGATTGGTCGGCGAAGAAGTCCTGGATTCTCTTTAATTAGTTCGAACAAATCTTGCAAAGGCATTGTTTCAAGGTTTACATCTAGTTTTTGGAATGTCTTGGAGCGGGTAGAAATAATTTCATCTGTCCCATCTTCAGTCATTCGCAGAATTTCTTTTATCTCCTCAATGGATAGCGGCTCTGAAAAGATGTTTCTTTCTTTATAGCTTATTTCATGCTCTTCCAGCCATGATTTCGCTTTTCTGCATGATGTACAACTTGGTGAAGTGTATAATGTGACCATTTTACAATTTCACACTCCTTTAAATTAGACATATATACAACCATTTAGATTAATATTTGTTTAATTACATATTTTTAAGCTATCTAAATTAAAATAACTTTAATCAAGTAATTTATATTAATTATTATACACTAAACATTGACCGTTTGGTATAATTTTTTATAAATATGATAAAAGTCTTATACATTAATTAAACAAATGTGTAAAACAAAGAATCTACTATATAAGACGAGCCAGCAAGTGAAAAGTTTCACTTTTTTATTAATTTCTTAAATTTTTTCTTAAGAAACAACGGTTACTGACACCTTTAAAAGGGTAATTATGTAGACTAAAACAATTTATAAAATGATCTAATTTCTTATTAAATACCCAAGTATCTGTATTTTAAACCTTTAAAATCATTTTCTATTCTCAATTATTTTTTGAAATTGAAAACACAGCCATTAAGATAAATGGCCGTGTTTTTCCAATCCCCAAACCCTTTAAAGGCAATTTAATTACACATCCTCTAAAACATCCTGGCTGCTTTTTTCTTCTTCAAAGGTTAGAACTTCTTCAACCGGCTGATAAGATTTTCCATAAAAATGAGTATCCCTGTACGTGTGTATCAATTCATACGTTTTTTTCATTGCTTCATAAATCAATTCTTCACTTTCACTTCCAGGGGACCAATAGAGGATTTCCATCGTATTGATTTCATTGGTTGCAAGAGACCTGCGGGTGTATCCAATCGATTGAGCATGCTCGAATCCTTCTCTTTTATAGAAACGCAACCGTTTTTCAGTATCTGTATCCTCATAGTCAACTGGCTCAACTTCTAAAATAATTGGCTTTCCTTTTGACTTAAGATTTTCAAGAAGCTTGTGTCCCAGTCCCTGCCCTCGTGATTCCTTTGATACAAACAAATAGTCTATAAACACAAAGTTATCAAATTCTGCGTACATAAGGACATGGTATGGACCTTCATCCTTATGGTAAATATCAGAACGCTCCTTCAAAAGAGTTTCCATATGTTCTTTTGACTTCATTTCCTCGATTGGAAAATACTGATTCAATTTTTCGTACCAATGCATGGATCTTCTCCTTTTTTAGCTCCCAAACCTGTGGATTTGGTTGCGTGAGTTTTTATTCCAGCATGATAAGCTCCCAGCTTTCATTTCCATAGCTGTGTTTTTAGGAATAAATAAAAATTTTTCTAAGACTCTTTTCCCAAGGATCTTTTCACATAGATTGAATTTATCTTGTAATCTCTGCCCGTTGATATCCGCTGCAGGTACTCACTTTCCACGGGGCTGCTGGAAGTCTCCTCCACGTTCTGCATCTCAGAGTCTCACTCGGACGCTATCCCGCAGGACATTGAATAATCTTCCTTGAATAGGCATCGCACGAAGAAAATGCGATAGCATTTTTGAGGATCCCGCACCTTCCGCTACAATCAGCTCAGAAATCAAGAATTGTTGTTAGTTACTGTATGCAGTAAGCTTTCGAAAAAATCTCTCCTAAAAATAAGGCATCAAATAATACATCCTGTCAGATTAAGTATTTGTGGATTTCCCCCTTTTAATACAAGAAAATTTCGAATAAAATAGAGATAAGGGATGTTTTATAAATAATCACAGGATTTTGTGAAAAGAAAGATGGAGGTTTATCATGGTTGGTTACATAACAGACTTAACGATTGTTGCTTTGCTCATAATTGGATTTACTGCCTTGTTAGGTGTACTAACAAATGGGATTGGAGAAAAGGTTTTTGGCGGTAAAAATAAATCCGAATTCGTGGACCAATCTGCAAGAATGCAGACTGGATGGAAAAGCGTAGGCGGAAAGAAAAAGTAATTTCAATACGCCCATATACTATGATACCGCATACAAAAATGGTGTCAAATAATATGAAAAAGAGAGGCTGAAGTCATCAGCCTCTTTTCTATGGGGTATAATCCACGTTCTTCGTATAAGTATTTCCTGCATTCCACAGCAGGAATTCATTAATCCCTTGTTCGTTAAGCGCTTTAATCTGTGCTTCGACCTCCGCTTTTCCATATTTCTTGTAGTTTCCTGCCCCTAAATAAGAAGCAGTAAAGTCCTGCAGCCATGGTCTTGAGAGAGGTGGGTTTTCCAGTTCATCTAATTTTCCTTTCTCAAGCTTAGCATACTCAGTTACTAGCTTATATGGCTCCAAATCAGGTTTGGCTATCCCAAAATAAGAACTCCAGTGGCTGGGGTAAATCATTGATGAAATTACATCTACATGCTCGGATATTTTCGTGAAATTCTGGCCTATACCGGGAGCCTCAGGCAATGTGGCAGTATAGCCAAATATATCGACTGATACCTTTACTCCATAAGGCTCTAGTTGTTCCTTTGCGTACGCAACAAAGTCAGTTACTGCACTTACCCGTTTTTGAACATTTTCCATTTTTAAATCTTTATATTTTCCCATGCTATACGTCAGCGATTCATCCTTGTGTTCAAAGCCTTCTGGAAAGCGGACATAATCAAACTGAATCTCCTGAAAGCCCATTTTAGCGGCTTCTATTGCAATATCGACATTATAATCCCATACTTGTTTTAAAAATGGATTCACAAATGATTCTCCTCTGCCATTCTTCCAAACTTCTTTTCCATCCTTATAAGACCACTCGGGTTTCTTTTTGGCAAGTACGGAATCTTTAAACACAACCACCCGTGCTATTGGATAAATCTGCTTTTCTTCCATTGTTTTAAGAATTTTTTTTGGATCTTTTATGTAAGGCTTTCCTATCTCAGTGTATGAGGAGTTTTTATCAGGGATATAGGTAAGATTGCCCCAATCATCTTTTATATCTATGACCATAGAATTTAACTCTGTTTCATCCATTAAACTTACAAGCTTTTTAAACCTTTCCCCTCCTGCGGAATGTCCTGTAACATATACACCTCTTACAGCATCCGGATATTGAAAAGCATAGCCGGAATCAAATTGAAAACGGCTTATTTGTTCTGGGAGTTCCTTCACCAGAGAAACATATTCCCTCTGAGGCTGAATCCCCGGCTCTAAAAGTTCCTGTTCTTTTGCTTCACCAGGTGCGGCAGACATTGAAATAACTGCCGTAAATATCAAGGCTGCAGCGATCCTTTTTGTCTTTATCAACTGTTATACCCCCTCTTCCTTACAGAGTTCTAAAACGACACCTTCATTATAAAGTTATAGTAAAGCCCATGCTATGATGAATCTTAAAAACTTGTATCTTCTATATATGTATCTTTTCCTGCTAATCTTTAAACCTATTATGTAAAAGAATATCATGCTTTTCCATTGCAAATCACGTTTAATTAAATGAATGGATGAAAATATAATTAATAGAAAATTCTAATAGTAATTTCAGGAAATATGTTGTATTATATACTAAAGAAAAACACATTAACGAATAAAAGTGTTAAAGTAGTATTTCTATTTCCTAAATGTATGCGAATCATTTTTTACATCTTGGTATATCCTTTGTAACAGTGAAAGGATTTGGCTTAAAGTATTTACTATACCCATCCCAAGACGTAAAAAACGATCTCATATGAGATCGTTTTTGTTAGTTTGAATATTGGACTTTTAGTTGTTCATACTCTTTATCAGAGCAATAAACAAAGTGTCCAGGTGTGATTTCACGCATTTCAAGATTTTCATTTTCAGCGTAATTATGCACAGCTGGATCATAGGACTTTCTTCTGCGTGAGCGCTCCGTTTCCGGATCTGGAAGCGGAATAGCTGACAGAAGCGACTGAGTATATAGGTGCATTGGATTGTTATATAGATCCTCTGCGGGTGCCAATTCTACCAGTTTGCCAAAGTACATAACACCAATCCTGTCGCTGATATACTTAACCATCGATAAGTCATGCGCGATGAATAAGTATGTTAAGCCCTTCTCACGCTGAAGTTTCTTCATTAGGTTGACAACTTGAGCCTGAATCGAAACATCAAGTGCTGAAATTGGTTCATCTGCAATGATAAAGTCAGGATCAACAGCAAGTGCACGAGCGATACCAATACGCTGCCTTTGTCCGCCAGAGAATTCATGCGGATAACGATTGGCATGCTCCTTGTTCAAACCAACTGTTTCCAAAAGCTCATAAACCCTCTCCATACGTTCTTTCTTGCTCTTGGCAAGTCCGTGGATATCAATACCTTCAGCAATGATATCTGCTACAGTCATACGAGGGTTTAATGAAGCGTACGGATCCTGGAAGATCATTTGCATTTTTCGGTTGAATTTTTTTAGTTCTTTTGCAGACTTTTTGCCATGGACATCTTCACCTTCAAAGAGAACTTGACCGTCTGTCGCGTCATATAATCTAATAATTGTCCGTCCAGTAGTTGATTTACCGCATCCAGATTCACCAACAAGACCTAGGGTCTCTCCTTTATAAATATCAAATGTGATTCCATCAACTGCTTTTATCATATTAGGACGCCCAACATTGAAATGCTGTTTCAAGTTTTTAATTTCAAGCAATTTTTCTGACATGATTATTTACCCTCCTTAACTAATACTGGCTTTTCGAACGTGGAGGATAATTGACGGATCCGTTTTTTAACAGCTTCTGGAGGCTCAACTTTAGGCGCATCCGGATGAAGAAGCCATGTTTTTGCAAAATGAGTTTCAGAAATTTGGAACATCGGCGGCTCTTCTTCAAAGTCAATTGCAAGTGCATAGCTATTTCTAGCTGCAAACGCGTCTCCTTTTGGAGGATTTGTTAAATCCGGAGGAGTACCAGGGATTGCGGCTAAGTCAGCTGAATGATCACTATCCACACTTGGCATGGAAGCTAGAAGACCCCATGTATATGGGTGGCGCGGGTCATAGAATATTTCATCTACTGTACCCATCTCAACAATTTGTCCTGCATACATTACAGCTACTCTATCTGCTACGTTGGCAACTACGCCTAAATCATGGGTAATGAAAATAATAGATGTATCCATTTTGCTTTGAAGATCCTTCATTAGCTCAAGAATTTGCGCCTGGATTGTAACATCAAGTGCTGTTGTAGGCTCATCCGCAATTAACAGCTTTGGATTTGCTGCAAGAGCGATTGCAATCATTGCACGCTGTCTCATACCTCCTGAAAATTCGTGCGGATACTGGTTAACCCTTTTTTCAGGCATTGGAATACCAACTAAGCGAAGAAGTTCAATCGCTCTATTCTTAGCATCCTGCTTGGACATATTTTGGTGCTTTATTAAGCCTTCAGTTATCTGGTTCCCTATTTTCATTGTCGGGTTTAGGGACGTCATAGGATCCTGGAAAATCATACTGATTTCTTTTCCACGGATTTTTTCCATTTGTTTTTCGGTTTTAGGTACGATATCATCACCGTTTAATAAAATTTGGCCTCCGGAAATATGGCCAGGCGGCATAGGTATTAGCTTCATAATTGATTGGGACGTAACACTTTTGCCGGACCCTGATTCACCAACTATCGCAAGCGTCTCTCCCTTATGAAGGTCAAAGCTGACACCTCGGACTGCTTTTACTGTACCTCCATATGTTTGGAATGAGACTTCTAAATTTTTGATTTCTAATAATTTTTCCATATTCTCACTCCTTATTTTCGCATTCTTGGATCTAATGCATCACGTAATCCGTCGCCGACTACGTTAAAGGCAAAAATTGTAAGACAAATAAACGTAGCTGGGAAGAATAAACGCCATGGATAGTAACGCATAGCAGGCAAGCCGTCATTCGCCATTGTTCCCCAGCTGGCTAGTGGCGGAGTTAATCCAAGGCCCAAGAAACTTAAGAATGCTTCTGTAAAAATAGCAGAAGGGACAGTCAATGTCATTGTGACTAGGATTGGTCCCATTGAGTTTGGAATTAAGTGTTTAGCCATAATTCTGTTCGTATTCGCTCCAAGCGTCTTGGCTGCCAATACATACTCTTGGCTTTTCAGAGAGAGCACCTGTCCACGTACAATACGGGACATGTTGATCCAGCCTGTAATTGACATCGCTATGATCATAGTAGTTAAACCCTGCCCAAGAACAACCATTAATAAAATAACTAATAGAAGATAAGGAACACCGTAAAGTATATCGGCAAAACGCATCATAAATTCATCGGTACGACCGCCTTTATATCCGGCGATTCCGCCCCATATTACACCGATAATCAAATCAATCAACGCTGCAGCAACACCAATAAAGATAGAAATTCTGGCACCTTCCCAGGTTCGTGCAAAAACATCGCGTCCCAGATCGTCTGTACCAAACCAATGCTCAGATGAAGGAGGCTGGTTCTTATTGACAAGGTCATTTGATGCATAATCATATGGAGTCATATATGGTCCAAAGATCGCCATGAAGATTAGCAAACCTAATAGTACTAACCCAAACAAAGCGAGCTTGTTTTTTCGAAATCGGATAAATACATCCTTCCAAAATGAAAGACTCGGTTTTGAAATTTTTTCAGCTTCACTAAGCTGCGTTCCGACTAGTTTAAACTTATCTTTCGAAATCTGCATAATTACTCTCCTTTCTTCCCGCCAGCAAGTTTGATGCGTGGGTCGATGATTCCGTATGCAATGTCAACAAGGAGAATAGATACAAGCAACAGAATACTGTAGAAAACTGTAACACCCATAATTACCGTATAATCCCGGTTATTGATACTAGTTACAAAGTGTGCACCCAGTCCAGGAATACCAAAGATTTTTTCAATTACGAAGCTTCCTGTTAAAATGCCTGCAGTCAACGGTCCCATATATGTTACAACTGGTAATAGTGCATTACGGATTGTATGTTTAACTGTAATAACTCCACTGCTTAACCCTTTGGATTTTGCTGTTTTAATATAGTCGTTTGCCAAAACCTCCAGCATGCTTGAACGTGTTAATCGCGCAATGAAAGCCATCGGTGTTGAAGCAAGTGCCAAGGCTGGCAGAACACTGTGCATGAATGTTTCCCAGCGAGCTACCGGGAAGATACCCATTTTAATAGCGAGGAAATATTGCAAAAAAGATGCCATTATAAAGGAAGGCACGGAGATGCCTAAAACAGCAATAATCATTGCTGTATAATCCGGCCATCTATTATGTTTTAATGCCGCAATGATTCCTAAAAGCACACCAATTGCTACAGCGATAAAGATTGCTTCCATACCAAGTAAGAATGAAACGGGAAATCCTTCATTAATTAAGTCATTAACAGTTTGGCTTTTATATTTAAATGATGGGCCGAAATCCCAATTGACAATTCTTACTAGATACTCCCAATATTGTGCATACCATGGCTTGTCCAAGCCAAAATGGGCATTTAGATTAGCTTCAATTTCGGGAGGAAGTTTTTTCTCAGATGCAAAAGGGTTTCCGGGTGCAATGCGCATGAAGAAAAACGTTGCTGTTACAATCATCCATAACGATATGATCATATACAGTAAGCGCTTTCCAATATATTTCGCCATTGTCAAACACCTCCAATTTATTACAATGCCTTATTCAGAAACGAAGGTATATGGGATTAAATATCCCATATACCTTTCGTCAAGTTAGCTATTCTTATTCAAAGTATGCCCATTTGTACTGGACATCACCTAGACCGGATACTACAACATCTTTTAAGTTTTCAGCCTGTACCCAGTTGTTAGTGTAGAAGTAGATTGGCGCTACAGGCATATCTTCCATGAAGATTGCTTCTGCATCTTTCAATAATTGCTGGCGAGCATCAGCATCAGTTTCTGTTGCAGATTTAGCAAGCAGATCCTGGAACTCTTTGCTTTCCCAGCCAGTATTGTTGTTACCGCCGTCAGCGTCACGATACATTTCTAAGAAGTTCATTGCATCATTGAAGTCACCTAACCAGCCCATACGTGCAACTTGATAATCCATTGTGTTAACTTTATCAAGGAAAACATTCCACTCAGCGTTATCAAGATTTACTTCAACACCAAGGTTTTGCTTCCACATATCCTGGATTGCCTGAGCAATCTTCTGGTGTGCCTCTGATGTGTTATAAGAAAGAGTTACAGCAGGAAGTTCAGAAGCATCTTTATATCCAAGCTCTTCTAAACCCTTTTGCAAGAATTCTTTTGCAGCTTCAACATCATTGTCAGGGAAATACCCCTCTTTGTTCTCTTCGAACATTGATGGAGGAACAATCGCCATAGCTGGAAGCTGCTCACCCTGAAGGATGTTGTCAATGATTTCCTGACGGTTGATTGCATGAGCAAATGCTTTACGGATATTTACATTGTTGAAAGGTTCAACAGTTGTATTAAACTTGTAGTTATAGATTCCTGCAATTGGGTTCGTTACTAAGCGGCCGTCATCTTTAAGAGCCTGCATAGCATCCGTTGGAAGTGCACCAGTTGGAGCTCCAGCCCAATCTAATTCGCCATTGTCAAACATTGATAACTCAGTGTTTGGATCATTAATCATAATCATTTCAATCTTGTCTAGCTTAACTGTTTCTGCATCCCAGTAAGTTTCGCTTTTTTCTAGGACAATTTTGTCACTATGAGACCATTCAGTCATATGGAAAGGTCCATTTGTTGTAAAGTTTTCACCAGCATCTGTTGCCCACTCAGCATTTGATTCGGCAATTTTGCTGTTAACTGGTAGGTAAGTATAGAATGCTGTCAATTCCAAGAAATATGGAGTTGGGTTTACTAATTTAACTTCAAGAGTTTTGTCATCTACAGCTTTAACGCCTACAGCATCTAGTGAACCTTCGCCCGTGTTGGCAGCTTCAGCACCTTCGATGTAATATAGCTGGTATGCGTATGTTGAATTGTTCGCAGGATCAAGCGCCCATTTCCAAGCATAAACAAAATCGTTTGCAGTTACAGGGTCGCCATTTGACCAGTTTGCATCACGTATTTTGAAAGTGTAAGTCTTTTGGTCTTCAGAGATTTGTACATCTTCAGCCATTGCATTTTCAGGCTTTCCGTCTTGACCAATACGAGTTAAACCTTCAAGGATTTGGCGAAGTACAGTACCAGATGTGGAATCTTCAGCTAAACCTGGATTTAATGAAGGTGGTTCAGTATTGATATTTACTCTTAATTCCTGCGGTACGTCAGACTTTCCGCCGTCGCCTTCGTCCCCGCCTTTTTCACCGCCGTCAGATGCATTGTCTCCGCCGCCGCTGCACGCAGCAAGGAACATGCTTAGCACTAGCAGCATGCTAAAAAAGATCGATAATCTTTTGTTCACTGTATTAACCCCCTATATAATTTCCTCAAACAATACCTTTACGGGATGCCTCTATTTTAAAACACAACTGTACGCCCCAGATGTATTGCTCAAATAGTCTGTTAATTCAATTTGCAAAAATTTGCAGACTATTTAGAAGGCAACAAAAAAAGCAAGTTTATATTCTCTTAAAGACAGATTATCCCTCTATTCTGACAATTCAGCATAAAAGAAAGAGATCTTTAATATGTAAGCTATAAACTTACTGATTATGTACCATACTCTCGCTATCCGGAGTGATATAGGTGTTTTTAAAATGTTACAAAAACGTAAAGAATATGTTTGTTACGTTTATTATAAATAGTTTAAAAACTTATTGCAAGTAGCTTTTCTCGGCTTCAAAACAATCTAGTATTTTATTTATAGCTTAAATGTCTTATAAATTAAGAATTTTAAGATTTTAAAAAGTTTTTTAATTTGTTAATTTCCAGATGAACCATGGGATCTTCTTCCTATATATTGCCAATTCAACTACTGAAAACAAGTACCTATATACATGTTATCATCCAATCAATTACTTGATTTTTGTAACTCGATAGTATATTTTATTATATAATAACAATAAAATTTATTTACAATCGGCAATGAAAAAAGAGTAGTACATTTACTTAGGGTAAGCAGAGATCCTGTGGCTGGTGAAAACAGGATATCCGGTAAATCGAATGGACTTTTGAGCCCTCTGTCTTTACAGACGTGTCCTCTCGTTATCGAGGATCTATGCATAAATTTGCATAGGACAGAGTGACTCATTATGAGTAATTAGGGTGGCAACGCGGACCATTCGTCCCTATTGTTAGGGATGAATGGTCTTTTTTGTGTATTTCGCACTCGAAGGTATCCTTCCAATAGATCCTGGTTATTGCGGCTTTCCGTATTACAATTCTCTTTTTTTAGCTGATTAAGGAGGAAAAAAATGAAAACCATTTTTTCAGGCATACAGCCGAGCGGTATGATTACCCTTGGAAATTACATTGGTGCCATGAAGCAGTTCGTTGAACTGCAAAATGAATATAACTGTTATTTTTGCATTGTTGATCAGCACGCCATTACAGTCCCTCAGGATAGACTGGAATTAAGAAAAAACATCAGAAGCCTTGCTGCCCTTTATCTGGCAGTTGGTATTGACCCTGAAAGATCAACACTATTTATTCAATCTGAGGTTCCGGCACACGCTCAAGCCGGATGGATGATGCAGTGTGTTTCTTATATTGGCGAACTGGAACGCATGACTCAATTTAAAGACAAATCTGAAGGAAAGGATGCTGTTTCTTCAGGTTTGCTTACTTATCCGCCACTTATGGCAGCCGATATCCTATTATATAGTACAGATTTAGTTCCTGTAGGAGAGGATCAAAAACAGCACTTGGAATTGACGCGTGATTTAGCGGAGAGATTCAATAAGAAATACAATGAAATTTTTACTATCCCTAATGTAAGAATTGCTAAAGTTGGCGCACGTGTTATGTCACTTCAGGATCCATTAAAGAAAATGAGCAAATCAGATCCTAATAAAAAATCATTTATTTCATTGTTGGATGATCCAAAGCAAATTGAAAAGAAAATAAAGAGTGCCGTAACAGATTCAGAAGGAATCGTAAAATATGATAAGGAAAATAAACCAGGTGTCTCAAACCTCCTTTCCATGTACTCCATTCTTTCCGGTAAACCTGTTGACGATATTGAAAAAGAATATGAAGGGATGGGCTATGGAGACTTTAAAGCTGGACTATCAGACGTGGTTATTAATACTATTAAACCGATCCAGGATAAATATTACGAACTAATGGAATCTGAAGAACTTGATAAAGTGCTCGATCAAGGATCAGAAAAAGCGCGTACTGTCGCAAATAAAATGGTTAAGAAAATGGAAAATGCCATGGGACTTGGCCGAAAAAGGAAATAAAAAAACAGCCATAAAGGCTGTTTTTTTTATTTCCTGGCTTAATTCACTTTTGGACCATGTTCCATTTCCCATAACTTTTCAAAAAATGGCTGCCCCTTAATTAAATTCTCACAGAATTTTTCATGTTTGCTTGACCAGCCATACTTGCTTTCTTCATATAATTCATACCATGCTTCTTCAAAATTCATTGACTGGATTTTTGAATAGCGTTCTGGACTCCATTCTGTATACCAATATCTGACCTCTGCATCATTATTGGAGGAATGCAACTGATCCAGTGCCATAAAGAGCAATTGCTTTAACTGCCTTTCTTTTCTGGTCAGCCCCGCCATAAACTCGGGGGCCGGAGAAAGAATATTAAATTCTTTTAAAGCAGTCTGGTCATTGAATAAATAGGTTTTCGTTTCTTGATTTTCCAGCATCTCATAAGCAAGCTGTTCCTGTCGGGGAATAAGCCTACTTTTTCTTATTGGAATATTATAGCCAATTGTATCTACAGCCAATATGCCTGTCCCATCTGATACAACAAAGCAATATTCCAATTGAATTCGCTCATGATTTTTCCGCAAATAAGCTTTTTGATATATATCATCTAGCAGTTGTTGTGGCAGCTCAGAAAGATCATTCTCAATGTAATGAAATAAAATTGGGTCAATCTTTAATAGCGGTACCTGATCTAACAGTTCAACTCCATCATCTTTTCTCCATTCATGAAAATGGCATACGTTATAACCATTTTCTTCTCCTTCAAACCAGTTCACCCAAACATCATGAAGATATAACATTTACAACCCCCCACTTCAACAAACTATTTGTCATTCAGTATGGGCAGCCAGCAGTAAATTTATTCCTTAATTACATTCACAATCCATTTTTTATTCATTACTTTTTCTTAAAGGCAAATATATGCTTATCCAAATGACCATTATTCCTATAGGAAGCAAATAACATTCGGGACGTTGGGATATAAAGATCAAATATTCTTTAAAGGCATGTCCCGTCGCAAGCAAATTTAAATAAGCGATTACACTGACACCGCCTGACACAGCAATTCCAAACCCAGTTAATAGCCAAAACGCCCTAAAAAGCATATGGTATCACTAATCTGTGAGCCCTAATTAGTATAAATGATGACATGAACTCACTCCTTGAACTTTACTTTTTTACATCTATATGTAATGAAAAGTTAAGATATGTACAAGCTAATGCTTCTAAAGTTTCAAACGACTAAAAAAAAAACGCCACAATCTGGCGCTTTTTCATTATCTGTTAGATTTAGGGTTGAAAGCATCCTTTAATCCTTCACCAATAAAGTTAATTGATAGGATAGTGAGAGTTAAAATAGCTGCTGGAGGAATCCAAATCCACCATTTGCTTGTTAATACATCCGGGCTTCTTGCTTCCTGAAGCATGTTCCCCCAGGTTGGAATGTTGATCGGGACACCGAATCCCAGAAAGCTTAGTGCTGTCTCTGCCACAATCATTGCGGCCAATGTAATAGTTGCCTGTACAATAATAGTTGACATCACATTTGGCAGCAAATGCTTAAAGATTATTTTTGGGGATGAACTTCCGATTGAAATGGCACTCATAATGTATTCATTTTCCTTTTCAGCCATAACCTTACTTCTAACAAGACGTGCTGTACCTGTCCAGCTTATTACACTGATGACAAAAATCAAGGTTCCCGTACTTGATTCAATAAAGATGGACTTTAACACGATTACAAACAATAGAAACGGAAAGTTCATCATAAAGTCTGTGAATCTCATCAGGGCATTATCGACCCAGCCGCCAAAAAATCCTGCTGCAGCACCGACAAGGGTACCTATTGCTATTACTGCACTTGTAATGGAGAACGCAAGCAATAGTGAAGTTTTGCCTCCATGCAATGTGCGGGCAAATACATCCCTTCCTGATTTATCAGTTCCAAAAAAATGTTCTGCAGAAGGTTCCTTGCTCATTTGCGTTAAATTAATTTTAGCTGTTTCTTCGACAGGCATAGTTAGCGGCTCAGCCAATACGGACATTACACAGACAATCAGCAAAAAGACTAAACTGATCATAGCTATTTTATTGCGCAAAAATTTGCGGCGGGCGAGAGCCCATGGTGATTGACTCTTCGGCGGTTTAGCAGATTCTGCTAAACCAGGCGAAGTTTGCTGTGGCATTGAAGGTTCCATTCTCCCACCCTCCTAACTTAAACGAATACGCGGATCTACTAAACCATATAGTAAATCTGCAATTAAATTGCCAATTAATGTTAATATTGTCAACATCATGGTAATTGCCATCATAACTGAATAATCTCGTGAATTAACTGATTCTACAAATAAATAACCGATGCCAGGGTATGTGAAAATCGTTTCAGTAATAATTGCCCCTCCAAAAAGGTTGGCAATATCAAAACCAAGCAATGTAACGATAGGTATGATTGAGTTTCTTAGAATGTGCTTATTATAAATCGCAGATTCCTTCGTACCTTTAGCTCTTGCAGTACGAACGTAATCCTTGCGAGAGCTTTCGATCATATCATTTCTCAAAAATTGTGTATAGGCGGCCGTAGCCATTGTACCTAATACAAGAGCCGGTAAGATTGTATGTTTTGCTTTACTGAGATAGTACTCGAACGTACCCGCTTCCACACCGCTGCCAATACTTCCGCTTGCTGGAACCCAGCCAAGATGAATAGCAAAAATATAAATGGCAACCAATGCAGCAACGAAACTAGGAATGGCCAGTCCCAAATAGTTAAAAGCCGATATAATATAATCTCCAAAACTATAGGCAAATCGCCCAGAGTATCTTCCCATTAAAAAGGCTAATATATATGTTATTACTAATGCTGTTAATCCCAATACAATTGTGTTCGGCAAACGGTCTCCGATCAATTCCATCACCGGGCGCTTGTGAATAAATGAATCTCCAAAATCTCCCTTGACCACTCCGCTCATCCAGCGAACATACTGTGCAGGAATTGGATCATTCAATCCCATCTTCTCACGCATTTCCTCAATATACTCCGGATCCGAGTTTAAAGGGTCAATTTTACCAGATAGTGCATCGCCAGGCATTAGCTTTGCCAAAGTGAATACAACTACTGAGATAAGGAAAATTATTGGAATCATACCTATAAGTCGTCGAATTGTGTACTGTAGCATTTCCATTCCCCTTACCAAACAAAAATTTATTCGTTGGTTAAACTAGCATTCATTGGGGGACAACCCCCCCCAATGATGCAGTTTTCATTAAGCTATTACTCTACAATATGCCATTTATGGAACTCGTCTGTTCCAAAAGGAGTTACTTTAACTCCGCCAACGCGCTTGTTGATTGCCCATGGATCAATACGCTGTTCAAAGAAGATGATTGGCAATTCTTCGTTAACAAGCTTTTGCCATTCGTTATAGATTTCTTGACGGTGTTCAGTTACGTCTTTACTAGATTCTTCAGGGAATGTAACACCCTTCTTGATTAGCTCATCAGACTCCTCACTGTACCATCTCCACATGTTCCACTTGTCAGTAGATAACCAGATGCCAGATGGATCCGGGTCAGCCGCAAGTCCCCATGCACCCATGAATGTTTCAACAGATGGATCATCTGCTTCGATAGTGTCATAGAAAAGGTTGAAATCTTTTAATGAACCGCCGTTAAGCTTTGCGTTTAAGCCAACTTCCTGCCAGGATTGCAGGATGAATTGAGCACGTGCTTCTGAAGTTTCAGTGCCTGCCATTGCATCAAAGTTAATTGTGAATGGCTTTCCTTCTGGATCTTCACGGAAGCCGTCGCCGTCTTTATCAACGAAACCTGCTTCGTCAAGTAATTTCTTAGCCTTTTCTGCATCATACTCATACTGATTGATTTCTGAATCATCAATCTTCGCCCAAGATACTGATGGGAACGGGGTGTTCAAAGGTTTTCCTAAGCCGTTTGCAAAACCATCGATGAATGCTTGACGGTCAATTGCATGTGCCATTGCATGGCGAAGGGCTTTGTTTTGAAACTTCTTGTTATCAGAAACTACTACACCTTTTTTAGTGTCATAGTGACCCCAGTCAAAAGCTATATAGCTGTAAGACATAGCATCTGCTTCTACTGGATTTACATTATCAAGAGCTTTAATTGCCTCCCATTGATCCTTCGGAGCTTCAATGACATCGATTTCTCCGTTTTGCACTAAACCTTGTGCAAGAGAACCATCAATGATTTTGTATACTACGCCATCTAATTGCGGCTTGCCTTGCCAGTAATCATCAAAACGCTCAAATTCAACCATTTCACCAGGTACGATATTCTTTACTTTAAATGGTCCAACACCGATTGGGTTCTTACGAACTTGGTCAGAGTCAGGAATTTCTTTTGAAGTAAGATCTCCGTAATAGTGCTTTGGCTCCGGAAAAGACCAGATATTATCCAGTAAGTTAACAGAAGGTTCTATTACTGTTACTTCAACTGTGTAGTCGTCAATTACTTTAATACCTTCAATAGTGTCAGCTTTTCCATCTTTGTATTCTTGAGCACCTTTGATCATTGCTACATTAGCAAATCGTGGCCCTTCGTAAGTTGGATCAGCAATTAAGTACCAGGCATATTCCATATCTTCAGCAGTTAACTCTTCTCCATCATGCCATTTAACACCTTGCTTAAGCTTGAAAGTTAACTTCGTTTTATCTTCTGATAGTTCCCACTCAGCAAGGTTTGGCTCAGGCTGAAGCTCATCGTTTGTAGCTACTAAGCCTTCGTGCATAAATTGAAGGGCATTGACATCATCTTCTCCTTCATAGTATGCATAGGCGAATACGCCTTTGAATGGCTGCGTGTAACCAAAAGTTACTGTTCCGCCTTCTGCGGCTTCTGTTTTTGTTTCTCCATCAGTACCGTCATTAGGTTCTTTTTCAGTGTTAGCTTTCTCTCCGCCGCCTGAACATGCTGCAAGGAATACAGACATGACAAGAAGAATGGAAAGTAGCCAAAATGCTGATTTCTTCATTGTTTTCCCCCCTGAAAATTTTTTTTGACAAAGCCTTATTTATATAAGTGACAAGCGACTCTGTGCCCAGGCTTCACCTCCTTTAGTATCGGTTTTACACTCTGGCACTCATGGATTGCATGCGCGCAGCGCGGATGGAATGTACACCCTTTAGGAGGGTCGATTGGGCTTGGCACATCTCCCTCTAAAATAATTCTCTCTTTCTTTTTGCGTGGATCCGGTTCTGGGATAGCAGAAATAAGCGCTTGCGTGTAAGGGTGAAGAGGCTCAGCATAAATGTTATCTTTTTCCGCCACTTCAACCAGGCCGCCTAAATACATAACACCAATACGGTCACTCATATGTTTAACAACGCTTAAATCATGGGCAATAAATAAGAAAGTAAGATCAAATTCATCTTGAAGTTCCTTTAATAGATTCAACACCTGTGACTGAACTGATACATCCAGTGCAGACACTGGTTCATCAGCAATAATCAGTTTAGGTCTTAAAGCCAGTGCCCTTGCAATTCCAATACGCTGCCTTTGCCCGCCAGAAAACTCATGCGGGTATTTATAATAAGCATCTTCAGGAAGTCCAACTTTCGAAAGAAGATCCAATACATCCTGCTTAAGTTCTTTTTCCGATTTATTGTTGTAATTTCTGATTGGTTCGGATACCAAATGCCCAACCATCATCATGGGATTCAATGAGGCGTATGGATCCTGGAAAACCATTTGGAAGTCCTGGCGCATCTTCCTTAAACTTGTTCCTCTTACATTTGTAATGTCTTGTCCGTCAAATATGATTTGACCATCTGTTGGTTCAAGCAGTCTTAGGATTGTTCTGCCTGTAGTGGATTTTCCGCACCCTGACTCTCCAACAAGCCCCAATGTTTCTCCTTTTCTAATTTCGAAAGAAACATCATCAACGGCCTTAACAACTGCAATTGTCCTTCTCAGAATGCCACCTTTAAGTGGGTAGTAGGTTTTCAGGTTTTTTACTTCTAGAAGGAGTTCATTGGTGCTTTTATCTTTTTTCAAAACAGCAGTATTTTTTCGTTCTATACTCATTATGCGTTCACCTCTGTATTAGGTCTGCTTGTCTCGTAAAGAAGGCAGGCAACCTCATGTCCTTCTTCACTTTCCGCCAATTGAGGTGTGACCGTTACGCATTCTGGCATTGCCTTTGGACAGCGCGCTGCAAATTTGCACCCTGTTTTAGTCATATTTTTCAAGGAAGGTACAATTCCTTTTATTGTACTGAGGGTTTCCACTTCTTCATCCATCTTTGGAATGGCTCCCATTAAAAGCTGAGTATAAGGATGTTTTGGATTGTGGAATAAAGAATCAACATCTGTCCGCTCGGCAATTTTCCCTGCATACATGACGATTACTTCGTCACACATTTCAGCAACCACACCTAAGTCATGTGTGATCAGAATAACGGACATATCGTTCACTTCCTGGATTTCTTTCAACAGCTCCAAAATTTGAGCTTGTACTGTTACATCCAGTGCAGTTGTTGGTTCATCGGCTATTAGCAGCTTTGGCTGGCAGGCAATCGCAATGGCAATCATAACTCTTTGCCGCATTCCACCTGATAGCTGATGAGGATATTCATCAACAATTTTTTCCGGCCGTGAAATCCCCACACTCTTTAAAAGTGCTATACTCTTTAGCTTTGCTTCCTTTTTTGATATTTTCATATGATTAAAGAAAACTTCCTGCAATTGGAAACCAATAGAGAAAACAGGATTTAAAGATGTCATAGGTTCCTGGAATATCATGGCAATTTCCTTTCCCCTGATCCTATTAATCTCTGAATCTGTCATATTTTCCAGGTGCACACCATCAAATAATATTTCTCCGTTGCGGATTTCACCTATCCCCTTGGGCAGCAGCTGCATGACTGATAAGCTCATGACAGATTTGCCGCAGCCTGACTCACCTACAATTCCTACTATTTGCCTAGGTTTAACCCGGAACGAAACATTATCCACCGCGTTATAATATGTACCATCAATGGAAAAAGCCGTTTCTAAATTTTTCACCTCTAGCAAAGGTGCGTCTTTATGTATATGGGATTTAGCGCTCATATGACACCTCTAACTTTTTCTAATTATTCTGTCAATTCATTCTATTTGTCTAAAATATTATTACAAATTTATTACAATTGCAAGATTTTTTTAAAATTTATTAAAATTCAAATTTATTAACAAGAAAAAAGCCCAAATTTTAGGGCTTTAAAGTAATTACATATCCAGATTAAATTGAGTTTGTTTTACAAAATATTCAGATGGCGCAGTAAAAGATAGTTTTGCAGAAAAACTTTTTTTCTCTTTGTATTCCTTAATAATCTCATAGCCTGCTGCATAACCAAGTAATTTCGGATAAGGATTTTCACCGTATAAAAGCCTCTGGTGAATCCTGTCCTTCTTTTTCACCTTTAAATGATCCTTTAGTAGTTTTTCCCACAATTCTTTAATCTCTTCTCTTGAATATAATACGCACCATTTTCCCCTGTATTCCTTTCCGCAATGAAATTCCACTGCATGCTCGGCAAGCCCTTCCAAAATAATGGAATCCAGCAAAGTATAATCCTCCAATTTTTTTCGCTGTTTATTAATCCTGCTGGAATGATGGTACTCATGCACAAATAAAGCCTCCAACTCCTTTTCATCTACATCTGCCGGCAGAAATAGAAATAACATATTTTTAAAGGATACACCTGATTTACCGGTATTTTTGGAGAATAGTCCACCTGCTGCGGCCGGAAAAATATATACATCAATTTCCGGTCCCTCCCATTTACCCTTATATTTTTGATAAATATTTTCAGTCAGATGCCATGCCTCTATTTCTTTTAACTTGGTAAAAGTATTTCTGCTGCCTCGTTCTGGCTTATACATTCCAAAGTTGATTAAGTATTGATATATTTTCCTAGGATTTTTCTCATGGAAGGGTTCAAGAAGAAATTCACAGATTTTGATTGGGTCGGTTACGCTTTCCTCTAGCCATTTATCTGTACTTACTACCCCATTATTACCACCCCCTTCCCAAATCTCTTATATAAATTTTATGTAAGCAGGCGAACTATAGTTCTTAGAGTCGCCAAAAAATAAAAAAAACTGACTCATTTAGGGCCTTTTATCCCCTTTTGAGTCAGCCTTTTAATTATTCGTATTTTTTAAAAACAATCGTAGCATTATGGCCGCCGAATCCTAATGAATTGCTCATCGCAGCCTTAATTTCTTTATCTCTTGATTTATTAGGCACATAATCAAGATCGCATTCAGGGTCTGGTGTTTCAAGATTTATCGTTGGCGGCATAACTCCTTCTTTCATTGCCAGCACTGTGAAAATAGCTTCAATCCCTCCGGCTGCTCCAAGCAGGTGGCCTGTCATTGATTTTGTTGAGCTTACTGCCAAATTATAAGCATGCTCTCCAAACACCTCTTTGATCGCCAGTGTTTCAAATTTGTCGTTGTAATCCGTGCTTGTGCCGTGAGCATTAATGTAATCAATATCTTCCGGATTTAATCCTCCATCTTCAATTGCCATTTTCATAGCTCTTGAGCCGCCTTCTCCGCCAGGTGCTGGAGCAGTGATATGATAGGCATCTCCAGTTGCACCATATCCAATGATCTCAGCATAAATTTTAGCGCCCCGGGCAAGTGCATGTTCAAGTTCCTCCAGTACAACAATCCCCGCTCCTTCTCCGATGACAAAACCATCCCGGTTTTGATCAAATGGACGGCTGGCTGTTTTCGGATCTGGATTTGTTGAAAGAGCCGTATTAGCACAGAATCCAGCGACAGACATTTTTGTGATTGGTGCTTCTGCTCCGCCTGAAATCATCGCATCCGCATCCCCGCGCTGAATCACTTTAAATGCATCACCAATGGAGTTTGTTCCTGTTGCACAAGCCGTAACGGTACAGGAGTTAAATCCTTTTGCTCCAAGATAAATAGAAACTTGGCCTGTTGCCATGTCTGGAATCATCATAGGTACGAAAAAAGGGCTAACCCTTCTGTATCCGCGTTTTAAAAATGTTTCATATTGGTTCTCGAAAGTTTCCATTCCTCCGATGCCAGAACCAATCCAAACACCAATGCGGTGTGCATTTTCATCTGTAATTTGGAGATTGGCATCTCTTACTGCCATCAGTGAAGATGCAACAGCATAATGGGTAAAGCGATCCATCTTTCTGGCATCTTTTTTGTCCATAAATTCTTCCGGGTTAAAATCTTTAACCTCAGCCGCAACTTTTGCGGAATACTCATCTGCATTTAATCTTGTCAGCGGCCCGATTCCGGATACCCCTGCTTTAATGTTGTTCCATGTCGTTTCTGTATCATTTCCAAGTGGTGTTACAGCGCCAATGCCTGTAACGACAACTCTTTTTTTTTCCATTTTGATTGCAGCTCCTTTTACATTATCATCAAATGGTTTAATATTGTTTGTTTATCTTCCCCAGCGCATAGCAATTGCGCCCCAAGTGAGCCCTCCGCCAAAACCAACCATTACCAGCAAATCGTCTTCTTTGATTTTCCCGGCTTGTAGTTCTTCAACAAGAGCAATTGGGATGGACGATGATGAGGTGTTTCCGTATTTATTAACAGTCTTTGACATTTTTTCAACAGGCAGCTCAAGCCTCTGTCTTGATGCCTCCATGATTCTGATATTGGCCTGATGAGGAATAAGAAAATCAACATCTTCTTTTGAAAGCCCTGCTTTATCCAGAACGTTAATACAGCTTTCACCCATCTGGCGCACCGCGAATTTAAATACTTCGCGCCCATTCATAATAAGATATTCATCTTGGTAGAGATGCTTTGCTCCTGTACCATCTGCACCCAGTTCAAATGAGAGGATGCCTCTTCCTTCTGAAACAGGCCCAACCACAGCCGCCCCTGCTCCATCGCCAAATAGCACAGCCGTATTCCGGTCATTCCAATCTGTAATCTTAGATAACTTCTCTACACCTATTACTAATACATGTTTGAATGTTCCAGTTTCAATAAACTGCTTAGCTGTTATGATACCATACATGAATCCTGCACAAGCCGCACTAATATCCATTGCAGCTGCTTTGACTGCCCCCAATCGTTCCTGAAGCATGCAGGCAACTGAAGGAAATGGACGATCAGGAGTAACTGTTGCCACAAGGATCAAATCCAGATCCTCCGCAGCGATTCCCGCATCTTCCATTGCCTTTTTAGCTGATTCATAGGCCATGTCGGATGTGTCTACGTTATCATCCGCAATTCTTCTTTCTTCAATTCCAGTGCGTGTTCGGATCCATTCATCAGAAGTATCCACGATCTTTTCCAAGTCAGCATTTGTCACCACTTTTTCAGGCAGATATCTTCCAATCCCAATAATTCCTGCATTCATGGAGCTCCACTTCCTTTCTATCTTCACCGTATTATTCCATAACGTATTTTTATATATTTTATTATCAATTATTATGACTTGGTACTAATTTTATCAAACATAACTACCAAAAAGCAACACTTTTTAACACTCGCTCCTATTTACTACACAAACGTCCATACCGGCCAAAAGCCCCTTTCATATGCTGTTATATAGGCATCTGAAAGGAGAAATCTGTTTATGTTTAATGGGGAATACCAAAACAGGAATGAAGATAAAGAAGAGATAGACCCATTTGCACATTTTTTATTTGGATCGAACGCCAATCGAAAAAGGCAATTTGAAGAAGATCTTCAGGAAGAGAATATTAACGGGGGCGATTATGAAAGCAGCACTCGCCATCAGTCTGATTGGCTGTTCGGCGGTAGAGACAGAGAATCAATTAGAAATGATGACTGGCTGTTTGGAGGCAGAAGCAGCGATTTTTATGAAAAAGAAGAAATGCTATTTGGCAGAAGCAAGGATTCACATGGAGATGATAACAGCTTAAACAGCAAAGTTAACAGCATACTTAATAATGTTAATTTAGAAGAACTTATGAATAATATTGACACCCTTATGTCATCAGCAAACCAATTAAAACCGCTGCTTAAAAAAGCAAGCCCCTTCCTTGAACAATTCTTAAAAAAATAGATCTGGTATGGATGGAGAGGTGACTCTTCATCTTTTTTTGGTTGGACAATTTTATTTATAAATGCTCGACTTTTTCTTATCTTCAAGAAGATTAAGGTTCATTGAGGACAATACTTTATTGGCTGTATTTCTGGATTTTATATTCATGAATCTGCGGCTTCCTCAACCATTTTTTGTTTCCTGAACGTGTTCTGCAATTTCTTACTTTTTCATTACCCTTCACCCATACCTATTACTAATCCACTTTACAACCCAACAAAGAAAACCAGCCCAAAGCTGGTTTTCTCTACCTATTCATTGTCTTTCAACGCGTCCGCCTTACCCATTTCGTAGGCCTCGTTCATAACTTTTATGAAGAGGTTCATGAAAGGCTGGATCATCTCCATGGAGAGTTCGATGCCTGCTTCGTCTAGCTGCTGTTTCGCTTCAGGCATGTATTTCATGGCGATTTGCATGAATTCCATTGTTTTGTCGTTTGGCTGCATCTTGTACTACCTCCTATGTATCATCTGCTTTTTATTCATTGGGCAGTTTGCCTGTCTTTTTGTACTTTTCTATGGCAGCGTTTAATTCCGTTATAAATTCTTCATCAATATCAGGGCTGAATTTCCCCAGTGAGATGACATCATCTTGGAAATCAAAACTCAGGTTTCCTGACTCCAGTTCCCCTTTACTAAATTTCTCTGCCACGACTTCGTACAAGACATCGACATGCTGGACAGTGCTTGTCAGCACGACTGATTCGCCCAAGTCGGCCTGGTCGGATATAAACCCGATCGCATACAGTCCTTGTTCTTTTAGTTTTTCAATAACAGGAACATTATACCCATCACCGGCAGGATAGACAACATCCGCATCTTGAGAAATGAGTTTATCGAGCAATTTGATCGCTTTTTTGTCATCATCCCAATTGCCGACAAATTGAATTTCCACGTTAACGTTATTGTTTACGTAATTGGCTCCTTCATAAAAACCTTCTATTTCTGGCTGCCATTCAAACGCCGCAAGTGCTCCCACAGTTTCAGTTTTTGTCATGTGGCCTGCGACCATGCCTCCGAAAAAGCCCATGGCATAGGCTTCAAAATTCAAACTGGTGGTATTGTCGTTTTTGGCACTGCCATTAAAGCTTACAAAATGGATATGCGGATATTTTTTCGAGATGTTATTAAAGTAATCCACATATTCATTGCCATGGCCAAATATTAGATTGACCCCTTTTTGGTCAAACTCTTTCACAGCCCTTTCGACAACCATTTCAGAGTTCATGCCTTCTTTATAATAGACCTCAACATTATATTGGGATTGAATCTTCAACATACCTTTATAGCCTTTCGTGCCCCACACCTGGTCATTTACCGTATCAGGCACTAATAATCCAGCTTTTTCAAGTTTCCCCGTAGACATTGGTTGTCTGCAGGATGCCAATAAAAGAAGGCACAAAAGAAGGATCCCGAATTTCGATAATGTCTTATGCATCTCCCTTTTCTCCGCCTCTCTGTAAAAGCTGATCACTGCTTTCACTTCATACTGATGGTAAGTCAGGCTTATTTTACCAAACTATTTTAATTCTACCTTGTCTCTATATTAAATGGAAAGAGTTTTTTCTTATTTAATCTCTATTCCTGCTATGCCATGATTGGATGTGTCTCCTCTGCAGTTCAATGCCCTCTTTATATTCCACTGAACACTTCACTGCTATCTCTATTATATTACCTATTTCTAAGTTCTCATTTCTGTGACTTTTGCTATATTCAATGGAAAGATACTCAGCGCATTTTTGCCAATGCCCAGGGAGGCTGCTTTTCAGTAAAAACGATCCCCCTTGTTTTTTTTCCGCTTCCTGTACAATGGACTGAATAAGATCATCTATAAAAATAGCATCATGAATCCATTCCCGATTATTTATTGCTGCCTTTCTTCGACCCAAGATCGCCTGATGATAAAGAAACTCCTTTGGCTGCCATGGGCCATAGACTGCAGGCAAGTAAAAAGAATGAACGCAAACATTGTTTTCTTTTAATGTCTCCATCGCCCTTTCGCAGCGGCTATGCGCACGATTTATGTCTTTCACCCACTGAAGCGGAAATAAAAAAACGAGCTTTGATTTGGACTTTGCTAATTCAGTTATATGTCTAATAAGAAAGTTATCTATAATCTCATTCTCTCTTATAGCGGATAGTTTATTCATTAAATAGTAATCATAAAAATCAATAAAAAAAACTGTACCTTCCTTTATTTCCTTTTTCGATTCCATCCATTCCGTATAGTTATTTTCATAGAAGTTCGCATTTCGTCCAATTTCCAAACGCTTATCTTCTGTAAAGTAGTCTTCCTCTCCTTTGCTAATATGGATACCTTCTATTTCACTGCCTAATTCAAGCAAATGTTTGCACAAGCTAAAACCGACAAATTCAAATGTTCCCACTATAACGGCCCTGTCCATTTTCACTCCTCCTCAAAGCATACTCAATGTATCCTATGCCTTAGGGATTGTATTTATTTCTTAGCAGAGGGAAGCAGCTGTTATAGCTCCTTTTCGTATTTTCTAAAGAAGCTCGTCATTTGTGAAGAAATTCGCTGCTTTTTACCCGGAAGCATATAAATGACAGAGATAGGTGCATTTTCATTCTCCCATTGTATAGATCTCTTCTTTAAATATTCCGATTGCTTATAGGCTCTTCCTCCTGACAGAATCTGTATAATTCTGATCGGAACCTCAAGTCCTTCTGTCAGATTCTTTTCATGCCTGCTTAATATTTCCGGTATTTTTCCTGTTTCAAGTTCATATGAATTTGAGAGCTCCGTTAATAGTTTTTTATAAAAAAACTTATGTTCTTTCTCCTGATTTAAGTGGTGCTTTAATGAAAGAATCGGATTTACTAAAAGTGCTGAACGAACCTTATCTCCCATTTCCTGAATCAATTTAAAGGCCGCTAGAGATCCCATTCCTTCTGCAATAATATGGATTTTTTCATTTATTATTTCAGTGCGGACTATATACTCATATAAGCACTTGGCTTTATCGACTGCTTTATCGCTGCCCCAGTGCCTTCCATAGAGATTTGAATAAAAAATCGTATACCCGTTTTCTTTAAGCTTCTTTATTAATGCAAATTTCCCTTCATTTTGAGTCCAAAAACTGCTGCCAGCGTCAACAAAGTGCCTATCATCCCCAATGATTAGAATACCGAAACCACTTGGTTTATCTGGGTAATGAATCATGCACCATTCGGTATCCAATTGAAAGTTACGGCTCTCCATAGTAAAACTCCTTTGCAGTTTGTTCATAATAATGTATGTATTCGAAACTAAAATGAAAGGGGGATTTGCCTAGTTTCAGACAAGTTCAACAATCTGCTTGGCTCCGTACATCCTTTTTGTTTGCTTCCATTATTCCGTAGATAGACTCCGTTTGCTGTAAAGTGCATGTACATGTTGTAAAAATCAATTTATTTATTGAACAGCTTATGCTAATATGAAAGGGATTTAATTATGTTAGAGGTGAAATAGATGAGATTCTTTTGGACATTTTTCTGGACTTTTCTTCTTGTTCAAATGTTAACTTACGTGGTATCTTCTATGCTCGGCGCGCATTATGATTTTGTAACCGGTGCCATACTGGCAGTAGGAACATCCATCTTAATTTTTGTTGTCGCGTCCATCATTCCTGAGGGACCAGCGGGCAAAGAAGGGCTTCATTAATCAGGAGCAATTTTGCAGGAAATTTGCCGACTTTAAAAGAGTCATCCTGACATTGGTCAGGATGATTCTTTTTATTTTGCCTGTTTATTTTACTAAAAGTTCTATTTTTCCGTTTTCAGCCGTTATCATCAATTCACTGTGATCTTTGATCTCTCCTGCTATGATTTTTCGGGCAAGAGCAGTTTCAAGATTTCTTTGAATAAAGCGCTTTAGCGGTCTTGCTCCATAGACAGGATCAAACCCGTTTTCTGCAATATATTCTTTAGCATGATCATTTATACTTAACTTGATATGCTGGTTTGATAATCTTGTTTGAAGCTCGGTTACTAATTTGGAGACTATTTTTTTTATTTCATTTAATGTCAATGGCTTAAACAAGATCATTTCGTCCACTCTATTTAAAAACTCGGGGCGGAAATGGCTCCTCAGTTGTCCCATTACTTTGCTTCCCGTGTCTTCACTTATCTCCTCTTCTCCCTCAGAACGTTCGAGCAGAAAATGAGATCCAATATTGGAAGTCATGATAATTACTGTATTTTTGAAGTCAACAGTCCGGCCCTGTGAATCTGTAATTCGTCCATCATCGAGCATTTGAAGCAAAATATTAAATACTTCAGGGTGAGCCTTCTCTATTTCATCCAGCAGAATGACTGAATATGGCTTCCTTCGAACCGCTTCTGTAAGTTGTCCGCCCTCTTCATACCCTACATACCCAGGAGGTGCCCCAATCAATCTTGAAACCGCATGTTTTTCCATATATTCGGACATATCAATTCGAATGATCTGTTCTTCACTGTCAAAAAGTGACTGTGCAAGGGCTTTAGCCAACTCTGTTTTTCCTACACCAGTTGGCCCCAAAAATATAAATGAGCCAATTGGACGATTCGGATCCTTTATTCCTGCCCTGGCTCTTAGGACTGCATCCGACACCAGCTGGACTGCTTCATCCTGACCGATTACCCGTTCATGTAATATGTTTTCAAGACGAAGGAGCTTCTCCCTTTCTCCTTCTACAAGCTTGGCAACTGGGATACCGGTCCATCTGGCCACAATTCCAGCGATTTCTTCTTCCGTAACTTCTTCCCTCAAAAGACGGTCCCCTTGGTTCTCATTAACAGCGGCTTCTAGTTCCTTTAGTTCTTTTTCTAAAGTAGGTATGCTTCCGTGGCGAAGTTCGGCAGCCTTATTTAAATCATAATTATTCTCTGCTTCTTCAAGATCCCTGCGCATCTTTTCAAGCTGTTCCCGCTTCTCCTGCACTCTCTGGATGCCCTCTTTTTCAAGCTGCCATTTCGCTTTCATACGATTTGCCTGGTCTTTTAATTCAGCCAGTTCTTTCTGAAGGTCTGAAAGTCTGCGTTTACTGGCTTCATCATTTTCCTTCTGCAATGCAGCTTCTTCAATTTCCAGCTGCATGACACGCCTTGTGACTTCATCCAATTCCGATGGCATGGAATCAATCTCTGTCCTGATCTTCGCACATGCTTCATCTACTAAGTCAATCGCTTTATCAGGGAGAAATCGATCTGTAATATATCGGTCGGATAAGGTTGCAGCAGCCACTATTGCTCTATCATGAATATTAACTCCATGATGAACTTCAAAACGCTCTTTCAGCCCCCTTAAAATAGAGATTGTATCTTCTACATCTGGCTCTTGAACCAGCACCTGCTGAAAGCGGCGTTCTAGAGCAGGATCTTTTTCGATATACTTTCGGTGCTCTTCAAGTGTGGTCGCCCCTATGCAATGCAGCTCTCCTCTTGCAAGCATTGGCTTCAGCATATTCCCTGCATCCATTGCACCTTCCGTTTTTCCTGCCCCCACAATTGTATGGAGCTCATCAATAAAAATAAGAATTCTGCCTTCGTTTTTCTTTACTTCATGCAATACAGCCTTCAGTCTTTCCTCAAATTCACCTCGAAACTTGGCACCAGCAATCAGAGCACTCATATCCAGGGCAAAGATTGTTTTGTCTTTCAGTCCCTCTGGAACATCCCTGCGGACAATCCGTTGCGCCAAGCCTTCAACTATTGCGGTTTTCCCTACTCCAGGTTCACCGATAAGGACTGGGTTATTTTTAGTCTTCCTTGAAAGAATGCGAATGACATGCCTGATTTCGCTGTCTCTGCCGATAACCGGGTCAACTTTCCCCTCTTTCACCTCAGCAACAAGATCCCTTCCATATTTTTTCAATGCCTCATATGTTGTTTCCGGATTTTGTGATATCACTCGCTGATTCCCCCTAATTTCCTTGATTGCTTGTTCGACTTTACCTTGATTTATTCCATAAGACTTTAAGATTGCTGCTGAATCGGTGTGTGCTGATGCAGCAGCCGCCAGGAAAACATGTTCAACAGACATGTATGCATCTTCATACTCCTTCATAAATCGCTCCGCTTCAGCCAGGAGGCGCTGCAGCTTACTGGTAATATATAGTTTGCCGTGCTCTGCCCCGGACCCGGACACTTGGGGTTTTTTCTGCAGAACTTCGTCCATATTATTCATAAAAGACTCACTAGGAATCTGCAGCTTGGAAAGGATTGAATTAATCAGGTTATCTTCCTTCTCCATTAAAGCTAACATTAAATGGGCTTCATCCACTTCCTGGTGTTGATTCCTGATGGCAATTGACTGCGCATTCATAAAGCTTTCCTGGAGTCTTTCTGTCATTTGATTTAAATCCATCGAAAAACCTCCTTTTTGACCTATTTTGACCTTTATTTTTATTATATTCCTTTTTCATCGTATGTAAAGTTTACTGCTAATCCCCCTGGGTAAAATTATTCAGTGTTTTTTACTTGATTGTCGGCAGTTTGAAAAGCCACCCAGAAACGGATGGCTTCATTATTTTTTATACTTTTTCCCTATATTGCTCCAAGTTAATCAAAATTAAGGCTTTCTTTGGTATGTCCATACACGATTATGGTTAGAATTCTCCGGAAATTGATCTCCGGCTCTCATTTTTAGCATTTGAGGATTATTGACGTTGCTGCCAGTTTCGCCGATTTCAATGTAGATTCCATTGTTTGGCGCTTTCTGGCCTGGTTTAAATTGCCTATTTTGTCCCATGCAAATACCTCCTTTACTCTTTAAATCATTTATTATTATTTCCACTCTTAGTTCCCTCATAAGGGTAACTATTGGAATAGAGTTTCCATACACAATTGCCTGTTGTTTTTCCGCTCAGGCGCACCCCTTTTTCAAGGGTCCGGCAGTTAACCCCACCGATGTACTCTTTATGATGGAAATTGGCTGTAATATCAAAACTCAAACCTTCAGTTTGAATAGCAGGATTAACATGTATTGCTTTTTACAGAAACAGGATATCGCTTTACACCTTCACGCTTTTTATAGTTAAATGAGAAGGTATGAGATTTTAAAGTTGGAGGATTTTCTTGTGGAAGAATTTTTCTTATTGCTGAAATATTTATTTTTAGGATTATTTCAAGGGTTTACGGAGCCTATCCCGATTTCATCCAGCGGCCATTTGGAAATAGCCCAGCATTTCTTTGGACTTGATATTAAGGGAATGAGTTTTGCACTGCTTGTAAATACTGCCTCACTTATTGCCGTTCTAATTATCTATCGTGAAGATATTATGAGGCTGGTCCGGAATGGGCTTGTTTACATTACCACAAAGGATAAGCGGGCCGAATCTGACTTTCGGTTTATTATTTATTTGATCATCGGAACCATCCCTGCAGGTGTAATCGGAATTTTATTCGAGGACTTTATTGATGAGCACCTGGCCAGCATTAAGACTGTGGGCATAACACTCCTTGTTACCGGTCTTGCATTATGGCTAATCAGAAATATGAGAGGCAACAAGAATGATGCTGAATTATCGTTTAAAGATGCCATCATTGTAGGGCTAGCCCAAGCAGTTGCTTTAATACCGGGCATCAGCCGTTCTGGAGCGACGATTGTTGCTGCAATGGGCTCAGGGATGAAACAGGAAACAGCTTTACGATTTTCTTTCTTATTATATATACCCGTAAGTGTTGGCGGAATGATTTTAGGCTTTTCAGATATATTGAATGACCCTAATTTAGCTAATTACGCTATGCCCTATTCTCTTGCTTTTATCGCATCGCTTATTGCTTCCTACTTTTCACTGAAGTGGTTTATGAATATTATGGCCAAGGGGAATTTAAAGTACTTTGCCATTTACTGCTTTATTATAGGGCCCATTGTTTATTTCTTATCTTAAATGGCAAAAGCCTTCTCCCGCAGGAGAAGGCTTTTTATTATAAAATTTCCGAAAGAATCGCTTTTTGAACATGAAGTCTGTTTCCTGCCTGCTGAAATACCGCAGAGTTGGATCCATCTATAACTCCCGCTGTCACTTCCTCACCGCGATGTGCCGGCAAGCAATGCAAAAAGACGAAATCTTTTTTAGCATATTGGACAAGATATTCATTAACCTGGTAAAGTGCAAAATCATTGAGCCTTTTCTCATTTTCAGCTTCCTGTCCCATGCTTGTCCAGACATCTGTGTAAATGGCATCGGCATCTTTCACAGCTTCTTCTGGGGTATGCGAAACTTTCACTTCAGCACCGTTTTGTTCCGCAAATTCTTTTGATAACTTAAGAATTGCGGGATCTGGTTCATAGCCATCAGGGCATGCAATGGTGATATTGACACCCATTTTGGCAGCAGCGATCATAAGGGAATGCGCTACATTATTTCCATCACCTACATACACCAGGTTTTGGCCTTCGAAAGTCCCTTTCATCTCTTGAATGGTTAAAAGGTCTGCCAATGCCTGGCATGGATGGTATTGGTCAGTCAGGCCATTAATGACAGGAATTGTTGCATGATGAGCAAGTTCCTCGATTTTATCGTGCGAAAAAGTGCGTATCATTATGGCATCAACATACTGTGACAGAACCTTAGCTGTGTCTGCAATGCTCTCTCCTCTACCAAGCTGCAAATCCTGGCTGTTCAGGTAAAGAGCATGGCCTCCTAGCTGAAGCATGCCTGCCTCAAATGAAACTCTGGTTCGAGTGGAAGATTTTTCAAAAATCATTCCGAGAACTTTTCCCTGAAGCAATGGGGCAGTCTCACCCATCAAATGGGCTTCTTTTAATTGTGCTGCTTTTTTTAATAACCCCTTTATTACTTCTGGTGAATAATCGGCAAGAGTTAAAAAATCTTGCCCTTTTATATTTAGAGTCTTATCTGCACTTTGAGTCGATATCATAATACGCCCACTTCCTTTACTTTTGATGCTGGATTATTGTTTTTTATCTGATGCCATTCCTCTATTGATTGGACATCCCAATCTTCTGATGCCAATGAACTTAACATAGCAAGCAGGGTTTCCTTTTCCGTAAAAGTCAAAATCCTATTTTTAGTTGCTTCTTCCCTCATTTTTTGATCTTTTTCCTGCTGATTGGGATTATATAAGGCAAAGGTTTCCTGAATATCCCAGTCATTTTCCGTCCAGAAGATAGCCTCAAGATCTGCATCTTCCAAAAAAGGTGATAGTTCTTCAAAGTTTAAATCCTTATCCGCAATAAGCACTTTATTGCCCGCAACATTCATCAGTCCTGAATGAAAGGATTTCCTAATTGCCTCTTCATAGCTTGGTGCAAGGGAAATACCTTCGCCAGTTGATTTCATTTCAGGCCCTACTTTGGAGTCTAATCCTTTTAATGCATAATTTGAAAACACTGGATATTTAACACAAACGAAGGGAAGCTTTGCAAATGCGGGTATTTCATCTTTCGACAAAGTGTATTTCCCGAGCAATATTTTTGTCGCAATTTGCACCAGCTGTACACCTGTTACTTTACTGATAATAGGTACCGTACGGCTTGCTCTCGGATTAACTTCAAGAATATAAACATCTTCACCGTCTACAATATATTGAATATTCATTAGTCCTTTGTAATGAAGCATTTGGACAATTGCTTTTGCATAGGAAAGCATTTTCTCCTGTACAGCTTTGGATATATTCTGTGGTGGCAGAACCGACATGCTATCTCCTGAGTGCACTCCTGTTTTTTCGATGTGTTCCATCATTGCAGGTGCGCATATATGATTTCCATCAGCCGCCAAATCAAGTTCTGTTTCTGAAGCATGCATAAATTGGTCGATTAGAATCGGGTAAGGAATATTCCCTTTTGCTAGATAGTTCACCAATTCCGATTGCGAACCAATTCGTTCCATTCCCATACCTCCGATTACATACGAAGGACGGACCAAAATAGGAAAACCCAATTTTTCGACAGCTTCATACAGCCCTTTTTCAGAGTAAACGACATCTCCTTTAATACGCGGTATATTGAGCTCATCTAACAGCTGATAAAAAAGCTTTCGGTCTTCCAAGGCATCAATTGTCTTAGAATCTGTACCGAGCAAGGATACTCCATATTCTTCCAAGTCAGCCGCAAGATTTAGTGCGGTCTGACCGCCCAGCTGTACGATGACTTCTGTAATTCCTTCTGCTTCAATAACATTTAAGATGTCTTCGAGAATTAATGGCTCAAAATAAAGTCTGTCTGCAGTAGTATAATCAGTGCTGACGGTTTCTGGATTATTGTTGATCATAATTGTCTCAATGCCAGCTTCTTTTAAAGCAAACACCCCTTGAACAGAACAATAATCAAATTCAATGCCCTGGCCGATTCTGATAGGACCGCTACCGATTATAAGAACCTTTCTTTTATTGCTTTTTTGCTGTTCATTTTCGCCAAAATAGCTTGAGTAGTAATAGTTGGATTGTGCTTCAAATTCTGCTGCACATGTATCGACCATTTTATATGATGGCAGAATTCCCATCTTTTTGCGTTTATTCCTCACTGCTTTTTCCGAGGTTTTCCATTCCAATGCCAGATATTGATCGCTGAAACCCTTTTCCTTAAAAAGCTGAAGCTCTTCTTTTCCGGCTTCCTCTAATGACAAAGATGAAATGGTATTTTCGATATTAACAAGCCCTTGAAAAATGTTCAGATAAAAATAATCAATTTTTGTGATGTTATGCAATGACTCTAAAGAATAGCCTCTTCGGATTAATTCCATCAAAATAAAAAATCTTTCATCTGTCTGCTCTTTCAGCAAGCCTTCAAGACCTTCTGTTGTTTTACCAGCTAATACCGGATTAATTAGGTCATTCCCTTTTACTTCAAGTGAGTGGACTGCTTTTAGCAGAGCCCGCTCCAGATTTCGGTCTATCCCCATTACCTCTCCGGTTGCTTTCATCTGTGTCCCCAGTTTCCGGTCTGCAAGGGGAAATTTATCAAAAGGCCATTTTGGGAATTTAACAATGACATAATCCAGAGCCGGTTCAAAGCTTGCAAAAGTATCGCCAGTAACCGGGTTTATAATTTCGGATAATGAATATCCGACTGCCAGTTTTGCAGCCATCCTGGCAATTGGATAGCCAGTAGCCTTGGAAGCAAGTGCTGATGAGCGGCTAACCCTCGGGTTCACTTCAATCAGATGGTAATTTTTGCTATGTGGATCCAGCGCAAATTGTATATTGCACCCTCCAATAATGCCAAGCTCAGATATTATTTTGATCGAAGCTGATCTTAGCATCTGATACTCGTCATCTGTTAACGTTTGTGAAGGTGCAACGACAATTGAATCACCTGTGTGAATCCCGACAGGATCAATGTTTTCCATATTGCAAATGATGATGCATGTGTTCTGTGAATCACGCATGACTTCATACTCAATTTCCTTAAAGCCGGCGATGCTCTTTTCGATCAGACATTGATTAATCGCACTCTCTTTTAATCCGCCCCTGACCAGGGAATGCAACTCATCAAAATTGCCGGCAATGCCCCCACCTGTTCCCCCAAGCGTATATGCAGGGCGGACAATGATAGGGAAACCTATTTCTTGTGCAAACTGAATAGCTTCTTTAACCTCATGGACAATGATGCTTTCAGGAACAGGCTCATTTAGTTCCTTCATCAATTTTCGGAAAGCTTCACGGTCTTCGCCTTTCTTAATTGATTCAATGCTGCTGCCCAAAAGCTTCACTCCATACCGCTTTAGGACACCTGTTTCGCTCAGCTGGAAGGCCAGGTTCAATCCGGTCTGCCCTCCTAGGGTGGCAAGGAGTCCGTCTGGCTGTTCTTTATTGATGATTTTTTCAAGGCTATCGGCAGTCAGCGGCTCAAAGTATATTTTGTCAGCAAAAGCCTTGTCAGACATAATTGTAGCAGGGTTGTTATTAACAAGGATTACTTTATAGCCTTCTTCTTTTAAGGCTGCACATGCCTGTGTGCCTGCGTAATCAAATTCTGCGGCCTGACCGATCACAATCGGCCCTGAACCGATCACTAAAATGGATTGGATACTGGTGTCTTTAGGCATAAGCAAATACTCTCCTATTCTCGGCTTTAATCATCATCATAAATTCATCAAAGATGTAATCACCGTCTGCAGGTCCTGGATGGGCCTCAGGATGGAACTGTACGGTCTGGATAGGCAGCTCCTGGTGCATAAGTCCCTCAACGGACTGGTCATGCAGGTTTACATATCTTGTTTTGAATCCAGTTGCTCTTAAGCTTTCTTCATCCACTACATAGCTGTGGTTTTGTGAGGACATAAATACAGTTCCTTTTTTCAAATCTGCTACAGGATGATTGGCTCCCCGATGGCCAAACGAAAGCTTTTTTGTATTCCCGCCAAATGCAAGTGCAGCAAGCTGGTGCCCAAGGCAAATGCCCAATGACGGATACTGTTTCAGAATTTTTTTCACTTCAGGCAAGATGCCTATTAATTCCTTTGGATCCCCTGGTCCATTTGATAGAACTACCCCATCAGGATTTAATTTTTTTATCTTCTCTAAGTTCGTGTTAAAAGGAAGGGATGTAACTTTACAGGATCTTTTAAGCAAGGAGTCCACAATCGATTTCTTTGCTCCAAAATCGATAACCACCACATGGTTCTCACCATTTCCATATGTCTCAATCGCCTTGGAAGATACTTTACATACCTTTTCATCCTTTTCCAGGAATAATTCTGCACTACCCATTTCATTTGTTGACATCTTTGCAGGCATACTTCCTTCGGTACGGATTTTCTTCACAATTGACCTTGTATCCATATGCCCAAGTAAAGGAATATCCCATTTTTGCAAATAATCTGCCAAACTAAATGCTGATTTATAATGTGAAGGGCTCATGCTTCCTTCATATACAATAACCCCAGCCACATGAGGCTTTTTGCTCTCAAAATCAGTTTCATTAATCCCATAATTTCCGATCAAAGGATACGTAAAAACGATTATTTGGTCTTTATAAGAAGGATCTGTCAAAACTTCCTGATAGCCAGTCATCCCTGTGAAAAATACGATTTCTCCCTTTATATCCTTTTCAGGCTGATTTGTCAGCCATTGGCCCTTATAAGAATGGCCGCTTTTTAAATGAAGGTAACCTTCCATTATCAACACCTCGAAGTAATCCGTATATTTATATACTTAAACTAATTTTTATGCAATGATATGAAAAATAATACAGCCTACACAGCTGATTTTGAGTATTCTTTTAATATGGATTGAAGAATTTCAGCTGCCTCGTCAATTTCTGCTTCTGTTGCAGTCAGCGGAGGGAGCAGGCGCAGCACATTTTTACCCGCAGGCAGTGCCAGCAAACCTTTTTCCCTTAATGCCTTAAGCAGGTGAGGGAGATGAACATCTGTTTCAATTCCAACCATCATCCCAAGCTGGCGAATTTCTTTAACGGCTGTAATAATTTCGAGTGATTCAGTTAATTTATTTGCTAAATAGGTGCCCTTCTCCTGTACACCCTTTAAGAATTCTTTCTTAAAAATAGTTTCCATTGTGGCGATTGCTGCAGCGATGCTGATTGGATTACCGCCAAATGTTGATCCATGGCTGCTGGGCCCAAAGACTTCTTCTAACTCTTGCTTTCCAATCATTGCACCGATTGGCAATCCACTCCCGAGCCCCTTAGCTGATGTGACAATATCGGGGTCAAGATTAAAATACTGAAATGCGAAGGCTTTTCCTGTTCTGCCTATTCCTGTCTGGATTTCGTCTATAATTAAGAGGGATCCATACTTCCTGCAAAGCTGTTCTGTTTTTTCAAGAAACTCCTGCGTCCCAATATGAATCCCGCCTTCTCCCTGAACGATTTCAAGCATAACAGCCGCTGTTTCTTTATCCATTTCTTTTTCTAATGCGTTACTATCATTAAAAGGAACATACTTAAATGTTTCAAGCATGGAGCCAAAACCTTCTTTAATTTTATCCTGTCCTGTAGCAGCCATCGCAGCAAAAGTTCTGCCATGGAAAGACTGCTGAAAACTAATGATTTTCTGACGCCCTGTTGCTTTCCTTGCTAGCTTTATTGCTGCTTCATTTGCCTCTGCACCACTATTGGCAAAGAATACAGGACCCATGCCTGCTGCTTCAGAAAGGTGCTTCGCAGCAATTTCCTGCTGCTCCTGCACAAACAAATTGGAAACATGCCAGAATTTATTCAATTGGGTACTGACTGCTTCCTGTACAGCTGCGGGACGATGTCCCAAATTGCAAACCCCTATGCCTGAAGTAAAATCCAAATAGTGTTTGCCGTTTTTATCAATTAGGATGCTGCCCTCTGCTGCTTCCGGCTCCACTTCCCACCGGGCATATGTCGGGAATAGAAAACTCAATTGAATACCTCCTTTTTGGCTGACACATTCGTCCCGATCCAAGTTCCATTTTTATAAAACGCATCCTTCCCGGATACAATCATTACACTGTTTATCCCCTGGCTGATTGCCTTCATCGCGGATGTAACCTTCGGAATCATTCCACCTGTTATCTTTTCATCTTTTATATGCTGCTCAATTTCTTTCTTATCCAAATGAGATGACAGCTTGCCATCAATGAAGATTCCTTCTACATCCGTTACGAATATACAGTGCTCAGAATCTATTGCATTTGCAACAGCTGCGGCTGCATAGTCTGCATTGACATTCAGCTTTGTACCATCTTCTGTTGATGCAATAGGTGTGATCACCGGAATAAGCTCTTCACTGAGCAATTTTTCAAGCAAGGGCCGATTCACACCTGAAATTTTTCCAACCAAACCAAGTTTTTCCTGGTCTACAACTTCCCCTAAAAATAATCCCGCATCGCTTCCATTTAATCCCAATGCCTTTAAGCCTTGTTTTTGGAGCATGGCAGCAAGCTTCCGATTTGACTGGCCTGACAATACCATTTCCGCCACTTCCATCACTTCGGGAGTCGTTTTTCGTAGACCATTTACAAATTCATGAGGCACCTGATAGAGTTCGAGCATTTTGTTGATGGCAGGACCGCCTCCATGGACAAACACAAGCTGATATCCCTCTTCCTTCAATTCTGAAAGACTTTCAAAAAACGAATCTCCCAAATCTTCCATCACGCTTCCGCCGCACTTTATGACTATACTTTTCAACTTGCATCCCCCTAAGTACGATAGCTGGCATTAATCTTTACATAGTCATAGGATAAATCGCAGCCCCATGCCTTCCCTATTCCATTTCCGGTATGCAGATTTACCGAAATTTGTATCGATTGATTACTTAAATACTCTTTTGCATCTTCCTCTGAAAATGCCTGTGGTACACTATTCTTTAGCATTTCAATAGGTCCAATTGAGATATCTACCGAAGATGGATCCATATTGATCTGACTCTGCCCGATTGCGCCTATAATACGGCCCCAGTTTGCATCCGCACCATACATAGCCGTCTTCACCAGGTTGGAGCCGACAATCTGTTTAGCAGCCTTTCTGGCCTCATCGTCACTCTCTGTCCCAGAAACCTCTACCTCAATTAGTTTGGTCGCTCCCTCGCCATCTTTTGCAATTTGCTTAGCAAGGCTCTCGCTTGTTTTCGATAGCATCTCGATGAATACGTCCCAATCAGGATGATCCGGAGAAAGCTTATCCGTCCCGCTTTGTCCATTAGCCATAACAAGAACCATGTCATTTGTTGATGTATCTCCATCTATGGTAATCTGATTGAACGTCCGGTCAGTAACCTGTTTTAAAGCAAACTGTAAGTCGCCGCTATCTATATTTGCATCTGTTGTTATAAACGCCAGCATTGTCGCCATATTTGGATGGATCATCCCAGAGCCTTTCGCCGATCCGCCCATTGTGACTTCTTTTCCATCGATCACTGCCGAATAGCAGCACTTCTTCATTACTAAATCTGTCGTTAAAATAGCTGTTTGGAAGTCCTCCGAATGAGACGTATCGCTGCCTGAATTTAATGTCTGAATCCCCGCTTCAATTTTGTCCATCTGCATGTACTCTCCGATTACACCTGTTGAGGCAACAGCTACATAATGTTCTTTCAAATGAAATTTCTCAGCAGCAAGCTTTCTCATTAGATAAGCATCTTTAAGACCTTGCTCACCCGTACAGGCATTCGCGCAGGCACTATTAACAATGACTGCCTGTATAAGCCCTTCTTCAGCAATGCTTTCCTGTGTCACTTTAAGCGGTGCAGCCTGGAAATGGTTTGTTGTATAAACGGCTGCACATTGTGCTGGGGTTTCACTTACTATAACCCCCAAATCCTTTTTTGAATAACGAAGTCCTGCGTGAACGCCAGCAGCAGCGAATCCCTTTGGCGAAATGATGCTTCCTGAGGACCGTTCTGTTACTTCTGCTGTTTGTGATAATATTGGCAATTGCTATTCCTCCTTATGGATAGAGCGGAACAAATCCAAGCCCTGCTGATTCATCAAGCCCGCTCATAATATTTGCATTTTGGACAGCCTGCCCCGCTGCACCCTTCATCAGGTTATCGATCACTGAAACAACTGTCAGCCTTCCTGTCCGTGAATCTGCATGGACACCAATATCACAATAATTGGAGCCAGCCACTTCTTTTACAGAAGGAAAAGTATTTTCTGGAAGTATCCTGATGAATGGATGTTTCTCATAAACTGATTTATAGAGTTCAAGAATCTGTGCAGTTGTATATTCTTTTGTTAACTGAGCATAACTAGTAGTCATGATTCCTCTTGTAATCGGAAGGAGATGAGTGGTGAAGGTTATGGGTTCCACTACAGGATTCCATTTCTTGAGTTCCTGTTCAATTTCCGGTGTGTGCTGATGCTGGTTTACCTTATAAACACGCAAATTTTCATTGGCTTCCGCATAACTTGAAGTTCTTGAAAGCGACCTTCCAGCTCCCGATATCCCTGATTTAGCATCTACAACGATACCTGTTGTGTTCACTAAATTCTCTTTTACAGCCGGAGCCAGACCTAACAGGGCAGAAGTTGGATAACAGCCGGGATTGGATATCAATTCAGCAGAGACAATCTCATCATGATGCCATTCAGATAGACCATATACGGCTCTACCCACAAGATCCTCATCCGCAGGTTCGTGCTTATACCACTCGATATAATCTTTTGCAGGTATCCGTAAGTCCCCGGAGAGGTCAATTACCTTAATGCCTTTCCCTGAAAAATCCTTTGCCAGTTTTCCCGAGATTCCTGAAGGTGTGGCAAGAAAAACAATATCGGATTGCTCTGCAATTTGATCAGGGTCAACTTTCTGTAAATCTTTATCCATGATCCCATATAAATGCGGGTATTCTTTCCAGATAGGCAAATCTTCTTTTGTTGAATGAATGGATTTAACGTTAAATTCCGGGTGGTGCTGAAGGATACGAAGCAATTCCGCACCTCCATACCCGGTTGTTCCGATAATTGAAACGTTCATAATTGCTCCCTTCAATACTTAAATGTATATTTAATCAAATTTATACATATTTATAAATTTTTTGTTTCTCTTATTATAAAAACTGCGGAAGAAAATTGCAACCTATTTTCTCGAAGTTTTAAAGATTCTTAAAATACAAATTTTATTTTTTAACAAGTGAAAAGTTATTGGCACTGGCCTTTTAGCATTAAATCAGGGTTCTATTGTCATTTTTTTATGATTCTTATTAGATAGTTTCGTTCTTCCCGGGGAAAATGCATAATGCATCGGAAAATGGTGGTTTTAGCATGCAGCCAACAACTGAAATATCAGCAGAGCTAAGGAATTTTTTGCTGTCTATTCACCGTTAAATAAGAATGGAAAAAGGGCTGTTTTTTGTTTCAGGAAGAGATTGGAGCCAATGGGCTGGCACTGTAGAACCCAGAGTAAATTCAGGGATCTCATCTTGAATGGAAAAAAGGCGCCATTTATTCAACTTTGATTCGCCTTTCCATTAGCTTCAGGGTTAAATTAAGGGAAATAAATTCCATTGAAGTGCTTCTTACGTATCAGAAACTAGACAACTTTTGCGGAGCTTTCAGGGAAGTTATAATCGCCTTCTAAAAAATTTACTGTGAGAATTGTCCAGCTGACATTTGCAGCATCAAATAATAAACCCGGCCTTCAAAGGCCGGGTTTTAGTTGTGAAAAGCGGTTATTATAATGAAAAAGAAGATAGCGGCATTTGCGATTTCAAAGATGCCGATTTTTTTAGGAGACAAAGGTTTTCCATAAAACGCAATAGCTCGATACAGACTTGGCAGGAATGCAGCTGCCACTACCCACTGTCCCAACAGAATCCAAATAACTGGCACAACCGCATGGTAAATCCATGACACCCACCTAAAAGATAGATTTTTCTTCTCCCGAATCATTGATTTTACATAAAAAGTGCTGCCTGAAAAAAATAAAATAGAGCCTGCAAATACAATCCAGGAGAGCAGCGTAATTTCTCCACTAGGCAAATAGCTACTAGCAAGCCCTGCTAACGAAAACGCGAAAATGGCACTGAAATCATTCCCGAGTGCCCGATCCTGATTTTTTGATGAATAATAAGCATTTATGATAAAAAAAGGAACCATGAGAAGCCCGAATTGAATGATAGAAGGTCTTGCCAATAAAGGAAACAAAAGCAGCATAATGGCGGGAATCATATAAATAGCTGTCCATTTTGCATAAAAGGCGACTTTTTTCCTCTTAAACAAAAGAAGGCACGGATAAGTAGCTAAGTATAGTAAAGTCCACCCTAAGAAAAACGGGATATGGGACCAAACTACTTCTGACGCTGCCGCTCCCAGCCAAAAAGGCAGGAGCAGCATCGCCCATGCACCATGCTGCTTTGGCAAAAATAACTTCATTTCTAATTCCTCCCCGTTGCTTTCTGCCTATAATATAAAATTTACAGACTAAAAAAGAAGTGAGGCTTATCACTAACTGGTGTTTCGCCACAGAACGTTCATTAATGCCAAAAAGCCTCTGGAAGTTTACGCCAGAGGCTTACACGTTGAGTGTCCAAATGCACAGTAGATGGTTCTGCGCAAGCTGACTACTTTTCCGCAACGGATGCTTTGTTTTGTACGAGGTTTTTTCTTATTGATGATCGTGATCCGAGTTAGTTGATGTGTTCACAGTAATGCTGTCATCTTTTTCTCAGCCGCTACTTTGGCTCTGAATTCAATTCACTTTTTATATATTTGATCATCCATTCTGGACCTTTTGGATCATGGATATTGAAAAATGGGATCTTCACTTCCCCATGCTCCGCACTTTTCGCTTCGTCATCCCAGTAAAATACTGCCTTGATATTGGTTAATTGCTTTAGCAGGTGCAGGTCATCACAGTACCTTAAAAGCAGCACTTTAGGGTATGGAGCATGCTTATGCCCTTCTATGATAATAAGATCGGAATCCATCTTTGAGGCTAATTTTACTTGTTCTTCAAGGCTCCATGCTTCTTTCTCAGCCTGTATTAGAAGCCTGCCTCCCCCTTCCACCAGTGTGGCTAATGCCCCCGATTTGATATGTTTGCTGGTATCTTTCCCGCCAGGCACTTCGGGCATGCCTCCATGCCCATGGTGCTTAATCGTTATGACTGAAACCCCTGCTTCCCTTAATCCGGAAATTAATGTATTTACCAGGGTTGTTTTACCGCTATTTTGATAGCCGGAAACCTGTATGACAACAGGCTCCCTTACCATGGCCATTCGCTTCCTTCATGGTCCTCCAGCAATAAGACTTCTACCTCATCCCCTTTGCTATATCCTCTGGTTCCTCCTGGAAGAATCATTAAAGAATTCGCGCCAGCAAGGCTCATGACGATATTCGACTTATCCACACCGCTTGGAGCAGCTATAAGCCGGCCATCAGCATAATTGAGCGTAGCTCTGACAAATCGGGTAAATGGATTTGCTTTCGGGAACTCTGCTGCAAGTTCAGCTTTTTCCCTTCTCAGATGCGGTTTTTCAGCAAACAGCATTTTTCGAATGATTGGCCTTGCAAATAGCTCAAACCCGACATAGCATGCAGATGGGTTTCCCGAAAGGCCAAACATAAGCTTTCCTTGATGCTGGGCAACAGTCGTAACACTTCCTGGACGCATCGCAACCTTGTTAAAAAGGACCTCTGCCTGCATTTTTTTATAAATGGCAGGCAGATAATCAAAATCGCCCACAGACACACCTCCTGTTGTGATCAGCATATCGACATGATCCAAAGCTTCTTTTACTGCATCAAAGCAAGTATCAAATTCATCCGGAAGCTTGTCGAGGTATATAACCTCTGCTCCTGCTCTTTCAATTTGTGCAGAAATCATATGGGCATTGCTGTTCCTGATTTTCCCTGGCTGCAATGGTTCATGTACTTCCAGAAGCTCCGTACCGGTAGCAAACAATCCAATGACAGGCTTTTTAGCAACAGAAACCTTGTCATAGCCAAATGTGGCAAGTATAGCCTGAATTCCTGGATTAATTCTTGCTCCTTTTTTAACAAGAGATTCACCTTCTTTGGCATCTTCACCTTTGAATGACACATTATCGCCAGGTTTATAGGTACGTTTGATGGACATGTAATTCTTGCCGTCCTTTTCATAGGCGCTGGCCAATTCAAGCATCACAACAGCATCACATTCATCAGGCATTTGGGCACCTGTCATAATTCTCACGGTTTGAAAAGCACCCACTTGTTTAGTCGTTACATGACCTGCTCCAATATGGTCGATTACCTCAAACTCAACTGAATTATCCATGGAAGCTCCTTTTGTATCTTTCGAACGTACTGCAAATCCATCATAGGGCGATCGGTCAAAATGCGGGACATCATTGGTTGCTTTTAAATCCTCTGCAAGAAAGCGTCCAAAGCTATCATTTATGGAAACATGTTCAATATCTCCTTTTTTCTGATAAGCCATTATTCTTTTCACGGCTTCCCCAACCTGAATGGGAGTTCTTTTTTCCAACATGATATCAGCTCCTATGTATCGCGGTTTCTAAATAATCCAAAAATGCTATTTTTGCTTATTATAAACGTACATGAAATAGTCAAACATGACAAACATCACACATTCAGCTTCGCTGCTTCAACAAAGAAAATTTTAAAAATGCTCTAAGTGTGATGAGCATCACCACTTTGCAGTATTACTTCTTTTATCCTATAGATATAATCCGCAATATTAAAGGAGGAGCAAGTATATGACTATGCAGCTTTCTGAGGATCGGCTCGTAAAAGATCTTGTTAATGATTTCCCGAAGACAAGTGATGTATTCAAAAGGCATCGGATAGATTTTTGCTGTGGAGGAAATATTTCATTAATACGGGCAGCAGCTGAGCAATCTGCTGATATGGAAGTACTGATAAAAGAATTAAACGAGGTAATTCAAAAAGAAAATCCTAAAGAAGATATACAAGTTTGGACAAAAAGCAGTTCTGTGGATATTATTGAATACGTCATCAACCAGTACCACCGACCGCTTGAAGAAGAACTTTCGCAATTAAGTCCATATGTGACAAAGGTTGCCCGGGTTCATGGAGCAGGCCATGAGGAACTGCTAAGAGTTCACGAATTGTTCTTCGAGTTAAAAAGGGAACTTCTCGAACACACTGCCAAGGAAGAAGAGTCGGTTTTCCCTTTGCTGCTCAAGCTCGAGGATCCTCCTGCTGATAATCGCGAGGAAATTATTAGCTATATTCAAGAACTTGAAAAAGAACATGATCATGCAGGTGCGATTTTAAAAGAGCTTCGCGAAATCACTTCAGATTTTGTTCCGCCGTCAGATGCATGCGGATCTTACCGATTAGTCTATAAACGGCTTGAAGATTTAGAAGGCCAAACTTTTATGCATGTCCACCTAGAAAATAATATTCTGTTCCCACGATATATTAATTAACTTAAAAAATCTGCAGCTTAAAAGCCTGCAGATTTTTTATTTCTCAATCATGAAGCTTGATAGGGTAAGGGATGGGGCCTTTTCAAATAAGAAAATCACATCGAGGGAAATTACCCTCCGATATAGGACATTTCAATTTTCTTCCTATTTGCAATCGTTTCCTCTGTACGCTCGTCCGAATATCTATCTATGCGGCCATTCCAGATAGTGATAATGCGCTCAGTAATTTCTTCATCTGAGGCATTGTTTCTCATAAATTCTTTTAAATCATGTCCTTCTCCATTGAAGAGGCAGGTGAAGATTTGCCCATTAGCCGAGAGCCTTGAACGGGTACAGCTTGAGCAGAAGGATTCAGATACAGACGTGATAAATCCAACATCTACATTTGTGCCTTTATAACGGTAGCGTTTAGCAACTTCACCGAAATAATCAGGATCTACCGGTTCAAGCAGATAATGTTCCTTTAAAATTTCATATATTTCTTTTTTGGTCACGACTTGGTCCATCTTCCAGCCATTTGTGCTTCCAACATCCATATATTCAATAAAACGAAGCTGCAGCCCATTTTCTTTGCAAAACTTGGCCATTGGAACAATTTCTGAATCGTTCAGTCCTTTTTTTACAACCATGTTCAGTTTGACGCCAAGCCCGGCTTCTTTTGCAGCTTCAATCCCTTTTAATACAGGTTTTACACCAACATTGCGACCGTTAATTTTCCCAAATAATTCGTCATCCAGGCTATCCAGGCTAATATTCACCCTTTTTAGTCCTGCGTCCTTTAGATCCTTTGCATGTTTCGGGAGGTATACACCATTGGTGGTTAACCCAATATCGTTTAATCCTTCAATTTCCGAGAGCATTTTTACTAGTATAGAGAGGTCCTTTCTCATTAAGGGTTCTCCACCTGTTAACCTGATTTTTTCAACGCCTAGGCCGACAAAGATATTTGCCAGCCTATTAATTTCTTCATAACTTAGCAGCTCACTTTTAGGGAGAAAAGCAAAGTCAGGGCCGAAAACGTCTGCAGGCATACAGTATTGACAGCGGAAATTACAGCGGTCAATAACCGATATCCGCAAGTCTCTCAAAGGTCTATTTAATTTATCTTTAATGATTGTTTTAGCCATTGCGTTCAACTCCAGATAAAGAGTGACTTTTTTAAATCATCAACTATTTCAGCAAAAATATATTTAAACTTATCTAATGTATATTTTAACCTTTCCCTTAAGATAACAGAAATAATCCTGCACTTAAAATTAAGGGCTTTTACTATTAGAGCATAAATTTCTATAATTGTTAACAGTTTAATTAATTTTTTTTGATTATGCGCATCCCCAGTATTCAAAAACTGCAACAAAGTGCCACAATAACGACACAAACACCGGGCGTATTTTCACTATTTAGATGATATTATTGTGAAAAAAGACAGAAGTTTTATCAGATGGAGGATTAGCATGTCACAAACAGCCAATAAACCTACACATTCCATTGAAATAAAGGAGCTTCTTAACTTTGCGGACCGGCATATACAAACAAAGAAAGGCTCTTATATTTTTCAGGAAGGAATGGAAGCTAATGAGCTCTATATCATTTTGTCCGGCAAAATCCAAATCAGCAAAATAACGGCAGAGGGAAGAGAGCTTACTTTTCGAATATGCGGGAAAAATGAAATCATTGGTGAATTGACTCTTTTTACTAACTGCCCGAAATATTTACTAAATGCTTTGGTAATTGATGCTGGTGAAATCGCTGTTGTTAAAAAAGAGGTTCTGGAAAGGGAAATCTTTAAAAACAGCAGGCTGGCTTATGAGTTTATGAAATGGATGAGCGATCATTTTAGGAAGACCCAAACAAAATTTAGAGATCTTGTCCTCAACGGAAAGAAAGGCGCCCTCTTTTCAACCTTAATAAGAATGACTAACAGCTATGGTGTCAATGTGGATGAAGGAATCCTCATTGACCTGCCTCTCACCAACCAGGAACTGGGCAATTTCTGCGGAACCTCCCGTGAAAGCACGAACAGGATCCTGGGTGAGCTTAAGAAGGATGATATTATTGCCAGCTTGAACGGAAAAATTATTGTTAAGAACTTGCAATACTTAAAAAATGAGATTGGCTGCGAAAATTGTCCTGCGGTCTATTGCAGCATTGAATAAGAGTGCAGCTTTTATGCTGCACTCTTATTCATCCGGAAAAATAGGCTTATCCTTATTCCACTGACGCTGTTTCTAATCATTTTATTAGGTGTTTGCCGCTTTCTTCCTCAATGATTTAGGGATATAGACACAGAATGGCTCGCTTTCAAGATAGTCTCCGGTCATCGCATAAGCTCGGGACCTTGACCCTCCGCAAACATATCTGAACTCGCATTGTCCACATTTTCCCTTGTATTTATCAGGGTTTCTTAAATCTTTAAAAATGGGAGACTCCCTGTAAATTTCTGCGAGAGGCTGTTCCCTCACGCTGCCCGCTTTAATAGGAAGAAGGCCGCTCGGATAGACATCTCCTATGTGGGAAATGAATACAAAACCGTTCCCGTCATTCACTCCTTTTGGCGCCCTTCCCAGCCCATCAATAGAACCAGTCAAGCCCTTCTGTGTTAGCGCATCAAGATACTGAATGTCTTGATTCTGTGCTATTGCTTCCTTTATTTTCTGCTGTATAACCACTCTTCGGTAATGCTGTGCAGCTGTTGTTTTAATATCAAAAGGAACTCGTTTGCTTAAGTCATATAGCCAGGTAAATACCTTCTCATGCTCAACAGGAGAAATCATATCCTTTTCCTGCCCTCTGCCTGTAGGCACAAGGAGAAACACGCTCCAAAGCACACACTTCAGATTCTCAACAACCATTGCCATTTCCTCGAGATAATCAATATTATACCGGGAAATAACCGTATTGATTTGGACTGGTATTTCAAGTTCATGCAAATACTTGATCCTTTCAATTGTTAGATCAAACGAGCCTGAGGTACCCCGGAAATGGTCATGAATTTCTGCATTGGGTCCGTCGAGACTGAATGCCCAGCGAGATAAGCCTACCTCTTTTGCTTTTTCGATAGCTTCCTTTGTTACATTCGGGGTTGCACTTGGTGTCATGGAAACCCTAACTCCTTTTTTCACTGCATAGTCGGCTATATCGAATACATCCTGTCTCATTAATGGATCTCCACCTGTGAATACCAGCATCGGGTTGTTCATTTCATATATTTGATCAATCAATTCTTTCCCCTCTTCAAAGGAAAGCTCTCTAGGGTCTCTTCTGTATTGTGCCTCCGCGCGGCAATGCAGGCATTTTAGCTGGCAAGCTCTTGTTAACTCCCAAATTACAATAAAAGGGTCCTGATTAAAATCTCTATTAAATTCCATAATAGATGCCTCCTTAGCTGCCCCTTTTTAGACAGCTTCTTCAATGATGATGCCATTTGAAGTGAACTTTATTTGTCTTTGCATCGTTATTATAGGGTAATTTCAAATGTAAATAAGTGAACTATCTCACAAATATCTGTTCTTTTTGGAAATTTGACAAGGAGGTGACTAGAAGGTGCAAGGATGATTGATAAGTGCAGGGTGATGAAGGTTTTGTCATTAAACTGTAATTAGCAGCTAAGCATATCATTACGGATTATAGGATTCATTTTATATACTAACCCGGCAGGCAAAAAGCTGCCTACTGGGTTAGCTGGGGATTTTTTATTGTACGCCTAGGGCAATTTTTGCATAACGGGACATTCTGTCTTTGGACCAGGGCGGGTTCCAGACAATATTTACCTCAGTATCTTTGACTTCAGGGATATCAGCCAATGCAGCCTTGACTTGTTCTACTATGGTTCCAGCCAAAGGGCAGCCCATGGAAGTAAGGGTCATATCAATAACCGCCTTGCCCTCTTCCTCCATTTTTACGTCATATACCAAGCCTAAGTTTACAATATCGATGCCGAGCTCAGGGTCTACTACAAGTTCTAGTGCGCCCATGATGCTGTCTTTTAAATCCTGATTCATTTTGAAGCACTCCTTCTTTTGTACTTTAATTAATCATAACAAATATTTAAATGAATTGACAAAATGTTGTCTAAAGATGCACTTCAAACCATTTTACCGTTTCAAGCACACCTTCTCTGCTCACTTTATGTCCTGCTTGTTCGTCCGAAATAAATCTCAGCTTTTCATGTGCATCACGATATAGTGGCTGAATGTTTTCATAAAACCGGTATGTATAGGAATAAGGAACAACAGAATCTTTTTTTCCATGCCAGAACATAAGGGGCCTGCCACACAGTTTTTCTGGCTGCAGACTTATATCGCGCTCTCTTAGAGAAGCCAGCAAATCTGAGATCTCTTCATTGCTTAAAGGAATTTCAATATTATGTTTCGGAAGTTCTTCCAGCTGCATTTGGGCAAACTTTTCATAATAAGGCATCCCCATAAGGCTGACAGCAGCTTTAATCCATTCATATTGTGTTAAAGCGCCAAGTGTTATGATGCCCCCCATGGAGGTTCCGACAAGACCAATTCTATCTGGATTTATCAGGTGTTCCCCTTCGTATGCTTCCTTTATCATTCCCAACTCTGCTATCGTATTGAGAACAATATCCCAAAGCCTGAAGTTCAAATGATTACCTGTTAAGCCGTTTGATCTTTCCCCATGGAATACCGTATCCGGCAGCACCACCCTAAAGCCTTTTTCAGCAAGCAGATAAGCATAATGAAGGTTATGTTCTTTCGCACTCGTAAATCCATGAACGAAAAAAACGAATGGCAATCGATCCTCCTTTTTCTCCTGTCTGGCCACCTCGAGAACAGGAATCTCCCTGATAAGCTTATTTTCTATAATAACCAATGGCCTTCCTCCTAAATCATTTATGCCTAATTGTTAAGTGGCAAGTTCAATTGTTTTTATTATGTAAGCAAAGTGAATTTTTTTACAACCATATTAGAATATTGGTAACATATACGTATAAAATGATTTTTGTAAACTGAAATTTACACAGCATTGTAAATTCTTCCTATATTTTCAGAATAACATGTGGACTTTTTTTTTCACAAACCTTTAAACTTAAATGCAAAGGCATCTTTTTATTGTGGATGACTGACATAAAAAATTTATAAAGCGCAAAGCGCATAAAAGGAGATATTATGGCAGAAAAACATTTAATTGCACTTGACCTTGATGGCACTTTATTAAAAGATGATAAAACAATATCACCAAAAACAAAAATGGTCATTCAAAAAGCTCGTGAACAGGGACATGAGGTCATGATTGCTACGGGAAGGCCGTTTCGTTCAAGTGAGATTTATTATCGGGAAATGGACCTTACTTCTCCTATTGTAAATTTTAACGGAGCATACATTCATCATCCCAAAGATCGCAACTGGGGGGTCTACCATACTCCGCTGCAAATGACCGTAGCGAAAGAAATTGTGGAAGCTGTTAACAGCTATACTTTCCATAATATCGTTGCAGAGGTTATTGATGATGTTTATTTGCACTATCATGATGAAAAACTGCTGGATATCTTTGGATTCGGCGACCCGAATATAACAACTGGCGACTTGCGCAATTACCTCAATGATAATCCTACAAGCATGCTGATCCATACAGATGAGGAGCATGTAAGAACCATCAGGGACCACTTATCCAAAGTGCACGCTGAAGTGATTGATCATAGGCGCTGGGCCGCTCCATGGCATGTGATAGAAATCGTGAAGGCCGGCCTTAATAAGGCTGTAGGATTGCAAAAAGCCTCAGAACATTTCCAAATACCTTCCAATCGGATTATTGCCTTTGGCGATGAAGATAATGATTTGGAAATGCTTGAATATGCAGGCTACGGCATTGCAATGGGAAATGCCATTGACAGGGTCAAGAATATTGCCAACGAAGTTACCTTGACAAATGAAGAAGATGGAATTGGAATTTATTTAAATGATTTACTTAACTTAAAAGCTCTTTAACCAGCTTCACAGCAAAAAACATAAATTAGAAAACTGGCCAATATAACCCTCTTTTGAAAAACATCTCTTTAGAGCATACTAAAGGATGAAGCAGACAAGCTGCTTCAAAAATCTTCAGGCGGAGGGGATTCGAATGGGTAAACGTAATAAATCAAAACGCTTCGTTCAACAAGGTATTGATACTGTTAGTAAGCATGATGAGCGTATCCCGTATCACATGACATATGCTGATGCAGAAGCCGAAAAATTGGCTAATGTGAAAGAATCATCCCTCGGAGGAATATAAGATGGGAAACAGATTATATCAGGAAGCCAGGAAATATGCAGAAATTGCTAAAGGTTCTCCTGGCCAGGAAGAAGCTATTTCCCGTGCAAAAAATGCGTTAAGTTCCGCCTTTGCTAATTCCACTGCGGCTGAACAGGAGCAGCTGCGTGAAATGCAGCAGAAGCTGGAACAATAGAGCCGATAATGAAGAAAAATGCTGGAGCTAGACATTTATCGACAAACATTTTTTTAAAATTTAAGAAAGCTGACAGCCCCAAATAGGCTGTCAGCTTTTTTTACCTATTTTCCAGTATTACCGGAACGGATTGAATAATACTTCCGTCTTTTTGGCTTTTTTCATACAAATGCAGTATTACAGAACCGCTTCTAGGCAATTTCCGATTAGGGATATTTATTTTTAATGTAATGGACTCCCAGTTCCTGGATTTTGTTTGGAGCGGCCGTTCAGCCCATAACTCATTATGGCCATCTTCTACAGCATAGAATAACTTTCCTCCTAGAGAGCGTGCTTCAAAGGCAACTGTATAAGCGCCGTCTTCCCCGCTAGTCTTTGCATGGCGGAATGATGCACTTTTTCCAGGTATATAAACAGGCGATTCGGAAGCAGGTTTTTCTGTCAAAGTTTCCTCGTTAAGTTTTTTTGCCTGCAGAATGGCTTTAATCCGATATTCCCCTTCCGTTACTCGATTGCCATTATAGACATAATCCCATTGTTCCCTCCAAATCAAGCTCTCATCCGGTTTTAACTTAAGGGTTTGCAAAGCCTGTAAAAAAACTTTGCCTTTTGAATAGGAGTATACCGGATTGCCTTTTTCATCATAAATCAAAATTTCATACTTCTGTGAGCTTGGAAATTCAAAATCCAAAGGATCATTTTCAGTATTTCTTAAAATAATGTCCATTTCCAATCGTTCCGGTCCTGCATAAGGTAAAACCTCAAATTCATAAGGCTTTTTGCTCCCAGCAGCCTCAGAGCTTTGTAAAGGCAGAGAAAATGCTAAAAAAAACAGAACACCTAATAGTCGCAGCATCCCTGCACCCCTCCAGTTATTTAATCCCTGCGGAAGAAACCGTACACACCTGCTGTTTGAACGATATTGGTAAAAGCATTGGGATCCACTTCTTTAATAATTCTCTCAAGATCAAATAATTCATACCGAGTAATGACGATCATCATCATTTCTTTGCTTTCGTTTGTAAAAGCTCCTTTGGCAGGGAACGTTGTAATCCCTCTAACTAAATGGTCATGAATTGCCTTTTTCATTTCTACCGACTTTTTTGTAATGATTAGCGCTGTCAGCTTTTCGTGTCTTGTGTGGATCGCATCAATTACCCGTGTAGAGGCATACAGGGTTACCAGTGTATACAGAGCTTTTTCCCAGCCATATAAAAATCCGGCCGATATTATAATAATGGCGTTAAGCGTGAAAAAATATGTACCGACTGGTTTATCTTTCATTCTAGACAATACCATAGCTATAATATCCATACCTCCAGTAGAAGCCCCCCACTTTAGTGTAATCCCCACACCGACAGCAGCTATGACCCCTCCAAATACTGCATTTAGCAGAATATCCCCGGACACACGAATAATGGGGATGGCTTCCAAAAAAAATGACAGTAAAAACACACTAAGGAAGCTATAAACTGTGAATGATCTCCCAACCTTCTTCCAAGCTAAAATGGTTACAGGGATGTTCAAAATAAAGAGCAATATACCTGTAGATGCAAAGCTGCCCAAAATACTGGAAAGCAGCTGTGCCACACCCGTAAACCCGCTTGCATAGACATTTGCCGGTATCAGGAAGAAATTCATGGCGATCGCATTTAAAATCGCTCCAATCAATACAATAAAAACCTTCTTAGTCTCTAACCAAACCATTGTAAACCCCCTAATTTCACTTATTTAATCTTTACCCAAAATGAGGCATTTTCAATACAATTCATTGTTTTTTCTTACTTATTTCTATACACTTAATTCATATAGTTTGAAAGCAGGTGAAAAAGAATGTCAGTAAAATTACTCGCTGACAGTGCGTGTGACCTACCTTTAAATTTTTTTAAGGAAAATGATGTCACACTTTTTCCATTAAAGGTTCATTTAAACGATACTGAGTATGAAGATTTAGTTACAATTGAACCTAAAAAAGTTTATGATGCCATCCGTGAAGGCCAGGTGCCAAAAACCTCACAAGTATCTCCGCTGCTTTTTGAAGAAGCATTCACAAAAATGGCAGAAGAAAATAAAGACGGCATATATATTGCTTTTTCCTCCGAGCTTTCGGGTACATATCAAACAGCTGTAATGATTCTCGAACAGGTTAAGGAGAAGTATCCTGACTTTAACTTAACCATTATAGACTCCAAGGCTGCTTCTTTGGGATACGGATTAATTGTAATGGCAGCTGTTAATAAAATGCGATCTGGCGCCTCCAAAGAAGAATTGGTAAAGGATATCAAATTTCGCTGCGAGCATTTGGAAAGCTTATTTACTGTTAACGATCTCGAGTATTTAGCAAAAGGCGGCCGCGTTTCTAGAGCCTCTGCCTTCTTAGGAGGACTGCTGAACATTAAACCCCTTTTACATGTGGAGGATGGTAAACTCGTTCCGATTGAAAAGCTGCGTGGCAAGAAAAAACTTCTTCGGCGGATCATTGAACTGATGAAAGAAAGAGGAGTTTCATTTGAATCCCAGACTGTCGGCATTAGCCATGCTGATGATGAAGAAACGGCAATTGAAATGAAAACTCTTATAATGAACGAGCTAAACGCAAAAGAAGTTTATGTCACATCGATTGGCTCTGTTATTGGATCACATACCGGCCCTGGCTCAATCGCCATCTTCTTCCAAAACAAACTGTAAAACATGCTATCATAAATCTATACATACTCCTTTCTATTCTGACAGACAATAAGACTGCACTTCAGCCGGTTTCTTGCTGAAGACTAATTCTAACAGAATGGAAAGGGGTATTTTTTATTATGCCGCATACTTCTGATAATGATAAAAAGGCAAAAGACAATAACGCGCTGCGTCATGAAAAAAACATGATGCGCGAGAAAAACCGGAAAGCAGGAAAAAATCAGTACTCTAAAAAAACAGACCATCTTTAATAAAAAAGGGCAAGCATTTAGCTTGTCCTTTTTTTCATTAATAGCTAGTCTTTCTTTATATATGTCCAGCTGTCCTCCTGATACACCTTACCTTCTTTCATCAGCCTGCCCAAAGCTCTTTTGAAGGAAGCTTTGCTAAGCTGGAAACGCTCCTGAATGTCTTCTGGTGCGCTTTTATCACTAAATGGCATCGCACCATTACGGCTTTCCAGGTAGGAAAGGATCTTTTCCGAATCTTCATCAAGTACTTCGTGCTTTCTCGCGATTAAAGAAATATTCACAGTTCCATCTTCCTTTACATCCACAATACGCCCTTCAACCTTTTCACCGAGGCGCGGCTCCCTTTTTCGCTGGGATTCATGGATAAAACCCTTAAAACCCTCTGCTGTATAAATCCAGCTTCCGACCTTCGCTGTTCTGTAAATATGCCCATGAATGTTCTTATTAAAATCACTTCTTACAGCCTTTACAGCCATTTCACTTATTAAAGGATCGGTAGCCATTTTTACATAAATTCGGTTGTTTTTATTCACACGAAGGGTAATATACAGCCTGTCCCCTTCTTGCGGCCATACAGCTTTATGAACAGGCAAATCTTCTTCTCCCAGAAGCATATCCTTCTGCACACCAATATTGATAAATACCCCTATCCCGGGTTTTACATCACTTACTTGCGCCCAGCCATATGTACCAGCCTGTATTTCGGGAATCCTGGTTGTCGCGGCAATTCTCCCCTGAGAATCTACATAAAGAAAAGCCTCAACCTCCTGTCCTTCTTCAAGCTTACCCTCTGTTTCATTTTCATGGAGCAGGATATCTTCCTCTCCATCAGTCAAAAAATACCCAAATGCCGCTTCCCTTGATACAGTCAGCGCGGCTGTACGGCCCAAGTACTCCTCTAATGCCATTGCTTGTTACCTCCTTTTTATCACTGTAAACACCAAATATTCATTATATTAAATCTTTCCCTATAAAGATCTTATAACTCCTAAAGTTGTTCGAACTGCTATATTTTACTATAATAAGAAGGTAAAGTGAAACTTCTTTTTGAAGGCGCTTTTCCTTCAAAAAGTTAGTTGAACTTATCGGGTTTTTACTGTCCGTTTCAGCTTCTTGATATACTATCTTCTACGGACAGTTATAACGCGGAAAAGTGAAACTTCTTTTAAATGAAAATTGTAATGTCCAAGGAGGCTGCCATGTCTAAAGAAAGCTCATTTGATATTGTATCTAAAGTAGAATTTTCAGAAGTAACCAATGCAATTAATATTGCGATGAAGGAAATTTCCACACGTTATGACTTTAAAGGTAGCAAAAGTGACATCAAACTGGATAAGGAAGAACTTGTACTGGTCTCTGATGATGAGTTTAAACTTGAACAGCTTAAGGATGTTTTATTAAGCAAGTTAATTAAAAGAGGGATCCCGATAAAAAACCTTGATTACAGCAAAGTTGAAGGAGCATCGGGCGGAACTGTACGCCAAAGAGCCAAACTTGTTCAGGGCATTGATAAAGAGAATGCAAAGAAAATTAATACCCTTATTAAGAACAGCGGCTTAAAAGTTAAGAGTCAAGTGCAGGATGACCAGGTTCGTGTAACGGGGAAAAACCGTGATGATCTTCAGAAGATTATTACAGCAGTTAAAGAAGCTGATATAACGGTTGACGTCCAGTTCGTTAACTACCGCTAAATGAGAGCAAACGGTCTTTATCCGTTTGCTTTTTTATTTGAAAATAGCACCAAAAGCCGTCATCGCACTTATTATAGAAATGAATGATAAAAAGGCGGCTAACTATCAATTATGTTACTTGACATCACTTACCTTGCATCAAGAATTTTGGTTTAATATGGATTTAAAGAATTTGCATGCAGATTCTCTCCTTTCTATATTTTTAGATCTTAAATATGGGCCGTTGCAAATAATTTCCATGTTTTTTTATCATAATAAAATGGAATTTAACTAGTATCAATCATTTGGAGGGATGAAGCAATGTCTAACAATCAAAATAACCCTAAGGAATTCCCGCCGCAGCATCAGGATCATCAGCCTGGCACTGAAGATCCTATGCAGCCTAAACCTCAATGTGCAGACCCGAATTATAAGGGTTCTGAAAAATTGAAAGGAAAGGTAGCCTTAATTACAGGCGGAGACAGCGGCATCGGAAAATCAGCCGCCATTTATTTTGCAAAAGAAGGTGCGAATGTGGCAATCGTGTACTTGGATGAGCATGAGGATGCAGAGAAAACAAAAGAGGCTATCAAAGCTGAAGGCCAGGAATGTCTGCTAATCTCAGGTGATATTGGAAGTGAAACATTCTGCAAAGATGTAGTCAATAAGACGATAGACCAATTCGGAAAAATTGATGTGCTTGTTAATAATGCAGCTGAACAGCATCCGCAGAAAAGTCTGCTGGACATCACAGCTGATCAACTCGAGAGAACCTTTAGAACCAATATCTTTTCATTTTTCCATCTAACAAAAGCAGTTCTTCCTCATCTCAAAGAAGGAAGCTCCATTATCAATACTGCTTCCATTACAGCATATGAAGGAAATGAACAATTAATTGATTATTCATCTACAAAAGGAGCAATTGTTTCCTTTACTCGTTCCTTGGCAATGTCACTTGCAGGCCAAGGAATCCGAGTGAACGGTGTAGCTCCTGGCCCGATTTGGACACCGCTGATCCCGTCTACCTTCTCAGCAGAAAAAGTATCCAAATTCGGTTCAAATTCACCAATGGGCAGAGCTGGCCAGCCGTATGAACTGGCTCCTGCTTATGTGTATCTTGCAAGCGATGATTCCTCTTACGTAAGCGGCCAAATGATTCATGTGAATGGCGGCACTATTGTAAACGGGTAAGACACCGTGCCCACGAAGAACACTGGCTAAAAAAACGCCATGGCCTCCCAAATGCTGCTGGCTATTGGTCGTGTCATGATGAACCTGTCAAAGCCTTTATAAAGCAGCTAGACAGTTTTTATAACTAAAAGGGAAGCCTCCGCAGGCTTCCCTTTTTAAGAAACTATGAATGGTTTTTCCTGATTCGGACTGCTGCATGAGCAGCGTTTTACAATTTTATGCGGAATTATTATTCTTTTAACAGGTTCCCGCGGATTTTCAATTCTGTAAATTAAACTTCTCGCAGATTCAAATCCTAAATCAAATATATGGATGTCTACTGAGGTTAACGGCGGTCTGGACATTTCAGCCAATAGCACATTATTAAAGCTAATGATAGACATGTCTTCAGGAACCTTGATCCCAAGCTCATCCAATGTTTTTAAGACACCAAGTGCCATTAAATCGTCGGCAACCACAAGGGCTGTAGGCGGCTGTTCAAGGGATATTAACCCTCTAACAGCTTCCTGCCCGCCTTCTTTTAGGAATTCCTCATGGACAATATAATCATTTACAAGCTCAATATTTGCTTCTCTTAATGCTTTTTCATAACCAAGCAAACGTTCAACCGTTACAGTCAGGTTCAAGTTCCCGCCTACAAAGGCAATTTGATTATGTCCAAGCTTGATTAAATATTCCGTAACCTCCTTCGCAGCACGGAAATTGTTATTATCTACATACGTGATTTCTTCCTCGTCCGAAAAGGGTTTTCCTATCACTACAAAGGGAAAGTCTTTTTCCTTTAGAAAGGCAAGGACTTTATCTTCCACTTTGGAGTAAAGAAGAATTACACCATCTACACGTCCGCCTTGCACCATTTGGACTACCCCATCATATATTTCATCATCCGTTTTTCCAGTTGTCATATGGAGAGCATAATGCCTCTCATGAGCACCCTCGCTCAGCCCCCTTAATACGGTTGGGAAGAAAGGATTTTGAAAAACTTTATCTGTAGAGCTTGGCATAATTAAGCCAATAGCACGTGTTGATTGACTTGCAAGACTCCTGGCAATGAAATTGGGATGGTACCCCAATTGTTCCATCGTCTCTCTGACTTTTTGTTTCGTTTTTTCGCTGATGCGAGGATTGTTGGCAATAACTCGTGAAACCGTCGAAGGCGCAACTTTTGCCACCTTTGCAACATCTTTAATTGTAACTGCCAATATCATCACCCACTCCATGAGGTCTCTGTTATTTATATTATAATCAAAACAGTAATATATTTCTTTCCTTTTGTAAACAGGATGCCTATTCATAACAAACTCTTGGAAGAAGCGGTTAAAAGCTGCAATGAAGGGTCAGCAGGATGCTGCAATTGCCATTCTTTGAGTTTTATTCTGCCTTTTTCTTTTTTGACCGCTTCCACAATAGAAAGATAAAGAACATAAAAGCAGTATATACTGCAGCTAATGCTGCTATCAAAGGAATGTTTATACCTGATTTCTCATCCAAAATATATACTTCCGCCTGTTCCCGGTCCATTATGAGATTATAATTGCCATTCTCGCTTTGGACTAGGTCATCTGTAAGAAGGCCGCGAAGTTCTTTTCCTTCTTCCACCTGTGATGAATCCAGAACAGCCTTTTGCGATTTGGTTGAATTGTTGATGGCAATGACAGCGGTTTCATCTTTATACTTCTTTTTGTAAACAGCAAATCCATTCTCTTCTGCTAAAAGTTCCATTTCGCCTCTTCTTAATGAAGGAAGCATTTGTCTTACTTCTCCGAGCTTCGAAATATAGTCAATCAGTTCTTTATCTGTCCTGAAATCCATCTGCTTGCGATTCTCTGGATCTTCACCGCCATCGAGCGCAATTTCGCTGCCATAATAAACAATTGGAATTCCCGGAGTTGTGTACAAATACGTCAATGCCAGTTTCCATCTTGGTCCAGGGTGGTTGTTTTTTAAAACAGCATCTCTTGTAAATCTGACCGTATCATGATTATCCATGAAAGTTCCCATTAAATAAGGATGATCATATAAAGCTTTATTTCCATCCCAGCTTGTAAAAAGCCAGCCTAAGGATTGATCAGGTTCTGCGAAAGCTGTTCTTAAATGGTCATTCAATGGGTAATCAACAAAGCCATCTATACCTGTTTTTTCATATTCAGCGATATACTTCTGATCATCGGACCAAACTTCCCCAAGCAAATAAAAATCTTCTTTGACGCTTTTCACACTGCCTGCAAATTCTGCCCAGAAGGTTTTTGGAACATGCTTAACAGTACCCAGGCGATAGCCGTCGATGTCCGTTTCTTTTATCCACCATTGAGCGGCATCAATTAAATAGTCCTGCACTTCAGGATTTTCCTGTTTTAAATCAGGCAGACCATTTATCCATCCATTTTCAATTTCAGTCTGATTTGTCCAATTGGCTATATCCCGTTCCTCATGGAACCAATCATTTTTCTTTGGATCATTTACCCAATCGTGATTATATCCTACATGATTCACAACGAAGTCCAGAATCACTTTCATATCCCTTTTATGGGCTTCCTGTACAAGCTGTTTGAACTCATCCAACGTTCCGAAATGCTCTTCTGTATTGTAAAAGTCTTTAATCCAATAACCATGGTAGCCTTTTTCTTCGTTATCAAAAACAGGTGTCAGCCAAATTGCCGTAAATCCCATATCTTTAATGTAATCCAGGCGATCCATAATGCCTTTAAAGTCACCGCCATGATAGGCCTTGGGGTCTTCAACATCCACCTTAAAATCATTATTTGGATTACCATTGCTAAATCGATCCACCATTAAAAAATAAATTGTTTCATCTTGCCATTTACGCTCTTCTTTTTCAGCTGCTCCTACCGGCAGGGCATAAAAAATAAGAAACGAGATTAAGATGAAGGTTATAAATCCTTGTTTCATCGCCGCTCCTCCTTCATTTTTCAAGCCATTGCAGAGGCAGAAAAACATGACTGCGGCAACGGCATGTAAAAGTTTCAGCCCTTTAAGATTAGCCTTTTGTTCCCCCTGACGTCAATCCGGAAACAAAGTATTTCTGGAACATCAGGAACAGAGCTGCTATCGGAATCGCAATCAAGACTGATCCTGCAGCGAGCGAACTATGTAAATTCATTTCCGAACTGCTTGGCAGCCATTTCATATAAACTATCGCCATAGTAAATTTTTCATCTGTTCTTAATAAGATTTACCTAAAATAAAGTCACCGAATGGGGCTATAAATGAGCAATCGCTATAATGGGCTTTGCCAAAGGCATAATAATTTGCCAGAACACACGGAAATGGCTTGCTCCATCCATTTTTGCAGACTCATCAAGTTCCTTAGGAATTGTATCAAGATATCCTTTCATTAGCCATGTATTTATTGGAATCTGACCGCCTGCACACACAAGAATTAATCCAAGTTGAGCATCAATCATTCCTGTTCTCGTTGCTAAAACGAAAATGGAAATCAATGGGGCAAAGTTAGGAATCATTTGAAGGATTAAAAACGTCAACAGTCCATTTTTCCTTCCTACAAACTAATAACGCGAAAATGAGAAGGCTTTGAATGACACAGTAATAATAGTAAATATCATCGTCAGCGTACTGAAAAAGCGGATAGATAACAATAAAACTCATTAAAGCAATGATTAAATAAAAAGCAGTAAAGATATCATCCTTTTAGCGATATGATATAATGCAAACGATTGCATTATTTTGAAAGGGGAAAAACCATGGAAAAGGCAGCTATCATCCACTATCCTGCTGATCATTATGTATACCCAATTGATGAAGAAACCCTGCATATTAGAATACAGACAAAAAAAGATGACGTTTTGGAAGTGTCTTTAATACACGGTGACCAATACCTCTGGACGGATGGCAAATGGCAATATGAAGTAACAAAAATGTCAAAGTCCGGAACAGATGGGATTCATGATTTTTGGCACACTTTTATTGTTCCGCCTTTTAGAAGGTCACGGTACGGCTTTATATTGAAATCCGAAAAAGAAGAATTAATTTTAACTGAAAAAGGGTTTTGCGATACGGTTCCTGCGGATTCCGGCTATTACTTTAACTTTCCATATCTACACCCGGAAGAAGTGTTCAAAGCCCCTTCCTGGGTAAAGGATACAGTTTGGTATCAGATTTTTCCTGAAAGGTTTGCGAATGGCAACCCCGATAATGATCCTGTTGGAACTCTTGCATGGGGCAGTACATACCCGTCCCCGACGAATTTTTTTGGCGGTGATTTTGAGGGTGTAATGGAACATTTGGATTATCTCCAGAATCTTGGTATTACAGGCATCTATTTCACACCAGTTTTTAAGGCTTTTTCCAATCATAAATATGATACAATCGATTATCTGGAAATTGATCCCCAGTTTGGAACGAAGGAATCTTTAAGGAAAATGGTAGAAGAATGCCACAAAAGAAATATCCGTGTTATGCTTGATGCCGTATTTAATCATAGTGGATATTACTTTCCCCCTTTTCAGGATGTGCTTAAAAACGGAGAAAAATCAAAGTTTAAAGATTGGTTTCATCCGCACAGCTTTCCATTAAAAGGCGGCAAATATCCTAACTATGAAACATTTGCTTTCGTAGAACAAATGCCAAAGCTAAATACGGCAAATCCTGAGGTAAAAGATTATCTGCTTAAAGTGGCTAACTATTGGATTGAAGAGTTTAATATTGACGGGTGGAGATTGGACGTAGCAAACGAAGTTGACCATCAGTTCTGGCGTGAGTTCAGGCAGACAGTGAAAAGCGTTAAACCTGATCTCTATATTTTGGGGGAGATTTGGCATAACTCCATGCCCTGGCTGCGCGGCGATCAATTTGACGCAGTCATGAATTATCCTTTCACAGCCAATTTATTGAACCTTATTGCGAAGAAAACGATATCCGCCACTGAATTCGCCTATAACATAACTGGTGAAATCCACCGTTATCCTGCCAATTTTTACGAAGCTGCCTTCAATCTTGTCGGCAGCCACGATACACCCAGAATTCTGAGTGAATGTAATGGAGATAAAAAAAGGGTAAAACTTATTTACACCATCTTATTTACTTTTATGGGATCCCCTTGCCTTTATTATGGGGATGAGATTGGCCTAAGCGGGGAAATAGATCCAGGCTGCAGAAAATGTATGGAGTGGGATGAAGCGAAACAGGACCGGGACCTTTTCATCCATGTTCAGAAGCTGATCCAATTGCGCCAGGAAGAAAAATTGCTTGCCAACGAAGGCCAGTTCGAATTCTTCCAAACAACCGGTAATATAGTTGCCTATCGAAAATATAATGAGTCAAAAACGATTGTTGTAGTAGCTAACCCTTTGGATGAAAAAACTGATTTTACACTGCCTTATAATATGAAGGGCGTTAAAATTACAAACCTGCTTTCAGGTGAAGAGTTTGCTGCAGAGGCCGATAGCCTTAAAGTAAATCTGGCTGGTTTCGAATTTGAAATTCTATCATTCCCTTCCTCTTTAAGCAAGATTTAGATCGTTTTAATTAAGAAAAGTTCTTAGGTGCAAAGCCTTAAGACTTTCCTTTTTCGTTTTAAAATTCACCAGAAATATAATGTATATAAACATGCGCATGAACATCTTAGTTGTTTTAAAAGAAAAGCGGCAGGGGTTTCTGCCGCTTTTTTCTACTCCACAATATTAATATTATAATCTTTAAACCAGACATGAATCTGTGCAAGATGCGCCAGCAGCTGAGGGCCGGTCATAAGCTGGCCGTACCAAGGCTCCTTGAACGCTTCTCCCCCGGAATCAATGATTTTCTTTAACTGGCTATGATCGAAAAATTCATAAAGTGCAGAAGATCGGTCCTCTAAATATCCATTTAGCATTTTTTGGACTGCATCAGTATACTCAGGATTATGGGTTTTCGGATAAGGGCTCTTTTTTCTATATAAGACTTCATTTGGCAAAATGCCCTCAAGTGCTTTTCGCAAAATTCCCTTCTCACGGTTGCCATGCATTTTCATCTCCCATGGAATATTCCACACATACTCCACCAGGCGATGATCAGCAAAAGGCACCCTTACTTCAAGGCTTGCACCCATACTCATTCTATCTTTCCGATCCAATAAAGTAGTCATAAAGTAAATCATGTTAATATAAAAGAGCTCTCTTCGGCTGGCATCCTCTCCGCTCTCTCCCTCGAGCTTAGGAGTTTCCGAGATTGCCTGCCTATATTTTTCCATGGCATAGTCTTGGATCTTCAACTTTTCCCGCCAGTTTTCTTTCAATAGCCCATTTCTGGCTTCGAGAGATCTCATCCATGGGAAGCCCCTGCGCTGCAAGTCTTTCTGCCTGTGGAACCATGGATACCCTCCGAATATTTCGTCCGCACATTCACCTGATAAACTTACAACAAAGTCATTCTTTATTTCCCTGCAAAACCAGAGTAGGGACGAATCAATGTCAGCCATACCGGGAAGATCCCTTACGTGTACAGATTCTATTAAATCCTCTGCGAGCTGCTTCTGAGTTATGATACAACTATTTTGCTTGGTATTAAAGGCTTTAGACATCTTATGGATAAATGCGCCATCCGAGTTTGGCTGAAATTCATTTGCCTTGAAGAAAACATCGTTGCCTTCATAATCGATAGAATAGGTATGAAGCTGGCCTTTTCCCTCTTTCTCATATGTTTTTGCAGCAATAGCAGTGATTGCGCTAGAATCGACCCCTCCAGAGAGAAATGTGCAAAGCGGTACATCGGATACCAGCTGTCTTGTTACTGCATCAGTAAATAAGTATCTTACTTTTTCTGCTGTTTCATCAACGTTATCCCTATGAGGTTCACTTTTTACATTCCAATAGCGCCAGACCTTAAGCCCATTTCTGGAGAAATTTAAAGCGTGTGCTGGCCTCAATTCATCAATCCCTTTGAAAACTCCTGAACCCGGCGACCTTGATGGACCTAAGCCAAAGACTTCAGCCAGCCCCTCCCTATCTATTTCAGCCTTTATATCCGGATGGGCCAAAATGGCTTTTATTTCTGATCCGAAGATGATTCCCTTTTTGATCTCACTGTAAAATAGCGGCTTGACCCCTAAACGGTCTCTTCCTATAAATAATTGTTCCTTTTCTTCATCCCATACAGCAAACGCGAAAATTCCATTCAAATATTCAAGGCAATTTTCTCCCCATTCCATATAAGAAGTCAATAAAACCTCAGTGTCAGAATGGCCCTCAAACGAATATCCTTTTATAAGGAGTTCTTTACGAAGATCTTCCGTATTATATAGCTCACCATTATAGCAAATGGTATAGCGGTTATTATGTTTTTCTCTTGTCATTGGCTGCTTTCCGCCAGCCGGGTCTACAACGATTAGCCTTTTATGGCCGAATCCTGCATGCCCATCTGTCCAGACGTTTGTATCATCCGGACCTCGCTTAGTCAACGTATCCGCCATGTTTCCAATTGCAGCCGTTTCCTTTCTCAAATCCTTCTGGAAATCAATCCAGCCTGTAATTCCACACATTCTACATCATCCTTTCCAGCGGAATCGTTTGGGCACAATTTTCATGATGCTATTCTATGCACGGCCTAGAAAAAAGTTAATTGTCCACTTTCAGCGGTTATAAAAATCGCCAAAACTGTCTAAAAAGAAGTTGAGGAAGTAAATGGAGGTTTTTTATGAATAGACAGCAGCGAATAAAGCTTATTGAGCATCAATCCCGTGCCTTTACAGAAGGCACTGTAGAGTATATCAATGATCAATGGATTTTTTTTGATCATGAAACAGATGAGGCATCTTTGTTAGATGAATTCCTCCATCAGGAATTAGAACTATTTCGCTTCAAGCGCTGGAAAAAAGGAATTTTGTTTGAAGAGGGAAAAATTACCCTGGCCGATGAAGTTTTTCATTTAAAGGATCAGGATGCAATCCGAATAAGAAAACATCTCGTTTTCTCATTGGAGAGGCTGCTGGAGGAAATGAATGATGATGCATTTTACCAGTTTGTAACAACTTTGAATTCAATGCAATTCTCAGTCTATGATTGCATTTATTGCTATAACCAGTTAGCCTTTTTCAATGATAAAGATCGGAAGAGCGGGGTAAATTTTATCATTTTTGATAACCAGGATCACATTTGCAATGTTCAGCATCATTTCTGCTATTATGAAAAAATGAGTGATCGATTTGAATTCACCTTAAATAGCGGGAAGCGAATGGTAATTGAAAAGATTTCCTCATAGCAAGGGGAGGCGCCTAGAGCTAGACAGATCTAAGTTCAAAAGAATATAAATTCTGATATTATAAAAAAAAGCAGCGTCTGCCAATTCCCGGCAGACGGCTGCTATTTAACCAGGGCCAGCTTTCTCCTCTTGCTCCCGTTTTTTTAATGCTTCAATAATTTCCTTTTGCGTTAATACAGGATGATCTCCATGTTTGGTAACAGCCTGGACAACAAAAACACTTATAATAAGTACTGCAATTAAAATAATCAGAACCCAAGCCCCAATATCTTTCCTTCCCTTCTTCAAGCGGCATTTGATGCTGTCCTTGTTTAGCTGTTACGTCCGCACCTTATTTGATAATCCTTCTTCAAATTCATTTGTTCTAAGCGGCTTATGAATATAAAAGCCTTGTGCGTAATGACATTTCAGTTCTTTTAAAAGTTCAATCTGCTCCTTCGTTTCCACCCCTTCTGCCACTACTTTTACAGCAAGTCCATGCCCCATTGTAATGATTGCTTTTACAATAGCAATGTCAGATGTGTTTAAACTCAGGTTATTTATAAAAGACCGGTCTATCTTCAATGTATTAATTGGAAAATCTTTCAGATAGCTTAAAGAAGAATAGCCCGTGCCAAAATCATCAATTGAAACTTTAACTCCCAATGTCTGGAGAGCCTGCATGACCTGGATGCTGTATTCCACATTCCTCAGCATCGTACTTTCAGTTAACTCTAAAGTCAAATACTGCGGTTTTAAGCCGGAAATTTCTAATGCTTTCTTTACTTCGTTCAGGAAACCTGGCTGCTGGAACTGATAGGCGGACACATTTACGGAGATGGAGAGCGATTCATGGCCAAGCATTTGCCACCTCTTATTCTGCTTGCATGCAGTGCGCAATACCCAACTGCCAATTTCCTCTATAAGACCAGTTTCTTCAGCAAGGGGAATGAATTCTGCTGGCGAAACAAGTCCTAGCTTCGGATGATTCCAGCGGATTAAAGCCTCGCTTCCATAAAGGTTTCCTGACTCAAGATCAATCAGAGGCTGGTAGCATAAGTAAAATTCATTTTTTTGCATAGCCTTTCTTAGATAGCTTTCTAGTTCAAGCCTGACCAATGCCTGCTCGTTCATTTCCATCGAGAAAAAAGTTACTCTGTTACCGCCATGCTGCTTAGAACGATTGGTTGCTACATCTGCATTTTTTAGCATGGTATGCTCATCCAATCCATCTCCTGGAAAAAAGCTGACACCTATGCTTGCTGTGACAATAAACTCCTGATCTGCATGAAATAAAGGTTTTGAAACTTCATCCAGAATTTTTTCAGACAGTTTCATGACGTTCTCAATTGAAATATCCCGTGATAAAATCAAATTAAATTTGTCGCCTCCAAACCGGCCTAAATAAGAACCGGAAGGCAAAACTCTTTCAATTCGTTCAGAAATTTCCTTTAAAACCATGTCACCTGCAAAATGGCCGAGGCTATCATTAATGATTTTAAAGCGGTCAATATCAATTGAAAGAACTGCAAGCATCTTCCTTTTCTTCTTTGCTTTCTTCAAAAGCAGATCCAGCTGCTCTGTGAATTTCATTCTGTTCGGAAGGCCTGTATCCTGATCAAAATAAGCGAGTTCTGTAATTTTCTCTTCAATTTTTTTCTGCTCAGTAATATTCCTGCCAATCCCGTAGATGCCTACGCATTCTCCATTCACTGTAATTGGAATATTTTTCAGCTGAAACAAGTTTGTTTCCCTTGATTTAGAATCAATATAAAGATTATAGTACTGCTCTTTCCCTTTAATTGCCCGATAAAAGTGCTTTCGAACACGTGAAATATCGTCATTCCGTACATAGGCAAGCGCTGATTTTCCCAGTATGTCATCGCTGCTGTATCCAAATGTTTTTTCAAATGCTGGATTAACGCTCGTGAAGTGACCCATTAAGTCTGTTGAATAAACAAAATCGGCATTGTTATCAAAAAGAGATTTATAATATTGTTCGGAAATCTTTAGGCTGCTGTTCAATCGTTTTATATCATCCTGGGAAGCATGCATTAGATGTGTAAGTGAAGATATGGTCTTAAAGTGGGCAGGCCTCTCATAAATGTATGTTTCTTCTCTCCCTTTGGCCGAACGGAAGGAATTCTCGGATATAGCTAAATAAGTCAGCGAATGCCCGACAATCTTGGGGGAGTCACCTTGTCTTGAGGCAATTTCCCCATAGGAAAAAAAGCCATTTGCAGGGGCAATCCTTTGGAACATTGACAGTTCTTTTTCCGAAAAATCTCTGGCAAACTGCTTCCGTGCCATACAATTAAAGATAAAAATTGATTCTGCTGATGTTTGGCTTAATCTATTCAAATCCTGCAGAGACCTGTCGATGATTTCTTCCAAATTGGCGTATGCAAATGTTAACGTATCCCCTTTTTTTACAGTTCGGTTAACTTGAATGGCACCATTTTCAAGCAGCTTTATAATGAAAACTGCTACTTTTTCGCCTCGATACGTTACTAAAAATGGGAATTCTATCCCTGATTGAGGAAGGTTATTTATAAAGGTCTCTCCCAGATAATGTTTTAATATATTTAAGGGGATTTTATGGTCAATGGAATAGATAATGGAACCTGATGCGTTCGTAACCTCAAAACTTTTCCCAATTTCCTGCCATCGATAGTTTGCAAAGGAATGTGCCGTTAGATGACCTTTTTGAATGGCGACTGCCGCGACTCCATTTTTCGTAATCCCTTCTTGTGTAAAAGCAATGCCTTCCTGAAATGCTCCATTATCACCTGCAATTCCCCCAGCAATAACCATTTCCGGGTTTGTTTCATGTAAAACCTCCAGCAATGAAGAAGAATCGACATCAAAGCCTGCCGGAAACAGAATTAAAACCTTTGTGTTAAACATATCCAACTCTTTTGACAGAACCTGTCCCATCTCAAAGCTGTCTGTAAAATCATCCTGATGCAGCAAGAATGACTTTAATTCTGTTTTTTCAAAGGGGGTAAAAGATATAACGGTTTGATTTTCCGTGATGCGGCCTTCAAATATTTCCCCTGATGTTGAGCAGCCGGCAATATCAGCAAACGGAAGCCGATTTGACAATTGCAGCCTCAAGTCCTCGATAAAAGATTCTTTTATTCTTCCTGTGAAAATCTGTACAAGCAAATTTGGGTACTCATCTAATTCGTGCTCATCTATAAAACTATTCAGCCGGCTCATATTCTCATAAAGACATGTTATTGTTTTCGCCATAAAAACCCACCATCATAGTAGTATCATTTCTAAAGATTAATCCTCTGCATCCACTAAAAGCAGATGTCATTCGGAAAGTGCTCACTGTTAAAGTTTACCTCTATTCCTATCTTTTTAAAAATACCATATTAAGGGCAGTCATAACATGATAAAATTAGAAAAAGCTGCTTTTTTAGCAGCTTTTTCATAAAATATTCTTATTTACGTCATAAATGTTAATGGCAGTTGCACAAACCCTAAATATAAAACAAGGATTAAAGCAATAATGAACTGAATCCATAGAATGGTGGTTTTCTTGCCTTTTACAGTACGAATAATGATCATCTCAATCATAGCAATTACCCATAATCCAACCAATGATTTTAATACATACATCATGTCAATGCTGTTTAGGGAGCTTAGAATCCAAACGCCTGTCCCAATGATCAGCAGGTAAAACAGCCTCAAAATCATCTGAACAACCTTTAAACCTCTTTGTTTGCCGCTATTATGCATAAAAAGGGCAACAATAAAGAAAACAAGTGCCAAAAACCATGTCGTTATGTGGGCATGTATCATTCCAGTGCCTCCTATTGTAAAATTCGATACCATCATATCATATTGAAATGGAAAATCCTAAAATAACGGTGCCGAATATGCGTTATATAAGGCAAATATGTGAATTTTACAGGAGAAATGAGATTTCTATCATAGACATCAGCTCTTACATCTTTGATAGATAGGTAACACTAATATTTTCACACTGATTCCTCATATCTGTTGATAATAAAATAAATGAGGCTGGGACAAAACTAAATCATTCAGTTCTAAAGGCGAATAATTATAAAACAAAATAGTTATATAAAGAAAAAATCCAAAGTAACTAGAATTCTAATTAAGAAATTCTAAGTTATAGTTCGGATTTTTATTTGATTAAAACACTTTTGTCCCAGACTCTAGACTTTATTCCTCAATTGAATTCCTTAAAGTACCGATCTTTTCAACTGTTATTTCTACTTGATCTCCCGGCTGAAGAAACCTTGGGGGCTTAAATCCTTTGCCGACACCAGCAGGAGTACCAGTTGCGATTATATCTCCCGGCTCAAGGGTCATACCTTTTGATAGGACCGTGATGATTTCCTCGATTGAAAAGATGAAGTTTTCCGTATTTGAACTTTGTCGCACTTCCCCGTTCACCTTTGTTCGAATATCCAATTTGTTTGGATTTTCTACTGCAGATGAATGGACAACCCATGGGCCCATCGGACAGGTAGCATCAAGGCTCTTCCCTAGGAAGAATTGCTTATGGCGGGCTTGGAGATCTCTTGCAGTCACATCGTTAATAATTGTGTAGCCAAATACGTAGTCCAAAGCATCTTCCTTTGAGATGGCTCGTCCCTTTTTTCCGATAATAACAGCAAGTTCGCCCTCATAATCAAGCTGCGTTGTTGCTTCTTTATGGTTTAGGACTGTTTCATCCGGTCCAATCACTGTAGTAGGCGCTTTTGTAAAAACCATAATATGCTCTGGAATATCTTCTTTGCTGCCCATTTCGATTGCATGCTCTGCATAATTTTTTCCTACACAAAAGATATTTTTATCCGGCCGCGGAATTGGCGCACCCAATGAGACAGAATCCAGCGGGAGATAAAGTTCCTCCCTTTCAGGATTGCTGTTTATCCAATCCTTTAGTTTATGTACTTTTTTAATAAAAGCATCCCCTAATGCAATACATTCTTTAAGTGTTGGGGGCAAGTCACTCTTCCCTTCCATTTTTTCTAAAGCATGGGAAAGAGGCAGCACCCTTTCGGATGATTCATCAATAAGTCCCACAAATCTTCTGCCGCTATCTTTTGCTGTAACAAACTTCATCTCTCATCACCTCATTATTATTCATCGCATTTTAAGTATAATACAATTTTCAGATTTACGAGACTATTTAGCATCCTTTATTAAAAAAGAGACCCCTTTAGGAGCCTCCCACTCTATAACTCTTCAAAAAATGCTTTTATTTTCTGAAGGGGTATGAGATGCTTCAACAATCAAAATCCTCCTCATGAAGAACGGCGACTCCAGTTTGGCAGCTTTAAATATGTAAAGCTCCTCCAAAGCCATTCAACCGGGCCATAATAATAGCGGGTAACCCAGCAGCGACTTGCTATTACTTGAAGAGCGAAGATGATTATAACGATAACCGTTCCTCCAAAAGCGGATAACTCTCCATAAAAGCCTAATCCGTAGCTGTAGAAAATAAAAGTCGAAACAATGGATTGCAGCAGATAGTTGGAAAGAGATAGTTTCCCAACATAGGCTAGCGGCAGCAATACCCTAGGTACTTCCCCCTTCTTTATAGATAAGGCAATCACCATGCCATATCCGATCGCTAAAAGCGGACCGCCAAAAATATCTTGAATGAACTCCAAAGCCATGTTCCTTTCATATAAATAAGGGAGCACTTTAAAAAGCAAACCTGCAGCCAAAGAAGCTATCATTATTTTACTTAGAAAGCCCCGAACTTTCTCAGTCTTTTCGAGCCACTTAAGCCTGGCAGCCCCGCCGCCTATTAAGAATAAAGGAAATATGGATGCAAGCATGATGGGCAATGAAGCTATATTATTGACTCCTGACCAATCCTCAATTCTTTGTACTGTGATTTCCAAGAAGCTTCCATTTTTATAAACCTCCATTGAGGCTTCCGCTGCTGCAGAGTTATAAATGGAAAGGTCATCACCAGGTACAAACAGGACGGTTACAAAAAACAGGAGAGCGAATAACAGATTAGGAATGATGTAGAGCAATAAACCGGTCAAGAGCATATTCTTTCCGTTCATTTTGATAAAAAGCAAAAAAACAAAGCCAAAAATTGCATAATTGATTAGGATATCTCCATGCCAAATAAGAAAGGCATGTATAATGCCTATCAATAAAAGCAATGAAAACCTTCTAAGAGCCATCCCCCTGAAAGGAAGCCCTTTTGCAGCCGCTCTGTCTCTTAATATGACTAAACCATATCCGAAAAGCATTGAAAACAATGGGTAAAAGCTTGCCTGTATGAAGATATCAATGAATGCATAAACAGTTTTATCAGCAAGGCTATTCCACCATTGGGATGGGTCAAGATATAATAACGGTGAATGGAACGATAGCATGTTTACTAGAAATATACCTAGTATGGCAAAGCCTCTCATCATATCCAAGGAGATAATCCTGTCCTGCTCCAGAACTGGGCTAACTAGTTTGTTCATAAAATGCCTCCTTTTTGGGAAACCAAATCCTATTCATTATAATAGAGAGCCCTATTGAGGTTGTCCAGTAAAAATGAAAAGCCTGCAGCATCATGCATGCTGCAGGTCACTTATTCAATTCACAAACCGTCCGGTCTTTCCTTTGGAATCCCAGTAATCGTTACGAAGATGTATTTTTTGGATTTTTCCTGATGCAGTCTTTGGAAGCTCTTCGACATACGTTACTCCGATTACTGCTTTTAAGTGAGCAAGTTTTTTCCCTCGTAAAATCAATGATATCCTGCTCTTTTATGGTTTCTCCGCTTCGCAATACAACAAAGGCATGCGGTGTTTCTCCCCATTTTTCATGTGGAACAGCAATTCTGTATTTATGTTTATATTATCATATAAAGCGGAACAGTTTTACATAAATTTTGTCTGTTATATAACATTTAAGCATTTTGATTTCGATTTATCTGGACCCATGAATACATCATTTTACGGTCACACCCAAAGATATTTGGGCTAACTAATCACAATCAGCTTTTAGGCACATAGGATATATAAGAAATAATTTAAAAGGGTGTTGATGATGCCAGCTATTGTTGGAGTCGCACAGGTTATTTCAATCGGAAGCAGCGCGGTTTTCAATATTGGAGATGTATACAAAATCATGCCTGTATCGAACGCCAAAACATTTTCCGGTGCTGGATCTTTTAATACTGGTGACGGATTGAATGTTTATAATAACCGGAGCACAACGAATACGTACGATTCAGATGGTGTTGATCAGGGCAACTATTTTAATGCTTAAAAAATGGGTGATCGCATGAATTTTTATATACAGCAATCTATTCATATTAATTTTATAAAAATAGGCGGAATAACAAACTCTTCTGTTATGCAGATTGGGAGTGCAGGCATAATCAAGCCAGCTTCCTATTTGTTTAACACAGGAGGGTTTACAGAACCTGCTCCAGAAGCTGAGGTTTCAGTTCCTTCGGTCCACTCAGACTCTTTACTAACTACTCCTGCAGTTCCCTTGGGAGGTATAACCAAGCCATAGTGATTATATAGCTTTAAAAGCGAGGTGGTGCGTTTGAATCAGCAAATAAATTCCTATCTTCAGCAATTGCATGCTTTTATCGAGGCACAAGAAAAGCGAATTCGGAGCCTGGAAGCAGCGGTCAAAAAACTACAGGAGGAAACTAAAGTTCTTAAAAGCCGTCCTCCTATGCAAGTTGACCGGATTGAATACAAATTCGACCAGCTTAAAGTGGAGTCCCTTGAAGGTACCTTAAACATCGGACTTAATCCATCCGAGCTGCAAAACATTGAAGATTTTGATGTTAATAATAAAAACATCAAAGCACCCATATCGCCTAAAAAACAGATGAAAAGAACGATGGAGATTGAAGATGCCATTTATCAATATTTAGAAAGCGAGCTCCCGGAAGTAGTTGCTGCTGTTAAGCAAAACTTAAATGTAAATGTGGATGATTCATATGTTGCTTTTATCAGAGAGGATATTAAAAAGCAGCTGCCAAACAGAATAGATTTCTATATGAAACAGCAGCAGGCTGCAAACAGGGGAGATCACAAAAATCCGAATGAGAATGATGAAATAATCGAAAGCCTAAAAAAGGAAATACACAGTGGGGTTCATGCTTTTATCTCTCATTTGCCTGAGAACATGAAAGGAATGAATAAAGAGTGAATTATCAAGTATATAACAGGGATGTATGCGTAGGGACTATTAGAGTGCTGGGGGTATCCAGTTCATCGGTCCTAATAGTTGGGGATACGAATAGCATCCAGCTGGCGGCTACTTTTGATACGCCTGCAGAATCACTTCTTGTCGGGCCTTTTGTGCCGCTGACACCGGAGTAATATGCATGCTGAACAGAACTTCTTTTGTTGATAAAATTAACATTGATACCATGTCATTCTCTTCTGTTTTTGAAATTGGGGATTCTTGTTCGATTCAAGGTTTCTCCAGGGCAATTGCCCTCCAGCGTGAAGCAGAGTACTTCAACACCCGCGAAGGCAATTATAGTGTGTATCCCATTTTCAGTGAACCCATCCCCCTGCTTCCCATTGAAGAAGAGCTTACAATCCATACATCACAATTAAATCCGATTATTAAAGTTCAAACTATTGATATAATCGGGGTTTCCTCGTCATCTATCGTTCATATTGGAAACAGCGGCAATATTTCAATGGAGTCCCGTGTCAAGCATATTCGCCAGCTCTTTCAAAAAAACAATAACAGGAATCCAAGTAGAGACTAAGGGAATGCTGCGAAATAAACTTTAAAAAGGATGTTTTTTATGCCAGCTATAATTGGACCGGTACAAATTATTAATGTCGGAGGAGGAATTGTCCAATTTGGAGACTCTCTATACATTTCACCAAAGAGCAATTCCAAATCCACATCCGGACAGGGAGCTTTAAACACAGGCGGGTTCATCATTACTAATAATGGACTTAATGCCAGCAATGTGCTGGATACCAATCTAATAGACCAGCCTACTGTCGGGAATAACTAATGTTTAGAGGGCGGTAGCAGAGCTGTTATCGTCCTTTTCATTTTCTAGCATTCGACTTCCTCGCTTTTGTTAACTTAGAAGAAGGCTGCTTTCTAATCCATTTTACCATTTCAGAAATTTTCCTATCTTCTCATCCTGCTGCAATAATTGAATTGTATTCAGCCTTGCTGCAAGCTCTACATTTGTGTATAAAGCATGGAGCTGCTTATGGAAGGGGATGCATAAATTGGCAGGAAGGTTCCGCCCATTTCTTTCGGTGCCAAATGGTGCAGTGTCATGTCAGCTTCATTTCTAAGGCATAATTCACAGGTTCCTGTTACTGTCCTCTTTTTTCCCAAGGGAATCCACCTTTCATATAGAATCCCCTATAATAGACTTAATAAAGAAGGGGACTATTAATGCCGGATTCGTAATTTATTTGCATGGACAGGATATATGCACATAGGTTACTGTTGTACGCGGGATTGATCACTTTTTATGGGCGCTGATTGGTCATTTATAGAAAAGACCAAAATATAAAAAACTGCCCCCTTATTGTTAGCCAAGGCTAACAATGGGGTGCAGTTCTTGCCGTTTTCCTAGTGTTCCAGCTTAATAGTATGGGCTCCGTCAAAGAAAAATAGGTATCTTTCATTAACTTTCCTTTTAAGAATTTGTTCAAGTGCACGCGTATACATATCAATTTGCACTTTATATCTGTTTTCAAGAACCGGTTTTGCTTCTGCAAAGCCGCCTTTGAATCGGCCGGTGATTCCATCTGTTTTGTAGTCCAGGAGCACCAAACCCTTTTCATCCTCAAACAGACAGTCCACAATCCCCTGAATGAGTACAGGTTCGTCTTCGCCTTGCCAATCGGAATAGATTTCCCGGGCAGGGAACGATAAACTGAACGGGATTTCTCTTCGAATCGATGCAGATGCCTTAATTATTCTAGGTCCAATATCACTTTCAAAGAACTGCACAATCGCTTGAGAATCGATGCTTTCGCGCTGCTCTTCTGTAAGCAGTTCATTGTTAACCATCTCATCCAATTTGGCAGAAATGGTTTCAGTTGTTGCCGGTCTGCTGAAATCAATATGCTGCATGACCGCATGCATGGCTGTTCCCCGTTCAGCCGGTGAAAGTACTTTTTCCTGCATAAACCGCGGGCGGCTAAGCAGCGGTTTATTTAGTTTGCGAATTAACTCTGTTCCACTGTCTTCTTCAGAAAAAATCTCCCTCTGCCGCTTCACTTCTGAAACAGATTGTTTGGAACGATGCTGGGCAGCCTGCTTATAAGAATATTTCCAAGAGAGCTGTTTCTCAATCTTTTCCTTATAAGCCGATTCAGCTGGTATCGTTTTGCCTTCATAAACCATTTTCAGCAGATCTTCTTCACCACCGTTGGTTTCCGATGATAGCCTGGCAGCTTCTTCACTTTTCACAATGGCAATATCCCAGCAAGAAGGATGCTCAATTATCTCTGACGGAACCAGAGGATTTAATGAATTGCCTTCACCTCTCAATGTTTCACAATCCTTATGTCTGACCAGTGATGGACCAATCCAGTCCAGATAACTGTTCACTGAAGCCCGATCGAACTCATTCAGGAGCCAATCTTTATGCTCAGCAGTCTGAAGCCATTGATTCAGTTTCTTTTCCGCACTTTTTACAGAAGAAACCAGATATAGCTTTTCTTTTGCACGGGTAAAGGCTACATATAGAACCCGCATTTCCTCTGCTAGCATTTCCATCTTCTTTTTTCGTTTAAAAGCAATTTGCGGAAGAGATGGGTAGGAAATCCTTTTTTCAGCATTCACGTACTTAGCTGCAAATCCGAATTCTTTATCCAGCATGTACGGCTTTTTCAAATCCATCGTATTAAAATTACGGGCGAGCCCTGCTATGAATACAAATGGAAACTCTAGACCCTTGCTGCTGTGGACCGTCATAAGGCGAACCACGTCTTCCTGTTCGCCCAGTGCACGGGCAGCGCCCAGGTCATCACCCCTATCACGCATCCGCTCGATAAATCTCAAGAAGCGGAATAATCCTCTGAAGGAAGTCGCTTCATATTGCCTGGCTCTGTCATATAATGCCCGGAGATTCGCTTGCCTCTGTTTCCCGCCCGGCATGCCGCCAACGAAATCATAGAAGCGCGTCTCTCTATACAAATGCCATATAAGCTCTGAAAGTGAACCCTGGCGAGCCATCACACGCCATTCCTTCAGCTGATCAAAGAACGGGCGGACTTTTTCATATAATTCGCCCGTCTGAAGATTAGGCTCATTACGGCAGAAGGAAATCAACGCTTCGTAATAAGATCCTCTTTTATTATGGATTCTAATTTGGGCAAGCTCTTCTTCTGTTAATTCCAAAATAGGAGATCTTAGCACTGAAGCAAGCGGAATATCCTGATACGGATTATCAATCACCCTTAAAAGGGACATCATGATGGCGACTTCCGTTGCCTCAAAGTAACCGCTTGAAAGATTTGCATAGACAGGTATCCCCTGCTGCTTAAATTCCTCCATAATCTGCGGCGCCCATGTCATGGAACGAAGCAGTATCACGATATCCCTGTACTTGGCAGGACAGCCAGACTGAGTTTTCGGATTGTACACTTCTTTGCGCTCTGCGATGATTTCTTTTATTTTTGCGGCCATATACCTTGCTTCAAGCTGTGACTGCGCCAGATCTTCGCTATCGAAGGCGTCTTCCGTCACTTCAGGCTGCGGTTCGGTTTTTTCATTTCCTTCTAGATCAATAATAGCCAGCTCAATCGGATGGTCTTGGACTTCTGAGTAAGGAGCTCCTTTTACGAGCTCAGCCGCTCCATCATATTCAATTTCACCAACGGTTACACCCATGATTTGTTTAAAAATATAATTAGTGCCATGAAGAACTTCCTGCCGGCTTCTGAAATTGCGTGCCAGGCCAATCCTAAGCCCTGTCTCTTCTCCGCTTTGGTCAAAACGTGTATATTTCCCCAAAAATAAATTAGGCTCAGCCAGGCGAAACCGGTAAATCGACTGCTTCACATCTCCAACCATGAATAGATTGCCGTGTTTTTCGGTGTCTGCTGTTACTAATTGTAAAATGGCTTCCTGCACCATATTGGTATCCTGGTATTCATCAACCAAAACCTCTTTAAACTGATTTCGGCAGGCAAAGGCAGCCTCTGAGGGCAACAGATGTCCATCTTCACCAGAAGATGAAAGGATTTCAAGGCAATAATGCTCAAGATCAGCGAAATCAACAAGTCCCTTGTCTGTTTTCACCTGATCAAAGCGGACGGAAAAATCTTTCACTAACAAAACCAGTGTTTCAATATGGGACTTCATTTCAGCCATGTCCCGAATAAAGCTTTCCGGCGGGCGTCCAAATAGCTCCTCCTGAAGATCAGAAATAATCTTCTTTGCTTGATCCCTCAGCTTTTTGGCTTTCTCAATTAAAACTGGATCATAATCATCGCCTTTGCAAGTCTTGGCTCTGCCGAATGACCATTTTTGCATCGCTTCATAAAGTGTTGACCATGAATCGTTCTTGGCTTCGATAAGTGTATTCACCACATGCAGATCTGCAATAAAGTTCTCCGCTCTCGGTGCAGGTCCTTCCGGAAGCTTGGTCAGCTCAAGGCCATGCTCTAGCAGCTGCTTGGCTCCTTTCAATTGAAGATCAACGTCTTTCAACAGGGATTGTACAAATGGCAGCTGTTCAAGCTTTGAATTGCCGTCCACATTATACATGTCTACAATCGAGTCGAGATATTGATTTGGAGATGGATTGGAACGGGCAAAATCATATAAGTCCCGGATTATATCCTGTAGGGCTGTATCGCTTCTATCATTAGTAAATGCATCAACAAGAGCGAAGAAAGCATCATTGCCCTCCTTGCCGTACTCCTCTTCGAATAAATCCTCGAGAACTTCATCCCTTAATAGCTGCGCTTCCGTTTCATCTGCAATCCGAAAGCCTGGATCAATATCGGTCATATAATAATATTTCCTGATCATTTCCAAACAAAATGAATGCAGAGTGGAGATGAATGCCTTATTTAATAAGCTTACCTGTTTTCTGAGGTGGGAAGATTTAGGATTGGCATTTATCGCTTTTTCAAGAGCCTCACCGATTCGATGCCTCATCTCCGCTGCTGAAGCATTGGTAAAGGTAACGACTAGAAGTTCATCGACATTGATGGGATCCTCTACCGCGATAATCTTATTAATGATCCTTTCAACGAGAACAGCAGTTTTTCCTGATCCTGCTGCTGCAGCAACCAGAATATCCTGGCCCTTTGCTATAATTGCTTTCCATTGGTCGTCTGTCCAAGTTGCTTCTGCCGGCTTAGGCGGTATAATCATTTTCATTTTCATTTTCATCTTCCTCCACCTCCTTCCTGATGATTTCTATAACGTCTTCTTTAGGCTTAGGTGCAAAAAGTCTGAAATCATTGGTTTCTAGCGATTCGTCGAATTGACAAACAGATTTATAAGCACAAAAAGTGCAAGGTGTTTTTTCTTTCATTTTATAAGGAGCAATCTCTACGTTTCCTTCTGTGATGCTATTGCCCGTATTTCGATACATTTTCCTTACATAACGGCGTAAATAGTCAAACTCCTGCTTGCTTGCAACTTTCGAACGTTTTGAGAGTGTGCCATCCTTCTTAAAGCCTGCAGAAATGATGGATGAATCACCTGTCTCAAGAGTCTGATCCATCAGCCTGATGACATTTTCATCCCCCAGCATGAGGCCATTCATTTTAAACTTTTTATAAAGTTCCTGCTCAATGTCCTCCAGCGTCAGCATTTTCGATGTATTTACAATTGGATTATGGACATGGAAGTAAAGGACTCCTGCCGGATCTGCTTCCGTTCCGATCAAAGCATTGGAATGGGCAATAATAATATCCAAGTATGTGAGCATTTGCAGGGCAATGCCATAGTACACTTCACTGACATTTAAGTCTTTGGAACTCGACTTATAGTCAATGACTCTTAAAAAGGTGCCGCTGGTATCCTGTGCCTTATCTACCCTGTCAATTCTGCCGATAAGCTCCATTTTTGTCCCATTTTTAAGCGGGAATACAAGTGAAGGCAGTTCTCCTTTCGGGCCAAATCCAAGCTCAAGCCCAACTGGTGAGAATCCGCTTGATTTAGCATGCTCGCTAATAACAAAAGATGCACGGCTAATGATTTGCTCTAGCTTTTTCTTAATATAGTGATGCCTATTCGAACTTAAGAGAATTTCATTTTGCAGTTTTGGGGCCAGCATCTCAACTGCTTCTTTTGCGAGTATTTCGCACTGTTCTCTTGTCATATCTGTCCACGAAAGCTTTTGGGTCATAACTGTTTCAGCAATATATTTTAATGCAGCATGGAACAGGTCCCCGATATCAGGCGCCTCCAGGCGATATACCTGCCTCTCTCTAAGCCTTAGGCCGTGCTGTGCAAAATGGGAAAACGGACAGCTGTGGAATAATTCCATTCTAGATACACTTGCCTGAATGTGGTCACCATAGAGCTCTTTACTGATATCCTCACCTAGCTGTTGAGTCCGGTTTTCATAATTCAAGCTGGAAAGCACCTTTAATGCAGAACTTCTCCATTTCTCATTTTTAAGATAATAATTATAAACATCCCACCATAAGTCATAGATCGGATAGTTCCGCTTTTTGAGCTGAAGCTGTGAAGTAAGATAAGAAAGTGCTGTATTCAGATTATCTGCATATTCCAGCTGTTCTGCTTCAGGCAGCTCTAGCGGATCTGACACGAAGGCATGCTGTCTGCAGTCAGGGAATAGATCTCCCATTTTCTTTATAAAAGGAGATGGCATAAGCGCTTTGCCTTCTTCATTTGCCAGGGGATAGCTGATAAACAGTTTTTCTGAAGGAGTGACAAAAGCTTTATAGGCTAAAAACTCCTCATCCAGTAGTCGTGTGCGGCTTCCGGGGGCTAGCTTCATGCCGTTTGCCTGCAGCATTTCCCTGTCTTCATCCGCCAGCACGCCGTCCACTGTGAATTTGGCAGGGAGTACTCCCTCATTAAGTCCAATAACAAAAACCGCTTTAGTGTCAGTTAATCGGGATCTCTCCAGATCAGCTGCCATAACTTGATCTATAGCAGGCGGAACAAGCGTAAAGCGCAAAGATTCTATTCCAGCATCAAGTATCGAAGCAAAACGCTTGAGACTGACTTCATCCTCGCCCAGTATTTCAACATATTGATCCAATAGCTCCATAATGGCATTCCAGGCTTGGCCATGTTCCCTTGACTTAACAAGATTTCCTTTCTCCTCTTCAGCTGTTTTCCACTGTTCAAGCTTGAATGGAACATTCAGTTCTTCAAGGTATAAAAACAGCGCTTCACAATATTTACGTCCATTGTCAGCTTTTTTAAAGCGGCGGGACAACCTTAAAATGGGACCGGTGATCATTTCACGCAGATCATTTAACTCATCTTCTATTTTCTTTTCGGCGTCTGTCTGAGCTACTGCTTCAAACTCCAGTCCTCTGATCCTTCTATATATCCACCTTTTCTTCTTCGTCCACTTCCCCCCTTGGATGCCATTGGCAAGAACATAATTTTCAAGCCGGTCCATCTGTTCGCGCAGTCGGGAAGAATTTAATTTGGTCGGAAAAATCAGCTCAGTCTTAATCGCTCTGAAGATTGGTTCATAACGCCAATTCCCATTGAAAATTTCAAGAGTCGAACGGATTAACTCCACAAGAGGGTGATTCAGCATGATCCTTTTCTGGTCTATGAAATAAGGAATATCATAGTCATGGAACACAGTCTCAATTATGTCATGATAATCCTGTCCATTCCTTGCAAGCACAGCGATATCTCTGTAGCGATAGCCTTCGTTTCGTATGAGCTGATTGATTTTTCTGGCAACCCCTTCGATCTCTGCCCTCCTATTGACAGCCTGTCCAATGTGTACATCAGCCTCTCCCGCATATTCGGCAGCCGGCCTGCTGTCAAAATGGGCTTCCAGGTGCTTTAGAGAATAGGAGTTCCATCTTTTTTGATCATGAAGCTTCATTACTTCCACATTCAGCCCGTTGCGGGAAGCCATTTCATAAATGGTCTGGCAGTTCTCTCCCGACATTCTGAATAAATGAAGATCATCGGGAACCTTCTGTCTATACGGACGATCAAGCGTAAGAGTAATCGTTACTTTTTTGCACTGCTTCATAAGCTGCTCCAAGATTAGATACTCTTGCGGTGTAAAGCTGTAAAAGCCATCTATATAAATCTCTGCATTGTTGAGATAGTGTGATTGAGAGGCTTTTTCCGTAAGCAATCGGAAATAATCTTCAGAATCTGTATATTTACCTGAAAGGGATTCTTCAAAATTTTGAAAAATCAATTCCAGGTCATGTAGCTTATCCTGCAATGCTTTACTGGATTTCCCGCCTGATGATAGCTGATTTTGCCTCTCTGCAAGTTCATCTGGATTGACACAATAACGCTTAAACTCTGTCATCATCTGTTCAACTTGCTGAATAAAACCATTTTTATCTGCAGCACGCTGAAAAAGCCTCAGCTCATCCTTTTTATCTTCAATAATTTTGCGGATCAGCATACTGATCCCAACACTATTTAGATGATATCTGCTCATGCCGCCAGTTTCCTGCAGTATTCTCCAGGCAAGGCGTGTGAAGGAATACACCTGGCTGCGGACCATTCCGCCCAATCCTGGTGTTGTAATTAATTTATATTCTGATAGAAACGTCATCTGTTCCGGAACTAAATAAATAATCGGATCGCCATCCGGATTAAACCGCAGTTCATCACGGATTTCATTCAGGCAGTATTCTGTTTTGCCGCTACCTGAACGGCCTATCAATAAACGTACGGTCATGTTTTTCCTCCTCAAAAAAAGCATCGCTCCCCGCCCATCAGCAATCATCCCGGCCGGGTAACACTTTGAGCTATAATTAAACAAGCATCTCAAATAAAAGCAAACCTCTGCCAATAAGTTGCTGGCTAGTATTCTTTAATTTTATTTCATTTATAGAATTATTTTATCATATAAGCAGTTCAATTTTTCGGATGGGGTCTTTCAAACTAGTAAATAAACAACTTTCCTATACAGGCATCCATGCATAGATTATGGTGGCAGGTGATATGGATGATTTCAAAACAAGTACTACTGGCAACTTCTATTATTTTGACTGTAACAGGCATTTTTGTTGCCAGCAATATTTATACACTGATCCCTATTTATGGTGACATTGCAGACTCATTTGACGTGAAAGAAAATGATATTGTCGGCGGCGGCAGCCTGTTTGCCTTTTTTTATGCGGCTGGCTTGCTGTTTTTCGGTCCGGCGTCCGATAGATTCGGAAGAAGAAAAATAATCATTATGGGATTGTTCGCCTCCGCTTTATCCACTTTTACGGTTGGGCTATCTACAAGCATAGAGGCGCTATATATCACGAGGTCTATTCAGGGGCTTACTTTAGGCAGCTTCGCACCAGTTGCATTTGCTTATTCCTTTGATCTTTTTCCCCCTAAAAGCCGCACACTGCTTCTTGTTTTTATCAACACAGGTTTTCTTGTCGCAGGCATCCTTGGACAGCTGATCAGCTCCACTATCACATTTTATTATGAGTGGGGCTATGCATTTTATTTTTTTGCTTTTTGTTATTTCGTGCTATTCCTTATATCGTACAAAATACTGCCGCTCACTTCTCAGCCATCTAAATCAAAGGCTTCTGTGCTTTTTATAATGAGGAAATTATTAAAGAACCGGAGCCTGCTGAAATGCTACGCGATTGCTTTTACTTTACTTTTTTCTTTTGTAGCTTTATACGATGCGATTGGCAGATTTTTTCAGGGAAGCAGGGATGATTTATTTACATTAAGAGCGTTCGGATTAATTGGGGCAGTTCTGTCTCTGTTTACCGGGAAATTAATCGAGAGGATGGGCATATATTCTACCATGAAACTCGGTTTAATATTGGGGGTATTTAGCATTATTAACATGGCTGTATTCAGCAGTACAACTGCTTTAATGGCCTTTTCCATAATATTTGTGTCTTCTATCTCCCTGCTTGTTCCTACAGTGATTACCCTTATTGGCATGATTGCAGGGACAGACCGGGCAAAAGCACTTTCCCTCTATTCATTTATCCTTTTAACGGGGGCCGGTCTTGCCTCGCCTATTGTAATGGTTCTTCAATTTGAATATGTTCTGCAGCTGCTGCTCGCCTTTTTCCTGATGAACATGGTTTTTGGGAAATTTTTATCAAAAGAAGTGGCCCTTTCCCCACAGTCCGACTAAGAAAAGCGCAGGGCGCCTTGACCACGAAGGAACCTAGACTAAAAGCGCCACGTCCTGTGGCAACGTCTGCATGACCCCCGTCCTCCCAAAAGCTGCCGCTTTCGGCCGTGCGATGTTTTTGCTGACGAAGCCTTCCTTGTCCTGCGGGAAGGTGTTTTCCCTTCTGGAAGGAATCGGCTTATGACCCCGAGTCTCTAGGAGCCGGAACTAGACAAACCGAAATGTGGAGGCGACTGTCCAGGGACGACAGGCATAAGACGGTTCCTGTAAGAAGGTGTTTTCCCTTCTGGAAGGAATCGGCTTATGACCCCGAGTCTCTAGGAGCCGGAACTAGACAAGCTTCTGACCTCGAAGGGGTAGGCACCTGGAGCTAGACAGTTATCTAATTTCAAAAGGATATAAATTCTGATATTATAAAAAAGGACTCGAATTTTATCGAGTCCTTTTAGTGCATTATAGGTTTTTCTTTAAAAAGAAGCATCCATTTCATCCAGCGGCCAATAACGCAAGTTTACTTTTCCGACAACCTGATCTGCTGATATAAATCCAAAATGGCGGCTGTCCCAGCTTCCAAGACGGTTATCCCCCATCACAAAGAGCTTTCCTTCAGGCACCGTTTCGACTCCCGTCATTTCTTGAAGGGTAAAATCTCCCGTCAGCCTTCCGCCAATTACTTCTTTCCGATATTTGTCCAAATATGGCTCGTCCACTTTCTTCCCATTGATATACAATTCATCTCTTCGGTATTCAATTTTATCTCCTGGAAGCCCGATAATTCTTTTAACAAAGTCCTCTTCATCATTATGGTGAAAAACAATGACGTCAAAACGATTCAAATCGCCCACCTGATAGCCAACTTTATTAACGATCAGCTTATTGCCATCCTGAAGGGTCGGCATCATGGATTCGCCTTCCACAACATAATTAGAGAAGAAAAAAGTCCGTATAAAAGCAAAGATTATGATGCCGACGGCAAAGGCCTTTAGCCATTCTGCCCCTTCTTTTTTCAATTCTTCCTTCACACGTCATCTCCCTCAAGGCTTACTGCAATTGTTATTCTTTTTTTGTGCGATCTTTTTCTACGCTCATATTCATCTTTATTTCAATAATTTTGCCGACATACCAAAGAATGAAAATGACCAGAGCAACGATGGCAGTCCGAATAGGCTGAGTAATTAATGATTTAATATCATATCCCACAAAACTAATGGTAAAAACCATAACCATTTTTCCCGTCAGGACAGCCAGCATATATTGGGCAATGCTGATATTTGATAGCCCCGCCACGATATTTACAATAGCGGATGGAGTAAACGGAAAACACAGCAGAATGAACAAAGGGCCAAATCCATGCTTTTCCACCCACTTCATAAGCTTCTGCACCTGACGTTGTTTTTTTAAAAACCGAAGGATTCTCTTTTGTCCGTATCTCCTAACCAGCAAGAAAACAATTAACGCTCCCGCAACAGCACCCAGCCAGGAATATAAAAATCCAAGCCAAAGACCGAATGCACTCGCATTTGCCATAACAAATAAAAACAAGGGCAGGAGCGGCAAAAATGCTTCAAGCATAGGAAGCAGGATGCCAGGAAGCGGACCGAATGAACGATATTCCTGAATTATATCCATTATATTTTCCAATGTAAACCAATCTTTGAACAGTTCAAAATCCATGTAGTATCTCCTTGTTCATATGCAGCAAACATCTATATAATAATTTTCCCAGTGCAAATATGATCATATAAGGACAATTACCCTAGTTTTACCACTTCCCCTATTATTCTACACCTAATCGGGGGAAAAAGAATGTTTAAAATTTATTTTGATAGAAAATCATGGATTGCTTCTTTATTTGCCTCTTTATTGATCCCCAATACTGCTGCCCCATTGATTCTCTGGTTTTCAAATGTTCCATCAACTGGAACACGGAGGGTCTCTACATTCCGTTTATCTTTGCTTAAAAAGTCTTTCCCAATGTACAGGATATCTCCCGTATCCATATTTGTATTAACAAAAGGTGTTACCACTCCAATTAACTTTGGGAGCTTCGTGATGGTCTGAAAGCTTGTAAACTGGCTTGCCACTTCCTTCATTACCTTTTGCTGGCGCTCGACCCTTCCAAAATCGCCGACAGCATCCTGTCTAAATCGGACATATCCAAGGAGATGCTCTCCATCTAGACGCTGCAGTCCCGGTTCAAGCGTAACACCAATATTGGCAGACATTTTTTTCTCGACATTCATTTCTACTCCTCTTGGGAAAGCTTCATCGATTAAATGGACAAATCCCTCAAAATCAACGATTGAATAATATTTTATATCGATATCAAAGTTTTCCTTAATCGTCTGCCTTAATAGCTCTGGCCCTCCGTAAGCAAGTGCTGCATTTATTCTATTTTGTCCATGGCCCGGAATGTCTACATACATATCTCTCATAAAAGAAATAAGCTTATAGGTCCCCTTAACAGGATGATATTGCGCAACCATAATGGTATCTGCCCTGGATTTCTCTTTTCCTCTTGCATCACTTCCAAGAATCAGGATGTTCGTTCCTCCATACTTGTCTTTTTCTCCGTTAAATTCAAATTCCTCAGTTTCTATATTTGCTTCGCCTTTTGATTGGGAAACCCCCTGCTTAAACTGGTAATAAGAATAACCAAGCGTACCAGCAAACAATAGAAAAAGAATTAATAGAACAGATTTCCATTTCCTTTTCTTTTTCTGTTTTTTATATTCGTATCTATCAGATCTCATAAGAATAAGTCCTTTCTTTGCAATAAAATGATTAAGCCTGCCTGTTAATAATGCAGGATGTGCTTTGAAAGTGCCCACCAGACCTTCACATATATTAGACTGATGTTTCTATAAAAAGGTTTCGATATCGATGCTGGTATATCCTGTATACCTTTTATTTTGCAGTTGAATTACTTTCTTTGCAAATTATTTTATTATTATCGGCATTTTTAAAATAAAACCTTTGCTGTTTCGGTTTACCGATTGGAAATTTTATTTTCGTTGGTATCGGTATTTTCGTTGAAATATACAGCTTTTTCTTTTCGTTACTTTTTTGGGAAATTTGCTGATCTTACGCTGGCCTTAGTTGATATATCAATTTTTCTTCTTTTAAGTTTGGGTCAATTCGCAAAAATCAAACTAAAAATGCCGCAAGACCGAAGCCTGCGGCAATCTTTTACAGATACTTATCAAACCAGCCTGCAATATAGTTTAAGCGGCTGATTCTTAGATTCGGTTTTCCGCTCCTTGAAAGTTCATGGTTCGATTCAGGGAAGCGGACAAATTGGGCTGTTTTTTTACGATGCTTTAAGGCAATAAATAGCTGATCAGCCTGTTCAATCGGACAGCGGTAATCTTTTTCGCTGTGAAGTATAAGCAATGGAGTATCCATTTCATTCACGTAAGCGAGCGGTGAATACTTCCAAAGCCTTTCGATATCATTCAAATCACTTTGGATTTGCCAATCAGTAAAGTAAAAGCCAATGTCGCTTACACCATAGAAGCTGATCCAATTGGAGATTGAACGCTGAGTGACAGCTGCTTTGAAACGGTTCGTATGACCGATAATCCAGTTTGTCATAAACCCGCCATAACTTCCACCTGTCACACCAAGCCGGTCTTTATCGATAAAATCAAAGCTTTCCAGCGCATAATCTACTGCATCCATAATATCTTCATAATCCTTGCCGCCATAATCCCCTCTGACAGCGTTAACAAAATGCTGGCCATACCCATGGCTTCCTCTCGGGTTGATAAATAAGACGGCATAGCCTTTCGCTGCAAGACATTGAAATTCATGGAAATAGGAATTGGCATACATCGCATGCGGCCCTCCATGAATTTCAACAACAAGCGGTGTTTTTACCCCCTCTTCTAAACCAATAGGCTTCATGATCCAGCCATGAAGCTCCCAATCATCCGAAGATTTGAACTGAATCGGATCTGCATCTGCCACCTCGACCTCATTCAAAAACTCTTCATTTACATTGGTCAGCTGTATTAATTCTCCCGTTGGAACATCCAGCAAATATAAGTCTCCCGGATATGCCGGTTTGCTGATAGCAACAACTGCTTTATTAATGCACCCGCCTGTAGTCAAACCATACACATGCTGCTGATCCAGTAATGCAGGGTACAGCTCGCCTTCCATAGACCCATAATAAACGACTGTATTACCATGATCTGTAGCAAGGAAATAAAAACTTCTGCTATCCTCTGACCAAAGGATTCCTGGTGTGACGACCCCCTGCTGGAAATCTCCGATAGCAAAATCACCAGCTGAAATATCTGATTCCGCAGTCAGACACTGCAGATTTTCCGTTTCAAGATCATAAACCCAGACTTTTGTATGTGTGGCATTTTCATACTCTCTCTCATGACCGAACATTCCCAATTGCCTTCCATCTGGGGACCATGTGACACTGCCGAAATAGCCTTTTCCGTTTGTCACCTTTTTCATTTCCTTGGTTTCCAGATTAACTAAAAAGACATGGCTTGCAAAAGAGAAATCTTTATCTTCGTTCAAATCAGCTGTAACAGCAATTGATTTTCCATTCGGGGACCAGCTTTGCAGCTGATAGTCATGCTCTCCCGAGGTAAGCTGCTCAAACTCGCCGTTGTCAATATCCACAGTTGCCACTTGGCTGTATCTGCCGCTCCAAAACCCTTGAGCATCCGATTTGTGTTTCATTATATCAATTTCAAGAGGGAGAGGTTTTTCATCCTTCATTTTCCCTTTTCCTTTCTCTTGAGCATCTTCGCCTGGTTTCAAAGAAATAGTAAAGGCAATCCGCTTTCCATCTGGGGACCAAACAGGGTTTGAGGCTCCATTTGCACAATGAGTCAGCTGCCGTGCTTCACCGCCGGTTTTGCTAATAATATAAATCTGCGGTTTCTCTCCTCTATCGGAAACAAATGCAAGCATTTCTCCATTTGGGGACCACCGCGGCGAATGATCCCGATGCTTCCCGTAAGTCCACTGGACTGGTTTATTCTCTTTGCTGGTATTTATGTAAAATAAATTGGAACTGTATGTATTTTCCTCTTGAAGCATTCTTGTTTCCACATATGCCAAATCGGTGCCATTCGAGGATAGCTGTGGATCTGCAACTGATTTTAATATGGAAAGATCTTCAGGTTTTATTACTCTTTTTTTTATCATTGCTTTCACCCTTCCTAACTAAGCTGCTCTACTTATTTCGACATTAGAAATAAAATCCCTTCTTCTCATTCTGGATATCGCTGAAACTTTTTTTGGCAGAATGGAAAGGATGGTGATAAAAAGAAAAATTAATTTATTCGACAAATAATGGCTCTTGAAAGAGAAACCTATCCTCTGTAAAATTAAATATAGAACATATATTCTGTTAATATATACCTACTTGCTCATGCAGCAGCAGGCAACTTTTGATTAAGGGAGTAGAAAAATTATGACGAGAATTCCTGAGGAAGACCGCAATGTGATGGAACAGGCGATCTACTTGCCGATGGTTTTAACCATACTGAACCGCGATTTGATTGTGATCAATAAAAGCCCCTTCAAACTAAAACAGCCTTACCTGGATTTAATTGAAGAAACGATGAAAGTCATACAAAGGGAGCTCTCAGAGGTAAAGCGCTATTTGAATAAAAACCAGCTCAAAGTCCAGGAAATCAAACGGGATGACGCGTTTACCATGTTCATGTTTCTCTACAAAGACTATGAGGAACATCATAACTATTTCAATCCCCGCATACGCAACAAAGTACAGGAGCTAATGGTGCACTATCTGTTTAAAAGGCATGCATCAGGTACAGGAAAAAACTTGAAAGCAAATTAATCGGTCATGTTGTAATAGGAAGAGCCTGCTTATAATATTCTAATATACACAGAAAGCAGAAGCATGAAAACCCGGCATGCTTCTGGCATATCCCTTCTAATCCCTTATTGAGCTGTACGCTCCGGCTCTCTCCGAAGCATTCATACTTCTCGAACCATTAAAAAAGTAAAGTGACTTTCTCTCTGAATCTTCTATCCTGCTTATTAAAGTTGTTTTTAGCAATGCTGTTCTTAGCAGCTGGTTATTAAAGGTGTTATGAGACACTGGGATTTTAAAACTCTGCTTATTTTTGAAAATCACTTGTGTATTTCCGTCTTCCGTCCGCTTGTAATAGAGAATATGGGCCTGCGCGACCCAAATGCATTCAGGGTTGGTTGGAGAGGTTGTCGGGAAAAAATAAATGAAGTTTGTGGGGTCAATTGTAATCGGAGCCTTATGGGTTATTCCAGTCAATTGCCGTGTACCCTCTTTCCTGCCTTCATAGCTGGAACCGAAAAACCTGCAGCCTTTCTTTATAATATCGATGGGTTTAAAGGGGGAAGTTAATTCTTCTTCAAGCTCCCAAATTTGCGAATATACTTTTAGGCCATATGGGAGAGGCTGGATAATCATTGTATTGGGATTGATTTCGTATTCCTCAATTAGGTGAGTATTTGGGCTTCTCATTTTTTCATCTCCTTATCTAATTTACCGCGCTTTTCCATCATAGCACCAATTAATCAAAAAATTACTAATTTTCGAAAATAGTTGCTAAAATGTTCACAATTTCGACACCCATAAAAATATTTTCTAAAAATTAAAAATATTCAGTTGAATATTAGAGGGAAATTCCATATAATATTAAAAAGCAACAGGGGTGATTTCCATGAAGGAAAAATCATACACCGAATTAATGAAAGCTAGCGACATGAAGCGCAAGCAGCAGAAAGAGTCCTTTGTCCTTGACCTTTACATTGATATGCTGATTTCTGAAATCCTGCTGAACTCTGAAAAGGAAAGATTAATGAAAAAAGTAGATGCAGCCATCGACGAAGGAAACAAACTGGAATTTATTCAATTATCCAACCAATACAAAGAGCTTAGCAAACGTTTTGGAACTTAGAACGTATAATTGCCCCCGCCGACAAAGCGGGGATTTTATTTTTAATGGGTGGAGAATAATCTTAAGAAACAGGCACTTATTTTTAATGGGCGGCAGCCCGCCTTTTGGAGAAACAATAAGAAAAATATTTGCAGAGCTTTCTCTCGAAAGAACCGCAGTCCTTTTTATAAAAAGGGAAGGCTGGCGAGACTATATGAACAAATATACGAGGGATTTAAAGCGCTATGGAGCTGAAGACTTCTATTATCTTCCACTCTCTGATTCGCCATCCGCCAGTCTTCTTAAGGAATTGGAATTTTGTTCAGGAATCATAATTGGAGGAGGCGAAACAGAAAAATACAGGAACTATATAATGGACACAGCAGTTGGCAGAAGAATACAGAATATGTATAGAGAAGGCATTCCAGTTGCAGGCTTTTCGGCAGGGGCATTAATTTGTCCAGATCCTTGCGCTATTCCTCCCGTTGATACACGAAAAAAAACAGCATCTCTTTCTTAAAGGCATTGGATTAATCAATAGTTGTGCCATCAGTGTTCATTTTTCAAAATGGAATGAAAAGAAAAATCTAGAAGCTGCCACTAAGAATATTGATGCCTCAATAGGCTATGGGATCGATGATGGTGCCGGCATTTATTTTAAAAGTGAGGTGCCGGCTACTATGAATGGCAACATACATACTTATAAAAAAACCTAAAAGCAGACTAACGGGCAGTAAAACTCTCTCTTCATGACTCAGTTCTATCAAAGTGGCTTGACAAAAAGCACAGCTAACCGCCCGTAAAGGCCCGATTGGTTCAACTAACAATCAGCGGGGATAATGCACCCCGCTGATTGAAGTTTCACTTTATCGGGACTATTTCCTTTCCTTTTTTCTCTGTTCAATTTCAAACTCTTCCATCATACTGATCCTCTCCAGCATAGTTGGATGGCCGTATCGGAATATTTTTACGAGGAGCGGCGGGTTCACCTGACTCAAGCCAGCACGTGTCAGCTCCTGAAATGTTTCAATTGCTGAATCCGAATCTTCGGTCATTTCGACCGCATACCGATCAGCCCGGGTTTCCTGGTAGCGTGAAACGAGGTTAGTAAATGGGCTTGACATGAATAAAAGCATCGAAAGGATCATAAAGAATAACGGCAGTGACCTAATATCATTCACAGCAGGAATTTTAAGCGCCCTTCCCCATTTATCAATAGCCTTTTCCATTAGCTTGGCGGTTAAATACAGGCCAAGAAGCGAGAGCAACAAATAGCCTGCGATGCCGATGTAAATATGCTTTTCTACGTAATGGGCCATTTCATGCGCCATAATAAACAGAATTTGATCTTCATTTAATTTGCTAAGAGTTGTATCCCAAAGCACAATTCTTGAGTTAGAGCCAATCCCTGTTACATAAGCGTTCAGTGCATTCGTTTTTTCCGCCATGTCCACTTCAAAAACATGTTCAGCCGGGATATTGGCCTGATTAGCCAGTTCAAGGATCTTCGTTTCAAGTTCTTTATTTTTCAAAGGATAAAAATCATTATAGAGAGGATCAATGACAACAGGCTGAAGGAACATCATAAACAATGTAAAAGGGATGGATAAGAACCAGGCGTAAAGCCACCATCTTTTCTTGCTCTTATTGATCAGCCAGTATAAAACAGAAACAATCAGAAGCATGGTTCCATAATTAACCCAAAAATCAATGAGCTCATCCTTCATCCACGCGCTGAAGCTCTGGGTTGAAATATTATAGCTTTTCGATAAAGAATAACTAATATAGCTTAACGGCATTGTGGCAGTAAATGCGAAAAATGAAAGCCAGATGAGATAGATTGCTGTCTGCAGAAACTTATATGGCGTTGTTTGCTCTGCCCATTTTTTAAAAGCCTTTGACAAGCCAAATAAAAGAATGAATAAATAGAATATCCATTCAAAAGGTGTTGAAATGAAAAACAGCAAGTTTCTAATTTTAGAATATTCCTCAGTCAGCATCAGCTCCCTGCCGTTCAGGAAAGTTGCGGGGTCCGCACGAGAATCTTCGTATTCAAATGGGAGACTGCTATCCGCAAAGTAAAATAAATACCAATAAAAAAACAAACCGTATAAACAAAAGGCTAACGCGCCGTAAAATCCTAAATTTCGTGCCATCCGATTCCCCCCTTTTGGTACAGCCCTTCTTTATTTAGTTTAGTATAAAAATCTGCAAATAGAACTATTTTAATTGGACATTCATTCGACGATTACGCCGTTCCCTTCTTCGGCACTGTGTTCTGACATTGCATTCATGTTTGCTGTGAATTATCGGCCAAATTTAACAATTTTACAGCCGCACAGTCAGTTTTATCAGCTAAAATCAATGTATTCACACTTCTTCATAAAAAAAGCGCAAGGCGCCTGGAGCTAGACAGTTATCTAAGTTCAATAGGATATAAATTCTGTTATTATGAAAAAAACGGTTCTAGACTGAACCGGCTAAAGATCTTCCATTATTTTTTCTAAAACAAGAACGAATATACAGATAAAACGGCGATAGAGCCTAAAACAACAATAATTACATTTGCTCCTAAAAAGGCTGCGGTAAAAGAGGCTGCAGCTCCGAGCAGCCCAAACCAAATATCCTCGTTTATAAACAGGATTCCTGGAAAGATAAGGGCACCCAATGTCGCATAAGGGACATTTTTTAATATTCCCTGAACAAATACAGGAAGTTCTTTCCCTTTGAAAAGCACGAAAGGCAATAGCCTTGGGATATAGGTAACGATCGCCATGCCTGCAATCATCCATACAATTTGGCTACTCATGCTCCCGCCTCCTTTGCCTGTTTCTTGCATTTTCAATCAATTCAACAATTACAGCAGATAAAAGAGTTGCCAGTACGATTGCCCATCCTGTCGATAAAGCATTTGTTAAAGTAAAAATGATATTAAAGATAGCAGCAAGTGCGGCAAGGAAAACGACTTTCACGCTTTTTTTCATGGATGGAACAAGCAGGCCGACAAACATTGCATAAAGAGCTACAGACATGCTTTCCTGCAAGGTTTGCGGGAGGCTTGCACCAATCAGATGGCCAAGACCTGAACAAACTACCCAGCTGGAATAGGAAATAGAGATGAGACCAAGCATGTAGCCGCTTGTTACCTTCTCATCCCGGACTGCAGCAACCGAAAAGGTTTCATCCGTAATACCAAATGACAAAATCGCCTTATTGGCTGTCTGGCTGTCTTCCCATTTTTCATTAAGTGAAGTGGACATCAAAAAATGTCGGATATTCACTATAAAGGTTGTAAGTATAATTTCAAAAATGCCTGTTCCCAGCGAAAGCAGGCTCAAGGATATATATTGTGCTGCACCTGCAAACACAAGCAAACTCATTAAGGCTGTTTCACCAATTGACAGACCGGTTGTTTTTGCCAGCAGCCCGAAGGTTAAAGCAATCGGCGCATATCCAATTGCAATGCTAATCCCAGACTGTAATCCCCTCCTGTACTCTGTAGCAGGCTTGTTAACTGCAATTTCTGCCATTACGTTCACCGTCCAAAAAAATAAAAATAGGTTCTGAAAATATACTATAATAGACATAATATATATTATTGATGTTTTATTATGATATATTATACATTCGTGCGTTATATTACACAATGATTTTGGAGGATGTAATGGAGAATATTCAAAAAAGTATAGGGGAAAATCTGAGGAATATTCGAAAAGCAAGAGGATACAGCCTTGATGCCACAGCTGAAATGACAGGCGTCAGCAAAGCCATGCTGGGGCAAATTGAGCGAGGAGAATCAAATCCGACTGTAACCACCCTTTGGAAAATTGCAAGCGGTCTACAAGTCTCATTTTCTTCTTTAATTAATGAAGAATCTTCAGATGTACACTTTATTGAATTACAAACAATTACGCCAATTATGGAAAGCAAGGGCAATTACAAGGTTTATCCGGTCTTCCCTTTTGATCCGCGCAAGAAATTTGAAATCTTTACGGTCGAAGTCGAACCAGGCTGCCAGCACACCTCCGATAAACATAATGAAGGTGTTGAAGAATATATCACAGTTATGTCCGGCATTCTGGAAATGGAGATTGGCGACCAGCGAATTACAGTCCGAGCCGGCAACTCCATTAAATTTCTTGCAAACAAAGCCCATACGTATAAAAATATGGGCAAAGAATTGATCCGATATCAGGCAGTTATGTATTATCCATAAAATTATTGGCATATGGCTGACAGGCGGTATGCATTTTTCTGGGCTTTTTCCATTTATCCAGCAAATTTTCCATTTTATCTGACAGCATTAGGCATTTATCCGGCATCGAATGAATTCTTTTTATCTTACAAGATTGAAAATTTATCTAGCATCTTAAAAAAAATTTATCTTACATTTGGTCCAATTCATGCTAGGTGTGACAATTTTAAGCCCTAATTAACATTCAGATAAATTTTAGTTTCACTGTGGTCCTCTGCCGCACAAACGCTGTCTTTTCAAACTAAACAAACCGGACCAAGCATTACGCCCTGTCCGGTCTTCTATTTAAATCAATACAGCTTTATCGCTACTCATTTTCTCACCGCGGATTTTCTGGAATTCTTCCAGCAATTTTTCCACAGTCAATTTTTGTTTTTGTTCTTCATTTGTTTCAAAGATGACCTGGGCTTTGTCCATCATGATCAGCCTGTTGCCGAGATCAAGTGCCTGCTGCATGTTATGGGTAACCATTAAGGTTGTAAGTTTGAAAGTTTCCACAATTTCTTTTGTAAGATTGGTAATCAGCTCTGCACGTGCTGGATCTAATGCAGCTGTATGCTCATCCAATAGCAAAATTTTCGGTTCGGTAAAAGTAGCCATCAATAATGATAAGGCCTGCCGCTCACCCCCTGATAATAGCCCCACTTTAGCAGAAAGCCTATTCTCCAGCCCCAAGTGAAGCATTTCAAGCTTTTCCTGAAAAAAATCCCTTCTTTTCTTAGATACGCCTTTATGCAAACTGCGCGTCATTGTCCTGGAGTATGCAATAGCCAGATTTTCCTCTATCGTCATGGATGGAGCTGTGCCTGCCATCGGATCCTGAAAAACCCGCCCAATTAGTTTAGACCTTTTATGCTCTTTTACAAGGGTAACATCTGACCCATCAATCAGAACATCGCCCATATCAGGAATTAGTTTTCCTGATATCATATTCATTAGAGTTGATTTCCCAGCGCCATTACTGCCGATAACCGTCATGAAGTCGCCAGGCTTTAATTGGAGGTTGATACGGTGCAAAGCAATTTTTTCATCAGGTGTTCCCTCATTAAACACTTTATGAATCTGATTTAATTGCAGCAAGATGTTCACCACTTTTCCCATAAGCATTAGATGCCTGATTTTTTTTCGCTTCCAATAATCTCCGACGCTTTCTTTGCTTTTCTTTTTGCTGTTGAATAATCTTTGGAAGGATAAGTGCACTAATAACGATTACTGCTGTAATCAGCTTCATATCTCCCGTTTCCAGGAATTCGACCCTTAATGCCAGTGTTACAATAATCCGATATAAAATGGCTCCGCCGATAACGGCCAGAGTAGCCCTAACAATTGTTTTTGCACCAAAAATGGCTTCACCGATAATAACAGATGCCAGGCCGATAATAATCATTCCTATTCCCATGCCGACATCACTGAACCCGTTATACTGCGCCACTAATGCTCCTGAAAAAGCAACCAGCGCATTTGAAATTCCTAATCCAAAAATCTTAAGAAGGTCTGTGTCAGCCGAAAAGCTACGGATCATTGTTTCATTATCACCCGTCGCGCGAATTGCCAAACCAACATCTGTCTTCAAGAAGAGGTCAATCAGTACCTTTACAGCAAGTGCTAAAATAAGCATTAAGATCAGAATTCCCCAGGTTTTCGGGATAAAGTTCATTCCCAGTGCAGCTGTCAGACTTTGGATGGCTTGATCAATCCCAAGCCCCTGCCAGAATTCTGTAAGCTTCGTCATAGCCGTTTCCTCTGATAAAAGAGGGACATTTGACTTGCCCATTATCCGGAGATTAATAGAGTATAAGGCGATCATCATTAAGATCCCTGATAAGAGCGCGTTGATTTTTCCTTTTGTATGAAGCAGTCCTGTAAGGCAGCCAGCTGCAAATCCGGCCAGCAGGGCAGCAATTGTAGCCAAAAACGGATTATATCCCCCGACAATCATAACTGCCGCTACAGAAGCACCGGTAACAAAACTTCCATCAACGGTCAGGTCAGGAAAATCCAATATTCTGAATGATAGGTAAACGCCCAGTGCCATCAAGGCGTAAATCGCTCCTGCCTCGATGGAACCAAAGATGGCTGTTGGCATAGTAATCTTCCTTTCAATTAGAAATAAGCAAGCGTCTTGTCCACTCCCGACACCTCGAGGGCGTAGGCTGCTTGCGTTAGACAGTTCTCGAAGTTCAAAGATTTTATTATTATCTATTAGAAAAGTGTAAGCGCTAATTTTTTGCTGGTGTTATTCTACAAACTCAGCAAGATCGTTCCATTCTTCTTTTAATTCAATGCCCATTTCTTCAGCGGCCTTTTTATTAATAACCAGTTTTAAATTTTGCGGATACTGAACAGGAAGTTCCGATGGCTTTTTGCCTTCCTTTAAAATTTGGGCAGCCATTTCTCCAGCTTCATATCCGATATCTTCATAGTCAAAGCCATAAGCTGCGAACCCGCCGCGTTCGACAGAGTCAAGCTCTCCAACGAATAATGGGATATCAATGTCATTTGAAACCTGAATAACGGATTCCAAAGCAGAAACTACTGTATTATCAGTGATAATGTAGATGACATCCGCTTTTCCAACTAATGATTCAGCAGCCTGTTTTACTTCCGATGAATTGGAAACCGTTGCTTCAGCCAGTTTCATATCCGTACCCGAAAGAGCTTCCTTCACTTTCTCAATTTGAACTTCAGAGTTCTGTTCGCCAGAATTATAGATCACACCAACAGTCCTGGCATCAAACTGTTCATCAATAAATGTAATCATGTTTGGAATGGCATCAGGATGAGTATCTGTTGTACCTGTAATGTTTCCATCCGGGACTTCCATTGATTTTACCAATTGCACACCAACCGGATCGGTTACGGATGTGAATACGATAGGTATTTCCTTCGTTGCATTCAGGGCGCTCAGTGCACTTGGTGTGGAGTTGGCAAAAATCAGATCCACTCCGTCTCCTGCAAAGTTATTGGCAATCGATTGGTTGTTATTTTGGTCACCTTGGGCAATTTGGACATCATAGCTTACTTCAAGTCCTTCCTGTTCCAATGCTTTTTTAAATCCTTCAAGTGCAGCATCTAACGAAGGATGTTCAACTATCTGTGTAATTCCTACTTTGTATGAATCTTCTTTTTCAGTATCTGAAGAATCAGTTCCTCCATTACTGCTTTCACTGCCGCAGCCGCTCAGCAGCACCGCTCCCATCACACCTGCTGCAGCGATTGATTTGATTGATTTTAAATTCTCTAGCATTTTAGATGATCCCCCTCTTATCTCTCTTTTTTCGCTTCATCACTTTTACGCTTTTATGCTTTTATTCACTAAATTATATAGGTAACATTGTCTTTGTTCAAGATCTTTTTTACTGTTTTCTAAAAATTTAATAATTTAATAGAAAAAACACGGCATTATTCTGCCGTGCTAACTTAAAAAATTCTATTAACGGTTAAATCATTTCCCTTTAAAATCCGGCTTTCTCTTTTCAGCAAAAGCAGCAAGTGCCTCCACTCTGTCTTCTGTAGGAATAATGACTTCGTAAGCTTTTCGCTCAATTTGCAAACCGGTTTGCAAATCAACACCTATTCCCTGCTTAACGGCGAACTTTGCCTGCTGGAGAGCAAGCGGCCCGTTTGCAAGCATTTGTCCGGCAAATTCGAAGCAATCATTTAACAGAATATCTCGGTCTGTTACTTTTGTAAGCATTCCATACTCAAGCGCTTCTTCTGAGGTAAGCCTTTTAGCAGTCAAGATAAGTTCGAGCGCTTTTGCCTGGCCAATCAATCTAGGCAGCCTTTGTGTACCGCCTGCTCCAGGTATAATGGCAAGGCTTGTTTCTGTAAGTCCCATGGAAGTCCCTGCCGCCGCAATACGAAAATCACAAGAAAGGGCCAATTCCATCCCACCTCCGAAGGCAAAACCATTGATGGCAGCGATCGTTGGCTGCGGAAGCTGATCAATTAGAGAAAAAACCTCACCAATTTTATAGATATTCCTTCTTACCTCTTCATCCGATAACGTTCTGCGCTCTTTTAAATCAGCTCCCACACTAAATGCTTTCTCTCCTGATCCTGTAAAGATAACCACTCGCACTCCAGGATTTGTACGCAACTTTTCAACGGAAGCCTGAAGCTCACATAATGTTTCAAAATTAAAGGCATTCATCGCATCGGGACGATTAAGGGTCACGAGCGCAATATGTTCTTTTAATTCAACTGTAATAGAACTCATATGTGCATCTCTCCTTCATTTGCTTTGCTACACATTCTCAATTCGATAAACATCCTGAAAACCCTTTCAAGAAAGAAAGAAAAACGGCAGACACGTTTTAATGTCTGCCTAAGTCCTCTTATTTTGTCTGAAGCACTTGATTCTTCAATGCCCTGCGCAGTATCTTGCCTGTTGTGTTTTTCGGAAGCTCGTCCAGGAATTCAATTGAAGCCGGCACTTTGTACTTAGCCAAATACCGAGAGCAATATGCCAGAAGCTGTTCGTCTGTGAGCTCAGGATTTTTCGAAACGACAAAGCATCTGACGGCCTCTCCCAGGTTTGGATCCGGCACCCCCAGCACTGCCGCTTCAACAATGTCCACATGGTTATAAAGAACCTCTTCTACTTCTCTTGGATACACATTGTAACCGCCTACCAGGATTAAATCCTTTTTGCGGTCAACAATATAAAAATAGCCTTCCTCGTCTTTTTTTGCCAAATCCCCAGTATAGAGCCAGTTATCACGGATGGTTGCAGCTGTTTCCTCAGGAAGCTTATAATAGCCCTTCATTACATTAGGCCCTCGTACAATCAATTCCCCTACTTCTCCAATCGGAACTTCTTCACCAAGTTCATTTACAACCTTATTTTCAACATTGAGGATTGATTGGCCAATCGATCCAGGTTTCCTTGATTTATCCAGCGGGTTGAAGCAAGTTACCGGAGAAGCCTCGGACAGTCCATACCCTTCAGAAATCATCACATTGAATTTTTTTTCAAAGCCATGCAAAAGCGCAACAGGCATGGCAGCGCCCCCGGAAATGCAAAGTCTTAAAGACTGTAAATCTTCCGGATTGCCATCTTCATACTGAAGAAGGAAATTGTACATGGTCGGTACGCCTGCAAATACAGTAGGTTCATATTTTTTGGCAAGCCTAAAAATTTCTTTCGGGCTGAATTTTGGGTCTATGAGAATAGTGGCCCCATTCATTAAAGGTGCATTTAGAGCAACTGTTAAACAAAACACATGGAACATAGGAAGAGTAGTTATAACTCGATCATCTTCATTCATATGAAGGTAATTACTGACATCCTTTGCATTGCTGTAAAGGTTTTTATGAGATAACATTGCCCCTTTTGGCTTTCCTGTTGTACCGGATGTATAAAGAATGATCGCTGTTTCCTCATCATCCAGCACTGGCCCCTCGAATCCTAAATCCCCTGAAGCTGCAAGCTGTGTAAACGATTTCATTTTAGGATAAACAGATAAAACTTTTGCATCCAATTCGGATGCTCGGCCCTGAGGTGTTTCACAAATTATATAATGTTCAACTTTAGGAAGTGCATGATGCATTTTTTCAACCAGTGGCACCAATAAATCTAGCGTAACAACCGCTTTGACATCACCGTTATTGACAATATAGCCGATTTCATCCGGTGTATAGATCGGGTTAATCGGTATGACGGTAGCCCCAAGCCTCATTGCTCCATGGAGGCCGATCATAAAATGCGGCGAGTTTCCCAACAATAAGGCAACATGGTCACCTTGTTTCACCCCCAATTTCGATAGGCCATCTGCAAATTTTGTAACAGCGCCATCAAGCTCTGCATATGTACTGGACTGGTCCATGAAATAATAGGCAGGTTTATTGCCCATCTTTTTCGCAGTTTCATGCAGCTGCTCTGTTAAATTCATCTTCAATCCCCCTCTAGTGAATGAATAATCATTCATTTTTATTTAAAAAATTTTCTAAATATATTATATTGAAAGAAATTTTTGTATTCAAGTAGGAAAGCGAATTGTTCACAAATTCTTTTCTTTCCTTGCTCCTGAGTCTTAATATCTATATATAAATATAAAAAACCGGCAATCGCCGGTTTCACGCCTTAATAAACAAGGTTAATAAATTCTTCTTTTGTCACATTGCCAAAGTAATGTTTAATATCGACATTCTCCAAAGCTTTTTCAATTTCTGATTTTTCATAGCGAATTCCAATAAGCATATTTTCAATTTCACTAACATCGCCTACCCCAAAAAAGTCTCCGTAAATTTTACAGTTTTCGATTTTCCCTTTTGCCACATTTAATCGGATATCAATTTGCCCAACAGGAAATCGGTGGGAATGCTGCAAATCAAATTTAGGTGATTTTCCGTAATTCCAGTCCCAACTTTGATAACGTTCTTTGGAAAGCTCGTGAATTTTTTCCCAGTCTTCCTCCCTCAGCTTATACTCTGGAACCTCATCTAAATCACCGAAAATATTCTTAAGAAGCAGCGTTCGGAATTCTTCTATAGTGATTTTCTCTTCCAAAAACTCCGAGATGTTTGCAACCCTGCTCCGAATGGATTTAATGCCTTTTGATTCAATTTTGTCTTTCTTTACTTTCAGCGCCGATACTACACTTTCTATTTCCGAATCAAACAGAAGTGTGCCATGGCTGAACATTCTGCCCTTCGTAGAAAATTGGGCATTCCCGGAAATTTTTCTTCCTTCTGCAGTTAAGTCATTTCTCCCACTCAGCTCTGCATTTACACCCAGCTTCTTCAAAGCATTAATGACTGGCTCTGTAAACTTGAGAAAGTTATGGAAACTCTCTCCATCATCCTTTGTAATAAAGCTGAAGTTAAGGTTCCCTAAATCATGATAAACAGCCCCCCCGCCAGAAAGCCTTCTCACAACGTGGATCCCATTACTTTCTACATAATCAGTATTAATTTCTTCAATTGTATTTTGATTTTTTCCAATTATAATGGAAGGTTCATTTATGTAAAAAAGCAGATAGGTTTCATTTATATCCAGATTTTTCAGTGCATATTCCTCAATTGCAAGATTGATTCTTGGATCTGTTATTCCCTGATTGTCTATAAATAACATCTATTTTCACTCCTAAAAAGTATGGGACCATTGATAGTCTGCGATCGATATAGGTCCGTTATATTTACTTGACGCTTCTTCCTTCAGTTTTTGAAGCTCTCCATAATGAGGCAAATGAGTCAGCAACAGATTCTTAGTTTTAGATCTTCTTGCTAAGGTCCCTGCATCCAAGCTTGTCATATGTCCAGCATTTTTCCCATTTTGATGCCCATAAAAATTGCATTCGCAAACGAGCAAATCAGAACCTTCACTGAATGGTTCCAATTCTTCCTTATAAGAAGTGTCTGCCGTATATATTAGCGTCTTTCCCCCTGCTTCAATTCTCATTGCAAAGCATGGCACGGGATGGTTTGTCTTTAAGAAGCAGATTTGAAAAGGCCCAGCAGACAAAACATCTTCAGGGTTATAAGCAATTCCCTTTGTAACTTCCTTGTATGTAAGTTTCTTAAATTCCTCCTGATCCAGGCAATGCCCATAAATCGGAAGTGTATTTGTTTTTTTGCCCAAAAATCCCTGTATCAGCCTGGCATGCTGCAAAACTCCAATATCCGCAATATGATCTGGGTGATAATGCGAAATAATTACTGCATCTAGATCTTCAGGCTGAAAGAAATTTTGCATTTTTGCCAGAACACCGCTTCCGCAGTCAATCAGCAGATGAAATCCCTCATGCTCCAGTAAGTAGCCAGAGCTTGCCCCATCGGCTTTAGGATAACCGCCCCAGCCACCGATTACTGTTAACTTCATCACAATTCCTCCCTATAAAAAGCACAAGGTGCTGTACGGAAAATGTTTATGGTAAAAAGAAACTTCATTTTCCTAAGTCCAATCTACTCGATTATGCCTATTTTTTCACTTTTTTAAAATTGTTCTTAGACAGTTGTTGACATACAAAAACTGTTATAGTACAATAAATATAAATAATCAAACTATTTAGAAGAAAATAACAAATTATTAGGAGGCTTCAGCATGATCCAAAACATTATGGAATTTTTCAGAAATTTGCCGGCAAAGCAATGTTCAGAGTGTGGGAAGTCAATTGATGAGCAGCATGAGTGCTATGGAAACAAGTGTGACAAGTGTATGGGAATGACAGATTTATAGAATCATATATTAAAAGCCAGCCCTTGTAAGGGCTGGCTTTTGTTGTTAGTTCAATCTGCCTGTTCTGCAACAGCTGCAAATCTTTTTCTGTGCATTGCAGTAAAATATATAAATGTGCCTGCAATGAAAACAGCTGCAAAAATGAATAAAATGACCGCATTCTCCCACATGAAATCAAAGTTTCCACTGGATATGACAGCCTTAAGTCCTGATACAGAATAAGTCATCGGCAAGTATGCACTAATTGGCTGCAGTGCATTAGGAATCAATTCAAGCGGGAAGGTTCCGGCACTTGTCGTTAGTTGCAGAATTAAAATAATGATTGCCACAAATCGTCCCGGGTCACCCATGACGGTAACTAAAAATTGAATTAAAGCCATAAACGCAACGCTTGTTAACATGGTGAATAATAAAAACAACGGAACACTTTGAACTTCAAGGCCAAGTCCTGTTAACAGAATAAGTGCTGCTAAAAGGGCTTGAATAATCCCTATACCAGCAAGTATGCCAAGCTTGCTTGCAAACCAGCTAAATCCAGATTTCGGCGTATCGGCCGGCTCACGAAGCGGGAATACAATTGAAAGCAGCAACGCGCCAACAAATAAGCCCAGTGAAAGGAAATATGGAGCAAAACCTGTACCATAGTTGGGAACTTCAGTGATTTTTTCGTTATCTACCTTTACAGGATCCGCCATCATTTTATAGGTTTTCTCGCTGGCATTTGTTGAGGACGCTTTTTCAGCGCCATCTGCAAGCTTATCAGCCAATTCAGATGACCCTTCAAAAACTTTGGTATTGCCTTCTGCGACTTGATCTGCACCATTTGCTAGCTGCTTTGTGCCATCAGTAAAAGCAGCAGAGCCTTGGGATAACTTTCCCATCCCGCCTGATAATTCGGACGCACCACCCGCTAGCCTGTCTGCTCCCGTTTGAGCTTCCGCAAACATTTGCCTGAACGTATCCATTCCAGTCTGAAAATCTTTTTGTCCCTGCACCAGCTTTTGGGCACCGCCTTCCAGCGCAAAACTTCCTTGTTCAAGCTGTTTCATTCCTTGCTGCAGCTGAACTTGCCCTTCTTGAAGCTGACCCATATTTTGGGATAATTCTGCACCACCTGCAGATAGTTTACCGGCTGATTGTGCAAGCTGAGCTGAACCTGTTTTCAGCTGGCTTAAAGCAGCCTGAAGCTCTGCTTTTTCTGGTGACTCTTCAGGAAACTGTGATAGTAAGCCCTGCAGTTTCTTCTCCAGCAAGCCAGTACCGCCGCTTAGCTTTTGTGCTTCCTCTTGCCATTGCTGCAAAGAGGAAGAAAGGCTGTTGGCTCCATCTTGAAGCTGGTTTGTACCGTTGATGATTTCAGGGAATTTATCGATAACTGTTACAATCCCTTCCTTAGCCTGGGTAATACCTGCTGAAAGCTCCTGGCTGCCAGACTCCAGCTGGCCTGAAGCTTCAAGTAATTTTAATTGTCCATCGGCCAATTGCCCCAGACCTTCTGAAAGAGATTCTGCCCCTTTTGCGATTTCCTGTGAACCTTTATTTGCACTGTTTACTCCGTTGTTAAACTCTAGTGATTTATCAGCCAGAAGTGAAAGTTTTTCATGTAAAGTTGCTGAACCATCCTTTAGATCGGCGGCTCCTTCAGATATTTGAAGGGCACCATCACTGGCCTTTTCAATGCCATCAGCAAGCTCGCCAATCTTTTCAAACATGGTTTCTGCGTAGGTCTCAGTCACTTTTTCAGATAGGGTTGCTTTGATTCTGTCTACTGCTGTACCGCCTATTTGTGCTGATAAGAAATTATAACTTTCATTAGGCACATAGATCAGTTTCATCTTCTGTGGATTTTCCTCTAAGAGAGTGGTTGCATTTTTTGAAAAGTCGGCTGGTATTTCTACAAGCATATAATACTTTTGATCTTTAAGATCTTTATATCCATCCTCTTTGCTGACAAATTTAAAATTAAAGTCTTTGCTTTCCCTTAATTTATCAACAAGCTCATTCCCAAGCTGCAGTTCAATATCTTCAAAAGCGGCATCTTTATCTTCATTCACAATCGCAACGGGCAAATCTTGTAAATGATCATATGGATCCCAGAATGCCCATAAGAACATGCCGCTATACAAAATGGGTATAAATAAAACTGCTAATATAGGAATCAACAGTTTTTTATTCCGTACTACCGCTGATAATTCCTTTTTAAATAGACTGTTCTTCATTTTAATATCCTCCCATACCTTGAAATAACTAATTGACTAAAACATTCATTTGGTCAATATTTTAAAAAAATATAGGACTATCTAAAGAGATAATCCCTTCATAATATATTGTTCAAATAGCATCGCTATCTTTTCCTTCTCCAAAGGTTCATGATGCTGCTCCCAATCAAAAATTAAGGCAATATAAACTTTAAGCATGACAAACGCAGTCAGTTCCGGATCACATTCCCGAATTACACCTTTTTCGATAGCCAGGGACACTTTATCCTTGAGGTAATTTAAAATGGCATCCTCCAACTGGCCAATGACTTCCATTACAGCAGGTGTTCCCATTTCTTTTTCTTCCTGGAAAAGCTTAATGGTAAGCTGATGTTTAAGGCGAAACTCCAGTATTTTATATAAACCGCGATGAACATTTTCGTAAAAAGAAAGAGAAGGGTCAATTGCTTCATCTGCAGCAGCCTTCATCTCTGCAATAAGTGAACGAATTATTTCATCGAAAAGCTCTTCTTTGTTTTTGAAAAAAGTATAAATCGTACCTTTTCCTACATTCGATAGCTTTGCAACCTGCTCCATGGTTGTTGCCTTATAACCGAACAAAGAAAAAGATTTCGTGGCTGCTTCTAAAATTTGCTGTTTCCGATCGAATGACATTTCTTCACCTCACATCATTATGACCGAATGAGATTTCCGGTCAATTTGTACAAAAAGTAATTTATCATATCTTTTCCAAAAAAGCAATTGAAAATAGAGGCAACCATACAAGAAAGAAGCTGTCACGATGGGACAGCTTCTTTCTTATTGCTATACAAATAACTTAAAACACTTTGGACCGCTTTTTCTCCCTGATCAATACAGTCGGGAACTCCTAAGCCTTCAAAGGAGCTGCCGGCCAAAAAGAACCCGGGCAGATTTTCTTTAGCCTGTTTTTTAGCCCTTTCAATCCGTTCTTTGTGCCCAACTGTGTATTGGGGCATAGAATCCTTCCATCTTGTTATGTAAGCAAAGTCAGGATTAGCCGTGATATTCATGGTTTTGTTCAAATCATCAAGCACAATCTTGATCATTTGATCATCAGATAAATCTACAACGGCTTCATCCCCTGCTCTTCCTACATAACAGCGAAGAAGCGCTTTTCCTTTAGGAGTGGAGTGAGGCCATTTCTTATGGGTCCATGTACATGCTGTAATCGTGTAATCACTATTCCTCGAAACGACAAATCCTGTACCGTCAATATCATTCTCAATTGCTTCTTCTGGGAAAGCAAGAGCTACAGTTGCCACAGAGGTGGAAGGCATTCCCTTAAATTCTCCAAATAGCCCCCAATCGGTAAAAATTGAATTTACCGTGTGGTGAGGAGCTGCCATCACGATACTATCTGCCTGCAGCTCTTTTCTCCCATTCATATTGATGGTATAGACGCGGCCGTTTTTGCTAATAGATACTACTCGGTGCCCTTTAAGAACAGATCCAGGCTCAAGCTTGCTTTCAACTGCATCGACAAGCGATTGGAGCCCAGACTTAATTGTTAAAAACATCCCCTCTTTTTTCTTGGAATGTCCTGACTCTATTGGCTGTGAACCAGTGGACTTCTTCATTCCCATAATTAAGCTTCTATACTTCTGCTCCACCTGGAAAAATTGCGGGAATGTTGCCATTAAGCTTAATTGATCGATATCTCCTGCATAAATGCCGGAGAGAAGCGGTTCAATCAAGTTTTCAACAACCTCGTCCCCCAGCCTTCTGCGAAAGAATTCACCAAGTGACTGATCATGCGCAGGATTGGATCGAGGCAGCACAAAGTCAGCAGCTGCTCTTGCCTTCGCTGCAGGCGAGAATAATCCGGTTGTAATAAAAGGAGCGATTTGAGTTGGAATCCCCATAATCGATCCGCCTGGCATTGGATAAAGCTTCTGCCTAACAAGTACATAGGACTTTCCTGAAGTATTGCTGATAAGCTCTTTTTCCATGCCAACTTCTCTGACAAGCCGGGACGCACTTTGTTTTCGGGCCAAAAATGAATCAGGGCCTTTTTCAATGACGAAGCCATCTCTTTTGATCGTTTGGATTTTACCGCCCAGTCGATGTGACGCTTCCACCAGCTTTACATCCAAATGCAATCCTTTTTCCTCGGCTTCCTTCTGCAAATAATAGGCTGCAGCAAGGCCAGTGATTCCCCCTCCGATAATTACAACCTTCCGTCTCTCTTCCTGCATAGTAAATCGCCTTCTTTACTTATTTTTTTTGCTCCCTTTCAGCAACTTAAAAATGGCATCAGACATGGCCTCAATAAATTCAGGCTTGGAATTTGGCATTTCCGGGCGGTAATAGGTTGAACCCAGTTCATCTGTGACAACCTTGCATTCATAATCATTGTCATATAGCACTTCCAGATGATCAGACACAAAACCGACAGGAGTATAAATAAAGGCATTATAACCTTTCTTTTCAAAAAGTTCTCTGGTAAGATCCTGAACATCAGGGCCAAGCCATGGTTCAGGCGTATTTCCTGCACTTTGCCACCCTACAGCATAATCGCTGACTCCTGCCTGTTCTGCAATTAAATCAGCTGTTTCTTGCAGCTGCTGAGGATATGGATCTCCAGCTTGCAGAATCTTTTCCGGCAAGCTGTGAGCGGAAACGATTAAAACGGCAGAATCTTTTTCTTCCCATGTCATCCGATCAATCGTTTCTTTAACCCGATCAGCCCAATATTTAATGAATTTAGGCTCTTTATACCAGCTTTCTACAGAGTTAATAACTGGTCCGCCCAGCTTTTCGGCTTCCTCCTTTGCCCTCCCGTTATAGGACTTCACGCTGAATGTGGAAAAATGGGGAGCCAGAACAATGCTGATAGCCTCTTCAATTCCATCTTCGTGCATTTGCTTGACTGCATCTTCAACAAACGGCTCAATATGTTTGAGACCTAAATACATTTTGAATTCATACTCATCTTGAATTTCATTCAAATGCTGCTCAAGCTTTTTAGCCTGATTTGTCGTAATATCTGCAAGGGGTGAGATTCCGCCTATTGCTTTATATCTGCTTCTTAAATCTTCAAGCATTTCCTCAGAAGGTCTTCTTCCTCTTCTGATATGTGTATAATAACGTTCAAGGTCTTCTTCCTTATAAGGAGTGCCATAAGCCATTACAAGCAATCCCATCGTCTTTTTACCCATGTTATCCACCTCAATTATTTTCTTTCTCTAGTCCCTTATTGTGCCAAAAAATAACCGGATTACCAACACTAATGCTTATGAAGTGCGCAAAAAAGCATGGAATATCTGCTGGCAAAAAAGAGCGGCTTTTAATTATAGGCACTTTCTCAAAGAATGTTGTTTTACTAATAAACTCTGTCCGCTGATTTCCGCTGCGGGCATTTGCTTTCCGAGGGAAGGAATGAGAGCCTCCTCGGCTTCGCCTGTGGGGTCTCCCACTCCATCTCCTCCCGCAGGAGTCAAATGCCCTCCGCTCCAATCAACTCATTTGTTGAACTTGGTTGCAACAAACTTTAAGAAAACAGCAATGGACTAATTGTTCAGTTTTGAAGCTGAATACTCATGAATAAAAGCTGTTAACCTTTTTAGCGTGTCAGGATTCACTTCAGGGAAAACTCCATGCCCAAGATTAAAAATATAACCTGGCTGGGCCATGCCCTGGTCCAGAATTGCCTTTGCTTTTTCCTCGATAACCTCCCAAGGAGCAAGGAGAATAGCCGGATCAAGATTCCCTTGTACTGTTTTAGTTATGCCCTTCGCTCTTGCTTCCCCGATTGGAAGTCTCCAGTCAAGCCCCACTACATCAAGAGGCAGCTCTTGCCATTCCATTGCCAAATGGCTTGCTCCGACACCAAACATGATAAGCGGTACATGTTCTTCTTTTAGGGAAGAAAAAATGTGATTCATCACTGGTTTAATGAAGTAACGGTAATCTTCGACATTCAATGCACCAACCCAGGAATCAAAAATTTGAATTGCTTTCGCACCTGCTTTGATCTGGGATTTCACATAAGTAATGGTCATTTCACCAAGCTTATCCATTAATGCAAACCAAGCTTTTGATTCTGCATACATAAATGCTTTTGTTTTATTATAATTTTTTGATGGCCCGCCCTCGATCATATAGCTGGCAAGAGTGAATGGTGCACCGGCAAAGCCGATTAAAGGCACCGTTAACTGCTCCTGTGTAAGCAGTTTAATGGTATCCATAACGTATGGAACGTCCTCTTCTGGATGTATTTCACCTAACTTCTCTACATCGGCAAGCGAATGGATTGCATTTGAGATGACAGGTCCAATGCCTGACTTTATTTCCACATCCACTCCAATAGCAGGAAGAGGCGACATGATATCTTTATAAAGGATCGCTGCATCATTGTTATATTGTTCAACCGGCAACCTTGTCACATAAGCGCATAGCTCCGGCTGATGCGTAATTTCAAAAAGTGAGTATTTTTCTTTTATGGCTCTATATTCGGGCTGTGAACGGCCGGCCTGGCGCATATACCAAACAGGGACATGTTCAGTCTGTTCACCTCTGGCAGCCCTTAAAAATGTATCGTTAAATGATTTAGTCATTAAATTTTATCCACCTTTCAAGACTTGTCTGCATATTATTGTAATATATATGTATCCAAATTAGAAACACGCTAGTGTCTATCTTTAATGAATATATCCTTTTTTCACTGTTCTTGTATAGATTTGAATGCCAAATGTCAAAAAATAGACGTTTTTTAATGTCTATATAAGGGAAATAATTAGAGAATTAAACGCTAAAACCTACTAAAATTATGAACTGGATGTCCGTATGTTTATAATGGGATAAAAATAATGTTACTGAGGTGAAAAAATGAAAATATATATGACTATCGGAACATATGACTACTTAAAGAAAATAGAAGAAAAACATCCCAATGAAAACATAATCACCATGCAGAATCCTGGCAATGCCTTATTAATTCATGAAACATCAGGAGATACCATTTTTAAAGAGCCTCGTTCCTACGAAGTGATCGATTCTTCGGGTTCCTTTGATCAAGCGAGATTCGCAGTTCTGAATAACATTCCTGTTACAGATGAAGGCAGGCCTCTTTTTGAACACCGTTTTAAAAACAGGGCTGGCCTTATCGAAAATGAACCTGGTTTCGCAGCGATCCGGGTCCTGCGTCCGATTGAATCGAACACCTATATTATCCTGACCCTATGGCAAAATGAGAAATCCTTTAGGGATTGGCAGGACTCATATGCATATGAAAAAGCACACGAAAAACGAGGGACAGAAAGCGGTATTGACAGACAGCCACAAATTTTTTCAAGCCCTTCCTATGTGACGAAGTACTATATCCCCGAGGATGAATAGGCAGTATCAAAATAAAAATTGAAAAGGATGGGCACGAATGCTCATCCTTTTTTAGGCTATCAGAATTTATATCCCTTTGAAATTAGAGAACTGTCTAGCACAAGCAGCCTGCCTCCTCGAGGTCACAAGCTTGTCTAGTTGCGGCTCCTAGGAACTCGGGGTCATAAGCCAATCCCTTTCAGAAGGGAAGAACACCTTCTTACAGGGCTTGTCTTATGCCTGTCGTCCCTGGGCAGTCGCCTCCACATTTCGGTTTGTCTAGTTGCGGCTCCTAGGAACTCGGGGTCAAGGCGCCCTGCGCTTATCTTATGCCTGTTTCTTTATAATGCCATTATAATGCCATTTCTATTGGCATAACTTCAGCCTGGGTCGGTCAGAAACGCCCATTTTGCTTAGGATCTTGCTGCTGGGGCAGCAATTCAATATCTCCCTTGTTGCTTCAATCCCGTTCCCGTCTTCCATTGGGAGATCCATCAGGACGATATCCGGCCTTTCTTTTAATAGGCACCCCTCATTAAAATAATGAAAGGATAAAATGCGACAAATAGCTCTTTTATTTCCAAGGAAATGACACCGATGTTTATGGGAGAAGAAGAACTCCCATTTTCGATAAACCTACTGTGAGGAGTATTTGATTGACTGACCTGTATCTCATTGGCGTTTCCTTCCTTCTTTTCTCCTATTCTTATATTCTCTAAAGACTAAACCATTTCCTTTAAGCCTGTTTTAACTTTATTCTATCAACCATCCCATTCACTGAAACGGTTCCCAGAGTATTTCCTCCTCCGTCTTAAGTCTGATTCAATACTTATCACAACTTTCCCATTCCATCATATTTTGTATTACATTCCAAACCGGGTGATTCGCCCAGAGGGGCGCTTCTACCAAGGAATTCGGAAGGAGGATTTGAGATGGGCGCAGAATTAACCGCTATTCATTGGCTATATGTACTTTTTATTCTTTTTATCATCGGCTTTATGGTCATGAGAAGAGATACAACACTTGTTTGTATAGCAGGGATCTTTTTGATTGCCCTCACTGCGACAGGATCCTTAAGCGGGTCAGTAAGCAGCATTTTTACAAGTTTTATATTTGCTATTACCGAGCTTCTTTCTACTATACTTGTCATTTCAATTATAGTGGCAATGAGCCGCACACTATCAACAACCGGTATAAATGATGTAATGATATCTCCTTTTGCCAGGTTTATCAGAACCCCCGCACTGGCCTATTGGACAATCGGGATATTAATGATGGTCATTTCCTGGTTCTTTTGGCCATCTCCAGCTGTGGCTCTTATGGGTGCAGTACTCCTCCCAGTAGCGATTCGTGTAGGACTGCCTGCTCTTGGCGTTGCCATGGCAATGAACCTATTTGGACACGGAATTGCATTATCAGGCGACTACATTATCCAGGCTGCACCAAAGCTAACAGCAGATGCAGCTGGACTGCCAGTGGGTGATGTCATATCAGCGAGTATCCCGCTTGTTATTGTGATGGGTGCAGTCACCACTATTACCGCTTTTTATTTGATTAAAAGGGATATGAAGAACGGAAAACTGACAGCAGCAACGGGCATTACAAAGGATTCGCCAAACGAGCTTCATGCAGATAGCCGCAATACTCATTTGCTTTCCCTTAATCAGAAAAGGATTTTTGCCCTTTTGATTCCTCTATTGTTTGCAGCTGACGTGGCAGCGATGTTTATTTTAAATTTACAAGGCGGTGACGCCACTGCGTTAGTAGGCGGTACATCGATTTTTATCCTCCTAATCATTACGCTTGCAGCCCACCGAAATAAAGGGCTGGAAAAAACAACTAGCTATTTAATTGAAGGGTTTCAGTTTGGTTTTAGAGTATTTGGCCCAGTTATTCCAATTGCAGCTTTCTTCTACCTGGGGGATTCTGGATTCACGAAAATGATTGGAGACTACCTGCCAACGGGTTCCCATGGAATTGTCAACGACCTGGGTGTCGGGCTTGCATCCGTTGTACCTTTAAGCAAAGAAGTCGGTGCCATCACTTTAACAGCTGTAGGTGCCATTACCGGCCTTGATGGATCGGGGTTCTCAGGAATTTCACTCGCAGGCTCGATTGCTAATTTATTTTCAGCAGCACTTGGTACAGGCGCTGCTACATTGACTGCTCTTGGCCAGGTAGCTGCTATTTGGGTTGGCGGAGGAACTTTGGTTCCATGGGCATTAATTCCTGCCGCTGCCATTTGTAATGTAGATGCCTTCGAGCTTGCAAGAAGAAACCTTCTTCCGGTCACAATTGGTTTGATTGTTACAACCATTATCGCCATGTTTCTTATTTAAACTCAGCACAAAAAAAGAGACTATCGCTTTAGAGGTAGCCTCTTTTTTGTATGCAATGCATTTTCTTTAAGGGCTAATTTTGGGAGAGTGTTTTTTATAGCTTACCTTAGTGGTCTTTGCTTTTACTGCTTCATAAAGGACAATCGACAGGAACACCCAAATAAAACCTGCTGCAAATCCGGCTGCAACATCAGAAGGATAATGTACCCCCATAACGATCCGGCTTATTCCCATCAGAAAAATCCAAATCCCCGCCAAAACGCCAGTAATCCATTTTGCTTTTGAAGTCCTTAGCCCATTTATAATTACAAATGCGATAAAAGTATAGAGAATCATGCCAATCATGGCATGGCCGCTTGGAAAACTAAGGCTTGCTACACTTACCAAATGTTCCTGGTCTGGGCGCGCCCTGCCAATTGTATTTTTCAGCCACTTGTTTACCTCATTTCCAATAGCAACGGCAAAAACAAGTGCTGCCATGGCCGCATAATTCCCATGCTTAACCCATAGCATAATCAAAAAAATCAGGGTAACGATTCCCACGCCAATTTTGCCACCCAGGCCATCCATAAACTCAAAAAAGGGATAAGTGCTCTCCGGGAAAAGGCCTGTAAAAACTGTTGATAGTGAGCGGTCAAAGCTTATTTGTTCCCCACTTTTTACAGCAAATAAAAAATATAGAAAAATAGCAGCTGATCCAATCAAAAAAACATATGCCCACTTAGATTTTCGCATTTCCAATCACACTAACCCCTTCCATAATATACCTCAATCTGCCTCCATCTATATTATCATTCTTTTTCCACCTTTTTTATGTAAAATTTACAGAAACGGATAAATCCCTCTTCATCTTATTAAAGAATGTTATAATAATGGAAAAATTAAATTAGTTAGGGGAGAATGGCATGTCAGAGAATTTATTCACCAAACTTGAAGGCTATTACGAAGAAATGGTATCAATCCGACGTTATCTTCATCAGCATCCTGAGGTATCTTTCAAAGAAGAAAAAACAGCCCATTATATCAAAACCTATTATGAGAATTTGGGTATAGAAGTCCAGGCCCATGTAGGAGGCAACGGTGTTGTCGCCAAAGTTTATGGTGAAAAGCCCGGAAAAACAATCGCATTAAGAGCAGACTTTGATGCGCTGCCAATCCAGGATGAGAAGGATGTACCGTACAAGTCCTTAGTCCCGGGCGTCATGCATGCCTGTGGACATGACGGACACACAGCCACTTTGCTTATACTTGCGAAAGCCCTTCATGAATTGCGTGAAGAATTGGAAGGCACATATGTGATGATTCACCAGCATGCAGAGGAATATGCACCAGGCGGAGCCATTTCGATGATCGAAGATGGATGTCTGGATGGAGTAGATGCCATTTTCGGAACTCACTTATGGGCATCTGAGCCAACAGGAAAAATTCAATATCGAGTGGGACCATTTATGGCAGCTGCAGACAGATTTGAAATTACAGTCCAAGGAAAAGGCGGACATGGAGCTCAGCCCCATAAAACAAAGGATGCGATTGTAACAGCCTCACAGCTTGTAGTTAACCTTCAGCAAATTATCAGCAGAAAGATTAATCCGATTGACTCCGCTGTTGTTACTATCGGTTCATTCGTGGCTGATAACGCCTTTAATGTGATTTCCGATAAAGCTAAATTGATCGGCACAGTACGTACATTCAATGAAGATGTGCGCACCAATATCGAGGCAGAAATCGAGCGCATTGTAAAAGGAACCTGCTATACCGCAGACTCTTCTTATGAATACAATTACCATAGAGGCTATCCTGCATTGGTCAACCATAAAGCAGAAACAGAATACCTGGTTGAATGTGCAGGCAAAATCAATGACATCAATAGTATTGAAGAAGCTGACCCTGAAATGGGGGGGGAGGATTTTGCGTATTATCTCCAGCATACAAAAGGAACCTTCTTCTTTACAGGTGCCAAGCCGGAACACGCAGATGAGAACTATCCGCACCACCATCCTAAGTTTGATATTGACGAAAAAGCCATGCTAATCGCTGCAAAAACACTCGGCGCAGCTGTTTTAAATTATCACAGTTTTAAAGAAAGCACAGATTCAGTTGAGGTAGGACAATAGGAGGAAGGAAAATGGTCCAGTGTGCTAGCCCACTTTCTTTTTGAAAGTTCGTTTGTTATTTCTTTAGGAATGCGGTTATAGCTGTTCAAACAAATTGTTCATGCCTGCAAAAACTCAAACAGCCCCTGCCTAATCAGGCCGTGGGGCTGTTTTAAATAATCTAAGGCGATAGGCATTTTTAGCTGTTTCACCCAGATGGTCAAGCAAATTATAGTTCGCATATGCTCCAACGGCTGCACCTATTCCAGGCACGAGCTGAAGCATTTTCACAAAGTCGATGTAGTCACGGTATTCCTGCTGAAACACTTTCCAATCGAGCTCTGCCAATCCTTCTTTGCGGTCTTCCCATTCTTCAATCAGTTTAAAGGTTTCTTTCCTTCTTTCATCGCTTGAAAACGCAAGCTGAAAGATATGAAGTATATAGAGGCGCTCTTCATACTCATTTGCATCAAATCCGTATATAGAAGCTGCCTCAAATAGGAATTTCATTTTTATGCTTAAAAGCAAAGGAAAATCAGCTAACCCAAGGAGGATTCCTCCCGCTCCTGTTCCAGCTCCTTCAACCGCAGCTGTTTTGCGGTAAGCGGCAATCTTTCTCTCCAGCTTTTGATCCATATCAGCCAACGTGCTTCCGGGAGATTGGTTTTTTCTGGTTGTTGCATGGGATCCGATAAGCGTTGCTTTAACCATATTCTTAATGCTATCTGTCATAATTTTATGTGCTTTTTCAGGAATTAGGCTATTCACCTTGGTTTGCGCTTTTTTTGAAAGTCGGTTAAGGAGGCTCGAACGTTTATTGATTTGCCTTCTCCATTCCTCTATCTCCTGATAAGCTTTTAATTCATACTGCTTCATGGATTACCTTCCTTTTGTCAGGATTGATATAAATACGCAAAACAGCACGAAAAAGATTCATTATTTTTTATCAGCGGTTCCAAGACGCTTTTGAATATAAAAGTGGGTATATACATAAGCGAAAAGCAGGCCTGCAGCTAAGGATAGAAGGGAACCTTTCCAATCTCCATTTGCCCAAACAGCTAAAGAAAGCATTAGAGTTTGAAGAGATAAAATGGCTGACAGCAATTGTTTAAAGGCTTTTTCTTTATACCCTCCATGAACTGGATAAAGATTTACCCATATTTTATTTTGATGGTGGTTCCAAAGCGGCAAAAGCTGGAATCCAGTTAGATACATAAATAAGAGCACCATCAAAACCTGGCCCATTCCATAGGAGATGAAATAAATCGCCATCCCCCCAATAATGGTTAAGCGAATAAACAGGCCAAAATAATCCCCTGATCGGAGAAATGTCCTCGCATAAAGGTTTTTGAATAATTCTTCCTGCTTATACGGGATGCTTCCAAGCAGCCAGTCGAGCCATTTTCTCCTCTTTACGCGATCTCTTAAATTTGGAACATCAGTAAACATATTGGCCAGCCGGTAAAATGATGTGATTCTTCTTTCTTCCTGATCAATCAAGAGTTCCCATTTAAGGCCTCTTTCTTTTGACCTTGCCCTAAAATAGATATACAGCACGACAAAGAGTACTCCGACAGCCAGCAAAAATATTAAAGATGCGCCAGAGAACAGCAAATATAGAAACACAGCATTGATGGCATATCGAACAAGGGTATCCAATCGATGAACATTCGTTTCTACATAGTATTGGACTTTCCAGCGGATTAGCAAGTTAAGTGCTTTGGCTGCGAGCATAATTAGCAAAAACGGCAGAAATGCACTGAAATCACCTTCATTCACACGGGCATAGATCGGCATGAGAACCCCGAGTCCCATGACAATGAGATAGGCATGCACTAAAAAGCTTACCATCATTGAACGTTTGAAATAGCCAGAAAGCCGATTTTCAAGCGGCAGAAGAAATACTTTATCCGCTTCTGAAAGAAAGGTATAAATCGGGCAGTATGTAAGCAAAATTGCCAGGATAACTGCCATTACTGCTGAAACAGGAAATGGCTCCGGCAGCGTCTTTAGCCATTCCTGATAATAGTATGCTGCTGTGCCAAGCAGGAAGACCAGGACAATGACAATATGGCCATTAAATATATATCGCAGATAGCGGGAAAGCTCCTTGCTTGTCCTTCCGAACCGCTCCTTCCATAATTGTTTTTCATCAAACATAGTCTTCTTCCTTTGTGAGCTGGATATATAAATCGTCAAGAGTCGCACCCGACATGTCAAATTGCTCCTGAAGCTCTGCCAAAGTGCCTTTTGCCCTTACCTTTCCTTCATGTAAAATAACGAAGCGGTCACAATATCTTTCCGCAGTGGCAAGTATATGAGTAGACATTAGAATGCCCGCCCCTCTCTCCTTCATTTTCTTCATTAGGTCAAGCAGTGACTGGATCCCAAGCGGATCAAGCCCTACAAAAGGCTCATCAACTATATATAAAGACGGCTGCACCAGAAAAGCGCACATAATCATGACTTTCTGCTTCATTCCTTTTGAAAAATGGGCAGGAAACCACTTCAGTCTTTTTTCCATTCGAAATTCCTTCAGAAGTTTTTCCTGTCTTTTTTTATACTCTGCTTCCGGAACACGGTAGGCCATGGCTGTGATTCTCAAATGCTCTTCTAGAGTTAGCTCATCATAAAGAATTGGGGTTTCCGGAACAAATGTAAATTGTTTGCGGTAGCCCTCCTTATCTTTAAGAAATTCCATGCCATTTATCGTGACCCTGCCTTTATGAGGTTCCATCAGGCCAATTACATGTTTTATTGTCGTACTTTTTCCTGCTCCGTTCAGACCAATCAGCCCCACAATTTCATTTTGCCCCACTTCAAAAGAAACGTCCTTTAATACCGGGTTTCTTGTATAGCCGCCTGTCATATTTCTTATCTCTAATAAAGCCATTTTCAACGTCCTTCCCGTATGCTTGTATGACTATTGTAAAAAAAGCCAAAGTAAGTTGTCCAGTTTGGAAAAAAATCTTCAAAATCGCTTGCATATAAAATTCAAAAGCGGGCATTCTAATTTATGAAGGGGAAAACAAGTCATTTGATTCAATCGAATGATCAAAACTCGAAATGAGGTGTCTGTTGCAGACAGTTTCCTTTCAGTCTAAGCTTCAAACGTTCCTAACAAGGGGATGGTTGCATTGCACAATAGTGTGAATAACCTTATGATCTTAAACACTTGATCGCTTTACCCGTAAGGGATCACTAAGTCATTTTTAAATGAGGTGTTTGTTAAAGACTATCATCCATGCTTTATACGCCCAAGTAAGCTATAAAGAATTAAGGGGATGGTCCGATTGAACAAAGATCGATTTTCTCCAGAATAAACACATTCATTTAAAAAATGAGGTGTTTGTCAAAGAGAATGTCCTGAAGTAGAAACGTACTAAAAGAAGCTTCCCCTTCACCGAAGGCAGGATTCCATGCGGATCCTGCCTTTACTATTGAGCATACATTAGCCAGTCTGACAAGCCAATCAACTTCTGTATGTTCATGTAATTAAACCAAATATTCCTAATCCTTATGTGCATGAGCTAACAATTATGATAGTCAGCTTTATCGTTTTTTTGCTGAATATGGTAAAATCGTGTAAAAAGAATGAAAATATGATAGGAGCTGTTTTAAAATGAGTGATTGTATTTTTTGTAAAATTATTAATGGTGACATTCCTGCAGCCAAGGTATATGAAAACGAACATATAATGGCATTTCTGGATATTAGCCAGGTCACAAAAGGACATACACTTGTAATCCCAAAGGTACATAAGGAAAACATATATGAAATGGATACGGAAACAGCCCGGAATTATTTCGAAGCTGTCCCTAAAATTGCACAAGCCATTAAAGCCGAGTTTGATCCAGCTGGCTTAAACTTGCTTAACAATAACGGCGAACTGGCAGGTCAAACTGTTTTCCATTTTCATTCTCACTTAATTCCGCGTTATGGCAATGGTGACGGTTTAGGTGTTGTATGGAAATCGCATCAATCAGAATACACCGCATCGGACCTCCAGGAAATTTCAGAAGCCATCAATAAACATCTTTAATCCATGAAGGCTTTCCTGTAACCGCAGGAAAGCTTTTTACTCTGCTTTCCTCTATGATATTGCCTACCCATCTTTGATTAATTTTCTAAATGTTCATTATTTTCTCTGTACAAAACTGTAAATTTTGATAACATATAAAATATCTTTATTTCTTCACAGCATTATAGTAAATTATTTATCTTATTATTTGAATTTGGAGGGAAATTAATGAACCGGGCACTTAATTTTAATGCAGGCCCTGCTGCCTTGCCTGAAGCGGTTTTAAAAGAAGCAGAAAAAAATTGGCTGAATTTTAATGGCAGCGGAATGGCAGTTATGGAACTTAGCCACAGAAGCAAAGAATATCAAACAGTACATGATAAAGCTATTTCGCTTCTAAGAAAACTTTTAACCATTTCTGATGACTTTGAAGTTCTGTTTATCCAAGGAGGGGCAAGTCTTCAGTTTTCAATGGTTCCAATGAACCTGCTTGAAGAAGGCCAAACTGCCCAGTATGTGTTAAGCGGGTCTTGGTCGGAGAAAGCATTAAAAGAAGCAAATAAAATCGGCAGTACTTTAATTGCTGGTTCAAGCAAAGATCAGAAATACCGTTTTATTCCGGAATATAATGCAGATATTCAAAGTAATGCAGCTTATCTTCACATAACGAGCAACAATACCATTTACGGGACACAGTGGCATTCGTTCCCTTCAAATGAGAAAAATCCATTGATTGCAGACATGTCAAGTGATATTCTAAGCCGGCCCTTAGATATAAATAATTTTGATTTAATTTACGCGGGAGCCCAGAAAAATCTTGGTCCATCCGGAGTTACTGTGGTCATAATCCGCAAAGACCTTTTGAATAAATCGCCTGAAAATTTGCCAGCCATGCTGAATTATAATACTTATGCCAGCAATAACTCCTTATATAATACACCACCTACTCTGGCAATCTATCTGCTATCCTTAGTGCTTGAATGGGCAGAAGAGGAGGGAGGCCTTCAGCAAATCCAGAAAATGAATGAGAAGAAAGCAAAAGCTCTTTACGATGTCATAGATGAAAGTGAAGGCTTTTATCTAGGGCATGCTCATCAAGACAGCAGATCACTGATGAATGTTACATTTAACCTGCATAGCGAAGAAGCCTCCAAAGACTTTTTGCAGCAGGCAAAAGAAGCTGGCTTTGTCGGCCTAGGCGGACACCGCTCTATTGGGGGCTGTCGTGCATCTATCTATAACGCTGTTCCGCCCGAACATGTCCATAAGCTTGCTGAATTCATGACAACCTTCAAAAACAAATATTAAAAAGTCTTACACCTTTTATTTAAGGTTAGATATGTTATAATAAGGTAAAGTTTTTGGCTGCAGGCAAAGAGTGCACTGCAGGAGAAACAAGATTAAAAGAGTTCGAGAATAGCAGAGGAGAGATGAGAAATGAATACGAAGAATTTAGTCGCCCTTTCCCTATTGGCTGGAATGGGAGCAGTGCTGCACGCAGTAGTTCCGGGATTTTTCCTTGGAATGAAGCCCGATATGATGCTTACAATGATGTTTTTGGGAATTATCCTTTTTCCGGATAAAAAAAGCGTTTTGCTGTTAGGACTAGTAACCGGTTTAATTTCCGGGCTAACTACAACCTTCCCTGGTGGTCTAATCCCTAATATCATAGATAAGCCAGTCACAGCATTTGCATTTTTCGCCTTTTATTTAGCGCTGAAGAAATTCCGCAAATCCATTGTCAGTGCTGCTGTACTAACAGCGGTTGGAACCATCATTTCCGGAATTGTATTTTTAACTTCAGCATTCCTGATCGCCGGACTTCCTGGACCATTTGCTGCCTTATTTGCAGCAGTAGTATTGCCGGCTGCAGCCGTTAATACAGTCGCTATGATTATCCTTTACCCGGTGGCAAAGTCTATCGCAAACAGAACAAAACTGACTACTCAAACGGTTAGCCAGTAAATGAATATCAAAAGCCCGCAGCCTGCGGGCTTTTTTGTGTTATCAGAATTTATATCCCTTTGAACTTAGATAACTGTCTAGCGCAAGCAGCCTTCCCCCTCAAGGTCAAGGCTCTTGCGCTTTTCTTATGTTGTTTATTGAAAACTCCCTACAATCAGAGCAAGCAAGAATAACACGGCTCCACCTGCCGCTAAAGCAGCAGCCCTTTTTTTAAGAACATATTTCGGAGGGTAGACTCCAGGTTTTTTTATTGAAAGCAAAAAATGTATTCCCCCTAAAAACAGCACCACACTAAATGCGAATAAGCCAACGGCCGCTCCCGCCAACCAATCGCCCCCCTTCGTTCCACAAGCTGGAATGTCCCTTAGTGAAATTGTATGCCAAAACATGGCCAGCTATGAGAGGATATAGTTTACCCTTCCGCGTTTTGTGATATATAGATATAGGAAGAGTTTGTTAATTTATAGCTTTGGTAAAACGGATTATGTAGTAAAATAGACATATAACAGATTTTGAGGTGAAGGTCATGAAAGCCAAATCTTTATTGCTCGGATTCCTTGCTGGCGGTGCTGCTGCAGGCATATCTGCACTATTAACAGCACCTGCCTCCGGAAGGGAAGCAAGACAATACTTAAAAGACAGCAAAGAAACTCTTAAAAGCCAATTAACAGACTTAAAGGCTGAAATAATGGATATAAAAAGCTCAGCTTCCTTTGCATCTAAAGAAGGAAAAACAGCCTTTAAAGAGTTTTCAAAAGACATTAAATTCTCCCTAAACAACTGGAAAAACGAAATTCGTCCCCATCAGCAGGAACTGCAGCGGGAATTACAGAAAATAGAAGCTGCTATCCGCGAACTTGAAGCAAACTTGAACCTTAATAAATAGCTCTACAAAAATGTCCTTCTTTTTATTTGGTTAAAAAAGAAGGATTTTTTCGTTTTTAGGAGAAAACCAATATATTATAAAAATGCTTCATTTTTTTCTTATTCGTAAATGGTGCTAAAATGCTTATCCTAGAGCCCTTTATAGAAATGCAGAATAATATTTCTAAAAATTTTGTAAATTATATCTTTATTAATTTTTGTTTTATTGGCATAATGATAATAAGAAAGAAGTAAGACCAGCTGGAGCTCTAATAGAAAAGAAGTTTTTTATCAATATTTCAAAGTAGGTGAATAATTGAATGTCGGATAAACCAGTATCTATGAAGGAAGCAATGATTTTCAGCCAAAGAATTGCACAATTAAGCAAGGCTCTATGGAAGTCCATTGAGAAGGACTGGCAGCAATGGATTAAACCTTATGATTTGAATATTAACGAGCACCATATTTTATGGATTGCTTATCACTTGAATGGAGCATCTATTTCCGATGTAGCAAAGTTTGGAGTAATGCATGTTTCAACTGCATTCAATTTTTCCAAAAAACTTGAAGAACGAGGTTTTCTTCAATTCTCGAAAAAAGAGAGCGATAAAAGAAATACTTATATCAAATTGACTGAAGATGGAGAAAAGGTTCTACTAAGCTTAATGGAAACCTATTCACCGGATAAAAATGCTGTGTTTTCAGGTGCCCTTCCATTAAGAGACCTATATGGCAAGTTTCCCGATATTATTGAAATTATGGCAATCGTCCGTAATATTTACGGTGACGATTTTATGGAAATCTTTGAGAAATCATTCGCCAACCTGGAAAATCAATTTGAGGACGAGGAAGGAAAATTAAAGAAAAAAGAAACTGTTGAGAAGGAACTTGTATAGAAAAATAATAATTCTGCTTCCTTTTTGGAATGCCAACCCTTACAAAGCGAATGCATCACATTCGCTTTGTGTCTTGTGCCATATTGCTCACAACTTCACATATACTGCCCTCCCTTTCCCTGTGTATCTCGAATTTTCCCCTTTTTAAAAAAAGATTTTTTTCGACAAAATGCTCTGCTTTTCCCTATTGATTTTTTTCTATATTCATCGTAAAGTATCTTAGTGAGTTTGGAAGATTACTATTCTCTCCTTATGGGGGTACTGTTATGATGAACTGCTGGAAGACGATTAACTTCACGAAGCAATATGGATCGCAAAGACTTTTTATATTGTCTTCCTTAACCATGCTGGCTACGTTTATTTTTGCCTATGTTCCTGCTACTTATTTATTTATGCACGAATCCTTTTACGATAACTACTTCATATTCTTTTCGGCAGCTTTATGGTTTATATACCCGCTTCATAAGCTGCTTCATTATTTGCCTATCATGCATCTAGGAAAAATCGTTAATAAACGCGTGACATTTCGATATGGCATAATGCCAATTATCTATATCAGGATTACTGAACCTATTTCAAAGCAGCTTTTCCTGACTGCCATTTTGGCGCCGACAATCGTGATAAATTGCTTGCTGCTGACAGCATGTTTTATTTTCCCACATTATGTCCATTATTTTATTATATTGTTTGCCTACCATGCTGGAATTTCTTTTTCAGATATGGTATGTGCAAAAAATGTCCTTACAGCGCCGAATCATTCATATATTGAAGAGAATGAAGACGGCTTTGAAATTTTGCTCCATACAAATCAATAACTTCATAAACAAATATCGAGTATAAGAATGGCGCAGTGCACCTTGTCCACAAAGGAACGCAGACTAAAAGCGCCATGTCCTGTGGCAACGTCTGCATGACCCGCATCCTCCCAACAGCTGCCGCTTTCGGTCGAGCGATGTTTATCCTTCAAAAAAGCTACTGCTTTTTTCTTCGTGTCAAAAGATTTGCTGACGGAGCCTTCCTTGTCCTGCGGACCCCGAGTCCCTAGGAGCCGCAACTAGACAAACTGAAATGTGGAGGCGACTGCCCAGGGACGACAGGCATAAGACGATTCCTGTAAGAAGGCGTATTTCCTTCTGGAAGAAATCGGCTTATGACCTCGAGCTAGGCTGCTTGCGCTAGACAGATCTCTAAGTTCAAAAGGTACCTTTCTGATCTTTAATAAAAGGATACCTTTACATACCTTTTGCTTTTTTCACAGGCAATCTTTTATACTATCTTTTTTTTGTGATTTTTGTTATTGTAAATAACAGACAAAACACAATGACTGCCCAAGGAGGGAATCTTGGATGATCTCCATCTTTATTATTTTTGCCGTTTTTATTTTATTTTATATCAACAAGATGACAAATTCGCTTTGTCTCCAAAGAGAGATTCCTGAGGAACGGCAGCCAAAAGTATTTAGAACCATTAACATTCTTGTTACCATACTGCTTATATCTTCCTTTGTAGAAATTTTGTATGCATAAATCAAAAGCGGAAGCGCCTAGAATTAATGAACATCAGCTTCAGCACATTAAGTGCAAGTCAGGAAGGCATAAGACAGGAAAATGCCCAAATAGAGCTTTGGTCGGGTGATGTATCGCTGTTGAAACGTTCTTTGTCCTGACTTCGGAAGTAATTGGTATTTTGCTTATGACCCAAACTGCTCGAACCCTTAGATCTCATGCTTCGAGCAAGATATCAAAGGATGCTATTTTGAATGAAAGCTTAGCTGGGCGCTGAAGCTGTAAGCAAGCAACTTTTCCACAAAATTACTTGCTTCTTCTAAATAAAAATTCCTTAAAAAGCAAAAGCGGCGGAAACATTTCCGCCGCTTTTTTATATTAACAATTGTTATTTAAAGGCTTAATAAAGCCAAGATGCTCCAATGATGATTAACAAAATAAACAGCACCACAATTAAAGCGAAACCTCCGCCGCATCCATGTCCTCCAGACATATAGGATCCTCCTTTCAAATTCTGGCATAAGGCCCCTTCTAGGGCCTTATACCTCTCTAAAAATTACAGCCACGCAGCTCCTACAATGATTAATAAAATGAACAATACAACGATTAACGCGAAACCTCCGCCGTATCCAGCACCCATGATAACACCTCCCCTTCAGGTTGCTACCATATCCTATTCATTCGCCTCTTTTGTGGGCTAGGCTTTTAACCCGGCTGCCACAATTTTTTTAGGCTGCTTGAAACCTCTTATCAGAGGGTTTCCATGTATCATATGTACAAAGGGACGAAATGGGATGGGCAAATACCCAGAATTTTTAAAAACCATATCGGATATGTATCCATCTAAGGTGCTCTTCTGCTTTTGTTATTTTTTACATTTATGGTATAGTAGTGAATATGATTAAATAAAAAATGCTCTGTGAAGGCGGAATTTTCGATTTTTGCAACTTGATGAGAGAAGAATCATCAACAGGCAAATTTTACAGGGCCCTGAAAAAAAACTTAGGAGTGTTCAACATGAAGAAATGGATGCTATCGCTCTCCATTGCAGCTGGAGTGATTGGATTAAGCGCATGCAGCAATGCTGGCGGTGAGTCAGGTGATGTTGTCGTTGAAACAAAGGCAGGAAACATTACGAAGGACGAGCTTTATGAAGCGATGAAGGATAAATACGGTGAACAGGCGCTTCAAGAGCTTATTTATGAAAAGGTCCTTGCTGATAAATATGAAATAACGGATGAAGAATTAAACCAGAAAATAGATGAATTGAAGCAGCAGCTTGGCGCTAACTTTGAAATGGCGCTTATGCAGTATGGCTATAAAGATGAAGAAGATCTAAAAGAAACCTTCAGAACTGGCCTCCTCCAAGAAAAAGCTGCCATTAAGGATATCGAAGCAACAGAAGAAGAAGTAAAAGAATACTACGATCATTACAAGCCTGAAATTAAGGCCCGTCATATCCTTGTTAAAGATGAAAAGACTGCCAGCGAAGTGAAGAAAAAGCTTGATGAAGGCGGAAAATTTGAAGACCTGGCAAAAGAATACTCAACAGATCCTGGATCTGCAGCAAACGGTGGGGACCTCGGATGGTTTGGCCCAGGCCAAATGGTTCCTGAATTCGAAGAAGCTGCCTATGCCCTTGATGTAAATGAAATCAGCGAGCCAGTCAAATCTGAGCACGGCTTCCACATCATCCAAGTAATAGAGAAAAAAGAGAAAAAACCATTTGAAGAAATGAAAAAAGAAATGGAATATCAAGTTAAAGTGTCCAAGCTCGATGGCGAGAAAATACAGCAGGCAATGGAACGAGAATTAAAGGCTGCTGATGTTGACATTAAAGATAAAGAGCTTAAAGGCATTCTTAAAGAACCTGAAGCTGAAACAGGAACGGAAGAAAAATAATTACCTGCCTAAACGAAATGGGTCTCCGATATGGAGACCCATTTCGTTGATCAGCTCTTCACCCTGCGGATTGCTGTGCAGCTTTTCGCTCTTCCTTTTCCCGTTCCAGGCGCTTCATATAGATTTCACCTTCGCGTTCAATGCTGTCATTTTCCACTTTTTTCTCTTCCCTGCCCGTCTTAACGGCCATATATGCACTTACAACGATTCCGGCTGCTATAAAATATACCCAAAATGGAATCATTATTTTTCCCCTCTTTCTATTAAATGTTTGTCCAGGTACTATAAAATGTATGCTTGTACTAAGGAAATATGTTTAGATACCAATAAAAAGCCACCTTTCCCAAATGGGATAGGCAGCTGGCTTTTATTTATGGAATGCTGGTTTATAAAATGAACGGTTATCCAGAGCAAATACCCTCTCTGTATATTCTCCTGGTTTAATCCTGTCAAGTGCCCGATCCAGCATATTCATTTTCGCATCTATATTATCAATATAGTGAAGAATTTCAGCTTCTTTAATAAGAGGCGGTTTGGGACTGCCCCATTCAGCCTTGCCGTGATGGGATAGAACCAAGTGCTGCAGGATCATAACTTCTTCACCGTCGATCCCGAGTTCCTCTGCTGCTTTTCCAATCTCATTAATCATAATCGTAATATGGCCTAACAGATTTCCTTTAATCGTATAGGATGTTGAAATTGGGCCAGAAAGCTCCGTTATTTTTCCAAGATCATGCAAAATGACTCCTGCATATAACAAGTCTTTATCAAGGGTTTGATAAAGGCTGGCAATCGCTTTAGCCAAATCAAGCATAGATACGACGTGATACGCCAGGCCTGAAACAAACTCATGATGATTCTTGGTAGCCGCCGGATATTCAAGAAAATCCTTTTGGTGTTTTTTCAAAAGATGCCGAGTGATTCTTTGAATATTGGGGTTTTTCATTTCGAATATATATTGAGTGACTTTACTCATCATTTCATCTGTACTTAATGGCGCTGTCTCAAGGAAATCTGCCAGTTTAACCGGATCTGTCGGTGAAGCCGGCCGAATTTGGCGGATTCTTAGCTGATTGCGTCCACGATAATTTAAAATATCCCCTGCCACTTTTACAATGGTTTCCGGACTGTAGTTCTTTGCATCTTCATCTGAGACATCCCAGAGTTTTGCTTCGATTTCCCCGCTCTGGTCCTGGAAAATAAGTGTCAAGAACGGCTTTCCATTGCTTGCAACGCCTTTGGTTGCATTTTTAATAAGTAAAAAAAGTTCAATTTGCTCTCCTACTTCGTAATAAACAATTCCTTTGGACATACGTGCACCGACTCTCCCTTCAAGAGGTTGTTTAAAAAGGTCCAAAATATTAGATTGTTTCTGTGTAACCTTTCCAAACATGCAATTCTTTTAAACTAGTATATCATACACATCCTTTTCGCTCCTAAACTTATCTCTGCCATTTTGCTGTTAACACATGGATGAAGCAGGTGTTCCGAAAGTATAGCATTTGGTCACCCTGTCTTACTTAATAAACCTAAAATAAAAAGCTGCCTGTCATAGTTGTACAGACAGCTTTTCCTTGCTGACAGACTGTATTTGTTCTTCCTGAAAGTAGGGCAGAAGGTGTTTATGGCAAGTAAAAAATAATACTTGCCGGCCAGGAAGATTCCTCAACAGGCTAATCATTCTTTCGGTACGGAGATGGTCAAAGTTAACAAAGCTGTCATCAATAATAATGGGAAATGGATATTTACCATAAATCGTCAAAGCCAGCGCAAGCCTAAAGGAAACATATATCTGTTCAGCAGTTGCCTGGCTTAGCTCTTTTGCTTCAAAAACGGCACCAGTCCTGCTTTCAATGAGAAAGCCGCTCCCTTCCTCTTTAGGAAAAATGCGGACATAGTTGCCCTTTGTTAAGGAAGAAAGAAATTCTTCAGCTTGTTTCAGCATCTTAGGCATGCGCTCATTTTTAAAGGTACTGATGGTTTTTTCTAGTATATCCTTTGCAGCTGCATATTTAGCCCATTCCCTTGCTTCTTCCTCGAACTCAGCTTTTAATAGGACAAATTTATGAAGCAGTTCAGCATATGTCCCTCCCTCTTCAAGCAGGTGAAGTTCGTATTTCACCTCTGCAAGCTCGCTTTGCAAAGAGGGAATTTTGCCCTGAAGTTTATTTATTTCTTCTGTACGGGCTTGAATGGCTATTTCGGGTGCATTTAAATTTGAGTATCGATCAATCTCCTCTTGCGAGAAGGTGTACATATTGATTTGCTTTGTAATTTGTTTAATCTGCTCATCAAGATCAGCTAATTTCTCTGCTGCTAGAGCCTTTTTCCGATACTCGTCAGCAGTTTCTGTTCCGGCAAGAGCAAGCTGTTCCTCATACTCTTTTTCATAGTGATTTAGTTCGGCAAGAACAGTACTGTATTCGACTTTTAGCTCATTTAGCTTGGCTTCCCTTTCACAAAGCTTGATATGATTTTCCATCTCCTCCTTTAGCTTTTTCTTCAACTGATAGGCGATTTCCTGAACATTTCCAGGTTCATCATCCAGCAGGCCTTTTAGCTGATGAAGAATATGAAGTCTCTCATTTTTTGCCTTCTCAGCTGCTACCTTTCTCTCCGTTGCATATTTCTTTTCTCTGAAAAGGGATTTAAGCTGTTCAATAAGTCCAAAAGCTTCTCCCAAATGGGCTTTTGATATGTCTGCAGGCAGTAATAGCTGTCTTCCAAAATGAAGCAATTCCTCCTCCAGATCGGCAGATTCCTTCTCCCATTTTTCAAAAGCTGTAATCACTTTTTCATATTTTTCAGTCGACTGTTCCAGCTGAAAATGATAATGGCGCAGCTGGTTTTGAAGTTGACTGTCTCTTTGAAGCTTCGCCTCAAGGTTTGATGCAAACTGATTATCAGGCTGCTTCAATTTTTCAAGAAGCAAGCTTTCTTTTTTAGCCAAAGCTTTTATTTCTTCTTGAATGAAGCCGGCATTCGTCTGCGGCTGTTTCTTAATCGCCATGAAAACACAAAAGGCAGTACCAAACAAACCTGCAAAGGCAAGAATCCATGTTTGACTCCATAGCCCCCAGCCGAATAAAGCTGCAAAAAGAATGCCAAAAACCAAAAGCTGCCTTTTTTCCTGATATCTTTTTTCTTCTTTATTTTTCCGTTCTTTTTCCTCTGCTTTTTGAAGAAATAGAAGCCTATCTTGTGTATCCTGCCATTCTTTTTCAAGCATATGCCTATCAGCTGACCGATTTAATTCTGCTTTGATTGCAGAACGTTCCGCTTCAGTCAGAAGCTGCTTCTTCAATTCAGCTATCTTCTGTTCGATTGCCTCCAAGTCTGACTTCTCTTCGTTAAAGCGCTCATCCAGTTCCTGCTTCTTTGTATGAAGGCTGTTTTGGCGCTTTTGTGCATGATTAATCTTATCCTTCATAAAGACGCTTGTGTCAATTTGCTTTAGCTGTGATTCTTCAATTTGAAAATGAAGTCTTTCCTGAAGATTTAAGATTTCTTCAGAAAGATTTCCAATCTTTATTGATAATTCACTTTCCTCTTGTTTAAGCTTATCCAGCAATGGAAGCCCTTCTAATGCAGCATGGATAAGAGGTTCGCTGCGGAGAATTTCATAATCTGGCTGATTCTTCTTAAGATCTATTTCAATTCCGCTTATTCTCGCTTCCAGGCTCGCTTTACGCCCTTTTAGCGGATCCATCAGATTTTCGATTTTTTCCAGGACTGCCATCCCTTTTGCCGGAAATGAGACCTCTGCATATTGTTCCCTTTCCTTTTTCAGCTTTTGTTCCTCCGACATGAACGGGGATAATTCCTGCCATTCTTTTATGCGGGAAAGCTCCTTCTGGGAATACATCAAATCTTGGTGCAATCTTTCAATATCCTTTTCCAGTTTTTCCTTTTCACAAAGCAATGTAAAATACTGCTCATTTTGCTGCTCCGCTTTCTTCAACTCATAATGAAGCTGCTTCAGCTCTTTTAGCTTTACATTTAAAGTTGGCTTTTTTCCATTTGGTTTAAAGCGGCTTTCCAATTCCTTTTGAAGGACCATTTCAGCTGTCACCAGCTTGTCAGTCCCCAGCGAACCTGCTGAAAACAAATATCTCCCTAAGTCCTCTCCCTTCACTTGATTCACATTCTGCAAGCCATGAATATTAAAGGAAAAAATCGATTGAAACATGCTTTTATCTATATGGTGGAGAAGCTCGCTTAATAGTTCTTCTCCTCCTCTTGTTCCATCCTCAAGCAGGACGCTGACATCTCCCGAAGCTTTTCCTTTAACTCGCTCTATCACTGCATTCCCTTTATCAGGGAAAGTTGCGGTCAGCCTGCCGCCATATTTGGCTCCTTCTTTAGGCTCATACCTTAGATCAGATTGAATTTTTGTAGGAAAGCCAAATAAAATGCTATGAATAAAAGACATAATTGTAGATTTGCCTGCTTCATTTTCACCGTAGATTACTTGCAGGGATTGAATATCCGTTAGACTAAAATCGGTTAACTTCCCATATCCATAAATATGTATATCAGTAATTTTCATTCTTCCACCACCTCTTATTCTAACTGGGCAATCAATGGTTCTTGTATAAAAGATTCACCAGCAGCTCTTCAGCTTCCCCGGCAATTTTGTGTTTTTCACCTTCAGAAAGATTTCCCAGATATCTTCTAGCCAGGGGATGTGCATACAAAGCCAGCGTACAACCACTATCTTCAGCAAATTGATCAGCAGTCTTAAAAAGCTCACTAAAAAAGTCGGATTCATGTGCAAGTTTTTCTTTATCCCACATTCTATTTTCATTCACAGTAAGATTGGAAATCCAAACGAATGGCTCTTCCTCTGTTTCGTCCTCCTGCAAGGATTCAAGCAGTTCGCCAGTTATGATGCCTTTCATTTCATGGTCAGGCAGGCTGACATTGTTGAGCACCAGATTTAAAATGGTACCCTTCCTGTTTTGCCGCTTGTCTTCCAGCATTCTTTTGCACAGTACATAAAGATCATGATAACTTTTCGCATTTGAAGCATCTATTTGCTCTTCATTCCAAAGGACAGCTGAAGCTTCCATAAACTCCAACTTTGCACTCGAACTGCCCAGCTCCACTAAATAGCATCCTTTTGCCCCAGTTTCTTTTCGATTACGTCCCTGTATATTGCCTGGATAAATGATCGGCGGCTGCTGGTTTAAGCTTTCACGTTTATGTATATGGCCCAGAGCCCAATAATCAAAGTCCTTTCCAAGCAAATCCTTTAACCGGAACGGAGCATATTGATCATGGTCACTGTTCCCTTCAAACTGCCCATGCAGGATTCCAATATGCAAATCTGCTCCGTTTTTCCTGGTGTATTGATCAATCATGCGTTCCACTACATGTCTCTTCGGATAGCTGAAGCCATATAGATGGACTGATGTACCATTTTCAGCAGTGTGCTTAAAAACTTCAACTTCATGGGAAAATACGTGGACATTTTGAGGCATAGGCATATGAACCCATTGGCCCTCCATATGGTCATGATTGCCATGCACCGCAAAAACAGGAATTCCTTTTTCAGCAAGACGCTGCATCTCTTTTCGAAAACGTGTCTGCGCCCTTATGCTTCTGTCTTCTCCATCAAATAAATCTCCGGCCAGAATAACAAAATCAACAGCATGAAAAATAGCCGCGTCAACAATGGTGGTAAATGCCGTAAACGTACTTTCCTGCAGTACTTTAAAAATAGCTGACGGTAAATGTTTCAATCCAGCCATTGGACTATCCAGGTGCAAATCAGCTGCATGAATAAATGTTACCTTTTTCATGTGAACTTCCTTTCATTCCTTTTCTTTCATTTTAACCCATCTAAAAGGCGAATGCACGTTCCTATTCAAATTCAGCAGCCAAACTTCTTCCTAAAAGTTTCCTAGGATTAGGCGATCCGGTTTTAGCATTAGAAGCTAGTGCATAAAAATGTACAAGTACTCTTTCAAGAGCTGGTTGGCTGGCTTTGGAAAAAATAAATGGGCGGAGTGGTACTTTTGGGTATTGGAATTTATTTAAGTTATATATTTCTCGGACTGTCATTGGCAGCTCCAATCGGGCCAGTTAATGCAGTCAGGCTTGAAAAGGGGATAAAAAATGGATTTTGGCATGCGTGGATTGTTGGGGTTGGCTCCATGCTTGCTGACGCCTTTTATATGCTTATTGTTTATCTAGGTCTTGTACAATTTTTAGACACTCCCATTGTTCAAATTTTTTTGTGGCTGTTTGGTGGATTTATTCTGTTATATACAGGATTTGAAAGCATTATAAATGCGAATAAAATTTCCATTAACTATGTTCGGAGCCAGGATTCGTTGTTCAAGTGCTTTTTTTCAGGGTTCATCATGTCGATTTCGAGTCCCCTTTCCATATTGTTCTGGCTGGGTATTTACGGATCGGTTCTCGCCAAAACGGCAGCTGCCTACGGCAATGCTGAACTCTTTTTATATAGTTCAATGATTTTTCTGGGACTTATGCTCTGGGATTTATTTGTAGCAGGGCTGACCACAGGCTTCCGCAAATTCCTCACTTCCAAAGGAATTATCATCATCTCCATTCTGTCCGGATTATCCCTGATTGGATTCGGTGTTTACTTTGCATTTGAAGGCTTAATAGCAATGTTCGGCTGAATGCCTTTAGCAATAGAAAAAGCTCCGCTTGAGAACGGAGCTTTTTCTTTAAGTATAGATTGTTGTTTTTGCTTAAGAACTCTGCCCGTTGATTTCTGCTGCTGGTACTTAGCAACACATGGGGCTACCGGAAGACTCCTCGACGCTCTGCGTCTGCGAGGTCTCCTTTGTAACGCAACTCCCGTAGGACGTTGAATAATCATCCTTGAATGATCATCGCACGAAGAAAATGCGGTAGCATTTTCGAGGATCTCATGCCTTCCTCCAATCAACTCAGTGATTAATTAATATTGGTTCGAAAGCAACAACCTTTGCGAAAACAGCATTATTTAATCATTTTTAGTTAGCAGAAGCGCCTTTTTAATATCTTTGAAAGAGTTTGAATTTCCATACATCAATACGCCGCCTCTGTAAACCCTTGCACCAAAGACAGCTAATAAAATAATGGCAGCAAGGAGAATCGCAATACCAAGGATTGGCTCCCAGACCGGCAAGGACAGCATTCCCGCCCTCATGAACATAAGCATTGGAGTGAAAAATGGAATGTAAGATGTGATGGTGACGAACGAAGCCTCAGGCTGGTTCAAGCCAAACATAGCGATCATAAAGCCAGCCACAACCATCATCGTCATGGGTGTAATCATCTGCTGTATATCCTCGATCCTGCTGACAAGTGATCCTAAAAAAGCGGCCAATGTCGCATAGAGGAAATACCCAAGAATGAAAAAGATGAGAGCATAGGCGATCGTTGAGGCGGGGATATTGCCAAACCCAAAGAATTCAAAAAAGCCGCCTTCCATTGAACTAAGATTTTGTTTGATGGAATAGTAGCCTACTAATAAAATGAGTGCCATCTGTGTCAGGCTAAGCAGCCCGATGCCCAATATTTTGGCGAACATCTGCTTGATAGGCGAGACACTGGAAATGAGTATTTCCATTACCCGGGATGATTTCTCTGTTGCTACTTCCATAGCTATCATATTTGCATATAAAACAACTGCAAAATAGATAACAAATAACAAAACATAAACTAGACCCCTTGCCTGATTTAATTCTTCTTCTGTCTTTGCATTTTCTTCTAGTGCTATTTGCTTAAAAGAAACAGGTTCATATATTTTCCCTAGCTGCTCAGGGCTGAGGTTTATTTGTGAAGCGGCCATCTGAGTTTTCATCTGCTGCAGCACACTTTGCAATTCTGAAGGGATGGCAGAATCGGCTATGCTTTTTGCTTTATAGATTGCTTCCGGCAGTTCATCCTGGTCATATGACAAAATCAAAAGACCTTTATATTCTCCCTCTTTAACAGCTTTTTCACCATTTTCCACTGTGCCATTATAATTTTCTAATCCTATTTCCTTATTAACTGCTTTCAGTTGTTCACTTATAGGGGCAAATAGCTCACCAGTCTCATCAATTACTGCTATTTCTTCCTGGCTATCCTTATTAAAAAAGTCTATTATGCCTGATAAATTCGCAAGTCCCACGACAATCAGAACCGTTATAATAGTCGTAACTATAAATGACTTGGTCTTTAGTTTGCTTAAATAGGTATGAAAAAGTATGGTCATAAAATTATTCATAGGAAGCACCTGCCTTTTCAATGAAAATATCATGCAATGAAGGTTCTTCCAATACAAATTTCCGGACAAAGCCCTTCTCCGCAATCTCCTTGAAAATATCTTCTGCCGTCTTTTCCCCTGCTATCTGCAAGTGAATTCCCTCTGCAGTCTGTCTGGCTTTTATTACTCCATGGCTATTCGCCAAAAAGCTTAAATCGTAATCTGCATGGATGACAAGATTCTTCTTTCCAAAAGAACGTTTTATTTCTTTCAATGACCCATGTACGACTGGCCGTCCTTTTTGCATGATGCATAAATATTCGCATAATTCCTCTACATGTTCCATTCTATGGGAAGAAAAAACTATTGTCGTGCCGCTCTCTTTCAGCTCCAGAACTGCTTCCTTCATCTGTTCCACATTTACAGGATCCAACCCGCTGAAAGGTTCGTCGAGAATCAGAAGCTTCGGCTTATGGATGACAGCGGTAATGAATTGAATCTTCTGCTGGTTCCCTTTCGATAGCTCTTCCACCTTTTTGTTCTCATACTCAGGCACCTTGAATCGTTCCAGCCAATAGACCAATTCCTTTAAGGAATCCTGTTTGGCCATGCCTCTAAGCTTTGCCAAGTATACGATCTGGTCTTTTATCTTTAGTTTCGGATATAAGCCTCTTTCCTCAGGAAGGTAGCCAATCTGCGGACTCGTTGAATAATCGATTCGCTTTCCATTCCAGGTAATCTTCCCTTCGCTTGGATCCAGCAATCCCAGAATCATCCGAAATGTTGTCGTTTTACCCGCTCCATTGGCACCCAAAAAGCCAAACATCTCACTTTCGGGAATGGCCAGAGACAAATCATCAACCGCCATAAACTTGCCAAAACGCTTTGTAACATGATCAAGCAACAATGACATTGTTCTAATTCCTCCTTTGCCTAACTGGTAATACGGACAGAAAGGAAAAAAGGTTCATTTTTCCTGAAAAAAATTGAGCTCCTTATTTCTTCTGTAGTATGAAACTAATTATGCCGATCTTGATTTATTTCCTTTGACACTTTGACGAGGACTTCCTTTTGAATCGCTTCCCATCTGAGAAGCTCTCCATTTAGGACGGACCTTCTAACTATTTCTCAACTAAACAAATTTCTTTTGCACATTTGCAAAAATTATGCAAAAATAATAGTAACTATCTGAATTTTATAATAAAGGAGCTTACCAGAATGTTAACTTATAAACTTACTGCTTTTGGGCCGGACGGAGGAAAAATATTAGATGAGGCCTTCCAGGCGGCAAATGATGATGAAGCAAAAGATCTCGGAGAAAAACTATTAAAAGAAAAGGGTTTGGAAGAAACAACTCACCGATGCACTTCACCTGCAGGAAAGCTAATTTTATTCCATAGATAAATCTAGTAGCTTTCATTTATTCAACCCACAATTGAATTTCTTACCTCTATAAACAAAAAAGCAAAGGCATAGGCTCTTTGCTTTTTTCTATTACTCGTTTACTTCCCTTCGAATACCGGCTTTCTTTTTTCAATAAAGGCCTGAATTCCTTCCTTGTGATCCTCGGTTTGCCTCATTTTATGCTGTCCTAGTTTTTCTAGCTCGAGTACTTTTAATAATACAGAACGGTTTTTATCTGCAAGGATTTTCTTTGTTTTAATCATTGCTTCTGTGGGACTGTTAAGCCATTTATTCAGCTTTGCATGAACCGCTTCACTTAAATCACCCTGTGCTACTTCATGGATTAGCCCCATTTGCAAGGCATCATCTGCTGTCAGCACTTTTCCTTCCCAGATTAAGTGTTTCGCTCTATCCTCACCGATACGCTGCTGCAGGAAGAAATGGGAACCTCCATCTGGGATTAATCCTATGCCAATAAAGTTCATTGCCAGCTTGCTGTTCTTATCTGCCAAAATATAATCGGTGGCTAACGCAAGACTGAAACCTAAGCCCGCAGCAGCACCTGCCACTGTGCTAATCGTCAGCTTCGGTAAGCTGTATATGGTTACCACCAGTTCATTGATGCAATCCATCACAGTAGAGAAATCGCTTTCATTCGCTTCCAAAAGCATGGTTTTAATATCACCGCCGGAGGAAAAAGCTCGTCCCTTCCCTTTTAAAATAACAATATCTACCTCATTTATTTGGCTGACATCCTTCATAACAGCCAATAACCCTTTTAGCATCTCCACATTTAATGCATTTAGTGATTCCGGTCTGTTCATCTCAACAGTTGCCACGCGCCCATTAATCTCCAAGCTGACAGTATCAGTTACAAAATCTATTGCCAAAATCCTTCCCCCTCCTTTAATAGCTTCTTTTATTATAAAGAGTATTATTATGTTTAAAAAGTATTTTATCCAAAAATTTTAAATTTTGTTATTTTTTTTAGATTTTTTTATTTAGTAAACCTCCCGCAGAGTGATCGAGCAATCGATAAATCATCGGAAGAACCACCAAAAAGCAGCATCCGGGGATGGATCCTGCTTTATTCAATAATTTTCTATGCTTTTCCTGTATATTGTTTATGGACTTGATCCCTTAATGCCTTCTTAAGGAATTTGCCAGCAGACGTTTTCGGTATTTCTTCAAGAAATAAAATATCTTCTGGAAGCCACCATTTCGCAAACTGCGGTTTAAGGAATTCATATAACTCTTGTTTGCTTGTTTTCCCTTTAAACTGCTCTTTTAAAACGACACACGCAACAGGCCGCTCCTGCCACTGCTCATGGGGTACGGCAACAACTGCTGCCTCGAACACAGCTTCATGGCCCATTAGGGCATTTTCAATATCAACCGAAGAAATCCACTCTCCACCGCTATTAATCAAGTCTTTTGTCCGGTCAACAATTTTGATAAAGCCTTCTTCATCAATGGTTACCACATCCCCAGTATAGAGCCAGCCATCAAAGAATGCATCTCTTTATAATATTCAGAAGCAATCCACGGGCCTCTGATAGCAAGCTCACCCATTTCCTTGCCATCCCAAGCCGCTTCCCCGTTCTTGCCGGCAACCTTCATTTCCAGCCCTGGAACAAGAATGCCCTGCTTGGCTTTAATCTCAAGCTGCTCTTCGGCGGATAATTCTTCCTGATAGCTTTTTAGGGTTGAGATGACTACAAGCGGACTTGTTTCTGTCATTCCATAAGCATGCATGAAAGGAATCTTGTGCTTTTGCTCGAAAGCTTTAATCATACTTTTCGGTGCTGCAGAACCACCGCAAAGAACCGATCTGAGCGAACTCATGTCATGTTCATTTTCATCCAGTTCTTTTAAAAGGCCCAGCCAGATTGTCGGCACCCCTGCGGTTATCGTGACTTTTTCCGATTGGATAAGTTCAGCGAGAAGCTTAGGTGTAAAATAAGGTCCCGGCAAGACTAGTGTTGTTCCAAACCAAACAGCTGCAAATGGCAGCCCACATGCATTCTCATGGAACATCGGCACCATGGGAAGAGCGATATCTTTTTCGCTTACCGCTGCACTATCCGCCATTCCAAGTGCCATGCTATGGAGAACGATGCCGCGATGGGAATATACAATGCCTTTTGGATTGCCCGTTGTAGCGGAAGTATAGCACATTCCTGCAGGTGAGTTTTCATTCAAATCATCCCGATAATCATATTCGCAGCTTGCTTCCTCAATCAATTTTTCATAATGATAAACAGGTGATAGAGATGTCTCCGGCAGTTCTTTATCATCAGTCGTAATAATGAACGCCTTGACTGTCTTTAGTTCATCCTTCACCTTCTCGATTAACGGAACAATATCGGGATCTATGAGCAGCATCTTATCTTCGGCATGATTTATAATAGAGGAAATATGCTTCAGCGACAGACGGATATTGATCGTATGAAGAACCGCCCCGCTGCATGGGATTGCAAAATAAGCCTCCAGATGGCGATGATGGTTCCACGCAAGTGTCCCTATCTTATCTCCTCTTTCAACTCCAAGATTTTGCAGGCTTTCCGCCAGCTTTTTGGTTCGTTCTGCAATCTCATTATATGTTAATCTCTGAATTCAACTGGCCGTTCTTGAAATGACCATTTTCTTTGGAAAATACTTTTCAGCCCGTTTGATCATCTGCGTCATAGTCAAAGGTGTTTGCATCATCATTACAATTCCCCTTTTCAGTAAACGCTTACATTTATTCGCCCATGAAAATTCACGGGCTGTTATACCTATATCATTCTATTAACTTTCAAATAAATCCTTTAAACATTTCTACATTTTCTAAACAATATACAAACAAAAACCCTTGCCTATTCGGCTAAGGATTCGTGTTATTAAATAGTTCGCTTAATATCTTTAATTTCTCGTTTGTATAATGTTCAAAGCTCTCATTATAAGATTTTGGATCTTTAGGGTTGGCAAAGTGCGTGATTTTGCCTGTTTGCAGATCTATAAATTTACTGGCAGCGCCACAGCCAAGTCCGATAATCGTCTGCTGCTCTTCCATAATCATGATGTTATAGATGCTCTCCTGATCTGGAAGAGCATAGCCGACGTTTTCAAGATTCCCAAGGATGTTTTTCTGGCGGTACAAGTAATACGGTTCATATTTATGCTCTTTTGTCCACCCATCGGCTTTTTCCATCATTCTTTCAATTTCTGCTCGATCGGCAACCTTATATCTTTGCTTATTCTTCGTCATTTCGGATGCTCGTTTAAATGAGAGTGTGTGGACAGTCAGTGACTCCGGCATCAGTTTCTCTGTTTCATTCAAAGTATAAGAAAACTCTGGCACTCCTTCTCCAGGAAGGCCAATAATCAAGTCCATATTTATGTTGTTCATTCCCATATCCCGTGCAAGGTGAAATTTTTCAATGGTTTCTCCCACAGTATGATGTCGGCCAATTGCTTTCAATGTTTCCTGGATATAGGACTGAGGATTGATGCTTATCCGGTCAATATTCCATTTCTTCAGAACTTCAAGCTTCTCTGGAGTAATGGTGTCCGGACGTCCGGCTTCGACAGTCACTTCCCGGATATTTTTCACATCCGGAAAGGACGTGTACATTTCCTCATAAAGCATATCCATTTCTTCAGCTGTGATGCTGGTTGGCGTTCCGCCTCCATAGTATACGGCAGTAATCTTTACATCATTTTCATTTAGCCACTCACCAACTTTTCGCATTTCGTGATGCAAACCGCCAAGGAATGAGTCTACAGATCCCTGTCTGCCGTTAATCGCATACGCTGGAAAAGTACAATAAGCACATTTTGTTGGACAGAAAGGTATGCCAATATAAATGCTGACTTCATTTTTCAGCTCATAAAGATCGGGAACAACCGAAACCTGCCTGTCCACGATTCTCTGCATAAGCTGAATTTTTTCGTCCGTTATCAGATATTCTTCCTTAAGCTTTTGATGAACCTCATGTTGAGGAATCTGGGTTTGCATTGCCCGGTGGAGAAGTTTGGTAGGCCTAACACCAGTCAGAATTCCCCATTTTTGAATAATGCCTGTCCAATCCTGCAACACAGTTAGATAAACATGCGAAACAGCATTTTTAACTTGTTTGAAATTCTCTTTTTCATTTTCAGCAGGTACAAATTCTTTTTCAAAAGCTGCAGAGAGTTCTTTGCCTTCTTTATCAGTAAGTGCAGCTTGGGCTTTAATACTGGTTCCATGCTCAAGCTGAAACGCAATCGTGATATCAGCTTCTGCTGATTCACCAAGTACCACCTCACACTCTTCAAAAAAGAGATTCCCAATCAGACGGAGTGGGCGGTGGAAACGCTCATCCTGTATACCTAGAATCGAAATGTTCAAAGCAATCACCTTTTTATTTATAAATTATCATAAAGACTGCCATTTTCCTGTTTGCTAACGGCAGCCGAAAGTCTATTTTATTTAGTTTTTTTCTTTGATGACAAACTTCTTTAAGTGTACAGAAATGGGGTAACCAGGTCAATACAGGGGTAAACATTCCTAATAAATTGAAATACTTCTATGTAGTGAAGGGTTCTGATCTTTGCCGTTTAAGCTTTTTTAGCATCAATCTGATTGTGTTTGCGTCCACTTCATCCTCTATTGCGTTGCTATCCTGAATTCATGCTGAGTCAGCTTACCTCAGCGCCGTTCCCTCCTCTTTTCTCCTCCAGTTTCAATTACCGCAAAAAAGAGCCGATTAGTATAATCGCACTCTCTTTTGCTCACTTTATTTTAATAAATTCATTTTCTTCAAAAATTCGATTGGATGCTGTTTGCGGAAATGCTCTTTAACCATATAGCTGACGCCGTTCTGGTTATTGGAACGCGTTAGCCAGTCGGCTGCCTTTTTTACTTCTGCCGGAGCATTGCCCATTGCCACGCCAAGACCGGCTGCTTCAATCATTTCCAGGTCATCTGAAGAGTCTCCGATAACGACCATCTTGTTTCGTGAGATTCCCAGATATTCACCCAAATACAGCAAGCCATTTAGCTTCGATACGCCTGAAGGCACAATATCCATGCGCAGGTCATTCAATTTAATCGCATCGATATTTTCAAACATGCCTTTAATTGCTGCCTGAGCATCCCGAAGATCCTCTTTATCTTCAAAGGAGACTTCAATTTTAGGCGGCGTTACTGGTTCATCTAAAATTGTGTCGCTCAATGAATCTACGAATTGCTGTGAGTAAAAAATAGGATCACCAGTTGTAAAAACGGTTTTGGCAAGCATATTGGAATTTAGCTTAGTTTTATTGGCAAGTGAATATTTTTCGTGCACCAGCCTGATTTGGCAAGTAAAGCCTTCAAGCAGGCGCACGATTTCAAATGTCTCATCTTCCTGAATTCGTTTTACAAAAATTGGTTTTTCCTGGGTGGCGGCAATATAAGCTCCCCTATGAGTAACCAGCAAAGAATTAATTTTCAAGGCTTTTGCCACTTTCTTTGCAGAAGGAAAGCTCCTTGAAGTTACAAGCGTTACATAAATTCCTTTTTGCTGTACATATTCAATCGCTTCTTTCGTCGATTTATGAAGTCTTCCATTCGTTTGGAGAAGTGTTCCGTCAATATTTAAAGCAAGCAAGCGATAAATCATCTGATTTTGCCCCCTATTCTCGATGTAAAATTGTCCTATTACACTTTTATGAGGAGATGCATGGGATTAGAACATGACATGGACAACGCAGAAATTTTTCTCGATGCTTTTCTGCATAATGGCAGCGTTTATCTATTTTTCAATGGTTGTTTAATTCAAAGAATAATAAATTATTCATTTACAATTTGTATTCTCCGTATTAAGATGGAGTCAACAAAAAACTGCATATCAATTTTTGCACTAGGGGAGCTTTTTTGGCTGAGAAGAACATTCCGTTCTGACTCTTATCACCCGATCTGGATAATACCAGCGTGGGGAAGTGCAGGTGAAGGGCTATCATTTTTTTCGGGTAACATTCAACTGCATTTCCTTATGGGAATGCAGTTTTTTATTTTTATTAAAAATTGGAGGAATGACAAAATGCAAGAAAATTTCTTATGCGGAACAAGTGAGATTACAGGATGCAGATTTTCGATTTACCCAATGACTGACAGGTTTGAAGATGTTATTCTATCAGCTTTGAAAGAAGTGGATACCAGCAAGGTATGGATGGAAACAGATGATGTGAGCACCTGTGTGCGAGGACGCTCCATTCATGTTTTTGATGTGGTAAAAGCCATTTATCTGGAAGCAGCCAAACATGGTGACCATGTTGTTTTTAACGGCACTTTTTCAAATGGATGCCCTGGGGATACTGCGGGCGACGCTTATCTTGCTGAAAATGAAGAAAGAGCGAATGAAAAAAAGGCAGCTGAAATTAACCAGGAGGCTGCTGCACAGTTCGCCCTTTATCCAATGGGGATTCCTACATACATGAATGTCATTATGGATCAAGTCATATTCGCGAAGGATCAGGGGACGTTTACAAAAGGTGTCCATTATGCTTCAAGATTAGACGGAAATGCACATGCTGTTTTCAAAACACTGGAAGATTCTTTCGAAAACTGTAAAAAAGGTGGCACCACTCATATCGTCATGACAGTGAATATGTCTGCAAACAGTCCTTCCAAAAAGGAGGCTGAATAATATGCTCGAAAAATGGAAGCTTCGCGAGGTTATTGTTCTTTCTGTACTTGCTGTTGTGTTTGCAGTTGTATACCTGGTATTCCTTCAATTTGGCAACGTTCTGTATGGGGTGTTCGGCTTAATTGGGTATGATCTTATTTTTGGCATTTGGTTTATTGTTTCGATTATCGCGGCCTATATAATCAGAAAGCCTGGTGCAGCCCTTTTATCAGAAACCATCGCTGCAGCCATCGAAGTTATGATTGGCAATGCTGTTGGCCCGCGCCTAATTCTCTCCGGTATGATTCAGGGGATAGGTGCTGAAGCTGTTTTTGCCGCTGCCAGATGGAATAATTACAGAACTTGGGTTCTGATTGCTGCCGGCATGGGTTCCTCTGTTACAAGTTTTATTTGGGGCTACTTCATTTCCGGCTATGCAGCCCTTTCACCAAGTTACGTGACTGCCATGTTTTTCGTCAGGCTGATCAGCGGTGCTTTACTTGCAGGATTGCTCGGTAAATGGCTGAGCGAGAGTCTCGCTAAAACCGGAGCATTAAGCAGTTTCCCTATTGGAAAAGAACAAAGAAGGAGAAAATCTGAAAATGGCTTCACTGCGTAATCAGTCTTTAATAAAATGCGAACACCTTACTTTCCGGCATGAAGATGAGCAAAAACCTGTTTTTAAAAGTATTGATTTCACCCTTTATCCCGGGGAAGCCATTTTATTATTGGGCCCCAGTGGTTGTGGAAAGAGTACACTTGCCTTCTGCTTAAATAAATTATATCCGGAAGCTGTTGATGGCGAACTAGAAGGTACAGTTTCATATAAGGGAAAAATGCTGGAGGAATTCCGTCCTGGTGAAATAAATAAGCACATTGGCATTGTGTTTCAGGACCCTGAAAGCCAATTTTGCATGACAACAGTCGAAGATGAGCTGGCATTCGGGCTTGAGAACATGAAAACACCACCCGAAGAAATCGGATGTAAAATTGACGAGGCGTTGAAGCTTGTTCATTTACTGCCATTTAAGCATGCCTTAATTCACACTCTATCCGGAGGACAAAAACAAAAACTTGCACTTGCATGTGTATTGTCATTAAAACCGGAAATCCTGATTTTGGACGAGCCGACAGCAAATCTGGATCCCGCTTCAAGCCATGAACTTACCCGAATCATCAAAAGGATTAAAGATGAGCGAGCTTTATCCCTTCTAATTATTGAGCATAAGCTGGATGATTGGATTGATTTAACCGACCGCTGCTTAGTCCTGAACCGGGAAGGCGAAATTTTATTCAACGGCAGCCATGCTGATTGCTTTAATACATATGCAGAAGAACTTCAAGCTGAGGGCATCTGGCTGCCAAACACAGTAAAGGCGGGCCTGCTAACCAAAAAGGCTGGAATATTCACTGGGAAAGAGCTTCCGCTAAACCACGAGGAAATGATTGCTGGACTTATAAGTCCCGATTCAGCACTTCAGTTTTTAGATAATAAGAAGAACACACCGACATGCTTGGAGAAGCAGACAATCCTGTCAGCAAAAGACCTTTCCTTTAATATAGGCCCCAAGGAATTGCTAAAAAGTATCAGCTTTACTGTAAAAAAAGGTGAATTTGTGGCTATTTCCGGTTCAAATGGGTCAGGCAAAACTACGCTTTCCAGACTGCTTGCTGGATTATTCTCTCCTTCCTCTGGCGAAATTTTATACCATGACCGCCCCCTTTCCAGCTGGAAGGAGCATGAATTAAGAAATAAATTGGGATATGTTTTTCAAAATCCCGAACACCAGTTAATTGCGGATACAGTCACTGATGAAATTGCCTTCAGCCTAAAAATACAGCATATGCCAGATAACGAAATACAAAAGATTGTTCAAACGACACTGAAGCAAGTGAACTTACTTCATCACGGTGACATGCATCCTTTTTCCTTAAGCCAGGGACAAAAACGGCGGCTTAGTGTTGCATCAATGCTTGTTAATGAACAGGAATTGCTGCTGCTTGATGAACCTACATTTGGACAGGATGCCAAAACGGCCCGTGAGCTTATGGCATTAATGGAAGAAAAGATCCAAAGCGGCAGCTCTGTCGTTATGATCACACATGACATGGAAATCTTACATTCATATGCCGATAAAGTAATAGTCCTTTCAGACGGAGAAAAGATATACGAAGGAACCCCCGCAGAATTATGGAAAGAACAGGAAATTATGAAACTGGCCTCCCTTAAGGTTCCATATATAGAAAAACTCAAGGACGAATTGCGCGCCATGTCAAGGAGGGAAAAACTTGCTTTTACATGATATCAACCCAAGTATAAAAGCGCTGACTGTAATCGTGTGCGTATTGATTTTATCCGTTTTCTTTGACCCGGTTACTCCTATGCTGACACTAGCCGTGACAGCAGCGGCCACGTTTATTTTTGGAAAAGTGTCATTCAAAAGATGGATTCTGCTTTTCTCGCCGTTTATCTTCATGGCTCTTATATATATTTGGTCAGCTCTCATTTTTTCAAGAACTCATGAAGGAGAAACCATTCTTTGGTCATGGGGAATTTTAATTCTGACTGAGGAGAGCTTACAGCGCGCCCTCTCCCTTGGACTAAGGGTTTTAAGTTTTACGTCGCTATCCCTGCTGTTCATTTTAACCACAAAGCCATCAGAATTCCTGCTCAGTTTAATGCAGCAATGCCGGCTTCCTCCAAAGCTTGCTTACGGGATCATGGCAGGCTATCGGTTTCTGCCATTGATGAAAGAAGAATTTGAGATTATCAGAAGTGCTCACCGGATTAGGGGAGTACCTAAAGCGAGGTCGCTTCCGGAAAAAATTGCGGAGCTTAAGAGATATGCAGTTCCTCTCCTTGCGGGGGCTATCCGTAAAGCCGAGAGGACTGCAATGGCGATGGAGTCAAAAGGGTTTACTGGAGATAAAAACAGAAATTACTATCATAAAATCGCAGTTTCACCGAAGGATTGGCTATTTTTCGCATTTTTTATAGCTATGGTATTAGCAAGTGCCTATATTTCCTGGTTTTTCGGCTTTCTTCAGCTTTATAACGGTGAGCTTTAAAGAATAGATGATGATTTTGTGCGTAAAGTCATAATTAAAGGCTGGTAAAATAGAATCCCTTAATCACCAGAAGAAACAATGACTAAATTATATTCTTCTTTCTAGAGCTAGGATTGTAACAATCACGTTAGTCCGATCTAAAAAGCCGCTTCCCTAATAAGAAGCGGTTTTCACTCAATTATTTAAGCATTTCCAAAATGTCCTCCACAGCCTCAAAAAGTGATGCTGCCTGAATATCCGCACTTGTTGGCTCTGATCCGATAAAAACAGTTTTACAGCCAGCTCTTTTTCCAGCCTCAATGTCCCGCTCGTGATCGCCTACCATAACGCAGTTAGCTAGGTTGATCTGATATCTTTTTGCAAGATCGAGCAGCATGCCTGCATTTGGTTTCCGGCATTCACATCCTGCTTTAGGCTTATGCGGGCAATAAGCTACCTCTCTAATTTGGCCGCCTTTATCATTCACCAGCTCTTGCAGCCTTTCATGAATTCTCTTTAATTCCTTCTCTTTTAAAAATCCAAGTCCAACGCCGCCCTGATTTGTTACAACGAAAATCTCATAACCAGCCTTGGTTAAATCCGCAACCGCTTCTGCCGCACCTTCCAGTAAAAAAAGCTGCTCAGGTTTGTTGACGAATTTGACTCTATCAGACAATACCTCATTTAATACACCATCACGATCGAGAAAAATCGCTTTTTTCATTTAAATACCTTCTTTCCTTTACACCTTATTTAACATAAAGGTACCCAAACTTAAGGTAGTTTAATACAGTAAACATCTAGCCTTTTTCCCATTGGAAAACCTCCCGCCATTCATCACGGGAGGTTTAAGTGCTTATTTATTCAACAGCTCCATAAAGCTCTTCAAGAGGCTTCATGATGATTTTGTTCATTTCAGCAATCATCATGCTCATGCGCTGCTCTGCTTCCATAAGCTTGGAAATTTGCTCATGCTGCTGTACAAGCGCAACGGTTTTTTGCGCCTGCTCTACTTCTTCCTGTGTAATATCCTGGCCCATCATTTGCTTTTGCTGAAGTTCCATTTGGATGTTACGGAAGTTTTCAAACATGGTTTTTGCAGACGGATCTGCATTCACCTCATCGTACGCCTGTCTTAAGGCCTTGTATTCATCGCTTTCACGCACTGCTTTTTCCAATTCATAAGCTGAATCATATAAATTTACTGCCATTTGTAAACTCCTCCCAATTCTCGTTCAAAAAAGAGAATAATAACCACAATATTTCCCGTACTTTGAACATCCACTCCACTATAACAAACTATGACAGCAAACGCGAGGCGATACCATTTAATTAATGAAAACCACCAGAATCCCCTGGAAAAGCCCAATCAGACCGCCAAGCAATGCACCCAGATAGGTGATCATTTTCAGTTCGCTTTTCGTAATGGATAATACCATTTCTTCAAGTCTCTCAACGGAGAAGGTTTCCACCTGCTGACGGACAATTTCAGCCAGGTGAAGGCGTTCCATGAGAACATCAATGCGGCTGGAAAGCCACCCGCCAAGTAATTCAACGCTTTTCGGAGCTATCTCTTCAATTACTTTCTCTCTGAAGGAACTGGTCAGCTCAGAGAACGGCTTTTGGAATAAGCCTTCAAGCTTGACTGCTTTTTGAACAAAATTCTTTATCATGTTAACAAGTTTTTCTTTTTCAAATTGCTCTTCAATTCGCTCTGCTTCCCAATTAAGCACCTTATCCCATTCTTTCTTCAGAATTGTGGTAATAAGGTCTGCAGTACCTTCATTTTTTAAAAACCTTACGATTTCCGGCTGAATCTTATCAGCAAGGTTTATGTTCCCCATGAACATTTGCAGCATATTGCTGAGTACACCGCTGCGCTCACGGACAAAATCATCAGCCATTCGCTGGATGCGCATCTTCCCCTCAATGCTGGAAAAATAGTCGGCTCCTTTTTCCAGAATATAAGAAGAAATGATCGGGAGCTTGGCATCTGCCTTTTGAATGATTTCTGGCGAGATGACATCTCTCAGAGGTCTGCTTCGATATTTTGCCTTAAGCGCTTCATATTTCTCTTCAACAAACTGATTAAGCTTGCCTTCAGCTTTTACCTGAGCATTATGAATCCCAAGAACTGCAAGCAGCTCTTCCGGGGTTTTTTCAGTATCAAGCATGTTCACAAGTTCCTTTTGAACAAGACCGGTCATATCCTTTTGGAATCCTTCATTTAAAAATTTCCGCTGGATGCTTTCTGGTGTAAGCAAATGGTCTGTTACCATTTTCCCCATTTGCGCAGCGAGCTCGTCCCTTCGCTTTGGAATAAGCCCAGGAGTGAATGGGACTCTCCAATTCTTTATATAAATTGGCTTATATGGCCTAAACAGCATTTTTATAGCTAGAGAGTTGGTAAATCCCCCTATGACAGCCCCTATAATAATCATGATAAAAATTGTAATTGTTATCTGCATTAACATCTACTACCTTCCATGCAAAAATTTATATAGCGGGATAAAACCCCTGCTCTCAAGCATCCCCGCTTCGTCATTGCACCATTTTCTGCGTTGTTACATACGATACCGTATCAGCTTTTGCCTATTTTTTCATTATACGCGCACATACAAAGACGAGCAAATGAGGAATGATCATGTCAGTTTCTTTATTGCCTATTACGATTATTCCGGTAAAAAGGTTTCAAGAAAATCTGTTTCGCATCCAAATGAGCCATTCTCTTATTCATTACTGGAATATAGATTTGCATATCCCCCATGTTCTGCATATAGGGAGGCGCTCCATTCAGATTACCATTGAAGGGGCTAACATGACGAAGGACCAGTTCTTATTCAGTGATCGTCTATTTCAGGAATGCTTACTGCCTATAGAAGAGCTCAACTTTGTTGCAGCCTACTCGAACACAGATCATTCCCTTACACTCGGGCCGGTCATAGGCCTCTTGACTGATTTAAATGATACGGGAGAAGAACCAGACTTCCGCTCTATTCATGCCTTTTGCTATGAATTGCATGAGGTTGTTTCGAATTTGGGAGGTTACTTTTATGTCTTCCACTTCAAAGATTTTGAAGCAGGAAAACTACAGGGATACTGCCATCAGGATGGTATGTGGCTAAAAAAGGAAGTTCCGCTGCCAGGTGTAATTTATAACCGGATTCACTCAAGATTGCTGGAGGCCAGCACCGCCTTCCAATCATTCAGAAAGAGTATAAGCAGCCTAACCATCCCCATGTTTAATGACCGCTTTTTATCCAAAAAAGAAGTTCACCAGCTGCTTCATTCCGAATACCATATGGAGCCCTATCTGCCAGATACAGTTATTGCAGATGAACAGACAGTCAAGGAATTGTTAGCTAAACATGAGTCTATATATATTAAACCGATCCATGGCAGCCAAGGCCGCAGTATCATCCGAACTACCTTAAATGGGGACGAAATTATAGCACAATTATCATCCGGCAGCCGCAAAGAAGAAACGCTTTTCTTTGAAAACTATACCCGTTTCACCCATTGGTTTAAGCACCAGCTTATGAAAAAAACCTTTTTAGCCCAGCAGGCCATCCCCCTCCAAACCTATAAAAACAGACAGTTTGATTTTCGTATTCTTTGCCATAAAAATTTTCAGGATACGTGGAAAGCAACTTCGGCAGTTGCCCGAGTTTCTGCTGAGCAGCAATTTGTTTCCAATATCGCAAGAGGCGGAGAGATGATGAAACCGATAAAGATTTTTTCACTTTTGTCAGATCAAAAAACAGCCATCCAGCAGCTTGCACTGTTGAAGGAGCTAGCAGTTGAAACCGCCTCCATAATCAGTCAAAAATCCGATGGTCTAATCGGTGAACTCGGTATTGATATTGGCATAGATAATAAAGGAAAGCTATGGATCATTGAAGCCAATTCAAAACCCTCCAAAAACTTTGAAGACAGCTGTAAAAAAATAAGGCCTTCAGCCAAAGCGCTGATTGAATATGCTGTTTCCTTATCATTTTCGGGCAGACCCTTAAAGGAGGATTACTAGGATGCTTTCATTCGGAATCATGACGTTAAACAAGCGCAGCGAAAAATCTTACTACTTGGAAATGGCTAAAAGGGCATATAAGTACGGCATTGCCTGCTATCGATTTGTCCCTTCTGATATCAACCCCATTTCGGAAAAAATCAACGGCGATTTTTATAATCCAAGCATAGGGAGATGGGAAAACAAAGAGTTTTCCGTTCCCGCTATCCTCTATGATCGATGCTTTTATAGTGAGGATTCCCTCTCAAAGCAATGCATGTCCATTGTTAATTGGCTAAAAGCAAGAGATGATATCCGTTTTCTTGGCTACGGCTTGCCAAATAAGCTTGAATTATATGATATCCTTACCCATACGAACATTTCGCCTTATTTGGTGAAAACGATGCCTTTCACGAACCCGCAATCGTTTATTGACAGCCTGCTAGCTGAACAGTCCCTAATTATTAAGCCAGCCAGAGGATCTCAGGGGCAGGGCATCTTCCATATTAAAAAGGCCGGCGAAGGCATACTGGTTAAAACAGATAAAAAGGACGCCCAGGTGACCCATCACTTTGAAAAAACTGAAAAGGCTATCAGCTGGTTAAATAGGCTAACTGCTAAGCGGCAGTATCTTATCCAGCCTTATGTCACTCTCTCTGATAAGGATGGCCATCCCTTTGACATTAGAATTTTATTGCAAAAGGATTCTAAAGGCACTTGGAACGAAATTGGACGGGGAATCCGGACAGGAAAAAAGGATGGCATCATTTCAAACTTAAGTGCAGGCGGTAAGAATATTCGGTTTGATGACTGGATCACTGCTTTTCCATCTTCATTAAAAAATTATTTACGAGATGAACTTGATGAAATTATTGAAACACTTCCTGCTGCACTTGAAGAAAAACTCCCTCCCTTATTTGAAATGGGAATTGATATTGGGATCGGCGATAATGGTTCCCTCTGGATTCTTGATATCAATTCCAAGCCTGGAAGAAAGACGATCTTAAACACCGAACCTGAAAAAAGGGAAGAATTATATACCGCTCCCCTTCTTTATGCAAAATATCTCGAAGCGGGCATAGATAAAGAAAGGAGACCAAATCATGCGAAAACAGTATCAAATTGAAATTTTGGATTCACCCTCCAAAACGGTTTATATCCCGAATGAGCTAAACCTTCATACCCATTTGACCAAAATTGCATTTGGGACACATTCAGAAGATGCTGCTTTCGTTCTCCATAAAACGAAGAAAAACTCGATTATACTAAGCAAAGACGTCGCAGAAGCACTTAACTTTCCAGATTTGAATATTCCGCTTCACGCATTTGCCAATAACGAAACATTGTTTATCGGGCCGCTCGTCGGAATTTTTACTTCAGGCTTCACTTCTTTCCCATTGAGGCCTATTGGAGACAGGACCTTGTTTTTTGCAAAACTATTGTCGGTTAAGAAAACGGTGGGAGCAATCCCTTTCTTGTTTGGCGACCAGCATATCAACTGGGAACAAGGAACAATCCGGGGCCTTTTTTATCATCAGGAGGGCTTTGAAACCTATGAAGTTCCCTTCCCAAATGTCGTGTATGATCGGCTCCCAAATCGAAAAAGCGAAAAAAAGAACGAACTTAAAGAAGTCCGTGACCGCTTGCAGAAGGACTACTTGATTCCATGGTATAATCCTGGGTTCTTTAATAAATTAGATGTTTACGAAAGACTGCAAAACGAAGATGAGATCAGTGTATATTTGCCAGAGACACACTCTTTTTCTTCTTTTTCTGTTATAGAAAGAATGCTTGCAGATTATGGTCATGTATTCCTAAAGCCAATCAATGGAAGCCTTGGGCTGGGAATCCATCAAATTATTTATGATAAAAAGGAAGGAAACTATTATTGCAGATACCGTGTAAGGGATGAAAATCGGCTAAGAAAGTACAATAGCCTGGAAAGTTTGATGCGAAATGTTTTTGCTGGCAGGAATTTAAGCAAGATTCTCGTCCAGCAAGGGATCCATTTATTGCGTCATGACCAGAGGCCTGTTGACTTCCGAATTCATACCAATAAAGATGAAAACGGAGAATGGAGAATTACCGCGACAGCTGCTAAAATTGCAGGTCCCGGCAGTGTTACAACTCATGTAAAAAGCGGCGGGATAATTAAGACAATCAATGAAATTTTTGAATCGGAAAATGAGATGGAAGATTCGCTAAAAAGACTGACTGAAGCAGCACTTAAAATAAGCAAGGCTCTTGAACGGAACATGGAAGGCATAATTGGCGAGATTGGCTTCGATTTTGGGCTGGACCGCAAAGGGAACGTGTGGCTCTTTGAAGCAAACTCCAAACCGGGAAGATCCATATTCAAGCACCCCCAGCTGCGCGAGTTTGACCTTCTAACCAGAAAGCTTTCCCTTTCATTTGCCGTTTTCCTTACGGAAGCTTCCATCATGAAACCAGAGGAAATTTTCAGATGAAAGTTTATTACGACTGGACCAGCAAAGAATGGTTTGGCCCATCCAATGCCACACTCGGAAACAATTCTCAGCCCTTAAAATCATGCAGCACGGAGGCCGAAAACGTATTATCTTTAAATTTATTAAACAAAAAAGATAATGCAGGACCAGTTATAGGTATTCTTTCTGGAAAGGGGAAGGACCAATCGATCGCCGGAAATGGCCCGTTATTTAAGGCGCTGCAGAAAAAAATCCTGCAAAACAACGGAATTTCATTTGTATTTACAGCGGAAGACATACAAGATGATTCCGTGAACGGCTATATCTATTTGCCTGCAAAAGATAAATGGGCCGAAGCGAGATTTCCCCTTCCCCACCTTGTCTATAATAGAGTGCCCTTTAGAAAGCTAGAACAAAAGGAGACTTTTCAAAAGGCTTTCCTGTTTTTTAAGAAAAATAAGATCCCTTTTTTTAATCCGGGCTTTCTTGATAAATATGAAGTCTGCCAATTATTGAAAGCCTATCCTCCTCTGCAAAAGTATATTCCTGACACAATTCTTATCACTGATAAATCAAAACTGAGCCATTTTATCCACACTTATAAAAATATCTATCTGAAGCCTGCCAGCGGATCAAAAGGCAAAGGAATCTACCGCCTAAGCATGCAAGATGGAGAAAAGGTAATCATAAACGGGCTGAACCATGCTTTTAATTACACCCATTTTGAAGGTTTTTGGAATGAATGGAGTATCCCGCTGACAGACAAAGCATATATTGCACAGGAAGCAATGAGCTCTGCCAAGATTGATGGCAAGCGCTTCGATTTTAGGATTCTTGTTCATTTCTGCAATGGCAGCTTTCAAGTTACCGGAATTGGCATACGGCAGGCTCAGGGACAGGAAATTACAACACATATCCCGAATGGCGGGATCTTGATTCCGTACGAAATGGTTCGAACCCAAGAGCATGATGACTTTATTCAAATGGCAGCTGCACAAACCGGAAAGCTTCTTGAAAAAAGCAAAGGCTTCTACGGTGAATTCTCTATTGATGCAGGCAGAACAGATGAAGGTAACTATGTAATCTATGAAATCAATTCAAAGCCCATGAGCTTTGATGAACTCTCCATTGAAAAGAAAAGGATTAAAGAGCTCACCCATTTATTTTTTGCAAGGGCGGGGTTCTAATGGCCGTTATTGAAAATAGCCGTACACACTGAAGGTGTACGGCTATTTTTATGCGATTAGTATACAGTATTTCTTGACTTGCGCTAGTCCAATCGTAAATATTGTTTTAAGAGGTTACAGGCCTTTTAGGGGTTTTTACATTATTTTTCTTTGTAGAGGTGCCTGCAAATGAACGAAACTGGTCTTTTAGTTTTTGACGTGCTTCCGGGTTTCTCATTAAGTATGCAGCTCCAAGTGCCATGGCTGACATCATAAATGTATTGTTTCTTTTCATTATTTTTTGCCTCCTTTTAATGTTAAAATATTTCTACATCTATTCTATTCCCTCTTTCAGGGACTATAAACGGATATCTTGAAAAGACAACCGGGAGGACGCAGAATGCTAACACACTTTCAATTCAAGCCTCTATATGTAAATAAACAATTGCCGGGATGGACATTTTCTTTTTACTTCAAAAAACAAAAGATCGCGGGTATTTACCATCCCGATGGAAAAATTGAATGGACATCCGGAAATCCTGCGAGCCAGGAGGGAGAACTGAAATCACAAATTCATCAGTTAATGTTATACCATGTTTATGAATAATTAAGATATATACTTTCCGTTCAGCCTTTAAATATTTTGCATGACTTTAATGCCCTTTTGAGAAAATAACAGGTAGATCATCAATTTCTTAAAAGGAGAGGACATTATGGAAAAAAATAAAAATTCAAAGGCATCAGAGGATTTAGATTACGAAGGCCGTGACAAAACCTATATGGATATTGACAGAATCATTAATGAAGGCCTGTCAGGAGGGTCCGTCCACGGGCGCGGGGATGATATGAATATCGAACAGGCAAGAGAATTCCATGAAGAAAAGCCGCCTTATCAAGCGGAATAAGAAAAGCGCAAGGCGCCTTGCCCACAAAGGACGCAGATTAATAAAAAAGGCACCATGAGCGGGTTACCGTTCAGGTGCCTTTTATAGTTAAGAAAAGATATTATCTGCTTTTAACAATCATATTGACTGCTTCCTGGATCGCATCTTCAGCGTTTTTGCCTTCTGAATTTGCATCACGGATACAGGATTCCAGGTTTTTTGCTACGATATAACCCATTGCACGATCAACTGCAGAGCGCACTGCAGATAATTGTGTAACAACATCCTTGCAATGCTTCTCCTCTTCCATCATACGGATTACGCCCCGCACTTGCCCTTCAAGCCTTTTCAAGCGGTTTTTCATCTCTGGTGTGTATTCCATACATCTCACCCCTTATTTATAAAAACCAGACCGTTTCCGATAGTTTTTTCAATTAAATTATAACTGCTATACTATAAGAAACACAAAAATTTATCAAATTAAAGGAAAAAAATATGTTAAAAAAATTACACGACAAATATCCTGGTTCTATCTTGATGGAAGCAAAACCAAATTTCCACTCATTTTCAAGCACCTACTGGTTTTATTATCAGAAAACAGGACAATGGCTCGGCATTCCTGCAAAAGATTTAACCGAAGATAGTCTGAAGATCTTAAAAACCCTTTTTGAATTTCATGATATCTCTCCCCATCATAACCCTGAGGCCCAAACCTGGTTTGATTTTTTATTTTCTAACGGACGTACTCCAAAGGCAGCCAAGCATTCAGCATATCGGCTTATCCAATTTAAAACAGCCGAGGGTGATTGGATGCGCGAAGATATGGAAGATGCTTTTAAAGCATTTTTTGAGAAAGATATTATTATTTTATGGAATAAGCCTTCAAAAGGAGTCATAGTCGAAGAATTTAATGATCCGCTTGCTGACATGGAATTTCTCGCAATTTCCAATGCCCTTGAGAGCGACTTCTTCGTTAAAACAGCTTTTTATATTGGCTGTCCCAATACATTGGAAAATGACCTTCCCATGCAATTTCAGGAGGAAATAAAATTTTTCCAGCATGCCTATACAATGCTGCCCTCAGAAAGGATCTTTTCTTTCGAGAAGACATTTCCATCCTTAGTCACGGTAAACCTGGATCCTTTTTTGAAAAGAAATCTGCTCTCCCGGCTTTCTTTGCTAAAAGATGACCCTGAACTATTAATCACGATTAAGATATTTTTGCAAAATAGCTCCAACGTGTCATTAACGGCCAAAAAGCTGTATATCCATCGCAATACCCTGCAATATCGATTAGACAAATTCACAAAGAAAACAGGGCTCCAATTGAAGGACTTCAACAGCGCTGCGACAGTTTATCTTGCTTGCTTGCTGTATGAACAGCCATAAAATTGAACACTTTGCATAAAACCGCCTTCAGGAATTTTGTGCAGATTAGCCATATGGGAAAACCCCTGCTTCCTTTAAACTGAATATAAGCAAAAAATACTGGGAGGTTATCCAAATGGCTGAACTAAAATTAGATCACATTTACAAAATCTATGATAACAAAATTACTGCAGTAGAAGATTTCAATCTCCACATCCAGGATAAGGAATTTATCGTATTTGTCGGGCCTTCAGGCTGCGGTAAATCTACAACACTTCGTATGATTGCAGGCCTTGAAGAAATTTCAAAGGGTGACTTTTATATCGATGATAAGCGTGTGAATGATGTGCCGCCCAAAGATCGTGATATCGCGATGGTTTTCCAGAACTATGCCCTTTATCCGCATATGTCCGTATATGACAACATGGCTTTCGGGCTTAAACTTCGTAAGTTTCCAAAGAACGAAATTGAACGCCGCGTAAAAGAAGCTGCGAAAATCCTCGGGCTTGAACCATACCTTGACCGCAAACCGAAAGCTTTATCAGGCGGTCAGCGCCAGCGTGTTGCATTAGGCCGAGCGATTGTCCGTGATGCAAAAGTCTTCCTGATGGATGAACCATTATCCAATTTAGATGCAAAGCTTCGTGTGCAAATGCGTGCAGAAATTGCCAAGCTGCACCAGCGTCTGCAGACAACAACCATCTATGTAACACATGACCAGACAGAGGCCATGACAATGGCAACCCGTCTTGTTGTTATGAAGGATGGGATAATCCAGCAGGTTGGTGCACCGAAAGAAGTATATGAGAAACCTGAAAATGTTTTTGTCGGCGGTTTTATAGGCTCTCCTGCCATGAACTTCTTCAACGGCAAGCTTGAAGACGGAAAGTTTGTTGTCAGCCAAACACAAATTACCGTTCCAGGAGGAAAAATGAAGGTACTTCGTGACCAAAGCTATGTGGGAAAAGATATCATTCTTGGCATACGCCCGGAAGATATTCATGACGAACCTGTTTTTATTGATGCTTCCTCAGGTTCTAAAATTAATGCACGGATTGACGTTTCCGAACTTACTGGTGCTGAAACAATGATTTACTCTAGCATTGAAGGCCAGGATTTCGTTGCACGCGTTGATTCCCGTACAGATATTAACCCAGGGCAAAACCTTGAGCTGGCATTTGATATGAACAAAGCCCATTTCTTTGATGCCCAAACGGAAAGCAGAATCCGCTCACATTAAGATTAAAAAAAGAGACCCCGTCAGGCCAGGCAGACGGGGTTTTTTGGTTTAATTTACTCTTTTATAAACATCACTGAATCCTGGCCGCATGATGGACATTTCAAAAGATGCGGACATTCCTCTTTTTGAAAATCTTGAGGAAAGCCATCTTCCATTTTCATTTGATCAATAGGCATATAAGCACTGTAATCATCGTAAAAATCCATGATTCTGCCGCTGTCCTCCATTTTCTTTCCGCAAGAGCAGCAAGCTGCTTCCAAATTTTCAAAACCATTGCAAACAGGGCAAATTGCCATTTTCAGAACCTCTCGCTTTCGTTTTACAGAGTATATTTCTTATATAGTTTGTTTGTTTCTGCTTTGTTATATAACACACCTAAACAGGTAACACTCCAGGAAAAAATTCCCGATTTAATTAAAGAATAAACTTTTATAAATCAAACATAATAGAGAGTAAACACAGCGGCAGCAAGCCACCGCACACCAATACCGATGGGTTAAGCCAGGCAGTGGAACAGGATTTGATCCTTGCGCTGGTGCAATTCCAGCTAACCCAACCAAAAACCAACAAAATTTTATGAGGAGGAAAATCACATGAACAACCAAACATCTAGCAGAAGCAATTCCTCAAACCAATTACTAGTACCAGGAGTAGCACAAGCACTTGACCAAATGAAGTTCGAAATCGCTACTGAATTTGGCGTAAACCTTGGTGCAGAAACAACTTCACGTGCTAACGGATCTGTTGGTGGAGAAATCACAAAACGCCTTGTACAAATGGCAGAACAACAGCTTGGCGGCGGTTCTTTCTAATAAAGCAAGATAACAATTGAATAAATTTGGCTGGGCCCTCCTTCATTAAAGAGGGCCCTTTAATTTACACCATCTTTTCCGGCACAACCCATTCTTCATATTGCTCTTCTGTAATGTAACCAGTTTTTAGTGCTGCTTCCTTTAATGTTGTATTTTCCTTGAATGCGAGCTTGGCAATCTCAGCTGCTTTTTCATATCCGATATATGGATTAAGGGCTGTTACAAGCATTAATGACCTTTCAACATGACCTGATATCACATCTTCGTTCGCCTCTAAGCCTGACAGGCATTTTTCATTAAACGATGCCATTCCATCTCCAAGGATTCTTATGCTTTGAAGAAGGTTATAAATAATCACCGGTTTAAATACGTTTAATTCAAAATTACCCTGACTTGCTGCGAAGCCAATAGCAGCATCATTTCCAAAAACCTGACAAACCACCATCGTAAGAGCTTCACTTTGTGTAGGATTTACTTTTCCCGGCATAATAGAGCTGCCAGGCTCATTGGCTGGTATCGATAATTCTCCTATTCCGCTGCGCGGGCCACTTGCAAGCCAGCGGACATCATTCGCCATTTTCATAAGATCGGCGGCGAGAGCTTTTAACGTCCCATGCACATGGACGATTTCATTATGGCTGGTCAGAGCCTGAAATTTATTTTCCGAAGAACGGAATGGATGGCCGGTCAGCCTGGATATTTCTTCTGCCATTTCATCTCCGAATGCCTTATCTGCATTAATGCCTGTTCCTACAGCCGTACCTCCAATCGCCAAATCCAAAAGGTATTGCCTTGCATCGTTAATCATTTTTTCATTCTTTTCAAGCATCGCACGCCAGCCGCTTATTTCTTGGCCTAAGGTAAGCGGAGTTGCATCCTGCAAATGGGTCCTTCCGATTTTGACTATATTGTTAAAGGCATTTTCTTTCGTTTCAACGGTCTCTTTTAATTCCTTCAGTGAAGGAATCAGCGTTTCTTCCACTTCAATATAAGCCGCTATATGCATGGCTGTCGGAAATGTATCATTGGAGCTTTGAGACATATTGACATCATCATTCGGGTGGATTTTCATGTCTGAATGTTCCTGTTCCTCCAATATCTCATTTGCCCTTTTTGCCACAACCTCATTGACATTCATATTCGATTGCGTCCCGCTGCCAGTCTGCCAAACCGCCAGCGGAAAATGGCTGTCAAACTTATGACCAAGTATTTCGTCACAAGCCCTTGTAATTGCTTCCTTTTTCTCATTCGAAAGCTTGCCTATTTTATGATTGACAACAGCCGCTGCCCGTTTAACCTTTGCAAATGCATAGATCACTTCCAGCGGCATCTTTTCAATGCCAATCTTAAAATTATCCTTGCTCCGCTGTGTTTGCGCTCCCCAATATTTATCAGCTGGAACTTTGACATCGCCAAGCGTATCTCGCTCAATCCGAAAATCAGCCAATTGTCATACCTCCTTAAAATGTCACTATTGTTCATATATATTCTTTTCCCTGATTGTCAAACTTTAATGATAAAAATTGGAATTAGTGAGAATTGCCATAAAAAAAAACTGCCTGGCTGATCCAGCCGGCAGCTATGCTTTTATAATAGTATAACCGATGAAGTAGCCAAGTACCATAATACTTGCTATGACTAACGTAATTGAAAATTCCTCCACTTCCATCCCTCCATATAAATAATATTCTAAAATTATCATGGGATTTTTGACCTGGACCACCTAACTCGGTACTATTCTGTGTCGGAGAAGTGAATTTTTTATGAACAAGAATTCTCCTAAATAAGCACAGCACTTATTAAGGTAATTAGTCCATTCAGCTCTCAACTTTCCTCAGTTAGTGAGACTATTCAATGCTATTCGTTCCCTTCCACTCTCTTGTCAGCCTTCTGTAAGGCACTTAGCAAATTGGATGGTGAATTTCAATTTCAAGAAAGTTAAACTTATCTCTCTTCTTTCTCCCTATAAAACATAAGAAAAGCACAAGACGCCTTGACCACCCCCGACAACAAGCAAAAGACGAGCCGGCTGAAAGGTTATTCTTTAACCTTTTGAACGGATTGAAGAAAATGTTTCACCTTATTGTATGAGTTTCATCAAAGAAATCATCTAATATACCTTGTTTTTCTAAAGTATTTATTGCCAAAACTTTTTTCTATAAATACGTTCGCTCTTCTGCAAAATCCAGGGCTATTCATAATTAAGACAGCTGTCTGTAATCAGCTGGTTCGTTTACTATTAATCTCCATCAATAACTGCTGCCGTTCCATAAGCAATAATTTCTGCAGCATTTTGCATAACTGCTGAAGTTTGAAGGCGCATGCCAATGATTGCGTTTGCCCCTTTTGCTCTGGCATCCTCTACCATTCTGCCAATTGCCTTTTGTCGTGCCTCATCCATCATTTCAGTGTACTCGCTAATTTCTCCGCCTACAATTGTTTTCAAACCGGCTAATAGATCTTTGCCAATATGTTTTGTCTGAACTGTACTTCCTCTTACAAAACCCTTTACATCCTTAATTTCTCTTCCAGGGACGATATCAGTAGTTAAGATAATCATTTTGGTCATCCTCCTCTTTTTCTTTCTTTCTCTCAAACAACAGTACAATAAAAATCGCAAAAATCATCATTGCATATAATATATAAAACATAATTGCTGCTTTAATATTAATGAAAAGCATAGCAATGCCTAGAAGCTGGCCGCCTGCCGCTATAAGCAGCAGCATCTGCTTTAACTTTTTCATTCTTCCATCCCTCAATACTTTTCTTTTTTCTGCCAAATCTTCCTGACAAAAATTAAGTAAAACAGCGTGGGCATGGGAGCCTGAATCAAGCCAGCAATCCCCCATAGCCAATAATTATGGCCGTGCCTTCGTGCATCTACAAATAAAAAAATACTCTGAGCAATTAATATCAGCCCTACAACGATTAATAAAGGAAGTGAAAGTTCTTCATTATTCATGTGCCATTCACCTGCTTAACATAGCTTACTGTACTATAAGCAAAAATAATTAATGTGACAATGCCCTGCAGAATAAAAAATGCAGCCGGAAGCTGATAGAGCATGAATAAAACAGAACTTACAACGAGGAGCCCCACAACAGTAAAGATAGCTAAATCCCTCATTAATTTCTTTCTCATTGTTTGTTTTTGCTCCACTGCCAATTGTTCAAAGTATTGCAGATCAGGTGTATACACTGGAATATTTTCTTCGAGCGATCCCAATCCGTCCTTTAATTGCTTTAAAGCAGCCTGATACTTTTCATCTTGATGTTCATGTTCGAGCGGCAGCACTTTTCGATTCGTCATGAAGTCTCAACTCCTTTCTTACATCCATTATTCCGTTATGAACTCTTGATTTAACCGTACCAGCGAATAAATTCATCATGTCTCCTATTTCTTCGTAAGAATAGCCATAATAATGTTTAAGAATAATAGGGATCCTGACATCTTCTTTAAGCTTCCCAAGAGCAGATAAGGCTTCATTCCATTCTTCCTTTCGGCTTTCGAGCTGCCACTTCATTCTCCTGAAATCTTTCTCCTGCTGTTTCCACTTTTTCTCTCTTATTGACTTACGCTGCTGATCAATATATAAATTGGTCGCAATTGAAATCAGCCAAGATGAAAATTTGGCTTTGCCGTTAAACATGTCGATTTTTTCCACACATTTGGCCATCGTTTCCTGAGCAAGCTCTTCTGCTATGTCAGGATTCATCGTAATCTTGATTAAGTACTTAACAAGAAAGGGATAGTTATTTTTAAAAAGCATGGCAAAAGCGAGCTGATCTCCACGTTTGGCGCTTATTATAAGATCTTTCTCCTCCATTAGCTTCTTTCCTCTCTTCCTTATCCTTCCATTGTTAACTGTTTTTTCACTCATAAGACGCTCAAGAGATGAATTCGTTCATTATTTAATAAAATCTTTTCTTACACACGAAAAATCCCTATTTGAGGGACTTTAACCTGCTAATACCATTATACTGTACCAGTTTGTTCCAAATAATGTGTTTCTGGTTTTTTTTTCGGAGCTTTCGTTAACTTTGGTTGTACAGTGCTGTAATTCACATCGGCTAAAAGCTGCAATAAAAAACTTCCAGAATTTTATCTCCTGCTGCTGACTGAGATACAGTATCCTCCCTCAAAACTTGCGTTTGCCTCTTATTCTCAAATCTTTAGGTAAATATTCACACTTTCATAGGGGGGGTTTACCTTTTTAGCACCCTGGGTAAATTCCTAGTACAAACGACTTCACCTATTAATCGATTAATATAAAAACTACTGCAAAGGAGATTTTAAAATGAAAGAAATTATTTCTACCAACGTTCTTGTACAGAATAAATTCACCATGAAAAAAATGCTGGAAATCTATCAGACATCAAAACAATTCAAAGGCACTACATATCTTTACAGCAAACATAAAGCTGTTGATGCCTCTAACTTGTCTAAACTGGTTTCTTTCTTGCTGACAGTCAAACCTCAAACAACATTGAAAATCATTGTTGAAGGAAGCGAGGTTCAGAATCATCTTCAAAAAATCAAAGAAATGTGCACAAGCCATGTTTCTGTATTGCGCATGACAGAGAAGCATTTTATTAATTCTTCAGAAACCATTCAAATTTAATCCAAAATACAGATAAGATTGAAATGGGGACGGGGTGAATATTTATGATACGAACTATTTTTATGGTAGTGGGAGCTATCGTGGTAATCGGTGCTCTAATTAGCTGGTTATTCTAACTTTATATAGAGTTTAAAAAGAGGGGTGCCCACATTATGCTTTTGGGACACCCTCTAAACATTTAATACCATTAATCCTTCTTCTCTTTATTCTTACCCTTATCTTTTTCTTTCCCTTTATTCCATTTCTTTTTCCATTTTTCTTTTTCTTTTCCGATCTTTTCCCTTATCTTTTCTGTTTCTTTTCTAATGCTCTCCTCCCAGGCTTTTCTTTGCTGCTCTTTCTGTCTTTGCTCCATAAGTGCCGCAATTTGGGGAACATGAAAAGATTTTGGTTCCTGGTTTCTTATGGCCTCAGACATGATTTCTTTAAATATGGGAGCTGTACCCTCGCTGCTGGAGGTAGTAAGGTAATTTTGGGCATCTGTTTTATCATGGCCGACCCAAACAGCACCTACCAGCTGTGGCGTATATCCTACAAACCATTGGTCCTTTACGCCATCTATTCCTTCAATTGTCAGCTGTGTACTGCCTGTTTTTCCGGCTACTTCTCTTCCAGGAATCTGAGCAGCCTTGCCTGTTCCATGCTGAACGACACCAAGCAGCATGGTTGTCATTTTATCTGCTATGTCCTTTGATATGACGCGCGTATTCTTGCCTTTCCACTCAGCAACCGTCTCGCCACTTTTATCAACTATTTTGGTGATGGAGTGAGCTTCAGGCCTTTCGCCTCCATTTGCAAAGACAGCATATGCCTGTGCCATCGTTAATGGGGAGACCCACTCACTTGTCCCCCCAAGTGCGAGTGCAAGGTTCCGGTTTATAGCATCATCCGGGATTCCAAATCTTTTGGCAGCATCCACACCTTTTTCTATGCCTACTTCATCAAGAAGCCATACCGCTGGAACATTTAAAGAGTCCTTGAACGCTTCATACATGGGGACATCTCCACGGAATTGGCCATTAAAATTATTCGGCTCATAGTCTTTTCCAAATGTCATTTTTTCATCTTTTAATATATCTGTGATGTTCCAGCCCATTTCAAGTGCAGCTGTATAAGGAACGATTGGCTTCATGGTTGATCCCGGCTGTCCTACCTTGTGGACAGCACGGTTATGGCCTAGAAGTGTGTGTTCCCCCCGGCCTCCTGCAAGGGCCCTTATGCCTCCGTTATGGGGATCTAACAGGATAGCACCACTTTGAACCAATTGGTCGCCTGTTCCTGTTGGAAAAAGTGCATCGTTTCGATAAGCTTCTTCTACACTGCTTTGCATCTCCTGGTCCAGCTCAGTATAAATTTGGTATCCGTCACTAAGAAGGTCGTTAAGTGACAGATTATATTCTTTTATGGCTTCCTCAAGTACAACATCTACATAGTATGGATATTTCCCCTTAAAAGGATCTCCCCCGCTATCATCAAATACAAGCTGTTCATTTTTTGCTTGTTCCCATTCCTGTTCAGTGATGAAGCTGAGTTCCCTCATTCGATCAAGCACTAAATCCCTTCGTTCGATCGCCTTTTGTTCATTTTGATAAGGATTGATCGCCGAAGGTGCTTTAACCAACCCACCCAGTAAAGCTGCTTCACTGATTGTAAGATTCTGAACTTCTTTTCCATAGTACTTCATTGCTGCACGCTTAATTCCCCAGGCACCTTCTCCAAAATAGACCTGATTTAAATACATTTGCAGGATCTCATCTTTGTTATATTCCTTTTCAATCTCAAGTGCCAGGAAAAATTCTTCCAATTTCCGCTTATAAGTTCTTTCGTCAGACAAAAGGGCGTTTTTTGTCAGCTGCTGGGTAAGCGTGCTTCCCCCCTCAACGATCTCCCCTGCCTTCATGTTTGTAAAAAAAGCTCTCCCGATCCCTTTCAAATCAATCCCGCCATGTTCATAAAAACGGTGATCTTCTATCGCAATAATGGCATTTTTCATATGATCAGGTATTTCGTCGATCGATATTCCTTCATTTTTATTTGCCGAGATTTTACTGGCAATTTCTCCATTTGCATCATAGATAATCGTCGATTGTGCCAAGCCGGCTTCAAGGGCACTAATATCGGCATCTTTATATGAAAAATAAACGAAGCTTAAAAATGCCAGAACCAAAGTGGATCCAAGCAGGATAGCTACCTGGGTTAAATGCAGTTTTTTCCAAGTTATTTGAAATCTGTTAATAAATGAAGTCTTTTTATTTCTCATATGTCCTCCAGTGTCTTGCTATAAAACTTCTTTATTTTTGCCGCATGAAATGACTCCTTTAGCCAGCTACTAGTCTATACCGTTATCAGCATAACTGCAAAAATCTAGTGTTCATATAGGATTTTGCTGCCAACTAGAAAACAAAATTCATATGACATATACATTTACCCAATATCCATGCCATTAAACACTTAATTTATCGACTTAATTCACATCAAAAAAAAGCAATCGAAGAATCCGAATGCTTTCTTTTTCAATTCCGTGCAGGATCCCAACTGCAGCTGACGATCTTGCGGACCTTTCAGTTTTTGCTTACATCAATCTATTTAGACGATTTGTTCTCCCTGCAGGAGATCACGTTGCTGCAGACATTTTTTAATGTGAAAGTATTACTAAAGTGTACGCAGCTTTGTTGGTGTTTATGGGGGCATCTAAGTAATCTTATTCCTACAAGAAGATAACTAGATTGACTTCTGCTGAGGCGGGTATATATACGTATATGGGAAATTTAAATTCTATTCCTCACTGAAAGGGTGATAATTATGGGCATGCAGTTTAACCGCATTGTAGTTGGTTATGATGATACAGAAGGAAGCAAGTATGCTTTAAATCTGGGTATTGGGTTAGCCAAGGAAAACCCTGACTCCCAATTGCTGATAGCCCAGGTCTTTGAAGAAAAAATTGAGAATATTCCTGTTAGCAATAGCAATGAAAAAGTGGTGGAACCAGTCAGAACAAATGGCTATCTGCTTGAAGGAATTCAAATCCCCCCACTTCCGGTCTATCATGAAGAAGCCAATACCACTACACACGCAAAAGTGACACATAGTGTGGAACAGGCCTTTTACAATGCAAGGGAAGTTCTAAAGACTTATAACATTAATGCCAAGTTTGATGTTCTAGAGGGAAACCCTGCTGATAGTATATGTGAATATGCTGCAGCTGAGGGGGCGGATTTGATTATTGTCGGAAACTCGGGCAAAGGCGGAATTAAAAGGATGTTTCTCGGCAGTACAAGTGCAAAAGTTGCTCAAAATGCACCATGTCCTGTTTTGGTCGCCAAAGACAAGGCAGAACTGAAGTAACATAATCCATCTGAAAGCAGCTCGAAACTGGGCTGCTTTTTCTTTTAAAGTCCTTTTTTCTTCTATCCTTGAAAGATGCTTTTCATTGGAGGCACATGGGACTTATAAAAAAAGTGGTGTACAACTGCTTTTACCTCTTAACTCAGAAAACCATCGTTTTCCGCTGCCAGTTCCTCAAACCGTTCTTTCGAAGAAATCTCATCAAAACTGCTATAAATCCTAAAATGATCCTGATCAATAATTCGGTAATGCTGGCTAATTATGTTCTGCTGCAATATGAGGCCATTGCTTTTTTTTACTTCACGCCACCAGATTTTCCCGCCAAGCGTCTTTTCCTTTCTATAATCAATACCTTCTCTGGCTACCGTTTCCAAGACCTCAAGCGGCTCATTTCCGAATAGAAATCTTACTGTTTCTGTTTCCCTAAACAATGCACAAACAGCCACTACGGTTGACCAGCCGGCCACCGCTCTTCCTTTTTCAATTTGTACAAGAGTTTTCTTGGAAACGCCAATAATTTCTGCCATTTTATCCTGTGTATATCCCGCTTCAGTGCGGATAAGTCGAATTTTATCAGATACCTTTAGAATAATTTCATCTCTTGTCAATGCAGCTTCATTCCTTTTTTGTTATGGTGTAAATTTACACTGTTTATTTTATTATAAAAGAAATAGTGTCAAAATTACAAATAAAATAACCTAGCTGACCAAACAGCAGTTTATTTTCCTAACAGTAAATTGAGCCTTTTTAAAGTTTAATTCTTTTATCACAGTAATGAATGTCCCAAGGATGTTCTTTACCTAATCTGTGTTTAAGGGAATTCTTTATATATCAATTTTTTTTATCGGATTGCAGTTTTTTTATCACTGTTGCAATCAGATTAGTTTCTTATTTTGGGAGTCTGCTGTAATTTTCCATTAAATTGACAAAGGATTTTGATAGATTCTATCGAAATTTATGGAATAGACTGTTTTTATGTGAAAGAGTGGAGGTTAAAATGGCAATCGAAACAAATGAGGTCGTATTGGAACTTTTGCGAAGCGAGAAAGAAGCCCTTTTGAGTGAATGGAAAGAAAAAATCCTCATTACCGATGAGGATCCTTATAAAGATAAGATTCGCGACAACGGTGAAATGATGTTCCATCTTATAATTCAATTTCTATCAAGAGAAGAGAATGATCTCGAAAAGTTCATTCAGCAGCTTGCCTACTCTATTGCAGAACAGCGAGTGGAAGCGGACATAAACATTGGAGACTTTGTTTATAATGTGAATATGGGCCGGTCAATTGTTCAAAAATATTTGAATCACTCTGAGATTACCTTCCAGAAGCTGCAGGAATACCATGAAAAGATCAATTACTGCTTCGATAAATTTTTATATTATGCCGTTTCAAGATATACAGATGCTAAAGACCAAATTATTAAAGAAAAAACCCAATTTATTGATTCAACCCATAAAGACAGGTTAACTTTACTTGGGCAAATGACATCCAGTTTCATTCATGAGTTCAGAAACCCGCTCACTTCCGTACAGGGTTTTATACAGCTGTTAAAATCAGAGCACCCTTCCATGAAGTATTTAGACATTATATCCAATGAGCTGGAACAGCTGAACTTTCGCATATCTCAATTCTTGCTGCTTTCTAAGAAAGAATTGATTGGAAAAGAGAAAATCACTTTCTCCTTAAATGAATTGATAGAAGAAGTGCTGATTTTCCTATATCCGAGTATTTTGGACGGAAAAGTAAAAATATTGCAGGATATGCAGGACAGCATTTACTTGAACGGCTATTCAGATGAAATTCGGCAAGTGTTGATTAATATAATCTTTAATGCCATCGATGTCTTAACCCAATACCGTAGCGATCCAGTCATCGATATAAAAAGCAGGTTAACAGAAAACGGACAAATCAAGCTAGATATCGCCAACAATGGGCCTCGGATTCCTGATCATTTGGTCTCTTCCATTTTCGAGCCTTTTGTCACGACCAAAACACTTGGAACGGGACTAGGTTTATTTGTTTGCAGGGAAATTATTGAAAAACACCAGGGAAAACTTACGTGTGACTCTGATACTGAACGGACAGTTTTTAGCATTATCCTTCCTACCTCTGAACAGATTCTATAAATTAACTAAGGCTGACTATTAGTTTATAAGATTCAGCCTTTATTGTGTGTTTCACTCATAATGTTTTATATGGATCCTTTTTTGGTTAATACTTCCATTTTACAACTTATTTGCTAATGAACGAAACTTATTCGCTTTTTTGATATATTTTCCATAATAATATGTATTTTTTGATAGTTTCCTATTATTATAAAACTATTTAATAGTTGAAGGAGTGTTGCTGTGTTTTGCTTAAAAGTTGACCAGGAAATCGAATGGCAATTATTTCAGCTTCATCATTCGGAAGAACTTTTCAACCTAGTTGACCGCAACCGCCAGCATTTAAGAGAATGGCTGCCCTGGGTGGATAATATGGCTTCGCCTGTCCAATATCATTCCATTATTTCAATGTGGCTGAAGCAATTTGCAGATAATAATGGCTTTAATGCTGGAATCCGTTATCGCGGACTGCTTGCTGGCTCAATTGGCTTTCATCAAATTGACTGGCATAACAGACAGACTAGCGTTGGATATTATCTTGCAAAAGGTTATGAAGGAAAGGGAATCATGACTCGCAGTGTACAAGCCATGGTTAATCATGCTTTTTTTGACTTGAAATTAAACAGAGTGGAGATCCGCTGCGGGGTGGATAATTTGAAAAGCCGAGCGATTCCTGAAAGACTCGGCTTTAAACAGGAAGGTATGATCCGCGATGGCGAGTACCTTTATAATCAATACCATGATCTGGCCGTGTATGGAATGCTGGCAAGGCACTGGTAGCAGAAAACATATGGAAGCCTGTCCACAGGCTTCTTGTTTATTTTTCTACAGAAAAATATGTCGGTTCATCCCTTTAAACATAATTGTCTCATACAAATGAATACTGACCTGATTTCCTTTACTGTTCGCAAATTTCATCTAATCCTAATAATCGAGCATTTTTTGCCCCTTCTTCAGTTATCTTTCACCCATATAAGGGTAATTTCATGGTAAGCCAAGCTTTTTAACCTAACTATTTGTAAAATTTCTTGAATAAGGGAAAAGTACATATTATGAAGGAGGTGCAATCCCCTTACTTATGTGTAAGGAACTTATATGACTATTCTTAACGTTTTTTTATTATTATTCTTAATCGCTTTAACAGCCTTTTTTGTTGCTTCAGAATTCGCCATAGTAAAGGTGCGCACTTCACGCATTGACCAGCTGATTTCCGAGGGTAACATAAAGGCTCATTCAGCGAAACGTGTCATCAGCAATCTAGATGAATATTTATCTGCCTGCCAGCTTGGCATAACGATTACAGCATTGGGCCTTGGCTGGCTGGGCGAGCCTACTATTGAAAGGCTCTTGAGGCCTGTATTTGATAGTTTGAACTTACAGGCGTCCATTACACATATTCTTTCTTTTGTCATCGCATTTGCTGTTATAACTTTTCTCCATGTGGTCATTGGAGAGCTTGCACCTAAAACATTTGCCATTCAGAAAGCAGAGGAGGTAACACTCACTTTTTCAAAGCCTCTTATTTTGTTTTATCGAATTATGTATCCTTTTATTTGGATCCTGAACGGTTCGGCGAGGATTGTCTCAGGGCTTTTTGGATTAAAACCTGTATCTGAACATGAAATAGCTCACTCAGAGGAAGAATTGCGGATCATTTTATCCGAAAGCCTGAAGAGCGGGGAAATCAATCCTTCAGAATTCCAGTACGTAGATCGGATCTTCGAATTCGATAATCGCATAGCAAAAGAAATCATGGTTCCTAGAACCGAGATTGTCAGTCTGCCGGAGGAATACACCTTATCAGAAATTCTGGACGTTATACTAGATGAGCGGTATACCAGATACCCTGTCACATCCGGTGATAAAGACAATATATTAGGCTTTATCAATGTGAAGGAAATTTTAACGGATTGTGTAAGAAAACAATGTGAAGGCGATAAGCCTTTATTGCAATATATAAAGCCTGTCATCAGAGTGATTGAAACCATTCCTATTCATGATTTGCTTCTTAAGATGCAGAAAGAACGATCTCATATGGCTATCCTGCATGATGAATATGGCGGCACTGCAGGCTTGGTTACAGTTGAGGACATCCTGGAAGAAATTGTTGGAGAAATCAGGGACGAATTTGATGCTGACGAACTGCCGCTTATTCAGAAGCTGGGGGACAGCCACTTTATACTGGATGCCAAGCTGCTGATTTCGGAAGCAAACGACCTCCTTCACACTCATCTAAGTGAAGAAGATGTTGATACAATCGGCGGATGGATTCTGACGCAGAAATATGATGTAGTGCAGGGGGATGTTGTCGAGGAAGAGGGTTACAAATTCATTATTAAAGAAATCGAAGGACATCATATTTCGTATATTGAAGTCATTAAGAACTAACCTCAGTTTTTGGGAGGAGTTACAGTGGATAATTTCTCCTGCAGCTTCTTCCGAATGTTATTTTATTTATTTTTTTGAATCTTTTTATTTCATATCTGCTGGATTTTTTCATAAAATAAAAGTAATCCTTTTTGCCAAACTGCTACGTTTGACTGTATGGTTTGGGCTAAAGTATAATTAACTTTAACTATAGCTCTTTATGGAGCGGCCCTCCTAAGAGATATAAGTATCCTAAAGCAGAGGTGATATGATGGGGCTTACTATCGTATCGGCGAATTAGCGAGTATTGCTAAAGTATCTAAAAGAACAATAGATTATTACACTAGCATCGGACTTATAAAAGCTCAACGCACAAAATCGAACTACCGAATATATACAGATGACGCACTGTCTGATTTAAGGTTTATTGAAGAATGCAAAATACTGCATCTTCCGCTTGAAGAGATTAAAAGAAAACTAGAAATGAAGACGAAAAGGGAGATTCACACAGGGGATGTTAAAAAGCAAATAGACGCAGTCGCACTGCAAATGAAGCAGCTTCATCAAGAAATATCTGTTCTTATGCCGTTAATAAATACGTTGGATGACGACCAGAAGGATGACCTCTCCAAAAAACTGACTGCTGAAAGTTCTGTATTGCTGCGTTCCCTTTCCAGCCTGACAAGCTAAATCCCATTTTCACATTATCAGGAGGTGACACCCTGCCCGTTTCTGCGGGATTTGGGGAACTTATTTGGACATATTAAACTTGGTTTTTATAGCCATTTTAATTGCTTTAACGGCTTTTTTCGTCACATCGGAATTTGCCATTGTAAAAATTCGAAGTTCCAGAATTGATCAATTGATTGAAGAAGGCAATAAGAATGCAATTGCTGCCAAGAAAGTTATTTCCAACTTGGATGAATACCTTTCAGCCTGCCAGCTTGGTATTACCATTACCGCTCTTGGCCTTGGGTGGCTCGGAGAACCTACAATTGAACATTTGCTTCGTCCTGTCATTAACCAGTTCAGCTTGCCGGTTTCGATTGCCCAAGTAGTTTCATTCAGCATCGCATTTGCTTTTATCACCTTTCTTCATGTGGTAGTTGGCGAATTGGCTCCAAAGACGCTGGCTATTCAAAAGGCAGAAGCCGTAACACTTATAACAGCCCGCCCTTTAATATGGTTTTACCGGATCATGTATCCGTTCATTTGGGCGCTGAATGGCTCTGCCCGCCTTTTAACCAGCATGTTTGGACTAAAGCCTGCTTCTGAACACGAATTGGCCCATTCGGAAGAAGAACTTCGGATAATTTTATCAGAAAGCTATGAAAGCGGCGAAATCAACCAATCTGAGTTTAAGTATGTAAACAAGATATTCGAGTTTGACAATCGCATTGCGAAGGAAGTAATGGTTCCTCGTACAGAAATTGTCTCACTCTCAAAAGATGATACACTGGAAATTTTTCTTCAAATCGTCCAGGAAGAAAAGTTCACACGCTATCCAATAATTGATGGAGATAAAGATCATATTATCGGGATGGTCAATATTAAAGAGGTCATGACAGACCTGATCATGAACAGGGAACTGTCTTCAAGCACACTTGAATCCTATATTCGCCCCATCATCAGAGTCATTGACAGCATACCGATTCATGAACTGCTGCTAAAAATGCAGAAGGACCGGATCCACATGGCGATTTTAATGGATGAGTATGGCGGTACTTCCGGCCTTGTAACCGTTGAAGATATTATCGAAGAAATTGTCGGAGAAATCCGTGATGAATTTGATATGGATGAAGTGCCAATGATCAGAAATACTAAAGAGGGACACTATATCATTGATTCTAAAGTTCTCGTAAGCGAGGTAAATGACCTCCTTGGAACGGATATTAATGATGAAGATGTAGATACCATCGGGGGCTGGATCCTGACAGAAAATTATGAAGCCAAACAGGGCGATACAATCCAGCATGAAAAGTACCTCTTTAAAATTCTTGATATGGAGGAACATCATATTAAGTATATTGAGGTAATGGCTCTCCCTGAAACAGAAGGGCAGGCTCATACAAAAAAAATCCCTTTGACCGAGTCTGAGGTATTATCGTAATAAGCGAAGAGCCTTACCTATCCCCGACAAACACAAGACGGGGGAAAGCGCATGCGCGGGAGCTAGAAAGTTATCTGAGTTTAAGATTCTACTTTCTTGCCTTAGACAAAAAGGAACAGCTATTGGAAGCTGTTCCTTTTTTTGTATATGCTAAACTTAGATTTATCATATATGCATCTTTTTTCTCTTCGCAGGCAAGAAGATGCTATAGCATTGATTCTGCCACATTCAATAAGCACCAAGACCCCTAGATTTCTTTTGGAATTCTAATTATAAATTTGGTGCCTGTTCCTTTTTCGCTGCTGACTGCAATTGCTCCGTTATGGAGCTGGACCAGCTGCTTTACAATGGAAAGTCCAATGCCGAATTCACCAAAGGAATGATTAGTCCTGGACAAATCAGCTTTGTAGAACCGCAGCCAGATGGATTCGATTTCTCTCGGATCAATTCCAACGCCTGTATCTTCAATTTCCATAATAGTTTCGGATAGGCTCTCTTTCCCCCTTAAAAAAATGGCTCCTTTCTCGGTAAATTGTATACTGTTCTTAACGATGTTAACGAGAATCTGGATGAGCCGATCATAGTCTGCATGAACAGTTATGTCGTCTTCAGCCTCAATATAAATGACATTCCCCTTTTCCTCTGCCTGAATTTCAAGCTGCTCCTTTACAATCTCAAAGGCTTCCAATAAATGAATATCCAATTTGTTTAGCTGAAGCTGATTGGACCTGATTTTTTCATAATCAAGGTTTTCATTTACAAGACGAATCAGCCTTTTAGCTTCCCTATCAATCAGCACCATTCCTTTTGACTTTTCTTCATCGGGAATTAAACCATTCTTAATTCCTTCTGCCAGCCCGCTGATCGTTGTCAGCGGGGTTCTTAATTCATGCGACACGTCTGCTATAAATTTTCTTCTTCTATTCTCCAGCCGTTTGATTTCTTCATCTGACTTCTTTAGTTTAGCAGCCATTTCATTGAAATCTTGAGCCAATTCACCAATTTCATCCACGTATGTATATGGGACATTTACATCGTAATTTCCTGAGGAAATCATTGATGCCGCATTCCGCAGATCTGTAATTCTTTTAATCAAATTTTTGGATAGAACGAGACTTAATAATATAGTCGCTGAAAGTGAAATAACAATGGTATATAATAAAAACCGGTTAAGCTGGCTGACCATTTCCATTGCTCCTGTTATGGGCGATAACAGAAGCACTCCGCCAACAAGCCTTCCTCCCTGCATATATGGAAGGGCGACCAATGTTACCTCCTGATCAAAACGTTTTATATCATGTTTAACGGATATTCTGTTGCCCTTTGAGATAGCAGCCCATTCATCACTTGTCAGCTGGATCATTAGATCTGACTTTAACTCTGGATATAAAACCCTGCCTTTGTTGTCAAAGAGAATATATTTAATATTCCTTGCTTCCAGCAGTTGGCTGTATTCTGTTAAAAATTCCTCGTTTCCTTCAATCCGAACCGTTAAATCTGTTAAAATCTGTTCACCGTAAGAATTCAGTTCGCCCACTTTATTTTCAAAAATATAACTTTCAACAAACTGGGAGAAAAGCAGGCTTAACAGCAAGAACGCCAATATCAAAATGCTGACATGGCTGATCAGCAGCTGATAAAAATATTTAATTTTCATTTTCCGCAGCCGTTTCATCAAATTTATAGCCTACTCCCCAAACCGTATGGATAAAAGGCTGCTCAGCCGTTCCTATTTTTTTTCGAAGCCGTTTTATATGTACATCAACCGTCCGTTCATCCCCGTAAAACTGGTAGCCCCAAACACTGTCAAGCAGCTGTTCACGAGTAAAAACCTGTTTCGGATGCTTTACGAGATAGTATAGCAAGTCAAATTCCTTAGGCGTCAGATTGCCCACAAGATGGCCATCAAAATAGGCCTCTCTGGATTCCTTGCTGATTTTGAAGTAATCACTGGAGACAAATTGGGTGTCTCCAGCCGTTTCTGTTTCAGCCTGAAACCGTCGAGTCACTGCTTTGATTCTTGCCATTAACGTTAACGGACTAAATGGTTTTGTCACGTAGTCATCAGCACCCATTTCTAGCCCCAAAACCTGATCAGATTCACTATCCTTCGCCGTAAGCATGATAATTGGAACCTTGCTTAATTCCCTGATTTTCCTGCAAAGAGTCACACCATCCATAACGGGAAGCATCCAGTCCAAAATGATGAGATCCCATTTTTCTTTATTAAAACGCTCAAATCCCTCCTGTCCATCTTGGACAAAGACTCCATGATACCCCTCTTTCATAAAAAACATCTCAAGCATTGAGCAAACACTTTCATTATCTTCCACAACAAGAATTTTCATTTCGTACACCATCCCGGAACAAATTCTTTTCTTAAATGTAATCCAACATAACGCACTATTTCAACGAGCAGCTCTTCCTTATAAGGATTTTCTTTTGAAAACAGCCAATTTATTCTTGTTTTTCCTGTATTTCAGGACATACTATATAAGAATCAATGCAATTGAAAAGGAGTGTTTTCACCAATGAAAAAAAGAATTTCAGCAGTATTTGTTTTTTGCTTACTATTAGTAAGTTCTGCTTTATCAGCAAACGCAGAAACCGCACCAAAAGACCATACACCTAATCATGTACAAAAGCAGGAACACCATCACCGAATCATTGATGATTCCCTGCTAAATAGCTTGCAGGAGAAAGGATTTTCTAAGAAGGAAATTTTCATAGCTGCCCATATAGCAAAATTCTCCAAACAAAAGATAGAAGAAGTATTAGATTATTACAAAAAGAATGATTCCTCCTGGGAGAAAACAGCCCAGCATTATGGAGTAGATTTAGAAAAAATGAAGAAGCATCATCATCACATGGATAAGTTCCTTGAGAAAAACAAGGATGCAGTTCTTCAAAATGTCTCAAAATATTCTGACAATAACACTCAAGAATTGCAGGGCTACCTTGAGAAAGGGATCTCATTGCGTTCCCTTGTTTCATGTGCAGCCATGGCTAAAGCGGCGAATAAAGATTTAGCAGATGTGATGAAAATGAAAGAACAAGGTAAATCTTTTCATGAAATAAAAAAAGAACTTAAATTGAATAAAGAGCAGATCCATAATGAAATGAAAAAAATTGTAAATGAAATCCAAAAGGATATTAAGAAGGAAAATTAATAAGAAAGGCGTATGCACCTTGCCCTCCTCCCCGATAAGCACAAGACAGGTAGGCGTTCCTTCTAAAAGCTAGACGTGCGATAATTAGGCTGTCGAAGTGTTCCTTATGGAGCTAGACAGTGATCGATGTACAAAATTTTATACTTTCTTATTTTGTGGAAAAAAACCGCAGAGTCAACCTACTCTGCGGTTTCGTTTTATATTAACCAGGATTATAATTGAAATGGAGGTGTTTGCTATGAAGAATGAAAAACCGCTTCAGCCCCCATCCGACTTGGATAAAGAAACTTTGTTCATGGTCTCACAGACGTTCAAAGCTTTATCAGATCCCACCAGACTAAGAATTTTGCATTTATTATTCCAAGGGGAGTATGCGGTTAATGAAATTGCTGATAAGCTTTCATTGCTGCAGTCAACAGTATCACACCAGCTTCGTTTTTTGAAAAACCTTCGATTGGTAAAGTTCCGCCGAGAAGGAACAACTCTTTTTTACAGCCATGACGATGACCATGTCATTAGTTTATTGAAACAGGCTATTGAGCATAGCCAGCATTCCTGAATAAACTTTCCATTATACCGTCTCATTAATTGCAGTTTTCACGATGTCCAGGGCAGCCTTCTCTTTCCCCTTCCACCTGTATGGTACTATGCTCAATGCCATATTCATCATGCAGTACCGATTGGGCTTCATGAAGGATGGTATCATGACTGCTTTCATGCTCAATAACAAGATGGCAGCTTAAGGATGGAAAACCGGAAGTAATTGTCCAGACATGAAGGTCATGGACATCCTTTACGCTGGAAATGCCAAGAAGCTTCTGTTTTATTTCATTCGTATTTAAATGCGAAGGAGTCCCCTCCATTAGAATATGGAAAGATTCTTTAACAACTCTCAAGCCGCTTATTAAAATCAGGATTGCTACAATGATACTGGCAAGCGGATCCGCGATGCCCCAGCCGAAGAAGTAGATCAGCACAGCGGCTGAAATGGCTCCAATTGAACCAAGCAAGTCCCCGAGAACATGCAAAAATGCACTTCTAACATTTAGGTTGTGGTCCTTATCTCCCTTCATTAAGATAAATGCTGCAGCAATATTCACAAGCAGGCCGATAGAGGAAATAATAAGCATTCCCATACTTTGAACGGCAGGTGGCTCAAGGATGCGATGATATGCTTCATAGAAAATATACAATGAAATCAGGAGAAGTGTCATTCCATTTATTGATGCGGCAATAATTTCAAATCTTTTATATCCAAATGTCTTTGAATTTGTCGCCTTCTTTTCTCCCATTTTGATGGCTAAAAAGCTTAATCCGAGTGCAGCTGCATCACTAAGCATATGTCCTGCATCCGAGAGAAGCGCCAAACTGTTGGTTAGAATGCCACCGATAACTTCCACAATCATGAAAGAAGCTATCAGGAAAAATGCCCACATTAACGCTTTTTTATTGCCTGTATGATGATGATCTTGTGATTGGCCGTGACCCATACCTTAACACCCCTTTATATGAATATATGCTCATATATATTATGTATTACATTCCTTTATCGTTCAATGTTTTTTTATGCTTTCCTTTATAGTTAGACTAATGACAAGAAATTAAAACAAAACAAACTTCCTGTAAAACAGACAGCGCTAGGTTTATGCCGGTAAACAAGTCAATTCTTTAATTTATTCAGAGAATTCCCCATAATCATAACGTTATATGAAAAAATATCTGAAGTTAATTTTTTCGATTATTGGGTAAACACTAAAAAAGACAGCTTGAGGAGGTGGATCACTTTGATTATCATTTATGTAAGCCTTGCACTTTTTGCAGCTTCTTTGATATTCCTTGGCATCTACGCAATTAAAGTATATAAGGATGCCAAGCCTGCCATTGAAAGGCTGACAGCCGTAAGTACTGTCATGCAGCTGAAGGCAGATCAGCTTAAATCCGGAATGGACGAACTGAAGACAACACAGCAGGAGATCAAAAAAGATATTGAGTATAAAAAACAAACAGTCAACTTGACAATTTCAGCTTTTAAAGACACACCAAAAAAAATTAAGAAGTGGGGGAATATTAATATACCGTTTATCCACCAGATCAAATAAAACAAGAGGGGAATCCCCCTCTTGTTTTATTTCATAGAAAGTGTTTGATATGCTTCTGCATCTGACTTCCCTTTATCATTTTTATCTTTATCTTTATCTTTATCATTTTTCAAATAGCCGGCCCCCTTCGATTTATGCCTATGGTAAATAGCACTTATTTCACCGCCAACTACAAGGGCCAGCCCTGTCAAAAAGAACCATAGCATCATAACAATTACTCCGCCTAAACTTCCATATGTTGCTGAATAATTTCCGAAATTGCTTACATAAAAGGATAATCCAAGTGATATAAGCAGCCACATAACTGTTGCAGCCAGTGCACCAGGGACAACCTGTTTAAAAGGATAGTGCTTATTCGGGGCAACTTTGTAAAGAATTGCCAAAACAGATACCATGATGGCAAACGCAATGACCCATCTTAAAACAGTAATAAGGACTTGCATACCACTCGAAATATGAATGAAATTTCCTATAAAATTCATAATCACTTTACCGAATACAGGCAGAACCATCGCTATGATCACCGCTACAATCAAACCTAAAGTCAATCCAATTGATATGAGCCTTGACTTAATAAACGTCCTTGTTTCCTTTACATCAAATGCATCATTCATGGCCCTTATAAATGCCTGCATCCCATTCGATGCTGACCATAATGTACCGATGATCCCAAAAGTCAGCAGTCCTCCATTGGGTTTGGTAATAATATTCACTACATTGCCTTCTATAACATTAAATGAATCTGCCGGCATTACAGTCTGTAAATAGGATAATGCTTTTTGGGGATCCAAAGATAGGTAAGGAACAATGGAAATGAGCAGGATTAGTAATGGAAAAATGGAAAGCATATAGTAGTAAGCTTGTTCAGCAGCAAGCCCTGTTGCCCGGTCATTTTTAAATTCCTTTCCGAGCTTCTTCCCAAATTTGATCGCCTTATTCATTGTTTTACCGTCCTCCTTGTCGCTTTTGCGTTTTCATACTAGTTCTTTTCCCCCGGGGAAGCATCTGTAATCATTTTTAGCTGAATTATCAGTTGCATTTCGGAACTTAAGGGATTATAAGAACAACATCAAAATATTTTGATTTAACTATTATTTTTGGCACGAAAGAAAAGGTGCCAATAATTCCTGAGACACCTTTTCCTATTTTTGATATTGGTTATTAACCATTCTTTTCATAAAATAAGCAACTTCATATTTTTCACGTTTAAAGGGTATTCATCTTTTTTGCATTAAAATAGAACAAAGGCTATCTTAACCAAATTAATCCATAAAATGCTATAATGATTTTACAGAACTTTTGAAATTGATATATATGGCTATATGGCCTATTTTGGCACAAGCTGTCATATTAATATATAAAAACAAGATAAGCCTAAAGACGACCATATGCGTTTGACTTTTTATCGCTTGTTAATGGTTTTTTTTTACAACCTTTGATTGAGGCAGGAAGTCGATGAAACATAGAAAGCCATTTTCTTCACAGCCGGGCTTATAAATGGATTATTCAGTATCCTGCAAGCGGAGTATGTCATACGTACCGGCAGACACAAATGGCATGAGGAGCTTCTGTCTGCCATCGGAAATTGAGTAGGAAAGATCAACAGATAAGTTTTCTTAAATAACTAATTGGGGGTCATTTATGAATGTACCGTTAGAATCAGCAGCAGAACAAAATATACATAGGGGGTTAACGAAAGGAAAGCTAGCTAAAAGAATCTTTTTTATCATATTGGGTGCCATTCTAATGGGAGTCGGCATAGAGGAATTTTTAGTTCCCAATAAGATTCTGGATGGCGGAATTGTTGGCATCTCCATTATCCTTTCCCATTTGTCCAGCTGGAAACTCGGCTGGTATATCTTCGTCTTAAACATTCCCTTCTTCTATATTGGATACAAACAAATTGGAAAAACTTTCGCACTCTCGACCCTTCTTGGCATCGCTGTTTTATCCGCTACAACGCTCCTTCTGCACGACGTCCCCGTCTTTACAGAAGACTTGCTGCTAGCTACAGTATTTGGCGGAATTGTCCTTGGAGTTGGTGTAGGCATGGTCATACGGTACGGAGGATCATTGGATGGTACCGAAATTTTAGCCATTCTTGTAAACAAGAAACTCCCTTTCTCTGTAGGAGAAATTATCATGTTCTTCAATCTCTTCATTTTTGGAACTGCAGGCTTTGTTTTCGGCTGGAATCGTGCTATGTATTCCATTCTGGCTTATTTCATTGCCTTTAAAACAATTGATGTCGTCATTCGCGGATTGGACGAATCGAAATCTGCCTGGATTATCAGTGATGTACATGAGGCAATCGGCGAAGCCATTCTTGCACGTCTTGGAAGAGGCGTTACCTACTTAAATGGCGAAGGCGCTTATACCGGCGACGACAAAAAAGTAATATTCTGCGTCATTACCAGGCTCGAAGAAGCAAAGCTGAAAGCCATTGTCGAAGAAATTGACCCTAATGCATTTCTGGCAGTTGCTGATATTGCAGAGGTTAGAGGCGGAAGATTTAAAAAGAAAGCCATCCACTGAAAGGATGCTTTTTTGCAAAGGGTGTTTTTCCTCATGCGAGATCTATTTTCTTCTTAATCTGAAGATTTAAACCAAAATAAAAAACAAATACGTCAGCAAAAAAGCAAAGATCATCACAACAATGCTGGTGACAAAAAAGATTAATGACCGTGATGACGTATAGGTTTGTGTATTAATTCTTTTTCTTATTCTAAAATAATTCATCGTTGAATAGATAAGGATCGTTAAGCCTGTGACAAGCGATAACAGACTTAATGCGATAGCCATTCTATCTGCGAAACCATTTACTCTTTCTGCAGTATTAAAGTGCATGGTTGAAGCAAGGACACCAATTCCAATCACTGCGATCGAGGTTCGGACCCACGCCAAAAATGTGCGTTCGTTTGCCAAGTGCTGCTGTATATATTTCGACTCTTTGGTTTCTGTCATAAAAACTGCTCTCCCCTAAATAAAGTATAAATTTATATTTTCCAGATATTCTGGAGATAAACAAAAAGGGAGCCAAAGCCCCCGTACTTTTACAGAATATCCATCCAGATCTTAATTGTTGTAGCTAAGATAAGCACAGCCAAAATGACCTGCAGAATCTTTGTATTTACTTTCTTGCCTGCCTGTGCCCCTAAGGGAGAAGCAAGTAAGCTGGCAATAATCATAATGGCAGCAGGAACATAGTCGACCTGTCCAGTTGCCACTTTACCAACTGTCGAACCAATTGAGGAAATAAAGGTAATTGCAAGAGATGTTGCAATCGTCATCCTAGTAGGAATTTTTAATACAACCAGCATAATTGGCACTAGTAGGAATGCACCTGCCGCACCAACTATACCAGCACCTAATCCAACAATCAGAGCAAAGAATGCTGCGAGCCATTTATTAAACTTTACTTGATCCAAGGGGATGTCGTCTAAACCCTTTTTTGGCACGAACATCATGATGGCTGCGATGAAGGCCAATACTCCATATACAAGGTTAATGCCGCCTTCAGTCATAAAACGTGAACCGTAGCTTCCGATTAAACTGCCAATTAATATAGCTGAACCCATGTAAATTATTAATGTCTTATTTAAGTATCCGCCTTTTCGATAAGCCCAGACACCGCCGATTGTAGCGAAAAACACTTGTACTGCACTGATTCCGGAAACTTCATGAGCAGAAAAAGCAGCTATACCAAATAATGGCGGAATGTATAAGAGCATAGGATATTTAATAATTGAGCCGCCGATTCCTACCATACCGGATATATATGAACCGATAAAACCGATTAAAAATATGACGATCAAAAAGGTAAAATCCATGTGGCTGTCCCCTCCTTTAATCGACAAAAGGGAGTAAAAAACTCCCTTTCATCATTTCAATATTTTAGCCTTTTTTAACCCAGAACTTTAAAACGCCGTTGTCATCTTCGTGTTTCAAAAGCTCATGTCCAGTTGACTCTGTCCAAGCAGTCAAATCTTTTACAGCGCCTTTGTCTGTTGTATGAATTTCAAGCACTTGGCCAGATTCGATTTCTGCAATTGCTTTCTTTGTTTTTACAATTGGCATTGGGCAAGCTAAACCTTTAGCATCTAGTACTTTAGTTACGTTCATGTTTGAATTCCTCCAATTTTAATCATAGTATTTTAGTTGCAGTATATTTCATCCCAAAAATCATCTGACTGCGCAGCGATTTGGTCCGATTTCCATTTCACGCTGTTTTTCTTCATCCGGACTGATTTTCCCCATATTTGTTTCACGGATTTCCTGATAAGAATTTGGCTGAGGGGGAAGGTTTTCAGAAACTAATTTTCTAAACCCGACTTCGTCTTCGATGTTTAATCCGTGATTTTCAGCGAATAATGTACCAAGCTTTTCTGATACGCTGCCATCTTCATTTAACTCATCAATGATCATGAAGTGTGCAGGCAAAACAACTAATTCGCTTGATAGCTCTTTATAGCGCTTGTAAAGCGTTTCTCTCAAATCTCCAGCCCAGTCACCCGCTTTCCCGGCAAGATCAGGTCGACCGATTGAATCGATGAAAAGAATATCACCTGAAAGAAGGTATTGATCATCTACTACGAAAGATGTTGAACCAATTGTATGGCCTGGTGAATATACAGCTTGAATGCTGATCTTGGTAGATCCAATCAATACTTCATTTCCATCTTCCAGTCGTTTATATTCAAATGTTACTTCCTCAGCATCCTTTGGAGGAAGCCAATAAGAAGCTCCTGTTTTTTCAGCGATTTTTCGTCCGCCAGAGATATGATCTGCATGCAGGTGTGTATCAAAGACATGCTTGATATCTGCATTCTTATCAGCTGCAAAATCAGTAAATACTTCAGTCATTCTAGTTGCATCAACGATTGCAGCTTCACCGTTTGAAATAATCATGTAAGATAGGCAGCCTTTGCCGATGCGGACGAATTGATACATTTCTCCGCCATCCTTCAAGTCGCCTACTTTAACTGGCTCAAGGTGTTCACTCCATGTTTTCATTCCGCCTTGCAGATATGAAGCTTCACGTCCTGCTTCTTCAAGCATATCGGCAACCATTACGGAAGATCCTTCTTTTGCACACACCACTAAAAGCTCTTTATCCGCTGGGATCTTATCAAGAATAGGTTCAACCCCATCAAGAAGATCAAAATATGGAACATTTAAATATTCGAAGTCTTTACCTTCGATTTTCCAATCATTAAAGTCACTTTCATTTCGGACATCAAGGACGAAGAGTTCTTCGTTATTGAAAACCTTTTTCGTTACTTCTTTAGCAGTCATTGCATTTGCCATTTTTATACCTCCTACTGTATTATTTTATTCAAAAATTTTTTTAATTCACTTTTGTTTCAGTTGGCCCGTTCCACTCAGACATTCCAGGTACAACATTCGTTACGTTTGTGAAGCCTTTTTCAGCTAATGTCTGTGACGCCATATCACTACGGCTTCCTGTACGGCACACCACATAGATTTTCTTATCCTTATTCAATTCGCCGATGCGCTCTTCCAGTTCGCCGAAAGGAATTGATACAGCGTTTGGAATATGGCCGAATGCAAATTCAGCAGGTTCTCTTACATCAAGAACGACAACATCTGAATTGGATTCAAGCTCTTTTTTAAGCTCTTCATTTGAAGCAACAGTCTCAAATTTTACAGCTTCTCGCTCTTCATTTGCACTAGCTTTGCGGATATAGTGCTTTAGCACATCCCCCTCTTCGATTGTTCCAAGGTATTGATGACCTGAGCTTTTTGCCCATGCCTGGATATCAGCCTTTGAACCTTTATCTGTTGCAAGAACCTCAAGTACTTCACCAGGGTTTAATTCATTGATCGCTTTTTTTGTTCTGACAATCGGCATTGGGCAAGCTAGGCCCTTTGCATCTACAGTAAAGTTTGTTTTTAATGATTCCATTAATAGTCCTCCTATCGTGTATTTCGAAATTTTAATCATATGAATAAGTTGACATTACCATCTTCTGCATCCGCCAGGTAAGCAGCTACTCCGGCAAAATCAACACCATCAATAATTTCATCTTGTTTGAAACCAAGCAAATCAACAGTCATTTGGCAGGCTACAAGCTTTACATCCTGTTCCTTCGCCATTTCAATCAGATCTTTAACAGGCATTGTGTTATGCTTTTTCATGATGTCTTTAATCATCTTAGGACCCATACCGGCCATGTTCATTTTTGACAGACCCATTTTTTCAGGACCTCTTGGCATCATTTTTCCAAACATTTTTTCCAGAAATGATTTGTTCACTTGAATCGGTTCATCTTTTCTAAGAGCATTCAATCCCCAGAATGTGTGAAAAATCGTTACCTCATGATCGTAAGCAGCTGCACCATTTGCAATAATGTAAGCTGCCATAACTTTGTCATAATCACCGCTGAAAAGAACAATCGTTGTTTTTTTCTTTTCCATTTGTTCTCGTCCTCCCTTTACCCTAATAGGTATATATTTAATCAATAAAAATCCTTGTTTATTTTATTTTTAATGTGTAAATAGTGTAAATACCATATGGAGCATTAATACCTTACAGGGTATATACTATCTTATATTAGAGCATCTGTCAACATGGTTTGTCATTTAAATTTTCGATAAAGAGGAGAAAACATTCTCCTCTTTAGTTTCTAAATTAATGTGTGTGATGAAGTGCGCAGCGGTTTGGCCGGATTTCACTCATTAGGTATATTTTGATTAAAAAATATTACATTACAGTCCCTTGTGACAGAAGCTTATTTATTTATCAATAGGGCCTTCCCAATTCATCATGCCTCCAAGCATATTGATGACATTAAAACCTTGACTTTCAAGAAAACGTGCGGCTAATCCGCTGCGGTTGCCTGATCGGCAAACCATCACATACTCTTTTTTTTTATCCAATTCATGCATTCGGAATTCAATTAAACCAAGTGGAATATGAATAGCTGAAGGAATCTTTCCTTCTTTTACTTCATCGACTTCCCGTACATCAATCATGTTTAATTGTTCTCCAGCAGCCAGCTTTTGTTCTACTTCTTTAACAGTCATTGTTTTCATCTTAAATCCTCCCCATTATCTCCAGGCGCTTACTCCGCCCCTGATATTTGTAATGTTTTTAAATCCAGACTTTTTAAGCATTTTTGCAGCTTTGCTGCTTCTCATTCCGCTTTGGCAAATGACAACTATCTCTTTATCTTTTGATAGCTGACCCATCTTCTGATGAAGCTGATGAAGCGGTACGTTCACAAATCCAGGAACATGGAAGCCGTTAAATTCAGCTGGTGTTCTCACATCAATATACTGCTTGTTTTTATCTCTTAGATTATTTTTTAGCTGAGCCGCAGTCATTTGATTAATGCCCTTCACAGGGATCAGTTTTTGAACCAGAAAGATAATAAGCAGTGCAATAATTATGCTGTTTACAATAGTCATTTACCTTGCCTCCAATTTTTGCTGTTAGTTTTCTAAATACCTAATAGGGTATATATTAATTTAAATGAAAAGAGATGTCAACTACCTTTTATCTGCTTTTAACAAGTAAGTTGACAGCCTCTTCAATCATGCTGGAATGCTCATTTCCATTCTCCGCGTTCTCAAGGATGCATTGTTCTAGGTTAGAGCTGACAATAACCGCAATTGCTTTATCAATCGCTGAACGGGAAGCAGTTAATTGAGTAATAACAGATTTGCAGTCTTTTTCTTCGTCCATCATTTTTAATATGCCTCTTAACTGCCCCTCGGCTCTTTTAATTCGATTTTTAGTTTTTGCATCATATAGCATTTTCTTCACCCCATTTTTATTTGGTGCATTGGCATTCAGGCATGGAAAACCCCACTACTTTAAAGCCTTTTTTGCGAAGCATCCTAATTCCTACATTTTTCTCCAATGGACTGGAAGCAACCAGGTGAATCTGGCTATGTGGTATTTCTTTAATGTGCCTATTGATATAGGGAATCGGAAGTTTGATCGCGCTGGGAATTTCACAATGGCAGGAATCATTATAGTCCCTTACATTAAGCAGGATTGTTCCTTCGTTGGGACTGCATTGGTCCAGGCTATAGCATGGTATATTTTTCACTGGGTAATATCTTTTGAACAACGGGATTATAAGTAAAAGCAAAGTTAGTAAAATATACAGCATTATAATCTCCTCTGCGTTAATAATAACTTACATCCCATATTCTATACCCCTTAAGGTATTATGTCAACAATTAAATCAAATTTTTTTATAAAGAAAAACACCCAAAACTGGGTGCCTTTCTTTCCTTTTTACAAGATATATTTACCTATCACTATTATATTGCCAGGCTAGGCTCATTGAATGATCATTTGAACCTTTGAGGATTGCCGGAGCTCTTTGCACTTTCCTTCTTAAAGCCAAGATTAATTGCCGGCTAGCTGTCTCTTACCTACAACCCTTTGTAAAGTAACATTTTTTTAGTGCTTCTGTAAATCTATCTCCGGAATAAATCAATATAAATTGATTTATAAAGTTGCATTTTGCCGCTAATGGAAGTATAATACATTTTATCAAAGGAATTTGATGAAGGAGGATTCAACATGGATAATATGATTCCTTTAAAAGATACTTCTTTAGATGAAACTTTTTCTAAGTATGAAGCTAAATTTAAGGCTCTTGCTGACCGGAAACGCCTTCATATATTAAACCTGCTATGCAAGCAGGACTCCAGCTGTGTTTGTGATTTAAGCGGTCTTATCGAAATGCCACAGTCCAAACTGAGCTACCATTTAAAAATTTTATTAGATGCAGGATTAATTTTAAAAGAAACAAAGGGAACATGGAGCTACTATCGGATCAATCAAGAGGAAATTAATCACCTGCTTTCCCCTGAGTTATGCTGTTTATTTAGACCTAGCTGCTGCTGAGGAGCATTCATTTCAGGCTTTAGTTGTATGACTAAAAAACTGTTCAAGTCCGCTTGAACAGTTTTTTCTGGTTAAATTCATTAATATTGCAAATGCTCTATACCCCTTCTTTAACTGTGTATGCAATGCAGAGGTTCCCGCGCCTCCGAAAATTTATCACTTGACTTCACACTGCCCAAAAAACGGGCCGCATCAAGTGTGATTTGACAATGCTCATTATAAATATTTTCTATGAATACTCTTACCATCATAAGTGAACAGCATGTTTTTCCCTTCCACAATGGTTTCCATATGGACACTGCGCCCCCATAGCTGCTGAACATATGGAAGAACTTTTTCAAGGTATTTGAGGTCAAGTTCAACACCTTCAAACCAATGCTTTAAGCACAATTCTCCATTTTTCATGTAATCACCATCATTAACGGTCAAATATGGAAAGCCGCCGTTAACACGCATACTGACAAGCTGATCCCGAACATGCTCCCATTGCTTATCTACGATTTTATAATCTTTCCCCTGTTTTTGGAAAAGGTACATATCTTCTCTCATAACAAGATCTTTTGTAAGGTAATTCCTCAAAAATGAAATATCTGATTCAATCTCCCTGACTTCAAACATTTTTTCTCTTCCTGAGCCAGGTTCTACTCCGCGCCGTTTCATTTCTTCTGTGGGGTTATTGTATCTTTCCTCAATATCCTCGAAAATTTTCAGTCCAAGATAATATGGATTTATGCCAGTTCTTGACGGCTGAACAACCCCAGCATTCAGCTTGGCGAACTCTAGTGCTTCCGCAGAAGTCAAATCCATTTCCCTTAAAATCCGCTGATGCCAATACGATGCCCAGCCTTCGTTCATAATTTTCGTTTCAAGCTGCGGCCAAAAATAGAGCATTTCTTCTCGCATCATTGTTAAGATATCTCTCTGCCAATCAGTAAGTTCCCTGCTGTAGCTTTCTATGAATAAGAGTAAATCCTTTTCAGGCTTTGGCGGGAATTTCTTTTTCTTTTTCTTAGGTTCATCCTTCTTATTTCTTTCATCAAGACCCCATAAATCATCGTAAGGACTTGGAGCTGCCTGATTTCCGCTGCTTTCATATTCATCTTCCGTACTCCAGGCAAGCTTCGGCCTCATTAGGGAAGGATCAATATGCTCTTCGATCGCGAGTACTGCATCAAGGAACATTTCAACCTCTTTTTTCCCAAATTTAATTTCATATTGCCTGATTCTCTCAGCGGTTGCAGCCATGCTTTCTACCATATCTCGCTTGGTATTTTGAAAGCGGACATTATTCTTAAAGAAATCGCAATGTGCTAAAACATGAGCAACAATTAATTTGTTTTGGATGAGCGAATTGGAATCAAGCAAAAATGCGTAGCATGGATTCGAATTGATAACCAATTCATAGATTTTAGATAAACCCAAGTCATAATGAAGTTTCATTTTATGAAATTGCTTGCCAAAGCTCCAATGCGAAAACCTTGTTGGCATTCCATATGCACCAAACGTATAAATAATTTCTGCGGGACAAATTTCATATCTCATCGGGTAATAATCCAATCCAAAACCGTTTGCAATCTCAGTAATTTCCTGAATGGCATATTCCAGTGATTGATTAACCTCTTCTCGCATTGCCACTCCCCCCTTTTAGTCCTTAACATAATCTATGACCAAAATGGGAGAATGATGATTTTGAGATAATTTTTATACAATCAACTTGTTTATTGTTAGAGCATCAAAACCCGCCATCATACTCTGGCGGGTAAATTCTTCAACTTACTGATTAAATATTTGTTATCATTTTCTTTCCTCAATTAAGCTGACTAGTTTATTATCCTGCAAACTATGGGTTACTTTTACCAGGACAGTTACCGGTTTGCCATTTTCTTTTACTGTGAAAGTGAATGAATCCATTACATCTGTTTCAGACACTTTCTGCCTGCCTCCATACTGGTATTCCACTACTTCTTCCCCCGGATAATCTTCCTTTACGACAGATATGGCAATTCGCCCATATTTTTCATAGTCAGGCTTTTGGACTGCCCCTGCCAAAGAATTGCCGCCAGCTAATAAACAGAGAAACATAAAAATTGATAAGAACTTTTTCATATTATCCTCCATTAAGTTTTGTCATTATCTATTTTTGGTTCTGTTTTCATTTTTATGTATGGATTTTCTTCTTAAATTGATCAGATTTTCTATACAGGTAAAAGATGAAAGTCCTTTTAAATCAACAAGACCAAGATTTACTTTGAAATAAATATCGTGTTCATCACAAACTAAAGTCAACTCCTGAAAGAGGAGGCAAGGACAAATGAATAAAGTGGATTATGATCGTGCGCTTTACTATACGCACCGGTCAGAATGGGATAACTTGCTCATTCTGATGGTCAGGACCGAAGATCAATTTCTATCCAAGAAAATTGAACATTTTCTTCATGCCTACAACTTTGAAAAAGATTATTCGGTCATTGAGAAACATTTATATTCTTTACTCAGATACATTGACCATGCTAATGAATTATCGGAACCCCAGCTGCCAGATATTTCATTTTATGAAATAACCTAATATAATTGGATTCCACCAATAAGAAAACACGGATCATGCAGATCCGTGTTTTTTCAAATTATTTTATTTCCTGCTTACTATGAGCATATGCTTTCATATATAAATGAAGTTCCTGTATTAAAGCATCAACAAGTTTGGCAGGATCTTCTAACAGCCCATCGTTTTCATAATCGAAACAATGCGGATCGAGAACAAGCTGCTTTGGAATAATATTCGCATATACGCTTCTGCCGGCAATCCTCATGTTATTAAGGGCATTTATCCCGCCTTTTCCTCCGCCTGCTACTGCGAGCAGACCTACTGGCTTGTGTGCAAATTGCTCGCTTCCAAGAAAATCAAGCGCATTTTTCAATGCCCCGCTCATAGCACTGTGATATTCAGGGGATGCTAAAATCATTCCATCCGAGCCTGCAGCCAGCTCGCGAAGTTTTTTAACGGCAGGAATCAGATATTGTTCCTCAGTTCCATTGTATAATGGAATTTCCCCAAGACTCAAATCAATCAACTCTGCATGATACTTTCTTGCAATATACCTTGAGGCTATTCCCGTTCTGCCCTTTTGTCTGGGACTTCCATTTATAATTGTCAGCTTCATGATTAACTCTCCTTTTATTTCCTATCTACTATTAGTATACAGATCGAGGAAAGCTTTAACATCGTCGGTAAGAATGAGTTTTTTCTATAAAGATTTAGATCTATTTCAGTAAATAGTTTATACGACTTTCGGTTGAGTCTTATTTGTTACTTTCCTTCCAAAAGCCCATTCCTTACCGCATACAGAGCAGCCTGTGTTCGGTCTGATAGCTCTAATTTGGACAGAAGATTGGAGACATGTGTTTTAACTGTTTTTTCTGTTATATAAAGGGCGGATGCGATCTCTTTATTGCTCTTTCCACTTGCAATTTCCCGCAAAACATCCATTTCCCTTTTGGTCAGCTCTTCCAGCGGCTTTCTCTGCGAACTGTTTTTATTCGTTAAATGTGTAAGCAAATGAGACGTTGCTTTTGGATGCAGCTGGTTCTCTCCCCTCATAAGCTGCCTGATTGCCTTCACAAGAACATCAGGTTCAATGTCTTTGAGCTGATAGCCAGAGGCACCTGCCTCAATGGCAGGAATGACATGGTCTTGATCGGAAAAACTTGTCAAAATCATTATTTTCACTTCTGGATGGGTTTCCTTGATTTTGCGAGTTGCTTCAATTCCGTTCATAACAGGCATATCCAAGTCCATCAATATTACATCAGGCTGACTTTTCCCTATCATTTCTACAGCTTCAAGACCGTTTGTTGCTTCACCGATTATTTCTATCTCAGGCTGTGTTCTTAGAAAAAACACAAGACCTCTCCTGACGACATGATGATCGTCTGCTATTAAAACCCGGATGGCCATTTATTTCCCTCCTTCTTTAATTGGAATGATCAATTCAATGTTTGTTCCCTTATTCGGTTCGGTCGTTAGCTTGAAAATGCCATTTAATGCTTCTGTGCGGTTTCTCATGCTCTTTAGACCAAGTGATGGTATGTCTGTATTTTCGCAAAAATGAAAGCCCCTCCCGTAATCGGAAATGACCATGATTACCCTTTCATCTTCCACTGTGAGCGTTAATTCTGCTGTTGATTGACCCGAGTGTTTTTTGCAGTTGGCCAGCGCCTCCTGGCCAATTCTCCAAAGTGTTTCTTCTACTTTGCCTGGAAGTGAAATAACACCAATTACTTTCGACTCCAGCTTGAGGCCCAGCATTTGGCTATAGCTGTGCATCGCACTGATAATCCCATTTTCAAGGCCTCTTGGCTTCAGCTGCCAAATGAGTGCTCTCATCTCGCTTAAGGCTTCCTGAGCAAGGTCCTGCATGTATGAGAAAGTCTCTTTTATTTCAGGTTCATCAGTCATCTCAGCTCCTCCTCTCGCCGTTAAGCTTAAGGAAAATAAAAGCTGGTTAACTGAATCATGCAGATCTCTTGCCAGCCTGTTCCTCTCGGCTGCAAGGGCTGATTCCTGTTCAAGCTGCGTTAGTTTTATTCTTTTTAAAGCTGTGCCAATTTGAAAAGCAACAGATTCCAGCAAAGCCAGCTCTTCAGGTGTAAAATGAGTTTTATCAGGAGAGCCAATGTTAAGAATTCCAAACTTTTCAGTCCCCGCTCTAAGCGGAACTGAGGCATGATGGGTAAGCCCATTTGTATCCTTTCTTTGTTCGGCAATTGCATCCTCTATTCGTTTACACTCTATGATATTGGAAGCGTTGGTTAATCTGCCGTCATTATATCTGTCGATGCACCAGCAATCCCCTTTGCACATTGGTTTAAAATTTTCCCGGGAAAGAGCCGGGGGCAATTTTTCTTCTGCAGCCAAATGGAATTCACCTTGGTGATCTATAAGAAATATCCAGCCTGTTTCAAGATCGGTTATATGAAGTAATTTCTGCAAAACCTCCTTCAGAAGGGATTCAATTTCTGTTCCTTCATTTAAAATCTCTGCAATTTCTTTTAAAATGCTGATTTCAGACCGCTTTTTTTCCCCTGACACCCTTATCCCCCTTTTAAATGATCAATATGACTATATTATATATCTCTTTCCTATTCTCTTCCTTGGCAAATAGAAGGATGCTGACTACAACAAAAGATGTATTTTCATTAGTTATATTATTGCCAAATGAAAACACCGAAGAGGACGCCTCTTCGGTGCATGGTTTAAGCAATTGGATAGTTTTGGACAAAAGGATGAAGGACAATTTCATCAATCATCATATGCTTTGGTGCAGAAGCCATATAAACTACAGCGTTTGCTATATCTTCGACTTTTAGCCAATCCTTTTTCTCTTCAAGCCCTTGCTGGGATGCTGCAAAATACGTATCGACCATGCCGGGATTAATGGTTCCGACCCGGATACCGTATTCTCTTACCTCTTGCGCCAAAGAACCAGAAAAGCCTTGAACAGCATATTTTGTTGCTGTATAGGCAGAACCATTTGGAATTGTATATCGGGCTACATCTGAAGAAATGGTGATAATTGTCCCTGATTTCCGTTCTTTCATATGAGAGAGAACAGATTTGCTGCCCAGGAATACTCCTTGTACATTTACTTCAAATACTTTCTTCCATTCTTCCAGTGTGGTTTCATCCACTTGCTTGAAAAATCCTACTCCTGCATTGTTGACCAGCAGATCTATTTGACTGTACTTATCAAGTGTTTTCTCAACGGCTGTTTTTACTTCTGCCTCATTTGAAATATCTGCCTGAATCGGAAGCACATCTGCAAATCCCTTCCCTTTAAGGTCCTCCGCAGATCTATGGATTTCTCCCGAGCTGCCAATTACAGTAAGCTTCATTCCCTGCCCAGCCAGCCTGAAAGCAATTTCTTTCCCAATCCCTCTTGACGCACCTGTAACAATTGCTACTTGCCCTTTCAACATCATATCTTCCCTTTCCCTAAAATTCTTGGTGTTGGTTAATTACTTTGATCCGGAAGGATTACTCATTCTTTCTTCTACAATCTTCATAAAAGCCTTCTCGACAAATTCAAGCTTTTTCTTGCTTTCTTCCAGAGAAGAAGCGCTAATGCCAAAATAAAATTTTATCTTCGGCTCTGTTCCTGATGGCCTTACGCATATCCACGTTCCATCTTCGAAGAAATATTTAATCACATTTGATTTCGGCAAATCAATATTCCTTTCGGCACCGCCTGTTTCCGACCGGATTCCTGTTAAATAATCTTCAGCAGCCTGAACCTTCATGCCTTCTAATTCTGCAAGAGGGGCGCTACGGAAAGAAGCAAGTGTCTGCTGGATTTTCTCTGCTCCCTCAATTCCTTTTAACGTAAGTGAACGCAAGCCTTCAAGGAAAAATCCATATTCTTCAAAAAGGTGGAGGAGTGCATCATAAAGGGACATTCCTTTCTTTTTATAAAAAGCTGCCATTTCAGTTGCAAGCAAGGCTGCCTGGACTGCATCCTTATCTCTTGCAAAGTCTCCAATCAGATAGCCATAACTTTCTTCATATCCGAAAAGGAATTGATATTCCCCCAATTCCTCATATTCTTTGATTTTCTCTGCAATAAATTTAAACCCAGTCAGCACATCTTTGGTTTTAATCCCATAAGAAGAGGCAACCCTTCGCCCGAATTCCGATGTAACAATGGTTTTTAGCATGATGCCATTGGCAGGAAGTGTGTTCTTTTCTTTTTTCTGAGACAGAATATAGTGAAGAAGCAAGGCGCCTGTCTGGTTCCCTGTCAGAAGAATATATTCACCATCCTTGTTTTTCACAGCAATGCCAAGGCGGTCTGCATCCGGATCAGTTGCTATCAGTAGATCGGCATCATTTTGTTTGCCTTCCCTCATTGCCAGTTCAAACGCTGATGTTTCTTCGGGATTTGGACTTTTCACCGTTGAAAATTCAGGATCTGGAAGTTCCTGTTCCCTTACCACGTGAACATTTTCATATCCTAATGCCGATAAACCCTCTCTTATAGGCTTGTTGGCTGTTCCATGAAGGGGTGTAAAGACGATATTTAAATCAATTTCATTGGCAATCGAAGGATTTTCGGATATTGTTAGCAGCTGTTCCTGATAGGCACGATCAACTGTTTTGCCAATCATCGTGATTAGCCCTTTTTCCTTCAATACTGACTCTTCCATTACATCAATCATCAGTTCATTGTCAATTTCATTGACTTTGCTGATCACAACATCAGCATCTGCCGGCGGAAGCTGTGCACCGTCAGAGCCATATACCTTATATCCGTTATATTCAGGCGGATTATGGCTCGCTGTAATCACAATGCCAGCACAGGCATGCAAATATCGCACCGCGAATGACAATTCAGGTGTAGGCCGCAATTCCTCAAAAACATATGTCTGTATCCCTCTTGTCGCCAGTGTTTTTGCTGCTTCCATGGCGAACTCCGGAGACATATGACGGGAGTCATAGGCAATTGCGACTCCCCTGTTTTTCGCTTCCAAGCCTTTTTCTTCTATGTATGCTGCAAGGCCAGCCGATGCTTTTCGGACTGTATATAAATTCATGCGGTTCGTTCCAGGCCCTATCTCGCCGCGCATTCCGCCTGTGCCAAATTCCAGCCCTTTATAAAATGCCTCTTCGAGAAGCTTTTCATCCCCCTGCAGGCTTTTCAGTTGTTCTAATAATGCCCCGTCTAAATTTTCATGATTTATCCATCGTTCTGCCGCTGTTTTCCAGTCCATTGCTTGACCTCCCAATAATAAGCCTTCTACTACCCTTTTCGATAAAAAAATTGATTTTCCTCTCAAAAATATCCGTGTTATTTTGACATTTTTCACGCTTTACAATATGTATGCAATTCAAGGGCAGCTTTCAAAGAGATAAGAAAAGCAGCTTAAGCTCTATGCTTCTGCCGCTTCCCTTCTATGTTACTTCTTATATTGAATGCTGTAAATATCATGCCTGCGGTCTTTTAATTGACGTACCGTACCGTCCTGTCTTTGGCGCCTTAAAATTTCCAGGTCAACATCCCCAATCAGCACCATTTCAATATTCGGATTGGTTTCCCCTACTATTCCATCTCTTGCAAATTCAAAATCTGATGGTGCAAAAATTCCTGACCTCGCATACTGGATATCCATATTTTCAGTTTGTGGCAGGTTGCCGACTGTTCCCGATATAACAGTATAAATCTGGTTTTCAACGGCCCGTGCCTGGGCACAGTACCGAACGCGCAAGTAGCCTTGACGGTCTTCCGTACAGAAAGGGGTAAAGATAATTTTGGCCCCCTTATCTGTTGCAATTCTTGCGAGTTCTGGAAACTCTATATCATAGCAAATTTGTATCGCAATCTTTCCGCAATCCGTGTCGAAGACCTTCACTTCGTCTCCGCGGCTGATGCCCCACCACTTCCGCTCGTTTGGCGTAATATGAAGCTTATATTGTTTCTCAATTGTTCCGTCCCGTCTGAACAGATAAGCGATATTATAGATTTCATCATCGTCCTCTTTTACGAAATGCGATCCGCCAATGATATTAATATTATATCTGACAGCCAGATCCGTAAATAATTCGATATATTGCTCGGTGTATTCCGTAAGCTTGCGGACTGCAAGACTCGGAGAACGTTCATCCAAAAAGGACATGAGCTGGGTGGTAAAAATCTCCGGAAATACCGCAAAGTCGGATCCTGCATCTGATGCAACATCAGTAAAATATTCTACCTGGTGGGCGAATTCATCAAATGAGTTAATCTGTCTCATTAAATACTGAACCGCACAAATTCGGACTGGATAACTCGTTTTGTAAAAACGTTTTGTCATAGGGCGGTAGTCCACGTTATTCCATTCCATTAGCGTAGCATACTTGTTTGATTGGACATCATCTGGCAAATAATTTGGATTAATCCTCATCAAAATAAATCCATTCAGAAGCTGAAACGACAAGACAGGATCATATATTTTGTGGAGTGAAACTTCGCTTACATATTCCCTAGGGCTCATTTCATTGGCATGTTTATGGTAATTCGGGATACGGCCTCCTATTATGATGCTCTTTAAATTTAGCTCCCTTACAAGTTCCTTCCTTTCCTCATAAAGCCGATGGCCAATTTTCATTCTTCTGTAATCCGGGTGAACCATTACCTCAATGCCATATAAATTATAGCCTTCCGGGTTATGGTTTGTTATGTAGCCTTTATCCGTCACGTCATCCCAGGAATGGCGGTCATCATATTCATCAAAATTTATAATCAGGCTCGAACAAGAGCCAATGATTTCCCCATCATATTCTGCAACAAACTGTCCCTCGGGAAAAATATCCAGATGGCTTTCAAGCTGATTGCGCTTCCATGGTTCCATGCCAGGAAAGCAAACTTCCTGAAGGGCAATGATATGGTTAATATCTGTATGGCGGGTATTCCGTATAATCATTTTCTTCTCAAATTTCTTAAGATCCAGCTTTGTCAATGATGCTGCACTCCTTTAGGCAATAGTAATTATCCTGGACGCTGATCCCAGGGTTCAACTTCTCCAGTGATATACAGTTCCTTTCCCTTTTTTATTGCATTCATAACGCCCTCGGAAATTTCTTTGTCCGTCAGCCATCTAGACAGCCCATTTTCCCTTTTAAATCCCAGAATGACACGATTCCATTTAAGATTATTGATAGTAGAAGATGTAAATATTTCTCTTGAAGCACGGCTTCCTTTCACCTCATAAAACTGGACAGTTCTGTTAGATTCGGCAAGGTATGATATCAGCCATTCAAAGCTATTAACTGCATCACTTCGCATCCAGCAGACGCAAAGACTCACATTGCCTTGTTTCCTAATCGCTTCTTTCATTTCCTTAGCAAATGTATCGCTGGAATTGTAATCTGTTTGAATGAAAGTAATTCTTCTTTCAGCAGCAGGCAGGCCCCCGAAAGCTTCAGTGAACTTCTCTTGCGTTCTTCCTGCAACACTCACTTTATATCCTTCTTTTGATAGCCAATCAGCCACATATTTAAGCATCCCTGTCCCGCCAATAATTAAAGCATGCTTTTCCACCTAATCACCTCTTATCTTACGTATTTTCCTATATATATATTTCTACAAAGACGCTAAAAATCTTTTTTAAATTTAAATTTGCTGATTTGTACGCGAATCAGCAAGTTCATCTCCATTTAGTTCATCACACATTTGGGCTATTTACCATATTGCTGTTCATGTTGATTTACAAGGAGCAGCCATTAGCATTATAATTTTTAGAGTAAAAATAATAAGGAGATAATCATGGAGAAAACAAAAAAAGATAAACGGGAAAATTTACTGTTTACTGCTTGGGCAGTAGCAATACTTGCCATGTTCGGCAGCCTTTATTTTTCGGAAATCAGGCAGTATGAGCCGTGTGAGCTCTGCTGGTATCAAAGGATTATCATGTATCCATTTGCTATTATACTTGGACTTGCCGTCATCAAGAAGGATTACCGGATCAGCCTTTATTCTATGTTCCTTTCCGCTGTTGGAGCGGGCATTTCCATCTACCATTATTCCATACAGAAAATATCCTTTATGGCAGACCATGCGGCATCATGCGGCAGAGTTCCATGTACTGGCCAATACATAAACTGGCTTGGATTTATGACGATTCCCTTTTTAGCTTTAACAGCTTTTATTGTTATTTTTATTTGCAGTTATCTTGTATGGAAGAAAACAAAAGAGGAGGCATATTGATGAAAAAAATAATTATATTCCTCGCTGTGATCATTGTATTATTCGCAGCTGTGGGGATTTTAACAAAGATGCAGAATGAAGAAAAGGTATCAGGAAATAATCCATATGACAAGGATACGCTTCATCCCGAAACTGTCAAACAGCTTAATGACCCGAACTACCAAAATCTAATCCTTCCAGGAGAATTGGAGGACAAACTGGATCGTAACGAGGATGTTACCGTTTATTTTTATAGTCCTACTTGCCCGCATTGCCAGCGGACAACTCCTGAACTAGCTCCGCTTGCAAAAGAAATGAATATCGACCTTGTCCAATTCAATCTTCTGGAATTCGAAGATGGCTGGGACGATTACAGAATTAACGAGACTCCGACAATCGTTCAATATAAAGACGGCAAAGAAGTAAACAGAATAACAGGCTACCAGGAAAAAGCTATTTTTAAACAGTGGTTTGATGAGAATACAAAATAAGAAAACGCCTGCGGCTGCAGGCGTTTTCTTCATACCAATATTTCATTTGCGGCTTGGGCATAGACACTGAATTCATCATTTCTCGGCGTTCTTTCACCGCAAAAATGACTGTAGTCAAATGGGAACGATAAACCGAATTCTTTAAGGGTTTGCACATTTTTGACGAAAATACGTTCATACTTCTCCTTCTGCTGTGGAGATTCAAGAATAGCCATAAGCGTTTGCAATCCTGCAATAACCTGATATGCCTCCTTTAAAGTCCCAAAGTATTCAAAGTGTCTCGTAGAAGTATGTAAAATCTTCTGCTGCTCAAATTCTCTTATGTCATCATCTGTGAAATAAAGAGGAAACACATTTGAATAAAATTTTTGAATTAGCTCCATTATTTTTTGTTCCTGATCAGGAGTTGATGCAAATACAACCTTCACTGATAACCCACCTTTGTAATCCTTGTAATCAGTTCGTAATATATACTTAAGAATATCATATTCTGAAAGCCCTTTAGGGTGGTAATTATACCCATGAATCAGGAATTTGTTGACATCTTCCCCTCCTGCGGAAATAGTTGTCATCCAGGTATTCCCCATTAACCAGTTCCAAAGTTCTATATTAACCTCCTTAATAGAATAACGGAAGCAGTTTTTGATGATTACTATAATAATTTTCTGCTCCTTTTGCCTTTTAACCGCCAGTTATAAGGGCTAAGATATTATTGTGATTAATTTATATGTATGATAATAAATGATGATTATTCAATCAGGAGAAGGAGTAATTTATGGTAAAAATACAAAGGTTTGGCGAATGGTGTGAAATAACGGTGCCAAGCGGGTGGGAAGGTTACACCGTGGACTACATTTTCCGAACTATTTGGTCAGCCCCCAAGAAGCAAACTCATCATATTAGAATGCAAAAGCAGGTATTGGTCAACGATGAACCGGCAAATTGGGCACTACCTTTGCATGAAGGGGATAAACTAAAATTGCAACTTTTTCAGGAAGAAGAATTTGGTGTGATTCCAACTTATCATGAGATCGAAGTATTATTTGAGGATGATCATTTACTGGTTCTTAATAAACCCTCTGGTATGGATACGCATCCCAATTTTCCAGACCAAAATAACACTCTTGCCAATGCAGCAGCCTTCCATCTCCAGATGCAGGGTGAATATAGGAGCATTAAGCATGTCCATCGTCTGGATCGTGATACGACCGGGGCTGTCCTATTTGCCAAACATCCCCTTGCAGGGGCGATTATGGATAAAAAGCTTGAGGAAAGAGCAATTAAGCGCACATACCTGGCTTTGGTACATGGGAAGCCTCTTCAAAAAAAGGGAACGATTCGTGAACCAATTGGGCGTGACAGACATCATCCTACTAGAAGAAGAATTTCTCCCAAAGGGCAGCCTGCCGTGACACATTTTGAATTAATTGAACCGCATGGTAACCAGGATCTTACCCTGATTAAATGCAGGCTGGATACAGGACGAACGCATCAGATTCGCATCCACTTAAGCCATTTAGGCCACCCCCTCGCAGGTGACGTATTATATGGAGGGAAACCAGTTTTCCCCAGGCAAGCACTTCATGCTGTCAAACTGGAAACTCCTCACCCCTTCACAGGGGAACCCGTCACAAGCCATGCGCCTTTCCTGGACATTCCCGAGATTTTTAAAGGGATTGATCCATATCTTTTTTAAGGAAAAAGCTGTGCCCGTATTTTTAGTCAGTTAGAGTTAGAAATTAAAAAGAAGCCCCGATCGGGACTTCTTTTATTTGCTAAATATTAGTCATGAGATTTACGCATAGATTTCATAATAAAGCCTACGATGAATACAAGCAGGATAGCACCAATTAAAGCAGGAATAATAGCAAAGTCCGCTACGACAGGACCCCAATCACCAAGAATCAATGAACCTAACCATGCACCAATGAAACCTGCAATAATATTACCGATAATTCCACCCGGAATATCTCTTCCTACGATCATGCCTGCTAACCAGCCAATGATACCACCTATAATTAATGCCCATAAAAAGCTCATCATGTTAAAATCACTCCTTGTTCGTTTTAGTTAGTTTCTCTTCAGATTAAGAATTTCATTCAGTAGCTGCGCAGCTGTTGGTGATCTTATCTGCTTGTACAATTAAATTACCCAGGATTCAATATCTAAAACCATTTTTTTTAAAACTATTCTTCTGGGAAAGCTCCTATAAAACAAAAAGCACCCCGCAGGATGCTTTACTAACACATATCACTAAAATTCAAAATTATCCGGGTCAGCCCCATAACGTACATTTTTATTTAATGCATCTATGTGTTTCATCTCTTCAGCAGATAATTCAAAATTATAAATATCCGCGTTTTCCTTCAGTCTTTCTTCATGGACTGATTTTGGTATAACAATTACGCCGTTTTGGATATGCCATCTAAGAATAACTTGTGCCGCTGATTTGCAGTATTTGTCTGCTATCTCCTTTATCACGGGATCATCGAGCACTCTTCCTCTTGCAATTGGAGACCATGCTTCCACTTTAATATTGTGCTCATCGCAAAATGACCTTAATTCCTCCTGAGTTAGCCTAGGATGAAGCTCAACCTGATTAACTACTGGCTTTTCGGAAGAGTTCTCCATTATGTCCTGCAGGTGATGGATTTGAAAATTGCTCACCCCAATTGCCTTTACTTTTCCATTTTTATATAGCTTTTCGAGAGCTCTCCAGGTTTCAAGGTATTTCTCCTTTACAGGCCAATGGATTAAATATAGATCTATGTAATCTAACTCAAGTTTCTTGAGACTTTTTTCAAACGCAGCAAGGGTCTGTTCATACCCCTGATCCGTATTCCACACCTTTGTTGTGATAAAAAGCTCTTCCCTTGGCACGCCGCTTTCTCTTATGGCTTTTCCCACACCCTCTTCATTTTCGTAAAAAGAAGCAGTATCTATCAGCCTGTATCCTAAATTGATCGCATCCTTTACGGTGTCTTCAACTTGCTGCCCTTCCTCTACTTTGTACACACCCAGGCCAAATTGGGGCATTTTAACCCCATTATGCAAAGTTAAGGTACTATGGATATTCTTCATAAAACGGAATCATCTCCTCCATGCTTTCTTTCATAATTTTAGCATTTGCCTAAACAGAGTCCTAGTATTTAGCCTTTTAAAAATATAAAAGCAATCGCCTGAGGAGAGCAATCGCCTATCTATATAAACGGCAGATGCCGGGATTATTTATCTTGTGGCCAACAATCACTGAATCCTCCTTTTTATTGCTGCATGTTATTGCCATTTCTTCTCTATGTGTGTTCTTCCCGGCATAAAAATGTCCTAAACAATGGACACCAAATTTTCTATAAAGCTTCTTCCTCAAAACAAGCAGCCGCACAAAAGTACAGCTGTTTTCTAAAAAATTCAAGAAATAATAAAATCGCCCTTATTCAGCCCATAAAAATATAAACGATGAAGAGGACGTGTCATGGCAACATAAAGAAGCTTTATATCCAGTTCAGACCCCCTGGAGAACTTTTCTTCAATTGACAGAATCATGACTCCATCAAATTCCAGACCTTTGGCCAAGTAAGATGGCACGATGATAATTTCATCCTTCGGTATGCTTTCCTGCTCCTGAAGCAGCTTAAATGGCAGTTCGGCATATTTTTCAAAAAGAGTATGAAGGAGCCGGCAATCTTTCATTGTTTTCCCGATTACCGCAAACGTTTTGTATTCTTCCTCTTTTAAGCAGGTAACCTGTTCTTCAATCTGCTTTACCAGCCCCTCGCCCTCTTTCCTTTTTATAAATACAGGGCTTTTTCCATGGCGGACCACAGGTTCCACTTCCGGAAATGAATAAGGGAGCATCGTTAGCAGTTCGTTTGCTTTTTGCATGATTTCCACTGTTGTACGATAGCTTTTTTGGAGTTCTGTATAGGTAGCACGCGGAAAAATATAATCGAGCACCTGACTCCAGCTTGTCAATCCCCTGTAGGAATGGATTCCCTGGGCAAGATCCCCAACAAGTGTAAACATGTCTGTATCAAGTGCTTGTTTTAAAGAAAGAAGCTCCATAAAGCTGTAGTCCTGTGCTTCATCAATTACTATATTTTTTGCCCTCAAGTTTTTAGGGATGCCAAAAAGGTTTTCCTGTAAATACAGCATTAAAGCAAGGTCTTCTCTTTCATACACTTTTTTCCTAAACAGTTTCTGATTGTATTCACAAAGCAAGTCTGCATCTTCTTGCGATAACTTACCGCCTGACATTCTGAAAAGGCATTCCCCGTCCGCAAATAGCTCTTTATAGTATTGAATAAGGCTTTTTTCCGGAAATTGCCTCATATACTTTGGAACTGCACTTCTAATGCTTTTCTTAATTTCTTCGAGCCTGGCTGCTTTTTTATCAAGTGCCTCAGATACATATTTCCTTCTTTTTTCCAAGTCTTTTCCTCTGTAGAGAGCCCGTTCGATCCTCTCATCATAATAGGTTTCAATTTTTTTAAGGATGTTATTCTTTTTCTTTGCCAGGTCATTTTGAAGAACCGCTTTCAGTTTATCAAGCCTTCTATAAAGAGGCAGATAGTCATAATCATCTTTAAATAGCCCAATGAATTTTTTATGGCTGAACAGCCTGAATTTATCAACCGCGAAATCAGCTTTTGGATAAAAGCTTTTATAGATTTCCTTAAGGTAATTGTTGAGGATTCCTTGGAAGAAGTGTGAGCCTTTAACGGACGATGCCCAAGCGGCAAGCTGTGTCTCCTTGCTGCTTGGGTTTTCAAGCAGGCTCACCAGTTTATTATCCTCAGCCATTATTAGCTTGGCTCCCAGGCATCCCTGTACAAATTCCTGGTAGGTTGTCTGACGGACTCTCTCAACACCCAATTCTGGAAGCGCTTCTGAAATATAATCAATAAAGAGCCTGCTTGGCGCAAGAATCATCAGCTGCTCAGGGGCAAAGTTTTCTTTGTACTGATAAATAAAATAACTGATTCTGTGCAGTGCAATCGTCGTTTTACCGCTGCCGGCTGCTCCCTGGACAATAATCGGCTTGTTCAAATCTGCACGAATAATCTGGTTCTGCTCTTCCTGAATGGTTGAAATTATTTCTGTGAGGCGGTTGCTTGAACTTTTGGAAAGTGATTCCTGAAGCAATTCATCTGTTGTGGTTAAATCGATATCGCGGATTTGATCAAGAGCCCCTTCTTCAATCATAAATTGACGCTTTAGTGAAAGATGGCCCTTAAAGGTTTCCTCATACGAATGATAATGAACCTTGCCAATTCTGCCTTCATAGTATAAATTGGCAATCGGAGACCTCCAGTCGACAATGATCTGTTCTTGACTTTCACGAGAATATAAGGAAGTTTTGCCTATGTATAAGACCTCTTTCTCGTCAAGGTCTTCCCTATGAAAATCAATCCTTGCAAAATAAGGCTTCTTTCTGGCCTTCTTCAATTGTGTTAATTCATCCTTTGACATTTCAAAAAAGCGGGCATTGGTCAATAAAGATGAATAACTTAAGCTCGATTCTAGCCAATCGACATCTTCGAAGGCCTCTTTCATGTTTTCCTGAAATTTGTCTTTGCTGGACTCTGAAGTTTTAATTACCACATCAATATAACGTTTTGTGAATTCCAGTCGCTGAATCTCCTGTTGAAAATCGGGATGTTCATGTATAGATGGCATATGCTTCTCCTTTCCTAAAGTGAAACTTCACTCAGTAGATACACTAAGTGTTAGTCGAACCAATCGGCCTTTATGGGCAGGTGGCCCTCACTTACCTTTCTTTAATTCTTCAAAGTTTTGATGTGAGGCGCTTATTGTCCGTTAAACTGCGATTATTTTTTCAGCCGCAATAGAGAAATGCATATGAGCGTGCGCGTGGGCAAAAAAATATATTATCAGAAAACTCTGCATTGGGCAAGAAAACTTTTTTCAGTGCCTGGCACCACACGAATTTTGCCGGAATTCAATCAAGATATACAGGTCTATTCCCTTTATTTTATAATAAAGGAAAATCCACTTTTTAGGAGGTGATGAAAATGGCAATTGTAATGCCTGATACTGCAGCGTCTCATGCAAAGCCTGATATTGGCGGCGATACTTTGCATGAGGCGGTAATGGAATAAAATAATCGCCCATAAAGGCAATGCCATTTCTGATATCAGCTTTGCACCTTATTCATTTTTTACAAAAAAATAATAAGGAGCTGGCAGAAATGAGCTATTTAAAGGCTAATGCCGTTTTACCAAAAAATTTAATTAAAGAGATCCAAAAATATGTCCAGGGAGAAACGATTTATATCCCGAAGCCAGAAAATGCTCATCGAAAATGGGGCACCCGCTCTGGAGCCAGGAAAACTCTTGATGAAAGAAATCAGTCGATTAAAGATTCCTTTAAAAGCGGTAAAACAATCAGCCAACTAGCTGAGGAATATTACCTTTCCATTGAAACCATAAAAAAAATAATTTATAAGAAGTAAAAAAAGCGCTGATCATTTTGATCAGTGCTTTTTTCTATGCCGATTTCATTTCCTAGTTGTTTTATACATATACAATATTATGAAATTCTTTTAAAGTGAAAGAGATATGTGAAGGTGCTGTGTGCTAGGAGTGATGAAAATGGAAACTTTCATTAGGAGTGATCAATACAATTTTATTAGAGCTCAGACACAGGTTTTAATTAATGCCCATGCGTCTGTTAATGATACAGGTGTGCTGAATGCACTGAAAGCTCTTTCTATTGAAAAGGTATTTAGTCTTTTTGATGAACTTGGCGAGGAACAGGTACAGCTTCTTTCACCCGTCAGAGACTTAAAAGAAAGAGATCAGGCAGATGCATTTTTAACGGAACTAAAAGAATATGTAATCCCTTTTAAGACTTTAAACGAACAGTCCATTAAGAAACTATTCCCTAAAGCGAAAAAATTAAAGTTGCCAGTACTCGATCATATTGATTTCAGAGGAATTAGCTATTTGGGCTGGAATGATAATGGGACTAACAGGAAGTATATGATCAGTCAGAATGATGGTAAATTATCAGCCCTGCATGGAACTTTTAAGCCGATAAGCAAGAAAGGTATCTGTACAATTTGCAATAAATTTGAAGAAATCGGGATGTTCCTGTATGAAACAAAAGGGCCTCAATTAGGAACCTATACAAAAAAAGGAAACTACATTTGCCAGGATAGCCAGAAGTGCAATCATAATCTGATTTCATTGGATCAGCTTAATGATTTCATTGGCCATCTTAATGGCTAATGACAGAAAAAGAGCCAGCAGGCTCCTTTTAATTATCCCAAGTATTTTCGCTGAAAACCAGCAATGCTTTCATATTCATTTACGAATAGACGGGATAATCGAATATAAATCGGCAATAGTTCCCGGTATACTTTCGCATTTTCTTCTTTTGGCTGATGGCCATATGTTGCTCCAACCATTTCAGAGACAACATTAAGATTTTCAACCTCGCCTAAAGCGTATAAACCAAGGATAGCTGCTCCCAGACAGGAGCTTTCATAACTTTCTGGCACCACAACTTCCTGATTAAAAATATCCGCCATCATCTGGCGCCATAGTTCAGACCTCGCAAACCCTCCTGTTGCCTGAATACGCTTCGGTTCCCCTGTAAGCTCCTCTAAAGCCAGCAGCACGGTATAAAGGTTATAAATAACGCCTTCAAGAACGGAACGGATCATGTGCTCTTTTTTATGATGCAGGCTTAAGCCGAAGAAAGAGCCTCGTGCGTTGGCATCCCATAAAGGGGCTCTTTCTCCTGTCATATAAGGGTGGAAAATGAGTCCATCTGAGCCTGGAGCAACTCCTGATGCGATTTTTGTCAGAACGACATAGGGATCAATTCCAAGACGCTTAGCCGTCTCCACTTCCGAAGCGGCAAATTCATCACGGACCCAGCGGAAGATCATGCCGCCGTTGTTTACCGGCCCGCCAATGACCCAATGATTCTCAGTAAGGGCATAACAGAAAATCCGGCCTTTCGGGTCCGTTACCGGTTTATCTGTTACAGCACGGATTGCACCGCTTGTTCCAATTGTAACCGCCACAACCCCTGGTTCAATCGCATTGACTCCAAGATTGGAAAGAACGCCATCACTTGCCCCTGCAATGAATGGCGTATCCGGATTCAGACCGGTCAGCTTGCTGAATTCATCTTTCAATCCTTTTATAGAAAAAGTAGTGGGAACAGGCTTGGATAGTTTTTCTGCAGTAATCCCTGCCACTTCTAGTGCTCCATCATCCCAATCGAGTTTTTCCAAATTGAACATTCCTGTAGCCGAAGCAATGGAATAATCAACAACATACTCGCCAAATAGCTTATAAAAAACATACTCTTTAATGGAAATAAATTTAAAAGTATGCTCGAAGAGATCCTGCTGCTCATTCTTCAGCCAAAGAATTTTAGAGAGCGGTGACATCGGATGAATGGGAGTCCCAGTTCTTAAGTAAATTTCATGGCCATTCAGTTCCTGTTTAATCTTGTCAGCCCATTTCGCACTGCGATTATCAGCCCAGGTAATGCTTTTGGTCAAAGGCATTCCTTCTGAGTCCACAGCAATAACACTGTGCATGGCTGAGCTAAAGGAAACGCATGTCACTTCCTCAGCACTGGCGTTCGATTCTGTCAAGCAGCCTCTAATGGTTCCAATAACAGCTTGAAAAATTTCATCTGGATCTTGTTCTGCAGTAGAAGGATTAGGTGTATGTAAAGGATACTCAATTGCGTATTTTCCAAGTACCTGCCCCTTATGGTCAAATAAAACCGATTTAGTGCTTGTTGTCCCAATATCCGTGCCTATAACATATTTTGTGGCAGCCATGATGAAAATCTCCTTTCAAAAAAATATTCTATAAAACAGTTGTCTTTCAATTATTAAGGCTGTTCTCTTATAGACCTTTGTTTTTGCTTATGAATTCACGCCGTTGATTTCAGCACAGGGCATGCAGCGAACCCGCGGGGAGGAACAGAGCTCCTCGGCTTCGTCTGTAGGGTCTCACGCTCCCTCTCCTCCCGCAGGATATTAAATAAGCTTCCCCGAATAGACACCGCACGAAGGAAATGCGGCAGCATTTTCGAGGATCAAGTGCCTAAAACGAAGATCAACTCAATAAAATAAACTGAGTTATTGATAAGCAACAAACTTTACGAAAACAGCCAATCTTATAAACAGAAGAAGGAAGCGGCCCTATAAAGTCGCCCCTTCCTCTTCTTCATTTATTTTAGGCAATAAAGAAGCCAATTATAAATACTGTTGCAAACCCGACAACAGCAATTAGTGTTTCCATAACGGTCCATGACTTAAGTGTATCCTTAACATCAAGGCCGAAGTAACGGTTTACAAGCCAGAAGCCCGAGTCATTAACGTGAGAGAAGATTGTTGCACCGGCAGCAATGGAGATAACAATCAGTCCTAGAACAGGTCCTTCAAGCCCCATTGTTTCAATAAGCGGTGCAATCAAACCTGCAGCAGTAACCATGGCAACTGTTGCCGAACCTTGAGCGACACGTACAAAAGTCGCAATCAGGAATGCAAGTAAGATGGGAGGCAGTGCAGAAGCAGCCATCATATCTCCCAATACCTGCCCAACACCTGAATCAATCAGAACCTGCTTGAACACACCGCCGGCACCTGTAACAAGAATAATGATACCTGCTGGCTCTAAAGACTTTGTAGCAATATCCTGTACTTCCTGGCGGGAATAGCCGCGTTTTGTTCCAAGACTATAAAATGCTAATAATGTAGCAATTGTCAAAGCAACAAACGGATGTCCCATGAAAGTAAAGAAGGATCTAAGCCCATTGCCTTCTTCAAGCAAAACGCCAGATACAGTGTTTACTAGAATCAGAACAAGCGGAATAAAGATAATGCTCGCAATCAGGCCAAAGCTTGGCAGTTCTTTATCATACTCTTTTTCTTCAATTTGCATGTATTCAGGAACTGTAACATGAATCTTTTTCGCAATATATCTCCCAAATAAAGGACCGGCAATTATCATAGAAGGAATACCAGCGATAATACCAAATAAGATTACCCAGCCAAGATCAGCACCTATAAGATCTGCGACTGCAATCGGTCCTGGAGTCGGCGGAATGAAGCTGTGTGTAACAGCCAGCCCAGCCAAAAGCGGAATTCCATAGTAAAGCAATGATTTTCCTGTTTTCTTTGCCAAACCGTAAACAATTGGTACAAGTATGATGAAACCAACATCAAAGAATACCGGAATAGCAACGATAAAACCTGTAATACCAAGCGCCCACTGCGCCTTATCTTCACCAAACTTTTTAATCATTGTTTGCGCAAGACGTTCAGCACCGCCAGAAACTTCAAGCATACGGCCAAACATGGCACCAAGACCAACAACAACTGCTACGAAACCAAGCGTGCCGCCCATTCCATTTTGAACTGATTGTACCACATCGCCAAGCGGCATTCCTGCAGCAATTCCAACTAGCAAACTCACAAGCAGCAAAGCTACAAAAGCATGAAGCTTTGTTTTCATAACTAAGAATAATAGCACAAATATACCAGCCATTGCCACTAAAATCAACATTGAGCCTGACATTGCATTTCCTCCCTTTATCGATAAAGCGTTTTCATTTATTCTGAAATTTTTTTCGGGTCAGGAAATCCCGCTTGCTTCAGCCGGTTTTTCCTGTTCCCTAAAAAGTATTATTTCTTCTCTACTGCATGCCCGCCAAATTCATTCCTTAAAGCAGCAACTACTTTGCCTGAGAATGTATCCTCTTCTAATGAGCGGTAGCGCATCATTAAGGACATGGCAATGACTGGAGCTGCTGTTTGAAGGTCCAGTGCCGTTTCCACAGTCCATTTGCCTTCCCCTGACGAATGCATGACACCTTTAAGCCCATCGAGATTGGCATCCTTTGAAAAAGCATTCTCTGTTAGCTCTATCAGCCATGATCGAATAACAGAACCGTTATTCCAGACCTTAGCGACCCCTTCATAATCATAATCAAACGGACTTTTTTCAAGTATTTCAAAACCTTCAGCAATCGCTTGCATCATGCCATACTCGATTCCGTTATGTACCATTTTGAGAAAATGGCCGCTTCCTGTTCTGCCGGCATACATATAGCCGTTTTCTACCGAAAGATCCTTGAAGATCGGCTCAATTGCTTTAAAAACCTCCGCATCTCCACCAATCATTGTACATGCGCCATTTCGGGCTCCTTCCATGCCGCCGCTCGTACCGCAGTCAAAGAAATAAATTCCTTTCTCCTGCAGTATTTCTGCTCTTTGCAGTGTTTGTTTATAATTGGAGTTTCCTCCGTCAATCAGGATATCCCCTTCCTCAAGAAGAGCAGATGTTTCCTCAATAACCGCCTCTGTAATATCGCCTGCAGGCACCATCAACCACACAACACGGGGCTTTGATAGACTGCTGACCAATTCCTTAACAGTTGAAACTCCTTGAATTCCTTCAGCGGAAATTTTTTCAGTTAAACCGCTGTTTTTATCAAAAGCTACTACTTCATGCCCATGATCTTTAAGGTTCAGGGATAAATTGTAACCCATTTTTCCAAGACCAACCATTCCTACTTGCATAAAAGCCTCCTGGATGAAGAAAATTTTTTTCGTTTGTGATTTCATTATACAAAATATTTTTCCGTTTGCAATCGTTTTCAAAAAAATATTTTTCTTTTATAATAGAATTATGATTTAGAAAGCGCTTTAATAGTATTCTTTGCATTTTTAGGATTTGTTAATAAAGCGCTGTTAAAATCAATACCTTAATTTAATTTACTGAGTTGATCTGCGCTGTGGGCAGTTGATCCTCGAAAATGCTGCCGCATTTCCTTCGTGCGGTGTCTATTCGAGGAAGCTTATTCCAAATGTTCTGCGGCTAGAGAGGGAATAGGAGACCCCACAGGCGAAGCCGAGGAGCTCTGTTCCTCCCCTCAGGTTCGCTGTGTGCCCCGTGCCGAAATCAACGGGCTGAATTCATAAGCATAATAACACTCTATGAGAAAGAGCTTTTCACAAAATTTTATACTAGGGAGCTGCCCAAATGGTTTATGACAATCTATATTGCTTTGCTCGAATTAAAACTCATTATGCAAAATTCAGTGATAAAGAAAAAAAAATTGCAGATTATATTCTTGAACATCCTGAAAAAATTGTTCACAGCTCGATCAATCAGCTAGCTGATGATTTGGGCATTGCCGATTCTACCGTCTTTCGTTTTTGCAAGAGAATCGGTTTTAAAGGCTATCAAGCTCTTAAAATAGCTTTAGCATCTGAAATTGTAACGCCGATTAAAGACATCCATGAAACCATTAATGAAGATGACGGGATTCTAACTGTTTCGGAAAAAGTATTCCGTTCCAATATCAAAACCCTTGAGGATACTCTGCAAATACTTGGCGGAGGAGCATTTGAAGAGGCAGTCGGATTAATAATGAATGCCAATAAAGTAGAGTTTGTCGGGAGCGGAGGTTCTAGCATTATTGCCATGGATGCTTACCATAAATTTATCCGAACCGGAATCACCGTCCTGGCAAACAGCGATTCCCATATGCAGTTAATGTCTGCCTCGCAGCTAAATGAGAATGATGTCGCTGTCTTTATCTCACACTCTGGAACAACGAAGGATGTCATACAGGTTCTTAATGTTTCAAAGGAGAATAAAGTAAAAACAATTGCGATCACAAATTTCGCGAAATCACCTCTCAGCCAAAAGGCGGACATTTCGCTTTATACAGTGGCTGAGGAAACAGATTATCGCTCAGAAGCACTTTCTTCCCGTATTGCTCAGCTTAGCATCATTGACGCCCTATATGTAAATGTTATGATGGCAAGAAAAGAAGAAGGCAAAAAAGCACTCCACAAAATGCGGAATGCTATTTCTGTAAAAAGGATTTAACATGGCAGGGGCTTATCCCCTGCCTAATTAAAGAATTCGCTTTGTCAGGTTTCTAATAAGCTCTGGCAATATCTTAAGCGTATAAGGTTTGTAGACCCTTTCTGTCCACTTATGGCCTGCCTTCCCATAGACTCCCAGGTTTATGACAGGAATATTTAAATCCCTCATATCTCTAAGCGGAATAGGAAAAAGAGTTTTTAATCCAGGAAAATTCTTTTTTAGTGATTGAATATCTTCATCTGAACCCCGGAAAGATAAGAAACTCCCATCCGACAAATATGGAAAGTATTTTCGCACCTTAAATATTTCCCCGGAATTCTTTGTTTCTTCTTCAAGAACTTCTTCCAGGCACTTTCTCAAAAATATGCCTCTATCTGTATTTGTATCTACCGTGTTTGCAGGCAAGAAAGGCGTGCCATAGAACAAGATTACCCTTGGTTTCTTTTCAGGATCCGATTGATGAAGGGCCTCGACAATATCAAATGCAATAATCCTAGCATCCGCTTCGCCGTTTAATGTGCATCGCTTTAGTACATCCCCAACTATTTTTGGCGTATCAATTCCTTTTTCATCAAGGCAGCCCAAGAAATCATCCAACGTGGTCACTTCTGTTTTCCAGTCAAGGTGCCGTTCCGGAAGCTCATTTGCATTCCTGAAATCTTTAAACGCAGCTGCAAGACGGTTTTCCACAGCGATGCTCGCATCTTCAGCAATTGTCTTTAGTTCATTCGATAACTGCTTGAGCGGTTTTTCATATACAAAATAATTAAAGTATACCCGGCAGCTAACTGCAGTCTGCACATCATACCGTTTTTTATCATCTCTCATAAAAAGGCAGCTTGGCGGAAGAACCAGTTCGCCTTCCAGCTTCTCAGTCAGCTGAAAATTTTGGCTAATTCTTGCAGTCAATTCAGCAGCTATCAAAGTAGGATCAATGCCTGCAAGACTTTCCCCGGCATGAGTTTCCCTACCGAAAATAGAGAAACACGGCAAGACTTTTCCAGCTGTACCTGTATAAATGTATTTGGTTTGATCACCATCGTATAACGGAGAAATAAAATCATTATTTATAGCAGCCATGTATTCAAGACCAAGATTTTTTTTCAATGAAAGAAGTTCACCAAGAGCAGCCCTGCTTCCCCTGTGTTCACCTTCTTCATCTGCAGTGAACATAACGAGCAAATTCCCGTCCAATTCATCCAGATTATCTGAAAAATAAAGCAGATTAGCCAGGTGGACAGCTATCCCGCTTTGCATATCCAAAGCCCCGCGTCCAAAGAGCCATTCATTAGATATTGCATCCTGCTGCAGCTCGGGGTCTGCATCATAATGCAAAAAGAACTGGTGCAGAGCTTCCGGGTCATGGGCAATATTCTGAAGAGGCCCAAAATCCTCTGTACCGACAGTATCCAGATGTGCCAAATAAATAAGTGTCTTTTTGCTGCTGGAGGTGCCGCTCAGAAAAGCATAGACATTTTTTCTGCCCAGTTCATCTCCTGGAATATCCTGAGTCCATACATGATCCTTATTCTCCTCAAAATAAGGGAAAGAACGGAGGATATCTTCAAGAAAACCAGCCTTCTTCCTTTCTCCCTCTGTATGATTATAGCTCACCTTCTGTACAAGCGCTCTCGTCAAATATTCTGCCTGCTCATGCAGGCTCAGAGATATCAGTTTAGCAAACATAAGCAAAACCCCATTTCCTTTGATTTGTCACTAGTGTATAGGCATTCTTCCATATTAATCAACCTACTCCCGCAAAATATTTCCGTGGAGAACCTAAAGAAACATCAAGGGTCAAATTTAGCTAAGACACATTTAAAATCTAATTGGTCAATAAGTTACATCTTCTGCTATTTAAGAATGATTTCTTCCCAATTATAGAATAATAAAATAACACTTGAAATCCAGTATAAAAACGAATATTATATTAACTGTATTTTTTAATGTTCGTGTTTTTGAAGTTTTACTTTATGGGGGACTATATATGTTCAAATTAAAAGAAAATAATACAAATGTGAGGACTGAGGTTCTTGCTGGGATTACAACCTTCTTAACAATGGTTTATATTGTGGTTGTAAATCCTGTCATCTTGTCTGATGCCGGCGTTCCATTTGAACAGGTATTTTCAGCGACCATCATTGCAACTGTTGTTGGTACCCTATGGATGGCTTTGTTTGCCAACTATCCAATCGCAATTGCACCAGGAATGGGCCTGAATGCATATTATGCCTACTCAGTAGTCGGCACGCATGGAAATATTGATTATCTAACAGCATTCTCTGCTGTCTTTATTGCAGGTATTATCTTTATAATCCTGTCGCTTACTCCTTTCCGGGAAAAGCTGATTATTGCGATTCCCGATAATTTAAAACACGGAATCACTGCCGGGATCGGATTATTTATAGCATTTATTGGTTTGAGGTTAACCGGGCTTATTACAAGCCACCCAACTAATCTTGTTGCCCTTGGAGACCTGCACTCTCCTCAGGCCATCCTCGCACTTGTCGGACTTGCCTCTACCTTGATTCTGATGACGCTCGGGATTAATGGAGCTTTATTTTTCGGAATGATCATTACTGCCATGATTGCCTATTTCACTGGGCATCTCTCGTTTGATCAGGGTTTCGTTTCATTGCCATCTCTTCCTGATGGAATCATTATTTTAAATCCTTTGGAAGCTATTGGTGATGTTATCCAGCACAGCTTGTATGCAGTTGTTTTTTCATTTCTTCTTGTGACAATTTTTGATACAACCGGGACAATGATTGGAGTTGCCCAGCAGGCAGGGTTAATGAAAGGCAAAACGATGCCAAGAGCACGGGAAGCTTTATTGTCAGACTCTATTGCTACTTCTGTTGGTGCCATGTTCGGTACTAGCCCGACTTCTGCTTATATTGAATCATCTGCAGGAGTTTCTGCCGGCGGAAGAACCGGTTTAACAACCTTGACTGTTGCAGGTTTGTTTCTTCTGGCTGCTTTCTTCGGCCCTCTTGTTGGTGCTGTATCTGGGCTAGCTGCAATCACAGCCCCAGCCTTGATTATCGTTGGCAGCCTTATGATGGGAAGCATCTCTCATATAAGATGGAATGAACTGGATGAAGCATTCCCGGCATTCCTGATTATTTTAAGCATGCCGCTCACATCCAGCATTGCGACTGGAATCGCCCTTGGATTTATCGCTTATCCCCTTATGAAAGTCGTAAAGGGAAAATGGAGAGAAGTCCATCCACTTGTATATTTATTCGCTATCTTATTCTTCTATCAGCTTGCGTTCTTGCCTCACTAATCTCAGCAAAAGCTTGTCTTCAAGGACAGGCTTTTTTTATTTTTTGATCGCTTTGCTTCTATCTTTTCTGTATACCCTCATATTCTAATAATAATGTGAGGACAAGTAGGGGTGATGGCATATTTTCGAAAAGCTGATTGCAATTTTACTGGGAAGCTTTTTATTAGGCATTGGCATTAATGGATTCCTCGTCCCGCACCAATTGCTGGATGGAGGCATCATAGGCATTGGGCTCATCCTTCATTACTATTATAAACTGCCTACAGGGTTAAGCATGATTGTTTTAAGCATTCCCTTATATGCACTCGCCTGGTTTTACGAAAAAAAATATTTTTTTTATAGCCTTCATGGGCTCTTCATTTCATCGCTGACCATTGACCTTCTCTCATTTATGGGGGACTTTTTTGAACTCTCTGTTCTTCCAAGTGCCATTTTAGGCGGATGCCTGGTCGGTTTTGGAATCGGTCTCATGCTCCGCTATGAAACCAGCACGGGTGGGACAGATTTGCTTGCCCAGCTGATGGTAAAACTCATTCCCGTAAACATAGGAGCATTGATTTTCGCGATAGATGGCCTGGTCATTTTAAGCGGTTTAAAAATTGTGGGAGCGGAAAAATTCATTTATTCCTTCATCACCATAATTTTTGTAGCTGCCATGACTTCGTTAACTGTTATCAAAAAGGCAGAATCACAATGAAAGCGATTCTGCTTATCCATTTTGAGTAGCTTTGCTTCAGCAAAGCTACTCGATAAGAATGCAACTCCCCCGACATGATCCCTTTTGATCGACGGGCTATTCTCCATAAAGTATTTAGCCTGGTCCTTATCTTCACTGTTAAATATAACAATCCCAAATCCCGATTCATCTGTTTGCTCAGTTCTTCCCGCCAGTATGATCTTCCCAGCCGTCTCCTTTAGATAATCAAATGCTCCAGTACAATGCTATGATCCTTTTCAGTCCAACTTTCAGCCTTTCTTAGACGCTCGATCAATCGAGAGACATATATGTACAGCGCTATGGTCTCTCCTCCTGCCATTTCTCAAACTAAGAATTCTGTACTGCTATTGAAAAGTCCTCTTTTAAGAAAAAAGGACAGGCACCCAGGCGCCTGCCGTTTTTATTTTTCTTAAGCTTCTGCTTCTATTTTATTATCCATGTCGCTATAAATGTTTCCGTCGATTTCACCTGTGATTCGGCTGGTCAAGATGCCAGATGTCATTGCTCCACTTACATTTACAGCTGTACGGCCCATATCAATTAACGGTTCGATCGATATCAGCAAACCAGCCAAAGCAATTGGAAGGTCCAAGGCGGACAATACAAGAATCGCTGCAAATGTTGCTCCGCCCCCTACACCTGCCACTCCGAAGGAACTGATTGCTACAATCAAAATGACAGTGAAAATAAATCCTGGTGACAGCGGATTGATACCAACTGTCGGTGCAATCATTACAGCCAGCATCGCTGGATAAATCCCTGCACATCCGTTCTGGCCGATGGAAAGTCCGAATGAGCCTGCAAAGTTGGCAATCCCCTCTGGGACACCCAAAGATCTTTGGGTTTTAATATTCAAAGGCAAAGCTCCTGCACTCGTTCTTGAAGTAAAGGCAAATGTTAAAACCGGAAAGGCCTTTTTCATATAAGTGATTGGATTCAAGCCGCTCATTGTCAAAAGCAGCAAATGAATTAAAAACATAATTCCAAGTGCCACATATGAAGCTACAACAAATTTGCCCAAGTTCAAAATGCTGTTAAAATCACTCATTGCGACCGTTTTGGTCATAATTGCTAGAACACCATAAGGAGTTAGGCGTAAAATCAAAGTTACCACGCGCATAATGATTGCATAGAAAGCATCGACAATTTTTGCAAAAAGTTCTGCTTGTTCCGGAGTTTTCCTTCTGACGCCTACATAGGCAATTCCCAGGAATGCTGCGAAAATAACCACTGAGATTGTAGATGCTGGCCGGGCTCCTGTAAAGTCAAGAAATGGATTGGCTGGAAGCAAATCAAGCATAGCTTGAGGAAAAGTTCTTCCCTCTATGTCCTGATAAGTTTCTTCAAGCTGTTCACCGCGGGCTGTTTCTGCATCGCCTCCATTTATCTGCACTGCTTCCAAATCAAAGCCAGCAGCTGTTGCGATACCAACGGCAGCTGCCACAGCTGTTGTACCCACCAGCAAGCCAAGGATCAACACACTGATCTTTCCAATATTATTGGTTAATTTAAGCTTTGTAAAAGCCCCCAAAATTGAAATAAAGACCAGCGGCATGACAATCATCTGCAGAAATTTAACATATCCTCCGCCTACTAAATTAAACCAGTCCGCCGACTTGGCAATGATGTCTGAGCCTGCTCCATAAACCAGCTGAAGTGCAAACCCAAATAGGATCCCTAAACCGAGAGCAGTAAAGACTCGTTTAGAGAAAGATATATGCTTTTTTTGCATATAGAACAAGCCAGATATAAGTAACAGCATAATAGCAATATTCAAAACCAAAAGACCTGTCGTCACTGGATAAGATCCTCCTCCAAATTTATATTTTTATAATGTCTAACTATATTACAGGTATTCCTATGAGTCAAGTCGGAATTAAAAATTGTTTTTTCTGTCTTTAATTTTCCCCATAGATTCCTGAATTTTCAGGGCGTATATCTAACATCCTCTTTCTAATTCTTATTTTCCGACAGGGCTATTGTCTTTTCGTGGCATTTTTCCATCGCTGACAATACCGCTGCACGGAACCCCTTATGGTCCAGTTCAGCCACCGCTTCAATTGTTGCCCCTCCCGGAGTGCAGACCTGGTCTTTTAATTCTGCAGGGTGATTTCCTGTTTCAAGCACCATTTTGGCAGCGCCTAAGACAGCCTGGGCAGCCAGCTGATATGATTGTTCCCGCGGCAGCCCGGCTTTTACACCTCCATCTGCCAGCGCTTCAATCAACATATATACATATGCTGGGGAAGAGCCGCTTATGGCTGGTATAGCATCCATCATTTTTTCTTCCATTACTTCTGCTCTTCCAATGCTTGTAAAAATTTGGATGACATCATCCAGCTCCTCTTTTGTTACTGAAGGATTCGCCGCAATTGCGCTCATTCCTTCTCCTACTAATGAAGGAGTATTGGGCATGGAACGGATTGCCTTTATTTGTTTGCCAAAAGCTTTTTCCATAAAGTCAAGAGTAATGCCGGCAGCAATCGTTATGATTATCGCATCCCGCTTAATGCAGTCTTTAATTTCATCAATAACAGCGCCATGAAGATCCGGCTTTATAGCAAGGAATAGAATATCTGCTTCAGCCGCAGCCTCTATATTGGATAATATCGTCTGAATAACCAGCCTCTTATTTACATCCTCCAGCGTCTTCTCCGTTTTGGCAGTGGCGATAATCTGCCCAGCTGATACGATTTTTGATTTTAACAACCCGCCAATGATTGCTTGTGCCATTTTTCCGCACCCGATAAAACCAATCTTTTTATTCATATGATTCCACATCCCTTATATATTGCTGCTGTTATTATACTTTACAGACATTTACTTAACAAAAAACTCGTCTGCATATGTATGGTTAGGCAGAATTGGTACAGGGTAATAGCATGAACAGGGATGAAAAGGAACACCGTTTATATGCTTTCTGTTTCAGCTGCTATTCACGAAAATCACGAAAATAGTTTGGGGTGTTATTTGATGACCGATAAACATGCAGATTGGGATCTATCATATGATCCGCTTCCTAAGGATTTCTTTCACCAGCCTACTCTTGATTTAGCTGAAGCTCTTCTGGGCTGCCTATTGATTAAAATAACAAAAGAAGGTCTCGCATCAGGCTATATTGTTGAAACAGAGGCTTATATGGGCCCTGAAGATCGGGCAGCGCACAGCTTTGGAAACAGGAGAACAAAGCGGACCGAAATTATGTTCAGCAAATCTGGGCTTGCCTATACATATGTCATGCATACCCATTGTTTGGTAAATGTCGTAAGCGGACCAGAAGAAAAGCCGGAAGCGATCCTTATTAGAGCTGTTGAACCGGTTGTTGGACTGGAACTAATGAAGAAACGGAGAAATATGGAAGACCCTAAACATCTTACTAATGGACCAGGCAAATTGACAAAGGCATTAGGAATAACAATGGAGGATTATGGACGCCCATTTTCAGAACCTCCTCTCATGATCTCAAAAGGCACCATTCCACAAGAAATCTCGCGAGGGAAACGGATTGGTATTAATAACTCTGGAGAAGCAAGGGATTATCCATGGAGATATTGGGTTACCGGAAATCCATATGTATCGCGTCAGAGAAAGAGAGGATAATATAATAAAAGCCGCATACTTCGAGTAAATTTTATAAGAATTCCTGTCTAAAAGTGCGCCTCTATACCAACAATGCTGATTATAAAGGTTTTAGGGGGCACGCTAATGGATTCTATGATTGATTTGCTTAAAGTAATAGGAAGAATTTATACGATTTTGCCTTTATTATTGGCTGTAACCTTAATAATGGGAAAAAGGTCGATTGGCGAGCTGCCGGTATTTGATTTTTTAGTCATCCTGACTCTAGGATCAGTAGTCGGAGCCGATATAGCGGAACCAAAGGTCAATCATCTTTTCACTATGTTCGCCGTGATAGCCATTGCCTCTCTGCAGATGCTCGTTTCATATATAAAAGGTAAGAATCGAAAATTCGGCAGGCTCGTTACTTTTGAGCCTACAATCTTCATTTACAAAAGAAAGTTTCTGGTCAAAAACATGCAAACAATAAAATATTCAATCGACAATGTCCTTCAAATGCTTCGCGAAAAAAATGTATTTAATGTAACGGATGTTGAAATGGCTATTATTGAAGCGAATGGAGAGCTATCTGTAAAGTTAATCCCGCAAAAAGAAACAGCCCGGGCAGAGCATTTTACTTCTCCCAAACGGGAGAGCAGCTGGGAACTTCCAATCATAATAGATGGGATTGTTTACAAAAATGTTATGCGAAGGAGAGACATAAGCGAGGAATGGCTGAAACAAGAATTATCAAAAAAGAAAGTTAAAAACACAGAAGATGTATTTTACGCTGCTGTTAACGGAAAAAGAGAACTTCACATTTCGTTAAAAGATGATAAATACAAACCGGAAGAGCCGCTCCTCTATCATTAGCATAGAGCGGTTCTTCCGATTTATTTTCTTTCCTTTGCAAATTTTGACTGAAGAAGTGGAGCCAGCTGAAACAGCAGCATTCCTGCTAAGGCAGCAATTAAGATATATGCACCCGCAAATACCTTAAGCCCTCCTGTTGCCAACCCTGCAATAATAACGGAGAATTCCCCCCTTGAAGCTAATGAAAAACCTGATTTGAGAGAATCTGTTTTTGATAATCCATACCACTGGCCGCCGAAATAACCAACTGTAAGCTTATGAATGATGGACCATAAAAAAATTATAGCCAATAGACCGAGCGATGGGATTTCTTCTTTAAATTCAAGTGATAGACCAAAATGAAGGAAGAAGAATGGCAGGAAGAGATTTCTTACAGGAAGAACCACTTCTTCCACTTTTTCTTTTACGACAGTGCCGGCAAGCATGATACCGGCAAGAAAGGCGCCAATAACCTCAGAGAGTCCAAGAAAAACCGCAAAACCGCCATAAGTAATGGCAACTCCCAAAACCAGTATTAAAAAAGAGTCTTCATTTGCAACCTTTTTCATCCAATGCTGGGCTTTATGAAGCACTATTCTGCTCATCAAAATAGCAATCCCAGCTAAAATAGCCACTTTAAGGAAAATAAACAAGAATTCCGCAAGCGAGAAGTTTTCTCCTTTTAATCCTATTAAAACTGTTACGAGAATCGGGGCAATGAGATCTTCGAAAATCAAAAGGGAAAGCATATATTCGGAATCTTTATCATCAAGGCGATTTTTGCTCTCCAGCAATTTGACGGTAATAGAAGAGCTTGTAGCGTATACAAGCCCGCCAATTAATAATGAAACAAAAAGGCTTTGACCAGCGATGTAAACAATCCCTGTAGTCACTCCAATACCCAGCAGGACGTCCAACAGCCCTGGCTTCCAAACTTTGTTCCCATTTTTCCTTAATTCGCGAACGGAAAACTTCATGCCCAGCAGGAAGAATAATAGAATTAAACCTATTTCACCGGCAACCTCAATCACTTTTGTATCCTGGTAATACCCCAAAAAGCCGATTCCGGCCCCTAAGATAATATAAATAACAATATCAGGTATCCTTAAAATTTTAATCCCGATTAATGCGGTTATAAATAAGACTAGGAAGATGAGCCCTATTGCAAGAGGCATATTCATGCAGTATATCAATCCTTTTCATATAGTATGGACTATCATTACCCTTTAACTGCTAATTTAATCCCTGCCATTTCGATCCATTTATAGGTTTTAGGAAATTTTAGAACAATGAAGGTTAAAGACCCTGACCCGAAATTTATATAATTATTTCATTTGGATATTATAGAAATGATGCTTTGCCGTTCTTTAAGGGGAAGAATAGATTGAATGCGCTCTATGCTTTTATATGACTCTTTGCACTATGGAAATGAGGCCAATTTGATGTTCTGACTGGTGTATTCCGGTAGAATTTACAAGACCTGATCCCAAGGAATTTGTCGATAAAAAAACAAGCTTTTTTACTGGACTTTTTTCATATAAGCGTTTACTTTACTATAAAAGGGCAATATTCTATGTATGAATCATTTTTAATAAAACGGAATGGATGGTGTTACGATGGCAGATAAGAAGAATATGAAAGTTCCTAATAAAGATTTAAATATTGGTGCAAATGTTTCGTTAAATGGCCTGGTAACAGCTGTTTTTGATAATATGGTCCATGTCCAGATTGGCGCTAAAATCGTAACGGTTCATGTGAAAGACCTATACTCCGGTTTAAATCAGTCTTTATTGAAGAACCAGCAGGCATAACATCCACCATTTCTATATGAATAATGCAGGAGGAGCAGACCATGATCTGCTCCTCCTGTTTGATTTTTAAGGCATTTATACCGGCTGCACTTGATCGGTCCGTACATCAGAAAAATGGTGGTTTCCAAGTATTTGATACGCTATGAGATCATCCTTTGCAACTGAAGCGGCTGCATCTTCGGAAGATTTCACAATTACAGCATTATCTGAAGAATAAGAAATGACTTCAAAGCCATTAGGCAGTTCAAGATTGCTTAAATTTCCAATCATTGCCCAAACTGGTAATGCAGCCTCTATTCCTTCGCCTTCACCTTCTGCAAAAATCTCCGGAAAATCATTCGTTTCCAGATGGATCAAATCCTCTACAATTGCACTTGCTGTTGGAAACATGCCCGCTCCTGGACCTTGAAGACTTATATTTCCCACTATATCGGCATCAATTGAAACAGCGTTTTGAACACCTTCAACTCTATACAGAGGATGCGACTCACCAACCAGAACTGGCTTTACTGTACATCGAACACCCTTTTGATCTCTTTCAAGAGAAGCCACATGTTTAAATCTAAGTCCCAGGGATGAAGCAATGCTAATTTGCTCTGGTGTTATATCAGTTATGCCAATTCTTGTCGATTTTTCCCACACAGGCGCCTTCCCGTAAATAAGTTCACTTAGAACGACTGCTTTATAAAAAGCATCGTACCCTTCAATATCATTTTCAGGATCTGCTTCTGCATACCCTTTTTCCTGTGCGATTTTCAAAGCAGATTCAAAAGAAAGCTTCTCTTCGCGCATACTGGTCAGAATAAAATTAGAAGTTCCATTTAAGATGCCCTCGATCCGTTCAACTTGATTGGCATTAAGCAGCTTTTTTAATGTCTGGATAATTGGAATTCCGCCCCCGACTGTTGCTTCAAAGCCCAAAGAGACATTATGTTTTTTTGCAAGACTCTTTAATTCACTGCCATGATGTGCAAACATCTCTTTATTTGCTGTTATCACATGACAGCCTCTTTTAACAGCATGGCGCAAATATGTATAGCCTGGCTCCTTGCCAACGATTGCATCAATCACGACATCTAGCTTTGGAAGCTCTATTATCTTTTGAAAATCATCGGTCAAAAGCACATCCTTATCCGGAAAATCATGCTTTTCAATATTCTTTACCAAAATGGCCGCTACCTTCACTTCTTTTCCAAGGATGGCTTGAAGCCGTTCCTGATGGTTAATGATCGTCTCGTAAACGCCTTTTCCTACTGTTCCAAACCCTAAAAGTCCAACGGTTATTACTGACATGCTTGCATACCCCCTGCTTTTTTAATTTCCCTGCCCAGCATTTACAATACAAAAAAACCCCTTCTGCCCATAACAGACAAGAAGGGGTTTGAATTAACTTACAGTCCATACCGCCTTCTCATCTTCGGAAAATAAAATTCCTCTGAATTTGGCACCGGGCAAAATTGCTGGTTGCCGAGGCTTCATAGGGTCAGTCCCTCCGCCTCTCTTGATAAGAAGTTTCTCATTATTTAAATTAATAAGATAAATCATAACGATTTAAATGTGCTCCGTCAACCCATTTTTTGAAAATTATTTTAAACCGCTTTCACTTCTTGGGGTCCTGAACAGAAGTTTCCTATACAATTTCAAGGAAATGCTTTAGAATCCGGGCAGTGAGCCCCCATATAACTTTGTCCTTGAAAAAGTAAAATATTTCTTCCGCCTTTCTAGTTTGCCAGTTATAATTTTCGCCTCCAACGATTAAGTCAAAAGGAAAATTCTCTTCCGGTTCTACCTTAAAATTTATATGATAAGTCTCCGGTTTCACTTCCTTAAGAAATGAAAGGGGGATGGTAAACACTTCTTCTACCTCCGCCGGGTTAGGGACAATCTCGTTTGGAGTTTTTATGATGCCTGCATATGGGTATATGATCTGTCCAAATGAGATCATATAATCCAACGGGGAAATATTAATAATGCTATCTTCACTAATGCCAAGCTCTTCCGAGGTTTCACGGATGGCAGTATGCTTTTCATCCCGATCCCCTGAATCAATCCGCCCGCCTGGAAAACATACCTCGCCAGGCTGCCTCCTCATTTGGTGTGAACGCACTTCAAAAAGAACGTGTATTTCACCCTCTATCTCCACCAGCGGAAGCAAGATGGCAAATTTCGAAAATCGTTCACTTCCTAAAATAACGGGTGTTCTGTTCTTTAGCCTATTAGCCAGCTTCTCAATCTCCATATATCCACCTCCAGCAGCAAGTTCCAGATAATAGAATAATAACTTTATCATACTGTATTTACATGGATTTATTAATTCATACGGCTTACAGCTGCTAAATATTCGAAATCCTCTATTAATGCAATCTTATTTGCTTGTCTTATTCAATTGAACTCCTGCTTTTTCGTGTCTGCTTCCCTAAATCTCTTAATAAAGTTTTTAAAGCCCCTCCAGCGGGAAAGGAGAAGGAAACAAATATTTAGGAGAGTGGACAACTAATGAAAAATATATTAGTCGGCGGTTACGATACACAGGAAGAGCTGAAAGAAGCAATTGCCGGTGCTGAGTCGAACGGATACCAAAAGGAAAGTCTAGTAATTGTGTCAAAGGATGGAGCAAACCTTGAAAGCTTTGCTGATAATTATGGGGTAAACCTAAGAATTGTCGGATCCCAGGAGCTTGGCAATCAGCGCTTTCTCGATTCAGTAAAGGCTCTTTTTATGGGAGAAAATCCCGCTTCAAACTCGGGACTGGAACCTGATAAAAAAGATGGAACCCGATTTGATCAACATGATCTGGATGAATACGCCAGCATGGTTTTTGATGGAAAGTATGCATTAATTGTGGATCACTATGGGATCTCCCCTTCTTCAGAGAAAGGCAGCCAGGTTCAGGCTAATGACCATTCAGAAGCTTACCGTGAACATGCCTCTGCCCGCGAGAAAGAAGAGAAGCTGGATATTAAAAAGCTGGCTGAAAAGTCAGGAGATGTAGAACCAGCAAAAAAAGTTGTTAAGGAACAGCAGAATATTGGCGTTCCAGTTTCAAATGAAGTAGCTTTTATTAAGAGTCGCAAACGGGCAACCATAAATGCAGAGGAGCAAACGCCTATTGATCAGGATGAGATCATCCACGTACCTCTGAAAGAAGAAGTTCTGCATTTTGAAAAAAAGCCCGTTGTAACAGAAGAGATCGTAATTGGGAAAAAGAAAGTCCAGGATATGGAGATAATAACCGAGAATGTGGAGCGTGAAGAAGTAGATATTAAAGCTCACCATAAAGCAAACAAGCATTCTGAACATCTATAAATATTTTCGTACAGCCCCTATCTTGGGGGCTTGTTTGATTGCTGCAAGGCGGCATCTACTGCGACTTATATGTAAAGACGTAAAAGTGTTACCCATGATGTTTTTTTAAGCCATCGATGTCCCATTTGCCTGGTTTCCTGTGCTGAAAAACCTTCAGCTGCAAAAAGTTTTTCCACACAGAAAAAGAGAGGTTTCCCCCTCTTTTATGCATACATTTTCTTATTATCCTCCTGCTTAAAAAAGCTCTTCATAGCATGGAATACGTCTGCTTTTTGCTTAAGGATAAAATATCGGAAATCATCATTTTTGACGTTTTTATACGCAGACATAAGAGTTGAGTGGCGGTTATATTGGTTGACCTCGCCATATCCAAACATATTGGATACTTTCATCAGTTCTTCCACTAGCTTTACGCAACGGGCATTGTCAGATGTCAGGTTATCACCGTCAGAAAAGTGGAATGGGTAAATATTGTACTTCCGTGGATCATATTTCATATCAATCAATTCTAGCGCTTTACGGTACGCAGAGGAGCAAATCGTTCCTCCGCTTTCCCCTTTAGAAAAAAAGTCTTCTTCTGAGACCACCTTAGCTTCAGTGTGGTGGGCAATAAATTCAATTTCAACGGTTTCATACTTGGTCCTCAGGAACCGTGTCATCCAGAAGAAGAAACTTCTAGCCATGTACTTTTCCCAAATCCCCATAGAACCGCTCGTATCCATCATCGCAAGCACAACTGCTTTTGAATCTGGTTTCACGATTTCATTCCATGTTTTGAACTTCAAATCTTCCTTATAAATCGGGTGGAAGGCAGCCTTGCCGTTCATGGCATTTCGCTTGAATGCCGTCATCATCGTCCGCTTCTTGTCAATATTGCCCATGAGGCCGGTTTTCCGGATATCATTAAATTCAATGTTTTCCACCAGGTTTTCATCCTGTTCTTTTTTCTTCAAATTAGGCAATTCCAGCTGTTTAAAAAGTGCTTCCTCAATTTCCATTAATGAAACTTCTGCTTCGAAATAATCCTCTCCTGCCTGGTCGCCTGCTCCCTGCCCTTTTCCGGGCCCTTTTTGGCTGCCGGAACCATCGCGTGCCACTACATCTCCAATTTGGCTATCTCCATCGCCTTGGCCGACATGTTTATTTTTATCATAGTTATAACGGATTTTGTATTCGTCCAATGAACGAATTGGTATTTTTACTACTTCCCGCCCATTCGACATCACAATGTTCTCTTCCGTTATTAAATCAGGCAAATTGTTGCGGATTGCTTCTTGAACTTTATCCTGATGACGCTGCTGGTCATCATGGCCTTTGCGATGGAGGGACCAATCTTCTTGGGATATCACAAACTGATGGTTATTGACATTCGTCATTTTAACCCCTCCTTTAAAAATTTAATTTTTTCACACATTCCAGCCTTTTAACATACAATATCGCGAGTGTCAAAAAAGATGCATCATCCCTAAATCAGCAGTCTGCCTGCTTTTCCATAGACTCAATTCCTGGCAGCCCATTCTAAAAGGCTCCAATAAAAGAAATGTTTATTACTCTATCTTATGCAAGAAGACAAAATAATTTACAAATAATTTTGACTATAAGACATTCGTAAGCCCTTTTAAACAAACCTTTTTTTAAAAATGTGTACGTGCCTATTTGTCTATCTTATTTTCATATACACAAAAAGGAACCTCCGATTTTATCGAAGGTCCTTGTCTTTCTTTTTATTTTGGATAGGATCAGGATATTTCTCATAATCCTCTTTTAATTCTTTATTGGTTCGCAGATTTTCCATCTGCTTCCCCAGATTTTCCATTTCTTCCACGTTTTCTGCCATTGAGCTGTTTCTCGGTGTATAATCCTTATCCAATTCTTTCTTCTTCATAGATATCACCTCTGCTTGTTATATACCCCCTATTGGGCACGTCTAAACTTTTGCCAACTGTCATCTGCATAAATATGTCCAGGCGACAATATGATTTAACCAAAGGGGGGATCTTATGAGCGAATTCCTTTGCTGCTTCTGGTGCGGTGAATTATCCATTTACGATCGGACTGCCTATATTGAAAACAAGCCTGTTTGTCCAGAATGCCAGAAGAAAAGTGATCATTCTGTAAAAAAGGCTGAAAAAGAATGATGCAGAGGCGATAAGCCTCTTTTTCTGTGAAAATAATCTTTGATCTATTAGTAGGTATAGATCATTACTTGAGTGGTCATCCTAAATTTGACAATAAGAAAGCTGAGCTACCTTGTGGAGAGGTATCTCGTTTAAATTATTGTGGTTTTGGCTATACTAAATAGTTTGTAGCGGTTCTTTATATAGCTCTTTGTTGATTAACATAGAGTAAATCGTACGAAGCATTCGATGGCCCGTCGCTACGAGTGCTTTTTTCTTTCCTCTTCTTGCTGCAGTAGACCAATACTTTAGGGCGAACCATTTATTTCTACTCCTTGAGGCTGCCCATGCAGCTTCACACAAAGCAGATTTAATATGAGGATTCCCTTTGGTTGTACGTGTACTCTTTCTCTTTCCTGCACTTTCGTGATTTCCAGGTGACAATCCTGCCCAGGAAGCAAGGTGTTCAGATGAAGGAAACTGACTCATATCCACCCCGATTTCTGCAATAATCACCGAAGCAGTATTTCTACTTATACCTGGTATAGATGTTAAGATAGCTACTTCCTCTTGGAAGGACATGAGTATTTGGTCAATTTTCCGGTCAATTTCATCGGTCAGAGACTCTAAATATTCAATATGCTTCCAAGACTGTCTGATTAAAAACAGTTGATGATCATTAATCGTTCCAAATAAGGAATCAGAAATTCTTTGTTTCTTGTGCTGCATCCGTCCATGAATAAAGGATTCTACTTCCTCCTCATCTATATAGCCTTTTTCTAGAAGACGTACAAGCAACTTTCGGCCAGATACTCCAAAGACATCGGAAATGACGGAACTCAACTTGATATTCGAACACTCAAAGGTTTTTTGAATACGGTTCTTTTCAGAAGTAATATGACCTATCCACTTCTTTCGAAGCCGAGTGAGATCTCGAAGTTCACGTATGTCTGATGGTGGGATAAAACTTTTTTCTATCAAACCTACTCTTAATAACTTGGCTATCCATTCTGCATCACATACATCAGTCTTACGACCAGGAACGTTTTTAATTCTTTGGGCGTTAGCTAGGGTTATATCAAAATAATCTTCCAAAATATTAACCACCGGCTTCCAGTAAACACCTGTACTTTCCATTGCAATATGTGTAACTTCTTTTTCTTCCATCCATTTTAAGAGACGAAATAAATCTTTAGTAAAGGTAGGGAAAGTCTCAATCTCAGTTATTAACTCATTTTCACCGTTACCTATAAGTACACAAACAACAATACTTTCCGCATGAACATCTAAACCCGCACAGCGTTCCAACAATACTTCCATTTGAACCACCTATTCTGATTAAGATCATAAACAGTGAATGAGTTTGACAATAAGTATTTTTCTGTCCGTAGTCACCCGAAAACGGGTGCTCACAAAGGGTTGAACTCCAAACTCATTCAAGCAGTTTTTATTACAGGATCGAAGTCACCAAAAAAAAGCACGCACTGAACCTGTTTATGTCATCTATCAGTATGGACGGGGTTTAAACATTTTCATGCCTGGGTTGGGAGTAAAAATTTAATCATGTTAGTTTTTATTTAAAATCATTATATTGCTTATTTTCTCGGACTTTTTATGTAAAGTATCTTCTTTAATTAGGCCGCCTTTTTCGGTTATGTCACTCTGATAATTTACCCAAAGCAATTATTGTTAGAACTTTTGGGGCAAGTTCACTTGATGGTCAGATATAAATACAAGTTTTCAAACCAGCATACAAAAAGGCCTGGCAGCCATTCCTGCCAGGCTCAATATTATTTTAACGATTCAGCAGGCTTCCCACATACCTCAGCAATTCATTTGCCGAGGTTGAATTATAGCCATGCTCATCTATTAATCTTGCTACAACCTCATTAACCTTCTTCAGCTGCTGCTCATCTGGAGTCTTGGAGGATGTTGTAATCTTGACGACATCTTTCAAGTCAGCAAACAGCTTCTTTTGTATAGCCTCACGTAAGCGGTCATGTGAATTGTAATCAAACCGCTTTCCTTTTCTTGCGTAAGCTGAAATACGGATAAGAATCTCCTCACGGAATGCTTTCTTCGCATTTTCCGAAATGCCGATTTGTTCCTCGATGGAACGCATTAGCTTCTCGTCCGGACTGATCTCTTCACCGGTTAATGGATCACGAAGCTTCGCCTTATTGCAGTAAGCCTCGACATTATCCAGATAGTTTTCCATAAGCGTCTTCGCAGACTCCTCGTATGAATAGACAAACGCCTTCTGGACTTCTTTCTTCGCAATATCATCATACTCTTTGCGAGCCAAGGAAATAAAATTCAGGTATCTTTCTTTTAGTTCCGAAGTAATGGATGGGTGCTGATCCAAACCTTCCTTTAAGGAACGCAATACATCCAGTGCATTGATGCTTGTGATATTTTTGCGTATGATTGTTGAAGAAATCCGGTTGATGACATAACGCGGATCAATTCCGCTCATGCCTTCATCTGAATGCTCTTTCTTCAATTCATCCACGTCCGTTCTATTGTATCCTTCAACGCTTTCACCATCATACAGTCTCATCTTCTTAACTAAGTCAATATCACCTTTTTTCGGATCCTTTAGACGGGTTAAGATCGTAAACATCGCTGCAACCCTTAAAGTATGCGGCGCAATATGCACATCCGAAACATCACTTTCACGGATCATTTTTTCATAAATTTTTTCTTCCTCTGAAACTTTTAGATTATAAGGAACTGGCATGACAATAATCCTGGAATGCAAAGCTTCGTTTTTCTTATTGGAAATGAATGAACGATACTCCGTTTCATTTGTATGAGCGACAATTAGCTCATTCGCAGTGCTATCATATCTACTAAAATAGAAAAATCTTATTATCAAACCCTTATAAAATGTTTTGTCAATACATTTATAACAGATTTTTAATAAAAAAAGAACCACCAGAGATTATTCTCTAGTGGCTAAGCGTTTTTGTTTCATTAAAAGAATACGAGCAATGAGTGAATGGATATCTTCGTCTGTTGCTGAAACTTCTCGGTCAGGTACTAGTATGTTGATTGCTCCGAATTTGCCCTCAATCTGTTTTACTGGTTGTTCCGTTTGAAGGCTCTCCAAAGGTTTCCCTCCCATATTCTTTTTATTAAGTCTATGAGCGGGTCCCTTTGAATTTAACTGTAATTTTTCCTTTCTGTTTAGCATATGACTTCCTCCAGTCATATACCTCCCTGTTGAATATTTACTGCTCCCTCAGATTTTTCTGTTAGATATCCGTCCTTTGGATATCAGTGAAACAAACATTATTCTTTAAAATTGAAATAGCATTTACAAAGTCATTAGTTGTTTCTAGTTTTAGTTTAGAAAGTTCAACTAACATTAATCTTAGTAAATCGAATGTTTCTACTTCTCCACAAACTGATAAGATGTTTTTAAAGTTAGTGATATACTCTTTTCTTTTATCTTCATACTCAAAGTAGTCACTAATATAGATCTTCTCCAAAATAAAAAACTCCTCCCTTCATAGATGGATTCAAAAATACACAGCCATACAGACACACCTCTAGAATGTGCATGGAATGACTATTTAATTAAGTGTATTTTTTCCTCAACTATGTAAAGAAAGAGTTATATAGATATATTCGTGTATTAGTATAATAGGTAAAGCAAGTATATTAATGTATATATAATGTAGTATTAATTATATATTAGAAAAATATACCTGTAAATACATTATTTTTTCTTTAAATCCTTAATCTCATTAATTCTATTCCCCCAATCATAGGGCTGACTATATTGTACCTCTCCACAACTAAGACACTCTACATCACACAATCTTTTATAGCCTATCTTGTCTTTTATGTCATTTGGATACTCTTCAATTCTAATTACATTTAATACTCCACCACATTTACAAATCATTAGACCAGTCTCCCTAAATCATGTTTCTTCTATTATACATAAAAAAGAGAAGAGGTTATTTCACTCTTCTCACATTTCTGTATGGTAACTGACATTCTTTACATAAGAGTTTATGCTGGTAAGTGTCAGACCACTTTTGACTAAACTGAACTTCTGGTTCAGTAAGTACCTGACCACAATCAGCACACCATTCCTTTGGCTCTTCCCACATAGAAGGCTTATGCTCATTAGGGTTAAACGGTTCTTGATACTTCTGTGTATCTGGATTAGATACATTACTATGGAAGATACACGGAACACCAAAGAGTGAAGCGGCTTTAGTGAGAGCAAGGGCTTGAGCCGTTTTAAAACTATCCCCTGCCGTTCTCTTTTCATCTATACTTGCAGAACCGTATGCCTCTTTTATTGTGTTACCAATTTGAAGACTACCAAGTACAACTGCCTCTTGATTTATTTCTTTACTTTCCTTTACAAGAAAGTTCCAATTAAATGTTCCAATCTCATTGAGACGGTCAATCACAATGTGAGAAGGAACATATTGGTAAGACATATTCTTTCGGCCTTGTCTTACCTTGATTTGACCTTTATCAAAAGGTCTAGTTAGTTGGTTATAGTCCATATAAACAACCTCCCTTTAATATTTTTTGAACACCTTTTTTTAGTAAAATAATAAAGCGTAAATGTAAATACAGTTCATAGAAATGAGAGTAAATGAACCTACAACCATTTTAAATTTCCCACTTACATTTTCACTAAATGTACTGTCAACAAATGACTCTAAGAATACATAGATTAATCCAATTACCAGCCATATGCCCATAACAACAATACTTATATATGCCATGTGGTCAACCCAAGCAAGAAATTTATCTTGCTCCATAAATTTTTGTCCAAACTGTTCCAGAAATTCTATCATGAGAATCTCCTCCTCTATCTTTAGATTTAAATGCTTATACTCTACAGTTAATTTTCTAAAGACATTATCCTGCTTTTTTATCTATGAGTTTCTTAATATTTTTTCCGTAGATAAAAAGTGATCCGAAAATTGGTGGATATCCTCCGTTTCTTAATAAATCCAGTATTCTCACGGAATGTAACAGAATAAAATGTATTGAATAAATGTCGTTGAAAACCTTATTCTTTCGTCAAGGAGATTATTTTTAATAGAGGAATTGCTACCCAATTCCTCTATTAGGGATTATTTTCGGAAGTTATAAAAACCTCAAATATCTATTATTTTCGTCCCCTGTTTTGGTTTATTTTCGGCTCTATCATTAGTAAGGTTTTACTAATAAAAATAGAAAAATAGCCTCCCAAAACGGGAGGCAAAGTGTTACTTTATTATATCTTTTCCTTTCTTATATCCTTCTTCTATCTTCTCAATGTCCTCTTTACTTACCTTTCCATTGGTTTTCTTGGAAACAGCAGAGTATATCTTACCTTTGTTATCTTTTATGTAGGAAATTAAAGCCTTAGAAAGTGCCACAAGGATATTAGCAAAGTCTTTTCCAAGTTTCTTAACTATGAAGTTATAGACTTGTACTGCTTTCGATTTTGCAAAGGGGGTAAATACAACTACTACAATAGAAATTACAATCCCTATTAATAGAAGTAATTCATTACTAATCATAATAATCAACTCCTTTCATTCATCTTCTTTATTAATGAAAATAATCATTATAAAAGAGATGAATTATTATGAATAAAACATCTCAATTGATAATGATTAAAGGTTAACTACTTGAACATATTTAGAACTAGCAGTGATATATAAACCACTCTTGATTTGATACATATATCCTCCATCAACTTTGATTTTGTCAGAGATGATTGTGAATACTTCGTCTTTATGAACTATAACGGCTTTATCATTCCAATCTTTGGAGTTATATGTCCAAAGAGCAGAACAGATAATCTTTACTCCTTTATTGCTCTCTTTCTTTGGAGAAGGAGCAGGTTTTGGTGTTTCTTTATTTACAGGTTCAGATACATATTTCACTCCGAAACCCTCACAAATACCCTTCGCAATCTCTACTGCACATTCTTGACGGTATGAACTACTCATAAGGAGTTTAGCCTCTCTAAGATTATCCATAAATCCACATTCTACAAGGACACTTGGCATCTTTGTGTGCTTAATTACATATAACCAAGAGCCGTCCTTTACTCCACGATCAACCATATTTGTTCCAGTCATAAGGTGTTTATGAATTAAGCGGCCAATTTTTTCGCTACTTCCATTTTTAGAAGGCCATACGAAAGTTTCAATTCCTTTTGCATTTCCCCATTTACCAGTAAGAGCATTTGCATGGATACTAATATAGAAATCAGCACCTGCTGTATTCGCTTTACTTACACGTTGAGCAAGAGAAGTCTCACTCTTATCTGGATTTACATTTAATGTTCTGAATCCACATCTCTTAAGGATTTTTTCTAACTCAATAGCAACAGCATAGTTAAATTCCCATTCGTGCATAAAGTCTCCGTTATCAAACTTTGGAGTTCTTTTACCTGCAGTGTTATATTCGTGTCCTGCGTCAATTGCAATCAATTTACTCATTATTATCCTCTCCTTTCTTGTTCTCTTAAAAGAACATAATAAAAAGCCCTAAAATTTAGGGCTTCATCAAACATCAGAATCTATTTTTTAAACTTAGTAAAGATTGAAGAGAAGTTCTCCACAATCTCAATTAACTTAGCCATACCGGGAAGACCTAATCTTTTCCCAAAGTGAAGTAACTGAATGATATAAGCACTCACTATAATTCCCGTGTAAGACCAAGTAAGAAAGTAAAGTCCAGTATGGATATTGTTATCAATACCAATAGCAATAACAGAGCCAATGCTTAGAAATAAAAAAATGGCTAAGGTACAGAATGCCTTAACCAATGGTTCTGTTAATTCTCTAATTTTATTTTTCTTCTCTATGAGAAGGACTGTATATTCAGCAGCCAATACTCCAATAGTAAATAAACTAAGAAGTAAAAACATTGAAGCCAGTTTATCTACTAAACCATTACTAACTGCAATTCCAAAAACACCTGCAACAACACCAACAATTAAGTTATAAAATTCTTTAATGAAATTCATTTGTCCCAACTCCTCTCTATATACACCTCCTTAAATAAAAAATAGAGCCCTCAATAAGAGAACTCATAGGTCATATGGTCTTGTTGAAATAAGCATAATGCCATCCTTTGAAACCATTCGTAAAGGATAATCACCGGGATTACTTATTTCCTCAAGTTTGTGTAAATAAAATATTCCAACCTGTCCGTTGTTTAAAACAATTCTTAAATATTTATATTTAGCAAGCGGCTCGTTAGGATCTAGTATTTCAATCTTGAGAGGTTTACTATCAACTGTCTTACCAGTAATTAAATAAAGGAAACCAATAGGAGTAGGAACTGTTTGCACAGGAGTAATACTAACCTCTACACCTTGAGACTCATTTCCTGAAGTATCTATTGTAGTTATTTTATATATGTATGTTTGATTTTCTACTAGACCTTCATCATGATAACCTGCTGTTGTTTCAGGAGTTCCATTCACTAGTAACTGCCCGTCTTTGTAAACACTAATTGAGGCAAGGTCAATATCAGTAGGAGAAGTCCATGTGATATCAGCAAAGTAGGAACCGTCTGCCTGTTTAGTAGTACTTGTTGAAGTAATAGTAACTTCTCCCGGTGGAGTAGTGTCTGAAGGTAAAGGGTTGGTTTGTCTATTTACTCTTAATTCTGGATAATCAACCATTATCCAAATAGCAGCGAAATCCCAACCTACATAAGTCGATTGTTGTTTCATTTCTTCTGTCGTCTTGCCAGTTCCTCCTGCTGAAGTCGTTTTAGTACTTACGGTCTTATCCCAAAAACTGCTTGTTATTACTCCATTATTGTTTTTACCGATTAACCCCCCTGTATAACTACCACTAGATGTTAATAGGACTTTAGAATAACAGTTATATATATACCCTTTATATGTATTGTATCCAGCCCTTCCAACGAGTCCACCAACTTCAGAACCTGCCTTTATAGTCCCTGTTGAGTATGAATTGTTTACTTTTGCATCACCAGTCAAATTCCCAATAATTCCACCGACAATATTTGCTGTTGTATTTATATTTATGTCTGTAAAACACCTTTCAACAATAGAGGTATAAGACATTGAACCACATATTCCACCAACAGAATATACAGTTCCTGAAGTTGTTATTGACCCACTAGCCATACAATTTTCAATTGATGTGTTCTGAGTAGAATACCCACAGATACTTCCAACATATCCACTTCCATTTTCGATAAGAAAATTGTTCAACCTAACATTTATTACTTTTCCTCTATCTATAAGTTCTCTAAAAAGCCCTGTATGACTTCCGTTTGTTTTAATATTGAGATTTTCTATAAGATAATTTCCTCCATCATACACACCTGAAAAGTCAACCGTAGGTGTATTATAGGTTAAACCACTCATATTGATATTGTTTGTTTGAGTAAACCAAGCAGAACTAGACTTAGAACTTAAATTTATAACATCTTGCGGAGTACTTACTAAATAAGGATCGCTTTGTGTTCCTCCACCACCAGAGAAGCCTTCCATATGAATATATGTCTTTCCTTCTTTCTTTTCATAAAATGGAGCAACGTCTCCTTCTTGTCCTTCTGCAATAAATATAACTTCTGGCTGTTCCTTCGTTCCTTTAACCACATAGACAGTATCGTAATCGTCATAAGGAAGAATAATGACACCATTAGAGGTTTCTGCACCATCAATCCAAACTAATTCCCTTTGAATATGTAGTCCGTTTTCTTTTTCCTTTAATGAAATCATTTCATTTCTAGGAGAAGCAGTAATTAAAGCAGCAGTGTCATATACTTCTACTTGTCCGTGAAAATGTGGAATAGTAAAGTTAGTAATTAAATCTAAGTATTCAATTGCTTTAGGGTTTCCAGATATGTCTGCCCCCTTTAAAACTAAATCCTTTACATCTGCATAATATTCCTCTACATTAACTAATCCGTCTCTTCCCTCAATAAATTTAGGAAGAGGGGATAAATCAACAATTTGTTTATCTTCTAATTTAGTAATCTCATAATTTAAAACTAATTCCATATAACTATCCCCTCCTCTCTTATAAATCAGTTCTTAAATAAATCATTCCAACATAAGCAGTTGCAGGGTCTGGGTCATCTGTTCTTAGTTGAACAACTAATGGGTGAGAACCATCATTCCTAATTTGTTCACTTGCAGTTCCTGAATCGAAACCATATTGATCTCCATTCCCTCTAGGTCCAATATCAGCCCAAGTAACTGGAACTTTATTGAAATCTCCTTGCTGTGCATAATTACGCATGATATTATCGTGCATAATATCCCAATCATGAGCCTCTGTAATACCAGTTTCGATTTTGTTTAATAATCCTGCCGTAATTGCAGTTAGTTCATCCCAATACGTTTTTGTATAAGCCATTGATTACCACCCCTTCCTATCAATCTTCTCAATCTGGAAGATTTCCATATCGGTTTTTATTAGATTTACATTTTGGATATCAAGGTATATCCCTGTTCCGAGTTGTTCAGTAGCAGAATAGCCTCCAACCCATGCAAGTTTCGTGATTACTCCTTCCACGTCAAAGCCCATTAGACAAATAGTGAATACTGAATCACTTTTAATATCTTGTTGAGTAATAGGTATTCTTCCAGCCTCTACGTCTCCAATAAAATAAGCCAGAAATTTAATCTTCTGACTTGGGCTTAATGAAGGATATAAGGTTGAAGAAGGAAATGTAGTATTACTTGGATATACACCAGTAGCGAATAGGTTAGGAAACTCTCCTTGTGTCCAAGTCTTCTCATATGAATAGACAGGCTGTATCAATTCGTCACCTTCTATAATATTTGTATCAACATCTCTTTTAGGTTTAGAGAAGAAAGCAGTCCAATCTTGGTCTACTGGACCACGAACACAACGAACAGAATAAACTAATACTCCATTATCATCACTTGCTGAAATAGAAGTGATTAATCCTTCAACATTTGTAATGTTATGTTCTGGTAAATGGACAGGTTGCATCATACCCGGTTCAAGACCGTCTAATTCAGTCTCATATGTAATGACAAAGCAATCTTGAGTTGCATATTTGTTCAGGATTTGAAGGTTTGCTTGACGAGCAGCACCCTCTCCTCTATACGAAGCAGTCTCCACTCTTTCAACAATCCCCGTTCCCCTTCCTTTTTGATTTCTTTTATTAATCTCATAGTTTATTTGGCTCTTTACAACTATATTGTAAAAGCCTTGATAAACAATTCGGATTACATCTGTTTCTGTAAGGGGGGTTCCTATCTTATCCTGTACAATTACATTGTCTTCAAGAGCAACAAAAAAGTCGTAGCCCGTGTCCACAACTCCCTTTGGTCCAACAGTTTGCTCTTCAAATGGTCCACCATTTCTACTCACATAAATCTTAGGTTTCTTTGCTAAAGGAAAACCAATGATAAATTCCGTATTTGTTCCATTTCCTTTCTTTTCTTCAGTCCTCTCACTTGTGACGGCTTGACTGCCTAGCAAGTATTGAGTGTTTCTATATTCTGAATTTCCTTTTTCTACATTAAGACTATCAGAAATGACATTATCCCAACGTAGAGGAAATGGAGAAGGATATCCTGATTTACTTCTAAAATGTAATTTCTTAAATTGGTCTATACGAAACCAGTAGTTTGATCGTTCAGCAAGAGATTGGATAGCCTGTAAACAACTGATATATCCAAATCTCACTTCATTAAGTAATAAACCCCTTTCAATTACACCGGGCTGAATACCCTCATTGAAGAGAATATCATTAGACATATAGGCTATAATATCCCCACTGTATTCCAGTTCGTAAGCCTTTGCTATTGTTCTATTTTCTAATAACTTCTCATGTCCTACACAGTCAATGCGATGGACTAAGTAATTATTCCTTGCTCCAGATTCTCCAACAGTTAGGATTTCACCACCGAATTGTAATTTACCATTGTTGTACAATTCTACTTCTTGACCTTCTTCAAAGAAATCCTTTTCCCGAAAGGTAAATATATTAAAAGAGAGGTTGTCGAAATCGGTAGTGTTTCTTTCCCAACTAAGGGAGCCAGCCTGAACATCAACTTCATTACCGTCAATGAAAACTTGCAACATACCGACATCACACTCCTCTCAGTTTTAAATATTTCGGTAAATGTTTACCAGTGGATTTAGCAAGAACCTTTCCGTCTAACTCAATGATGAACGTATACGATTCGCCATCTCCTTCACTTGTCATTCTTCTTGTTTGCATAGGGTCTACAACCATTTCCCCTTCTTTGAGTAAAGCATAGCCTTCCTCTAATCCGTTAGGAGCGTGGAAGATACCTCCAGTGTGGAGACGTGGGATATTAGGAATATCAAAGCCGAAATCTTTACCACCAAGAAGCGGAACCCAGTCTGGAATTTTAATATTAATTTTATTAAGTGCATTGATTAACATATTTACTCCGTCAATTGCAAAGTTAAATGGTGCTTTTAGGAAGGCAACTACTCCTTCAAATAGATTTTTGAAGAACTCTCCCATTCCAGTCCATATTCCTTTTACAAAATCAAAAGCGGCCTTTGCACCGTTCTTGATACCTTCCCACATTTTAGGACCGATTTCCATAATCCACTCAATGGCTTTCTTAATAACGAAATACATTAATTGCCATTGCCATGTGAGAACCTTGAAAGCAATTTCTGCACCCTTCTTAATTCCTTCCCATGCTGCTTCTAGAATAGTAACTATACCGTCCCAAACAGCAGCGGCTACCTCTTTGACAGTATCCCAATGTTTGATAAGTAGATAACCTATTGCAATAATAGCGGCAATTGCGGCTACTACTAACATAGCAGGGCTAGTTATAAAAGCCATTACAGCCCCAAAGGCAGCACCTACTCCAGTAGCGGCAGCAGTAACAGTTGTCCAAATTGCAGTTGCGTTCATAGCAAGAAGAATAATAGGAGTTAATCCAGACATGATAGTTCCCATTGAACCCATTACTTGTATCGCATCTCCGTGTTGAGCAGTGAAGTCTCCAACCTTAGCCATTAACTTGTCAAACATAGAAGCATTTTCGTCAGTGATTTTTGCTAAGTCCTCCATAGTCTTACCAGAGCCTTCAACACCTTCTGCTAATTTGTTGATTTCTTCAGTAGTTGTACCTATTGCATCGGCAAAGGTTTCCATACTCCAACCTAACTCATTACCGTTCTCGTCAACAGCACCTGCGGCCTCTCCAATTTTACCCTGAAATACTGCTATTGCTTCTGGACCAGTTACACCATACATTTCTTCAACAATTTTTAAAGCAGCGGCCATTTGATTTAATTTAATCTCGGCATCTCCAATATCCATCATTGAACCTGCTACGGCATCCATAAATTCAGGGACACTTGAAGTTGTGTTGGAAGTTACCCAACCGAATGCGTCCATAGCCTCTGTGCTATCTGCTAAACTTGCATTGGCACGATCAAGGATTGGAGCAAACTCCAAAAGTTCTTCTGCTTCTAAACCTGTTGCTTTTGCTACTGTCTTCCAACCTTCAGCATATCGCTTCAATTGTTCCTCACTTTTTAATCCTTCTTTTCTTCCTTTTTCTAAAACTAGAACAGTAGATTCTAAATTAAAGGAAGCGTCGGAAATAGAATCAACAAGGTCAGAAACACTGTCTTTAGACATACCAGTTAGAAGAGCAAACTTCTCCATTTTAACTATTGATTCTTGTTGGACTTCAGCAAATGCAGTCATAGCGGCTCCTGCCATACCTATACCTTCAACAACACTTTGCATAGCCTCTTTTTGTTCTTGAGCAGCGGCTTCCATATCTTCCCCTGCTTGTTCGGCTGCATCTGCTAAGTCGTCAAGAGCGGCTTCTGCATCTTCAGTTGCCCTTTCTACTTGTTGCATTGCTTCTCTTGCATCATCCCCAATGGAATCCATTGCGTCTCCTGCTTGCTCCATTGCTCGTTCTAACTCACGAGCGGCTTCAACACCAACATCGCCTATCTGCTCAATTACAGAGGAGGCTTCGTCTTGGGCTTGAACTAAAATATCCATTACAGCATCCATTATTGTCCCCTCCTTTCGCGTGCCTTTTGAGTGACATAATCTACGTCTGCTTGAGAAGCGGAACCTTTAGACTGCTTGGATTTATCCATAGCCTTCTTCTGGTCTTCATTCTCTTGATTAGCCCCCATAACAAGAAAAACCCTCTGGATAAGAGTCAGGTCTTTCTGACTGCTTGCCAAAGGGTATCCCATATTATGTAGCCGAATAATATTCTTACCTTCAGTTGTTTTCACGAAAGGATTCTAATTGTTGAACCACCTCGTTGTTCTCTTCAACCTTGCTATCTTCTTTCTTTTTAGTCGCTCCAGAAATCTCAAGGATTTTTTGAGCAATCGCTGAAGGTAAACCAGCAGGTAATTTCTTCAAATCTTCTTGTGTCCATTTAGGTGTATCTACAATACCTAATTCACAAGTTAAAAGGTCCCCCTTATACTTAGCCTCTAATTGTTTACTAATAGAAACCACATTCTCAAACTTCTTAGTAACAGGATTACCTTTAATTACATTCGCTTCTTGTTGAGTAGTGTTGATACGGTGGATTTCACCGTCAGATAGTGGACGAATTGCCACTGTAACCTCACCACCATTTACCTCAAAAGTATGTTCCTCTACATGATCCGTGCCGTTAATTACTAAACTTCTTAAGTTCATTAGAAAATCTCCTCCTCTCCTAGTTTGTTAGATACTTTTACAAAAATATCTGTATTTACAGTTGTACCGTTTGCTAATGTTACCGTTCCCTCTAAAGCCTTAAATGCAGTTCCTTGCACAATCTCGTCTTGACCACTAACAGTAGTAGGGACAGAAGTGTATTGAACTGCAGGTAGGATAATATGGATAAAACCGTCTGCACCATTATCAAAGAAGTATTCAACTTTAAAGATAGTTCCGTTTTCATACTTTTCGATTTCTTCAGTTCCTACAAACTTGAGATTAGTAGATACCGTTGCACTCCCACGACCAGATACTGGTGTAGAAGTAGGATGCTTAGACCCAATTGTTTTTACCGTATCTACACTTACACCGTTTGAAAAAGATAAAGAAAAATCTTTAATGAGGTTGGACTTATCCACTCCGTCATACATTGCTGTTACTTCGTGAAATGCTAATGGATATTGTTTGAAAAGGTTTAAAGCCTCTTCAGATTTAATTGCAGTCTTTTGACCTTGTGCTGCTACTACATTGACAGTTGCAGTAATAACATCTGATACTGCAATATCAAAACCCTCAGCCACACAACCAGTAAAGATATGTTCAAATAAGTCTTTACCTATACGGGAAACAAATGAAGGTAATAGAGAATCTTTGGTTCTCCAAAACTCAAATGTATTAAAGTCCTCTACTGTTAAGCCTTGAGTATATTGATACTCGCCAAGAGCCATTCCTAAAACGAATGGAATAGTATTAACGTCTAAAGGATAGACAATGTTTCCACCTGCTGAAGAAAACCCTTCTCTTGTTTGTTTAAGTGTTCTATTTAATCCAGTTGGTACTTCAATAAACTTATCACTAGTTATATCCATACTAGAAGAAGCGATATCAATGTGATGTTTTGCTTCAGGTGGATTACTTGCCATGTTATAACTTGTTTCTTTTGATAAACCTACATATCGACAAATATTAGACATATATATTTCCTCCTCTCTAATTTTTGGAAGTGAACTTTACGGAAAACATCCATTCTGCATTGTATAAGTTTCCATTAGCCATTGCAGGATTGGATAGGGTAGTGTTTATATCCTTTATATCTGATACATAATCAAGCCCTAGTTTTCTATCCCTTAAAATCACTTCTCTTGCCCTTAAGGCAATATCTGACGCCATTGAAAATCCCTTTGAAGGGTCGTCATTTTTATAAACTACTGATAAGGTTATTGAAAAACCATTATCTTGGGTTAATCCCAAAGTCTTACCTTCTGGTGAAACAGAATTAGTAAATAACCAAATAACAGGAGTTGCTGGTTTTGGTCTAGCACGATCTCCACGTATCACTGTTTCAACATCTTGAAGGTATCCTTCAGGTAAAGTCTCTTGTTCAAGGATTGACTTTATTTTTTCTTGTATTTCTTCCAGTGCTAACCTTAAAGGTATAGCGGCTTTATTTGCTATCATTACCAACACCTCCTACTATGTGGTTTCTTGAATTGCACGGATAATAAATTCCTGCAATCTGGTTTCCGTCTTATCGAAAGCCCTATCCATAAACGGATTACCTTTTTGACCTTTAACTTCCTTCTTACTTATCCATCTTCCATTAATCATGAATCGAAGTACTGGAGAAGTAACAGGTTTAATTGGAGTATTATGTGGACCATAGATACCAGTCCCTTCGTGAACAAACCAAATGTATTCTACCTGAGAATAAATCTGAAATTGTAAGTCATTGAGTTTCTTTAACTGAAAAGAACCAGCAAGCCTCCCATGATCTACGGGTGCTTCCCTCTTGATATTGGCGAAGATATCCTCTGCCGTATATTCTAGTGCTTTGCTTACCGTTTTTCTTGTATCACTTGTTAAACCCTCAAAATCTTGCACACTAAATCCTTCAAAATTGATAGGCATGATTACCACACATTTCTTTCTGTTTTACTTCTTGCTCTACTTATTCTTAAAGTAGGCTTTGAAGTATTAACAATGAATTGGTCTAAATCTTGTTTTATAGAATCTGTGAATATGTTGTCTGATAAAGTAATAGTGGGAACACTGTCCTTAGTTGCAAGGGGGGTAGTTCTACGAGCAACGGCTTGAGCCACTTTATTGGCTACAATGCGAGTAGCAATGTCATGAATGCGAGGGGGTATATTTGTAATCTTTCCAATCTCTAATTCCTTTTGTAAATTTCGGGATATGTATGTATCTATATAATCCTTTGCCTCAATGAGCCATTCTCCAAGTAAATCAATTAGTTCTTGTTTATTCTCTAAACTAAAATCGTCAAATCGAACACCAGTGTAAAATATAACCTCCTTAACAGAGGAATAATACAGTACTGTTCTTTCTTCAATATGTGGCATTAATTATCACCCTCTTTAGACTTAGAGGTTTTCTTTACTGCCTTGATCTCTTCTACATGTAAATCAACACAGGCTTTAACTTCTGCCTCTTGGTATTTAAAAAGTTCAACCTCAACAGTAGCAAGAGGGAGGAATACTTTTCCTCCTCTGCGAACTACTTGTTTGGTAAGGTTGGTGACTTTGAATTTTTTACCCATTCGTCATCCCTCCTTCTTTAAATTAAAAAGAGATTAAGAGAATTAACTCCTAATCCCTAAGCAGTAGGTTTTGCTTGGTCTAACAATGCAATTGCTACTACATTTTCGTTCTCATAATGAACGTCGCCTTCCATAGTAAGAACAAAGTTTGTTTTTCTTTCTTCTGCTTTACGGCTAGGCTCAACAGTAACCTCATGGAAGATACCATATACAAGGTTGTCGAAATCTACTAACATAGCAACACGACCAATAGCAGAACGCTCAAACACAGGAACATAAATAACAGGGATACCGTCATATGCTAACTGGTTGCTATTCACAAGAGTTTGATCTCCTAGAGTAGTTGGACGTGCTTTCAATTCGTCACGGTAGTTTTCCTCAACTTCGTAAGAAACAAGGAACGCTAACTTGTCTTTACGCTTAGTTAAGTATGGCTTTGGATAAGCAGCCTTCAATGATTTGAAGATAGCAGTTGAAGTCTCCTTATCAAAGTCAGGAGTAGTACCTGCTCCATAAATTTTATTCTTACCTTTCTTAATCCATCCGTCAGTTTGGTTAAGGAAAGTATCAGAACTAGACTTATCACCGAAGAAAGCAAGTTCTTCAAAGTCAACACCAGCAGCACGACCTAACAATTGAAGAATATGTCCTTCAAGAGCAGTCTTCTCAATGTTGCTACGTAGAGCATTGTCATAAATAGAAGTGGTTGCTTGGAACTCACGAGCGATAAGTTCATTCATTGCTGTATTGTATTCAGCATATTGATCCTCACTTAAAACATTGTGAACACCATTGATAGCACCTGCACGTAATACACGACCTACTAAAGAAATACGGTCAATTTGTAACTTAGGGCTATTCATTGTCATTAAACGAGATTTAGCAAGGACAGTTGCATCCTCCTGCATTTCGTCTACGAATTTATTAAACTTTTCTGGTAATAAAATACCAGCGGCCAAACCTTGAACGGTAATAGATTTTAAAACATTTGCAATTAAACTATTAGTATTCATATCCTATCCTCTCCTCTCTTATAATCTGCGACCAGATGCGTCGCGTGTAAATTTAGATTTACTTACTACTGTAGGTTCAGTAGTCACCTGTGGAACTAATTTTTTACTTCTTGCTTTTGTTGCTTGAGTAAGTTGTGATTGCAGTTCTGCAATTTGAGCCTTCAATGCTTCAGCATCTTCCTCTTCAGTTTCTTCAGCAGGAACTTCTTCCTCTGGAGTTTCTTCGGCAGGAACTTCTTCAGCAGGGGTCTCTTCTACAACTTCCTCCACTACTTCTTCTTCCTCTCCTTCTGCTTTAACTACTTCTTCAGTAGAACTAGATTCTAAAGCGTCTAGGCGAGTATTGATTGCACCAACGGCAGCCAATAATTGTTCAAATTGTTCTGGTGTCATAGTATCCTCCTCCTTCTTTACACCTTCAGAAGACTTTTTAGCAGTCTTCGAAAAAGCATTCTTTAATCTATCAAACCAAGTATCTTCCTTAGATTTAAAAGCAAAGAATGTTGCATCGGGGACGGCAGGTTCGTCTACAATTGAAACGAATACCACTGCCAAATCCGTCCCCAAGTCTTTCAAGGTTGTTCGCTTAATAGCGGCTTCTGGAATTTCCACTTCTTTACCTTTGGCACTGACTTCATCCATAACAGTTCGCTTAACTGCCATTATGGAAAATCCCGTATAATGACCTTCTTTAATTTTTTGCCATACTTCATCTGATAGCACTTTAACGGCCATAACCCATGTACCTATTGGTAAAGAAATTTGTTTCCCGAAACTCTCAACAACCTTATCTTCCTTAAGGATATAACTCTCAACAGGAACGGCTGTGTTATTGAGGGTATGTTGTAAATCAACATTCCTATAAAGAGCCATAAACTCATGACTCCAACTCTCAATCTGTTCAGCAGTTACCACATCACCGTCACTATCTGGACGGTCTGGAATAAGGACTGGAGCATAGACAATTCTTTTTTCCATACTTTAGTCACCTCCTTTCTTCCTCCGTTTAGTGAAGAGGTTTATTGCATTTCTTCCGTCGTCACTAATCAAGAAGTCAATGACATTCGTAAGCATTTTTCGCTTATTGTCCTTCTTAGGTTTCTTCTCTTGTTTAGGCTTAGGCTTCGTAGGTTTGCCTTCATCACTTACAAGGAAGTTAGTCATATCATTGAGAAGACTTTCCTTTTTATCTTCCTTCTTTTCTTCCTCTTCAGGCTTAACCGTGATAGTTTGCTTCTCTTCAGGTTTCTTTTTAACAAGGTCCTTCTCATAGAAGTAATCCTTACCAACAGGAGCAGCCATATCTTCAGGCATAAGATAAGGAACTAAACGACAACGGCAATTAATCCATTCTTCAATTGGACCAGAACGATCACCGGGATGGAGTAGTCCGTTTGAGAAGGGTTTACCTATTTCAACAATCTCCCCATTTATTTCTTTATGGGAATGACGAGTTCTACTGTCACTTGCTGAAATCCATTGGTGGTATTTAACACCTAACTCTTTGTTAGTTTCATAAACTCCTAGATTTTGAAATGAATTGATTTCCGTTCTTGCTATTCTAGTTAGTTCATTCTGTTTCATATTCTGGAATGTATCACCTAGCCTAGCAGCGGCATCGTCAATCCCTAATCCGTCAGCATAGGAAGAGGCAAGACTATCCATTACATTACCGACCACATTTGACATTGTTCTAGAACTAGCCTCAAAGGTATGTTCACTTATCATTCTCATAACACGGTCAGGCATTGGATTGTGTTGGATAGATAAGCCTTTGTTTTGTAAATGACTTACTGTTCTATTTCTTCCTAGTTGAGCGGCTTGCTTGGTATCCTCTGACATTTCCTTTGCAAGGTCTTCAGAGTTGTCCATTATTTTATTTTCTATTTGTTTCTTCTCTATTTCAGAGGTAGGCAGTTTACCTTGTCTATGGAGTTCAGCAAGAGTGTCCTCTTTAACCTTATCCATAATGGAACCCATACGTCTCCCAAGCCTTAACTCGGCTTCTCTGGTTCGTCTATCCACTTCCTTGAGAACTTCAAGGTGAGCAATAGTCCGACGATAATGCTTTAGGGCTAAGTCTCTTTTAGTTTCCATTCTTAATCACCACTTCTAGTGAATCCTTCAATCCTTTTAGAGCCTTCTCTATTTCAGCCGTTGTAGCGGGATCGGATATAACACCTACATCAGCGTCAATAGGTTGACCTCCAATGTAATGCCAATCCATAGCAGGGTTAGAAGAAGGAGTGATACCAAACTTTTTCCCAAAGTATTTAATCATTTCATTTGGTGTCATTGCACCCATAGAAAAAAGACCTGTTGCAATTGTCAGGTCTTTCTGTAAGTCCTCAATATCAAGGTCTGGAAGTTTAAATTCCCAATCAGTAATATTAAAGGCTTCTTTAAATATTTTATTCATTATCGCTTCAATCAAGGATTGACGAGGTTCAACAACAGATCGCTTATAAATCTCTGTTGCCTCTACTGAAGTAGAACCACCTAATGAACCCGTCTCAGCAATACCCATTCTGTAAGGGGGCACACCGTGAGCGGCCAAGATTTCGTCTCGGTTATCAATTCGGTATTCTCTAAAGGAAGCCTCCTTAATGTCCGTACTAAGGGGTTGGAAGGTAATCTCAACCTTTTCCCCATTCCTTGTTGGAACTCCCAATACAAGGACACTATGAGGGTTCTCATTGACTTGTTCAAAGTGTTCTCTGATTATATCCTCTAAATACTTCCCGTCTTCATCTGCTTCGTCTGTATAGTTACCACTAACGAATACTGCATAGGCAGGAACACCGTAATTATCGAAAAAGCCGATATTAAAATCTCTTCGTGCTATATCACCTTGCACTGCACCCAAAGCGGGGAGGACATCAGGACGGCCATAGTATTCGTCGTCAGGTGAATAGTTGATTATTGATATATATTCATTTGCTCTATCTTCTCCTTCAAGAGTTCCTAAAGGAAATTCCTCTCCAGTCGCCATATGAACATCGAACTCATATCCAAACTTTTTAAACCATACAGATTCTACTCCTACTATCTGACATATTTTATTCTTGTCAGCATGGAAACGGACATATGTAGCAGGGATATGTTCAAGGTCAATAACCTTAGCATTCGGCTCATAGTCTTCTCTAATTACTTCTATAAACCCTTGACCTATTGCCTCATAGTCGATGAGAGCCTGTTCCCAAACAACTGACGGAGAAGGATTTAAACCAGTAAGGAAATCCTCAAGTATTTTCTTTGTTACTTGACTTGCTCCATTATGCTTAGGTTTCAACTCCCAACCTGTGCCTGCTGTATCCCTTGCCTTCGTTTTCACTGCTCGGTAATGATATGTATTTGAATACAGAAGAGTAGAAAGAAATAATGGACTAATCACAGGTTCCATTAAACCGTATAATCCATAATGACTAGCAAACTTATCAGTTATCTTTTTACTTTCTGCTTCCTTCAATGAGAACTTCTCTAATATTTCACTCTTAACAAACTTTCCTTTTGTGGAAACATATCCAAATGGTTTTGCCATACTTAAAACCTCCCTTCCTTATCTTCTTCTAGAGCCTCTAGCCCTTATCTTTACAGGTTGGTTTTCGTTCAACTGATTGAAACCACCAACCACTGCATCCACTTGGTCATCGTGTGTACCTTGAGGGAAAGAATGAATCTCATTAAGAAAATCATTAATCCAAGTCCCACGAACCAGATACACATTGCCAGCCTCTGCAGTAGAGGAGAATGGAACGGCTCTTGCCTCCTTACTACCAGTAGCCCTGATACCATAGAAAGCATAGCCGTCTAATACATACCGTCTATAAAAGTCGATAGTATTCTTTCCTCCACTTCCTCCTTCTTGCTCCATATAAATAGGGACTTCCTTGCCGTCTAGGATAGCCGTTTGTTTGACTAAATCCTGCACGGTTTGGGGAGTCCCTCGAACCTTCTGTAAATCCAAAATATAATAATCTCCATTTTTTGATTTTCCTATTTTTGCCCCTGCCGTCCAGTCGGGATCGTTCTTGCCGTTATCTTCAGTAGCAGCCAAGTCCCAGAAACGGAAAACTTGAATTAAATCATTAGGAGCAACCTCTACAACCTTGAACCAAGTCCTGTCGAACATAGTCCCTTGTGGTTGTATATCCCAGTTACCATTCCTTAATTGTTCCCTTTCTAAAGGTGGAAGTTCAGCAAGTTGCTTCTCATAGTCCTCTTTATCAATATGAGGGTTATCCTCTAAACGGGAAGGAATGAATAGCCTACCTTTTTCTTTACCTTCTATGATAAATCTTTGCTTCACCCATTCGTGACCTTCTCCACCGGGGTTGGCGGTGCATAGAACACGGTTAGGTATAATGCTTACCTTATCCTTACGGATACGGGATAGTAGGTATAGGTATTGGCTCTCTTGAAACTGGGTTAATTCGTCAAAGCCTACAAAGTGGTATTCTTTACCTTGATAATTATATTTATCTTTTTCGTGTTGCATATGTCCAAAGGTCAAAGTAGCACCTGAAGGAAATCGCCATATCTTCTTCTGCTCATTCCATTCAGCATTTGTTCCCTGTAACCATACATGGGACATATCAATCAATTGTGATAATTGGTTATATGTTCTTCTCACTATTAAAGCATTGTAGAATGGATACTCCACATATTGAAGAGCGGCCATTATGAGAAGGACCGACTTACCACCACCAGCAGCGCCACCATAAAGTTTTTCCTTCTCTGGTGATATAAGGACTTCCAATTGTTTTTCTGTTGGAAATAACTCCTTACCTTTGAAGGTATCTGGTATGTACTTATTATCAACTATGGTAGCCATTAGATAACTTAGTATTTCATTTTTATTCTCCATTCTCCTCACCGTCTTTCGGCTTAGAGATGATACCTAGCATACTATTAAACTTATCTAGTTTTCTTTCATACTCTGAAACATTATGGTTTTGAGTTACCTCCCCACTATGTTCAACCTTCTGAACAGGCTCTTCAATAACATTCAATAAACCAAGAATTTTATAATTCTTCTCTAATGCTTCAGCAAGGAATTTCATATCCCTTATATCCATAACCTTCACATTAGGATTCATTGAAGCCTCCATAAACTTATGAAGTAGGTTAGAAAGGATAATTCCGTATAGTTGAACATGCTCGGTCTCTGCTGATACTTTCATTTTATTTTTTATATTTTCTTTTATTTCTTCTCTGGTCTTATGCCATTCGTCCTTGCTTGACCAGTCCTTTGCTGTTCCCTCTGGTATATCCAGAAGTTCAGCCACATCCTGCACGGACATATCAAAGTTATTTAGATACACTGCCATAGCAGGTAGCCGTCTCTTCCTACGTTCCATCGCTAGGATTTCTGCCACCGTCTTATTGAGGTGATCCTTGTAGGTCTCCTTCTTTTTAGCCATTCCTAACCCCTCCTTTCTGTCATGGATTTTTCATGGGTTGTTTATGTTAGGTATCGCTTAAATACCTCCAAAATCGGCTCTATATTACCTCTATTTTCAACTTTAAAGACTAACTAAGGTATTCATATGATAAGTCCTTAAAAACAAAAATAGAGGCATTATAGCCTCTACTGGGATACCTACAAGTAATACAGCGTTAACCATATTAGTTTGGTATCCGACATAGCAACCTTCTGGTCTATGTCCTTTATCCTGCCCCTATCGTATGAGGAAAACCACTTCTCATACTATCGCGCCTCTGGCCGACGGGTGTGTTTTTTACAGCAGTACTTATCTAGAATTTCGTGCTAACGGTATTTAGTCTGTTTATGTTCAATTTAATGAACCTACATTAACTTCTTTAAAGAAGTTAATGGAAGGGAGAATAGCGAAGTGAAATCAAGTCAGATTAAAAGTCTGATGCCTCTAGGCAATTTAGATATACGGTGTAGTTCACTTCTGGACAACCCTTCTCTTAACTCTTGGTAATATAAACCTTTTAAGAAATAATGATAAAAGAATATAAATAATAGGTTGTGACATTTCAAAAGGTGTAAATATATCCTCTTCTCTGAAAAGGAATAAGTCTAAAGCAACACCAAAGCCCAATAAGATTCCAAACACTAAAGTAAGTAAAATCATTGCCTTCATGGTAAACATTACAGATTCTTTCGCTGACTGTATAACTACATCTTTGAATCCATTCCACATATATATATTCTCCTTTGTTTTATTTTCATCTCTACCCATTGAAGGGCTATTTAATACATAATCGTCCAACTAGGACTTGAACCCAGACTACTCGCTAATCAGGCAAGTGTTCTACCTTTAAACTATTGGACGGTAATAAAATAAGGTAGCCGAGTAATCCCTTATCACCTGTTCCCCAACAGGATTAACCTTCCCTATCTTTCGCACGGTTTACATGCAGTAATACTACACTCGGCACATAGTGGGGAATAGCAGCGCCTTTTGACCTGCTACATATATTAGTCTCTGCTATATGGAATTGAACCATATCAAGCCCTTACGTCTTGCATCTCCCTTGAGCAGACATAAATAAAAAACAGAGTAGCGATTGCTACCCTGCTTATATCCGTACCACAACTGTAAAAGGGAAAAGGAGGTGATTTACATATGGCGTAAGTACGGCTTACACTATATATACGATTTCAGCCTCCTGTTTGTCCGAAAGAAATATTATCTTTCTAACATTTTTTCCACTATTTTATCAAGTGCTTTCTTTTTTAAATCTCCAATCGTTGACTTTGGAATACCAGTCATTGATTCAACTTCTCTTAATGTATATCCTTGTAAACAGGTTAGAGTGATAACTTTCTGTTCTGAAGGCTCTAAACAACTAATTGCTAAATCTAGATCTACTTTGGGAAGTATCCCTTCAGGTGAACTAATAATTTCATAAAGTGAATGGTAATTCTCAATTAATCTTTCAATTACTTTTCTTTGTTCCTTTTTGATTTCTTCTTGTGTGAGGTTTAACATGCAATCACCCCACGTTTCTTAAGTCTATTGAAGTCAGAAGCATTTGTCTTATAACATTTCTTCCAACCGTCTATAACAGAACTATCCACCAGTGAATAAAAGTTCTCCAAACCATTCTTCAGTAACCTATGTACTAACTCTATTCTTGCCTCTGACATAACATCGTCATGAAAATCTTTAGGAACTCCATTTCCCCAAATTCTAGACCAAATTAACTTCTCATTGTCTATAACATATTGCCAAGCCTCCTCGCTTGTGAATTTCTTATTCATATAGCATCTCCTCCTTTTCCCCTTGTTGCTATACCTCCTTATAAATACTCTTTAAGTTTATTTATTGGTAGATTACTTCTACGGTTATTTGAACATAGAAACACATTATATTCGTAACTACTTAAATCTGAACTATCACCTTTGCAAAGGAAGTTAGTTTCTTGAACTAAATAGTTGAAGTGAATATAGCGGGCTTCATATCCCTTCTCTTCACAAAAGAAATCAATGGCATCATATAGTTCTCCATTTGTGATTTTTTCCCCAAGTTTTGTTGAAGTTCTGAAAACATCAAAACATAGATATTCGTCAATTCCATTCTCCTTAATGTAATTCTTTAATTCCTCTTCTTGCTTCTGATAATATTTCTGAAATTCTTTTACAATAGCCATTTGAAGAGTTTCATAATATTCAGTTGGTATATTTGTATTCGTTCTTTCTATTTTAAAATTCATACGGCATCTCCTCCTTTTTCCTCACAGCCTAATTACCTCTCACTTCAACAGCCGTAAGGGTTTTCCTTTATTTCAGAGAAGACTTTTTTATCTACGAAATGAAGATGAATTAGAATAATAGACAAAAGAAAAAGAGCAGTTCTCAACAGTACCGTAAACTGTAAAGAACTACTCTTTTGACCGTTAATATTTAAAAAGGTGTTTAAAAATATTAAAGCGTAAATCAGAACACATTATCACTTAATCGTAGTATAGTATCATTTAGACAAAGAGTGACCAACTCCTGCTAAATTATTTATTTTTCTTGATAACAATTATTGGAAGTTGACCAGACTCCCATTTCTTATCAAGATCACTATTTATATCTGACATTTGAGCCAAACACATTAGATATATGAATCCACCACCCATATACATGAGCGAGTGGAAAACAGCAAAGGACATACTATCGAACATTACCCAAAGGAAGTATGCACCTAATACAGTAGTAATGATATGCATCCAGCAAGTGAATATACTCCAGAATAGAGTTACTCCTTGCTTCCCCTTGTATAAACACATATCCATTGTCCCATCAAACATCTTCTTGAAGAACATTGCACCTATTACTGCAAAGGACATGAAGGATAGATAATATATGAGAACTGTTGTATCTAAGTAACTATTGAATATTGGATAGAATAAGGCCGAAACAAAAGAAGTAAATAAAAAGAAGTACCAAAATATAATTTTATGCTGCTTAGGATTCCTCATTGGAGTAATTATCATAATCTATCAACCTCCCTTATATTTCTATTATTACCAATTTTTATTAGTATAATCATTATAGCGCGTTACCTCTGCGGAAACAGGACCAAAAATAAAAAAAAGAGAAGGATATTAACTATCCAACTCTTCCTCTGCTGTTTTGATTTTCTTTAATTCCTCTTCATATTGCTTATAGGTCTCATATAAGAATCCATTGCTGAATGGTGCATTTGCTATAAGGACTGGTCCTCTATTATCACCCACTGGCATTGGTCTCCTTTCTAATTCTTTTCTAATAAAACCCTTTAGAAGTTCATAGTCGTAAAATGAAATAAATCCACATTCTTGACATTTAACTCTTACTTCGTCAGTACATTGAAGAACTACCTCTTGGTGTTTACTCTTACAATGAGGACATGATATATAATCAACAATATCTACATACATTATTCACTACCTCCCTTCCCTAAATTACGAATACAAAGTACATAGCAAGTAACCAATATAGAAAACAGTACACCAAACCATGCTATTGCTAAAACAAAGATAATATCATTCATTTCTTATTACCTCCCTTTCTTTTCTTGTAGAGCGGGATTTCCTCAAATCTGCCACTCCTTAACCTCTTATATAAACGGAAATCAATATCAGGATAAAGGTTCATAAACAACTTAGCCTTAATCATGAAGGCTTCAGTCTTCTTACCTTTCACATCAATAACAACAACTGAACCGTCAGCATATGTAACCTTAAAGTCTGCCTTATAGGTAATAGCGATTATTTTAACCCCCTTGTGGTAATACCCTTCTTGTAATGTGTACTTCGGTTGAAGTTCAATATCTAGTATTTTTCCTTCTTCCTTCTCTTGTTTGAGAAGTAAATAGAAATATGCTTCTGCTTTACTAGCAAACCAGATACCGTCCATCAATGTCTTCTTAGCATTATATAAATTACTCAAGAACACTCACCTCCTCACAGTCTATGTGCTGTTTAGGAGCGGGTTCTAGGTATCCGTCTGTATATATGACTGGACGAACTTCGCCAACTTTATTTTCAGAATACTCAATGATAGAAGTCTTTTTGCTATCAAGGTTATTCTTAAACAAGTTACGGTTTAATTGTTTTTCCTTCTCTAACTTACATTTAGCCACTTTCCGAATGTACTGCTTAACCTCTTCAAATGACTTAAATTTAAGTGAGAAGTTCTTATCAAGGAGTGTCTTAGCCTTATATGCTCCACCTCCAACCTCTGTTGGATCTCCTTCCCAATCAAAGTGATACTCACCAATACAAGCATCTTCTACAATCATTGAACCAAAGATATGGTGGACTTGTTCTTCTCCATCTTCAAAGACATAGATAATGCCACCAAAGTTTCGTAGTTTAAGAACATTACTGAAATCAACTATTAACCACTTATTACGGTCTTGATATGGGATATTAAAAGCCTTCATAAAGCGGCCGGGCATAACACTAGCAAGATTACCTCTTCCAACCTGCTTAACCTCTACATTTAACTGATAGTTGTAATCCCACATCCAACCTTTTAGATTACCAGTGAAGTTACCCTTCTTGAAATTTGGAATCTTATCATAAACTTGTGTATCCCATTCTTTAAATTTAAAGACAAAATCAAAAGTTGATTCTCTTGCCTCTGTATGCTCCTTAATACCATTATCAGAAGAATTAGAAGTACCTTTCTGAAATGTAAAACCAGTGTGTTCCTTCCTTAACTCCTCTCCAAACAATCTCCATTCTCTTTCTGTTTTCGTTTCCTTTGAACGATTTTGAATATTACCTAATGCCATATCAATCACCTCCCAGTTCCCAGAGCCTATAACGGCTATATGGCCTTGTATAAACAAGAACTGTCTTTAGTGGAGGCTATCTATCTAAAGTTATTTACAATCTGAAATACTTTCGTAATGCTACTCTCATATTCTGTTTATCTGACTTTGCTCTATACAATCTAACTGCCTCTTGCATGTTATGAGCGTCAGCATTTAATTGTTGTTCACGTGATCCTTCAAATATTTCTATTTCTGGAATCTTTATTTCTTTCAATAATTCAAGAACAACCAGAACAACTATTAACTCAATGAGAGTGTAATAAGATTTTCTGTTCATCATATAATCACCCTCTTTCTAATACGGAACGGACACAAGCCTCAAATCCGTAATAGTAGTTCATATGAGCGAACTGTGATTTATTATTTAATACAACTGCAATTGCGCGGTCAATCTCTTCTAGTGAATAACCTTCTTCTAGTAACACGGTGGTTGTAGTCCATTTATCAAAAACACTAACTCCAAAAGTTAATTTAATTTCTTCCATATCTATCGCCTCCTTTTATGTATGGAAATCGTTAGAGGGGATATAACCCTCTCATCTCCAAAGGCTCCACTGGAGAACCAGCCGAGCCGAATTGGATTAGATATATAATTCAGTACCTTCTTGAGTTTTGTAATTATAGAACCCTAACCTGTTACCTTGTTCCTCTTGGGAAAGAGTAAGGACAGTGTAATGACCGTTACGGTCTTTGAATTCAACTTCAATCAATAACATACCAATCACCTCCTAAAGTGTAAGAACTAATGTTCTGTGTTATCTGTTAGTACATTTAAACTTTTCTAGACGGTTCCCTGCTAATTTCTTTATAAAAAATGAAGAAAAATAATAAAAACAATTCGACATTAAAGGACAAACAAAAAGAGTAGAAAAAGAATCTACTCTGCTTTGGCTGTATAGTATATACCGTGCTTGTTCATGTACTTCTCCATATCTTGAAGTCTCTTCCACTCTATATCGTTCTCCTCAATCTTTACATATAACTTTTCTTCTTTATAGACATTAAAGATCATGTTCTCTACTTCCTCTAAATCTGCAATACCCATTCTCACTTCATTGTGTAATTTAATAAATTTATCTACGAAACCTTCATTCAAATAAATCATATATAAATCTCCTCCTTTGTTGTTAATCTCTTATACTATTATTTTATAGCGTTATGAGAAGCGGCTCCAATCTATAGACGGTGTAAATAATGGAAATAAAAAAGACAGCAAGGAAAATTCCCTGCTGTTAGTTGCTACTCTCCAGAGGCCTGTTTAAGTGGGTCTTCGGAATGATATTCTAACTCTTGTGCTAACATTGCGATTTTAAAGATTTTCTTGCTATCCAAGATATATTCAGACAAGATAGGCTCTAGTCTTAACATCATATCGTGATAGTTAAAAAATACATTGTGGTAACAAAGAACATTAAACTCGCCAATTTGAGCGGTTTTTTTATCTACGAAATGCTTTTCAAGTCTTGTAATGTAGATAAAATACATATCCTTATTCTCTGTGTGTTTCACCCAATTGAAACGTGGGTGCTTTGCGATAATGATTACATATTGATCGTGAAATGTTTTTACATAGTCTAACTGTTTGTCTTTTCCCTTTATCATGTGTACATTCTCCTTTATCTTAAGAAAATAGTTTACACTTATCACTTCAATATCGAACATATATTCCCTTTATTTTGATAAAAGAAAATTAGCGAACCAAGATGAACCGAGTTTGAACCAACTATGAACCGACTTTGAACCGAGTTATGAACCAAGAAAACCTTGATATGACGGGTTTTGAACCGACTGAACCGACTTTTAGCGAAACTTTTCTGCCTCCTATAATAACTTCCACAAACAATGCTATCTTCTATAAAACACAATACTGTTTTACTTATTAAAAACTTTTATAAAAAGTCGGTTCAGTCGGTTCATCCCTTGTGGCTGTAGGCTCAATTCGGTTCACAAGTCGGTTACAACTCGGTTCATAAACTATAAAAGTCGGTTCATAGTTGGTTTAGTACCTTTTAGTGCATGAAAAAAGACGGGATAATCTCCCGTCAATGTTTCTTAAATATCCATAAAGTCTAGCACTCGGATACCAACCCAAGCCTTAGTTCTTCTTGCATCACTAAGTTGTTTCTTCTGAAGTTCTGGATAAGCCTTCTCTAACTCTTTATTGAACTTGATAGCACTTAATGGGTTATGACCATTTAGTTTACAGAAGTTTTCATATTCAGCATATAGAGAAGCACGGGCAATGGTGTATTCTCCGAACTCACAAGCCTCATTAACAAATCTCATTACTGGATTGTTTTCTTGTTTGTAGTCTTGGATTAATTGGTCAGCAACTTCGCTTTCAGAGAACTTGAAGCCGTTGTTCACCAAACGTAGTAAGCCTTCAAGAGCCCACATGAAAATAAAATCCTTCTCATTGAACAGTTTATCCTTTAAAGTTAAGTCCTTCTTCTTAGGTACTTGTTTGAAAGGGATAATAGTTAAGCGATTATAAAAAGCGTCGCTAGTATCTTTGCTGTAATTAGCAGGCATTCCGTTTGTGGAGAATACAAACTTTGCTTTATTCTTGAATTGGAATGGGTGACCATAGATACGACGGGCAGTAATCCAGTCGTTACCAGAAGCAGCCTTTAAATAACCAATATCTTGAATACCCTTACTTGGTAAATCAGCATAGATATTAACTACCTTCTCAAAGAGTTCAGCCTGCTTGTATTCGTTATCCCCTAACTCCTGAAGTTCTACGTGAGACTTTGCATTCTCGGAAAGTAGGTTTTCAAGGGTTGCATTAATGAATGTTGATTTACCACTATCACCCGGTCCGTCAAAGATAAAAATCATCTTTTTGGAATCTGTTAGTCCTGTTAAAGAGTAACCAACCATTTCTTGTAGCAGCATTTGCATTTTCTTGTCTGGTACAGAACTATCAAGGAATTTAAGGAAATGCTCTCCTTTTGCTTCCTTAGAGAAGTTTGCTTGAACTTGAATAGTAGATAAGTAATCTGGTGTATGATCCTCAAGTTTCAAATCATTAACTGACTTTACTAACTCCCCTTTTTCGTTCTTTAAATTGATATATCCATTGAGAAGATTTAACTTGTAGAGATTATCATTAAGTTCTCCAGTGGACTTATTAACTCTTTCATCAATCATCCATTGTTGTGTAACATCGTTGATAATTGGCATTGTTGAGAACTCTGGAGTTAATAACTTCTTAACTATCCCTTGTTCCTCTTTTGGTATCGCCAGACGATACACACCATTCTCATAGATATAAAGTTGACCAGCAGAGTTGATGGCAGGAATTTCAGTAATTAGATATTCTGCTAAGAGTCCTCTATGTACATATGGACCAAACTTTCCTTCTTTAATGAATGGAGCAATGTAAGAAACAACTTTTTCTTGTTTAGCATTAAATCCAGCCTCTTTCTTAACTGCTTTTTTTGTTTCTTTCTTTTCTTTTATTTGAGTAGCGGGAATATCTTCCTCAAAGATATCCTCGTCAATCATAGTGTCTGGTTGTTTTTTCTTTCTTGATGCTTCAATTAAAGCGTCGATATATTCCTTTGAAGTGGTATTTACATTATGTGATGTTATTTTTGAAATTGTCATTTTGCATCTCCTCCTTTTCCCTTAAAAGGAAGGAGTGTAATCTTTGTTGTAATCATGTTCTGATTAGATTGCACATTCCTCCTTATTTGCATTTGACAGTTGATTAATTGCTTAGGTATTGCATTAACATTTTGTAGGCTCTACGGTCAGACTTTTCAATACGGTCTTCAGTCCAACCTTCTGCTTTCATTAGGTCATAAAGTGTAGCAAAAGTATAAATGAAGTGTTGAGTGAAACGGTCTTTAGCACTCAAGTACTCTTCCCATTTTTGCTTAGAAGGTTTAGTTCTCATTTGAACTTCCCATTCCTGCTTTAAGATTTGAACAATAAAGAAAGAATAAAAATCGTCTAGATCATAAAATGTATGATACTTATGTCCGTCCCTTGTAAGAACAGTAGTAACGTCAAATTCTTCTTTATGTATAAAAGAAAAAACTTCAAACTTTGCTCCAAAAAGGATAATACCTTTATCATTGTCCCCTTTGTCTACGATAGCAATATGTGTTTCAGGCTTTAGCATTTTTAAACACCCCTTTTCTGTGCCAACAGGCACGCTCTGTCATTTGTAATTCCTTCTCTGTCGGAGTGTGTTGGACTTCTTATTCTTCTTTTTCAGTAGGTTCTTGGTAAATCTCCCAACCTTGAAGTAAGAATAGTTGTAGTTTGTTTTTAGTTCCAAATCTGCTTACTTTTTCCCAAGCAAACTTTCCATTGCTTAGTGTTTTTCTTAAAATGTAGTAATCCTGTCCGTTGTAGCAATGTGGTCTAAAGAAATCAGTTACATAACCTTCTGCTTTTAATTCTGATTTATCCTTGCCCCAAACCTTAGAGGCTTCAAGTAATTCTCCAGTTTCACTATTAGGGTAATATTTTGGCATATCAGCCACCTCCTTTGCCTATTATGTGTTAGTACATTTAAACTTTACTTTTTGGTTCCCTGCCTGTTTCTTCATAAATAATCAAGAAAATTTTTTATGATATAAGGAGTGGGATTAACCACTCCAAACTGTTATCTTAAGTTTTCCTGAATACTGTTAATGAAGTGTTCTGCATTATTAACATAGAAATCAACTTCTTCTTTTGTCTTTGCAGTATGGATAGAAACAAGAGAACCATTCAATAAATCAAGAGCAGCCTCTCTTACGTTTAAAACTTCGATTGCATTGTTGATATAACTAATTACAATCTTTTTGTAGAACAGTAATTCCTCCTGTTGCCTAAGTTCAGCCATCATTCTGTCATACATTGTTTCTTCTTGGATAAATTGTGTCATTATCATCTCCTCCTTTTCTATTTATCTAGAGTGAGAACTAATGTTCTCGTCTATTTACCTATCTATTAAACATTTCTAAAAGGTTCCCTGCTAATTTCTTTATAAAAAATGAAGAAAATGAAAAAATATTTTAGAGAGGAGTATTCTCCTCTCCATAGCATGTTCGTTGTTCTCTTTACCTTTATATCATGAATAGAAAAACACATTAAGCATGGGACGATATAGGTGTAAATAAGGAACGGGACATAAAAAAAAGACCCAAGCGGGTCCTTAGATTGAGTATTTTTCTTCAGCATATCCAATGAACTTTTCAACCGTCCATAAGCGATCTCTATATTGCTCTGGATAAAGTGAATGGTAAGGCTTAGGTACAACTAGTGTTACTCTTTCCTCTTCCATTTCGTCCAACTGGTTCGGGGATATCCCTTGTTGTAGTGTTAGCAAGTGCTTTTCTGGTATTCTGTTTGCCTCATTTAGAATCTGACGCCATCTATCTTTGCAGGTTGTCTTTGCTCCTAAAAAGATTAAATCTGTTTCAGGGAAGGTCATATCTGCATAGGCTCTATTAGAAGGGAGTAAGAAGTCTGGTTTCTTATTTCCCTCACTCCTACCGGGATGTGAGAATGGTAGATTAAAAGAAGAAAATAAGTAATCAACATGATGCTCTAATGATTTACCTGCTCTGCTTTTTCTTCTATTTAAGATAGTATTGGCTACAGCAACAAGCGGATCTACTTCTCCGAATGGTGTTGTTAAATACTCTTGATATAGATTTCTTTCTAATGCTTTAAATGTAATGTATTCAGTTTTTACCCATTCAAGTAAAATTAGGTCAGGTGTGAATGGTTTCCTTCTATAAACTTCATGGTGTATTCTTCGTGCAAGATCTGCCATATCAGCAGTCATAGGAAAATCATCAAACTGTGATACTGCATATTCTATTTCCTCTTCTAACCTTCTTGAGAGGTCAATATCTGAAACTCTCCCACCATCATAGACTGCATTGTTGTTCATTAAGTTTAATGAAAAGTGGTCAGTAAAGTCTTCAATCTCTTCGTCTGTATCTAGGATATATACTTTGAAATCCTCTTCAGACATTGGCAAAAATACAATAAGATTTCCGACTTGCTCTGTTTTGTCAAAAGGTGAATTAGACCAGAAACGAGTTAATCTATATTCGTTCCTTGTTCCTCTTCCGTAATAGATTGCGCGGCTCTCAAAAGGATAGTAACCGTCAATATGTATTTTTACATACTTATCTTTATTTTCCCCTTTAACCCCTTCCTCTTCAAAGAAGATATTCCATGCCGGTTTAGCAATATGCAGTCCCACTTGGTGGGCTCCTGTTAAATCTGCATCATTTGCGGTGATGAACTTACAATAAAAGCGACCAGTCCTACTGGTCGCCTCTATTAAACTAGTTAATTTTTCCGACTGTTGCATACTCCAATTGACCCTCTTCCAGTGGTAGTAGTTCGTTTCGTTCGAGTGCTTGAACCATTCGCTCAGCAATCAAAGAAACGACAGGAACTGCTACTGAATTTCCAAACTGCTTCCAAGCAGCGGTTCTCGATACTACAATCTTAAACGTTTCTGGAAATCCCTGCAAGCGTGCACATTCTCTAGGGGTCAATCTTCTTGGATTTTTTCCTTCACCTTGAGGAATTAGAATCTCACTACCATCTTTATAGTAACGAGCAGACAACGTTCTAGAATATGAATCTAAATCTGCTAAACCAAAGCCAAAACCATTACCCTTCTTGCTATGTTTTTCTTTATAATCCTGTAAGTACTGCCATAACTTATCTGACAATGTAAATACATCATCAACCTCTTCTTCAAGGATAGATCTCAACGGTGGACCCTCTTTAGGTATTTCTGGAAACTCAAACTTCAATGGTTTCTTAAAGCCTACAATATAGATACGTTCTCTATTTTGAGGCACAAGACCTTTGGCATTTAGAACCTCCGTATATACCGTATAACCTAATTCTTCTAATACATTCTTTATTACTTTAAATGTTTTACCTTTATCATGACTTTTTAGGTTCTTAACATTCTCTAATAAGAAAGCCTCTGGCTGCTTCTCTTTGATAATACGTGCAATATCAAAGAATAAAGTCCCTTGTGTTTCATCAAGGAAACCGTGTTCTCTTCCTAAACTATTCTTCTTACTTACTCCTGCAATACTAAACGGCTGACATGGGAAACCTGCCAGCAATATGTTGTGGTCAGGTATTTCTTTTTCGTCTACTGCACGGATATCGCCAACTGGTTTTTCGCCAAAATTAGCGAAATATGTTTCTTGTGCTTTTAAGTCCCATTCACAAGAAAAAACACACTCCCCGTAAGGCTCAAAGGCTGTTCTTATGCCCCCGATACCTGCGAATAAATCTATAAAACGATATAACAAAGTTGTCTACCTCCCCGAACACTTGTCCTAGTGTAATTATAGCAAAGTTTATAGTTAATTTGTTGAATAACATGTTATAATATTAAAGTTACTTTTTTACAATACCCTCTGGGACGAGGTGAAACAAGTGGCAAATGTAGTTATTTACTACAATTGTGAGCAAGGCGAGAGTACCGAACAGGCAGTTCTCCGTGTCAATGAATTGATACAATTTTTAGAGACCCACCATATTATAAAAGGGGTATTTCTGGATATTTATAATGAAGGTACGGAACTAATGGAATTACTTAATTCTCCACTTTCTGAAATTGACATGATCTACATAAATAAAGATATTGATAATGAATTTGATAAAGCGTTGATAATCCAATTATCAAGAGCCGAACAATTCGAAATAAAATACATTGATAAGATATAGCCTCTGCTATGTCTTTTTTTGTTCCCTCATATGAATACCCTAAACCTCCTATAACAACGATTTGAGAGTATATATAAAGCCGATTATTACTGTGATTTTCTTCTTTTTGGTATGTACTACAGTTATGTTTTTAGTAGTATACTAGATATATAACATCTACTAAAAAAGGAGAATAATATGAAGAGGGAGATTCCACAAACTATTGAGTTTATCTATGGATATATTCGTCGTTCCCGTCAAGATATGCTCCGTGAGAAGAAGACAAACCAAGATACTCTAGCAGCACAAAGAGAATTAATTGGTGGTATGTTAAAAGAAATACAAGAAGAAGAAGGTATCCCTTACTCTATGAGGGAGGAGATTCAATCAGGAGGAGACGAAATAGCAAGTCGTCCTAGATTTTCGTCTCTTTTGGAGGAACTTAAGAATGTAGGAAGTAGAAAGGCTGCTATTGCAGTTAAAGATATTAGCCGTTTAGGACGTGGAGATCCAGACCAAATGGGTATGGTTTTAAAATTACTCCAAAGAAAATGCATCTATATTATTACCCCATATCAAGTGTATGATCCACTAAATAGTCATCATGTTCAAATCCTGAAGTTCTATATGTTTATGGGTAATCTAGAATTAGATATGATTAAACAAAGAATGAAGGAGGCGAAATACTCATATGCTCGTCAAGGGCGATTTATGGGAGGTAGTCAGGCCGTTCCTTATGGTTATGACTTTGACAGTTATACCCAAAAGTTAATACCTAATGATGAACAAGCACCTATTGTAAAGAAGATATACTACCATTATGTAATTGATAAAATAGGATATAACGGGATAAGTACTATCTTAAGAAAAGAAAACATACCTACCAAAACAGGAAAACAGTATTGGTCTCCAAAAGTAATTCGAACTATCCTCTCTAACCCAGTGTATAAAGGCGAGTATAGGTATCATATGACAGAGAAGAAATATGGTGAAATTCATGATGTCCCTCCAGAAGAGCAAATTATTGTTCCAGATTGCTTCGAACCAATAGTCACCAGTGAAATATGGCAGACTGCACAGGAGCAACTGGTAGAAAATAGGAATAAACCATCTGTCAAACTCGAATTTGAACCTAATGTATTGGCTGGTTTAATAATCTGTTCTTCTTGTGGAAAGAAAATGGTTAGACAATACAGTACACAACATTACACAAAGAAGGACGGAACGAAAAGTATTTATAAAAAAGAATTTATGATGTGCTTACCTTGTGCTGTATATATAAAATACTGGGATATTGAAAAGTCTATTATTCAGTTACTTCTAAGTGAAGTTATTGAGGTTGACCAAGACAGATTGAAGGAAAGGCTCCAAGAACTAATTGATTTTGATAAACTTAATGCTAGTAAGATTAATCCAGAAGACCAAATTGAAAAACTAAAGGAAGAATTAACAAGGTCTAAAAAACAATTAGATGGTATTCAATTAATGAGAGCAGAAGGTGAACTTAATAAGGAAGATTACGATAGACTTAAAGAAAAAGTTTTAAACCAAATGGATGAAAAACAAACCCTATTAGAAGAAATACAAGCCGATTTAGAAAAAGATCGTATTGAGGAAATAAACATTGAAGATATCCAGACTGGAATAAAAGACTTGCTTGAGGTTTATAAAAATGAAGAATTAAATAAAACAGAGAAGAATGAATTACTTCGTGGAATTTTTGATTACATTGTTCTCACTAAAACGGGAAAGGGAACATTCGATCTAAATGTTATGTTTAACCCTAAGATATTTTTTAACTCCTCTTTGTCATAAAGGGGAGTTCTTTTAAATATACTTTTAGTAGTTATCAAGTTACCACAAATTCATCTGCAGAAATCAAGGCGAAACGTCCAGCTTTAAAGTTGCCTTCCTGTGTTAGGGAAAGTAAATGCCATAAAAACTTCTCATCACACTTCAGCATTTCCTGGAATTCCATCATTCCGCGGTTTGCTTTATTCAGTTCCCCATCGAAACGATAGGCGCGCGGATCTGATTCAGAACCATATTCAGCAATGGTTGAAAAGTCAATGCTTCCTGTCAGATCAGCAATATCCTGAGACTTTGGATCTGAAGGGCTGAACGTTCCAATTCCCACCCTTCGGTCCTCAGAAAAAATAACTCTTTCAACCAAAACATCTTCAATGCGGCCGCCATACTCCTGTTCTAGCCTCATACTATTTAGTGGCGATAAATTCCCTTCAATTCTAATTCCATACTCATCATAAAAATCTTTGCGGAGATGATGCGGGATTAAATGAAGCGGGTCTTCATGCATCGGGCATCCCTTAATGGCATAGACCGCTCCCCTATCACTATGGGAATATTGTTCCAAACCTCTTTTTAACATCGTCACTAATGTTGATTTACCGCCGCTGACCGGCCCCATTAGTAAAAGAATCCTTTTTCGGACATCCAGGCGTTTAGCTGCTGGATGGAAATATTCCTCTACAAGCCTTTCAAGTGCTTCTTCAAGTCCAAACAGCTGATTGCTGAAAAACTGATATCTTTTTTGCCCCTTCACTTCTTCCACACCTGCATCTTTGATCATGCTATATACCCGAGAATGTGCTGACTGGGCAACCCATGGCTTCTCTTTAACAATTTCTAGATACTCTCCAAAAGTCCCTTCCCATTTAAGCTTTTCCTCTTCATGTCGAAACATCTCAATTTTTTTTAGAATATCCATAAGGACCTCCCCCTGTCGCATTATCAGAGACGATTAATATACTCTATGCACCCCGGCAATTGAACATGCGTAAATCTGTTGAGAGTTTGTTTGTACTATTAATGGGGAAGTTAAAGGAGAGGGCCAGACCCTCGGGTTTGTTTTGTAATCTATTGTATCAGCCAAGCTGAAAAAAACTGCACACTTTTCATTCACAGCTTTTCTTTTTTGGGCTATAATAAGCTTATTATGATTACCTATAGACATACACATTAAAGGAGGATTACATACACATGGGTACAATTATTATTATCGCTGTAATGGTTACTTTCCTAGCTGCTATTTTCACTGCCGGTTATGATGACAAACCAGGCGTAAGCAACAAATAAGCTGCTGAACTATCAGCAGCTTTTTTCTTTTTATTATAGGCTCTTTTCGTATAGATTGTTGTTTTTGGACTATAAAGCTTGCCCGTTGATTTCCGCTCCAGTCACTTGCTTTCCGCGGGGAGGAACGGAAGCCTCCTCGGCGTTTCACGCCTGTGGGGTCTCCCGCACCCACTCCTCCCGCAGGACATCGAATAAGCTTCCTCGAATGAACACGCACGAAGGAAATGCGTCAGCATTTTCGAGGATCAAGTGCCTTCCTCTCCAATCAACTCAGTTAGTAAAATTAGTTTGTAAGCAACACCCTTTGCGAAAACAGCCTTATTATATTAAAAATTATCTTAAATCCATCTTCTTCCCTTGAACAAAACCCTTCATATACATCCTTGTCTGTTTCTCCAGCATGCCGCCGATTTGGCCAGTCCATGTGTCCATCCGTTTGCCGTCAGTCCGCTCCTCATAATACTCGGATATGATTCTGTTATACATTATAAGTTCTTCGCGATAGGCTTCTTCTTCCTGCATATATTCATTTTCATGGTAAATATGCTGAAGGGGAAGTCTTGGCTTTTTATCGTTCTTTTTGGAAGGGTAGCCTACTGCCAAACCAAACAGAGGAATCACACGATCCGGTGTTTTTAAAAGCTCGGAAACACCATCGAGATGATTTCTGATTCCGCCGATATAGCATATCCCAAGTCCCATGGATTCAGCAGCAACCGCAGCATTCTGTGCTGCCAGTGCAGCGTCAATAACCGCAACCATAAACTTTTCTGTGCTTTCAATGGAAGGCTTCACATCTTTGTTTTCCATTTGTCCAATAACCTCATGGCGATGCAAATCTGCACAAAAAACAAAGAAGTGTCCGTTTTCAGCCACATACCTTTGATTGCCGGCAAACTCCGCCAGCTTTGCTTTCTTTTCTTTATCCGTCACTCCGATTATTGAATAGGCCTGCACAAAGCTTGAAGTGGAAGCTGCCTGGGCAGACAGGACGATAGCTTCTATCTGCTCACTGGATAGAGGCTTGTCCTCAAAATGGCGCACTGAACTATGAGCCATAAGCAAATTAGTAACTTCATTCATTACTTCTCATCCTTTCCCTTTTTCATTTTCATTTTACCCAGAAAGAATTGCTTTCTCCAAAGGAAAAGGCCTGACTCTAAGTCAGACCTTAAATAGGGCTATTTTAAATGTAAATAGTCCTGCTGGCGCAGCGCTTCGTAGATAAGAATAGCTGCTGTATTTGATAAGTTCAGCGACCTTACATTGTCATTCATCGGAATTCTTAAAGCTCGGTTTTTATTGTTTTCAATAACATCCTTTGGAAGGCCAGTCGTTTCCTTGCCAAAAATAAAATAATAATCTTCAGCCGCATCACTGTAATCAAAAGTAGAATGAGGCTTCGATCCGTGCTTCGTTAAATAGAAGCATTCACCGCCTTCGCTGCTTTTAAAGAAATCGTCCAGTGAGTCATGATAAACGATATTTACATATTGCCAGTAATCTAATCCGGCACGCTTCAGCATCTTATCATCTGTTGAAAAGCCAAGCGGGCGGATTAAATGCAATGTTGTATCAGTTGCCGCGCAAGTGCGGGCTATGTTACCTGTGTTAGCCGGAATTTCTGGCTGATATAAAACTACATGCAATCCCACGATTTTCACCTCTATTATTCACACTGCATGCTGTTATTATATCACTTTGAAATCCCCAGACAAATTACCGATCATCAGATATACTGAAAAACTTATACTTAATAGCAGGAGTGTATGCTGTCGAGTCTTCATATGCCCAGTATCGCATTCTGCTGTTATAGGTATGTGCATTGACCAGAGGCATTCCTGCAGCATCTTTTCCGGTAACAATGGTTGTATGGTCAAACCGGCCGTCCCCCTGAAAATCATAGCAGATTACATCCCCCAGCAGGAGCTGGTCTGGATTGGACACCTCCTTTGCCCTCAATCCTGCATTTGACCCGGGAAGATACCACCGCATCGAGTTGGCGACCGACCAGCTGTAGCTCCAGTTTTCATTTCTCATCCACCAGCCTTTTCCCCGGTTGGGATACCCTCTCATCGGCCCGCCGCCAACATGAAGACACTGAGAAATATAATTGGTGCAATCCACTTCAAATTTCTTATAAGCAGGATTATAGCTGTTCCACCACTTTTCGGCATACTGCACTGCTTTCATCCGGTCATACTTATATTCAACCCGTTCTTCTTCCCCTTCACTTTCACGGGATAATTCTTCTTTTTCCTCCCAAGCATATGCAAAAGGACTTTTTTCCTGATCCTCTACTAGAACCCCTTTATAAAATTCTGCTTTGCGTTCTTCAAGCTCTTCTTCCATATAAAGTACGCCTTTATGTTTAATTAAGTATTTGAAGTGCACATTGTATTCAACCGGCTTGACACCATCGATCTCATCACCGATCCTGGTAATTTTGCCTGTCGCCTGCGCTTTGACGATCTCACCCGAGCGTTTAGACAAGCACTCTTTCTTCCTTTCGATTTTAGGGCAAGTATGGATGGAACTCCTTAAATGGGAAACGCACTGCTGCACTCTTTTTACTAACAGTTCCTGAAGCTGGTCTCTCACGAATCTCACTCCTCTCTACTCAATACATATGAGGGCAGGGAATGGACCTTGCTTAAATTTTTCGCATAAATACCTTCGTTTCCTCCCTTCTCTTGAGTAAGATGCTAATTTGTCAGCACAAAAAAATTCAATCTGCCTATAACCCAATTTCTCCGAGGATAGCTTTTTGCCATTACAAAAAAGCATATAAAAAAAGAGAAGGTCAGAACCTTCTCATCATTGCTCGATATAACTTAAACCTTTTTCAATTTCAGAAAGAACCTCTTCATCTTGTTCCATCTCCAGAGCCTTTTCCATTGCCTCAAGTGACTCTCTGCCGCCTATCTTCCCCAATGCCCATGCCGCTGTTCCACGGATAACAGGACGCGGATCAGTTGTCAGGACTTTTATCAAATCAACTATAGCCGTTACATCTTTATAATGGGCAAGTGCTATGATGGCATTTCGCTGAATTGGCTTTTTCCCTCTCCACGAGCCTGATACCGGACCAAATTTTTCCTTGAATTCACGGTTGCTGATGAATAGGAGAGGCCTTAGAAGCGGCTTGGCTACTTCCGGGTCAGGTTCCATCTCTTCATGGAAAAGAAAATCCTTTCCTTTATTCTCTGGGCAAACCGTTTGGCAAGTATCACAGCCATAAAGCCTGTTCCCCAGTTTTTCTCTGTATGGTTCTGCAAGGAAGCCTTTGGTTAGTGTTAAAAAGGCAATACATTTCTGTGCATCAAGCTGACCGCCCTGGATTAAAGCACCCGTCGGACACACGTCTACACATTTATTGCAGCTGCCGCATTGGTCTTCCATCGGTTCATCAGGTTCAAAAGGAAGATTCGTAATCATCTCTCCAAGGTATACATATGATCCAAATTCAGGTGTAATAATAGAACAGTTTTTCCCGCTCCAGCCGATGCCAGCCCGTTGTGCCACTGCTCGATCGACCAGTTCACCCGTATCCACCATTGATTTGCAGTTTGCTTCTGGTATCCTTTCTTGAATAAAGTCTTCAAGCTTCTGAAGACGGTCCCTCAATAGATGATGATAATCTTTACCCCACGAAGCACGGCAAAAAATCCCTCTTCTTTCGCCTTTTTTGCTGACAACTCTCACTTTCATTTTCGAAGGATACGCAAGTGCAATCGAAATAATTGACCGCGGCTTGTCCATTAGAAGTCCGGGATTAACCCTTTTCTCAATATCAGGCTCTTCAAAGCCAGATTGATACTGAAGCTCCTGCTGGCGAATCAGCCTGTTTTTCATTTCATCAAAAGTGCTTGCCGTTGTAAAACCGATTTTATCTATGCCAATTGTTTTACTATATTCAATGACTTCCTGCTTAAATTGAGCAAAATTCATGTCCGAGACCTCCTTTCTCTTAAAAAGTATTTATATAAAAGCCGTTAATTTATTGAAACACTGCTTATTATGATAAACTATTTTAAAGTGAATTTGGAGGTGGAAAGCTTGGAAATTGCGATTTCTCCTGAGCTATGCAAACAAATCCCCCATTTTAAAATAGGTTTTATTACATATAAAAACATTGAAGTCGGGCAGTCTCCACAGATGGTAAAAGGCCGTCTACAGCTGTTCCAGGAATCTATCTATTTTGATTTGGAGGATAAAAACGTAACAGACCTGGATGGCATTAAAGAATGGAGACAGATATTTAAAACAGCAGGAAAAGATCCCAATCGTTACCGCCATTCCGCAGAAGCTCTATACCGCAGAATAAAAAAGCAGAACTACCTGCAGCCGGTCAATAGCTCCATTGACATAAACAACTTCTTTTCATTGGAATACCAAATCCCAATTGGTGTGTATGATGCAGATAAGCTTTCCGGTGATCTCGCTATCAGAGTTGGCAAAGAAGGCGAAAAATATAATGGATTGAATGGAAGACCTAATTCACTGGCAAATTTAATCATTAGCGAAGATGCTGAAGGACCTTTCGGCAGTCCATTTGTTGACTCAGAAAGAACAGCAGTAACAGTATACACAAAAAATGCTATTCAAATCGTTTATTTGCGCCCATTACTAGAAACAGGACAAGCTGAAAAAATGGTTGAATCATTAATGAACATGTATACACAAGTGCATGGAGGCGAAGGAAACTTTAAAGTGATTGGATGTTAATAAAGTTTAGAAAAATCGAGTGGTCTTGATACCGCCCGATTTTTTTATTATTTATAGCCATGAAAATGAAAAAACGCAATACCTCGTTCTTTTTGAACGAAACACTGCGTTGGCTATGTATGGAGCGGGTGAAGGGAATCGAACCCTCATCATCAGCTTGGAAGGCTGAGGTTTTACCACTAAACTACACCCGCGTTTTGTGAATTATATTGAATCATATATGGAATTATCATAAAAAGATATGTCGATTCTTATCAACAGTAAAAATCATCCTGTCGAATCAACTACTTAATAGTACTAAATTCAGCCTGAATAGTCAACCCCTTTTGAGAAATTTGTCGAAAAAACTGGAGAGGATTTAAAATCCTCTCTGCCTATTCGTGTAATTATGTTTACACCCACCACATTTCTGATGGCTTCTCTTCGATTAAGATCGATTTCAAATTCTTTACTGCACGTGTGAATCCTTCTTCTACCGACATAAGCGGATCTTCATGCTCAATGCTGACAACATAATCATACCCAAATGCACGCAATGCGCTCATCATATCTGACCATTCCTGCAGGCTGTGTCCGCAGCCAACTGACCTAAATGTCCACGCTCTAGTCTGTACATTTCCATACGGCTGCATATCCGTTAAACCATACATATTTACATTTTCCTGGTCAATGTAGGTATCTTTGGCATGAAAATGATGAATGGCATTTTCTTTTCCCAGTATCTTTATAGCTGCCACAGGATCGATTCCCTGCCACCACAAATGGCTTGGGTCAAGGTTGACCCCAATGGCGTCACACGTTTCTTCCCTTAATTTCAAAAGTGTATAAGGGGTATGCACAAGGAAACCGCCATGCAGTTCAAGACCAATTTTCACATTATGGTCTTTGGCAAATTGGCCGGCTTTCTTCCAGTATGGAATAAGTTTCTCTTCCCATTGCCATCTGAGTACTTCTCCATATTCGTTTGGCCATGGAGCAATCGGCCAGTTCGGATGCTTGGCCCCTTCCCCATCTCCTGCGGTACCTGAAAAACAATTTACAACCGGCACATTCATTAAGCTGGCTAATTTGATCGTCTCGTATAATATTCGGTCCGATTCTTCCGCAAAGGCTTTATCAGGGGAAATTGGATTGCCATGACTGCTGAATGCGCTAATTTCAAGTCCTTTTGAGGCTATCTTATTCAAATATTCATCACGCAGTTCTTTACTTTCCAAAAGCTCGTACAGGCTGCAGTGAGCGTTTCCCGGATAAGCACCCGTGCCGATCTCAACAGCCGTTAGCCCTGCAGCTTTTACATGGGCAAGCATCTCTTCAAAACTTTTATCAGCAAATAAAACGGTGAATACACCAAGCTTCACATGAATCCCCTCCTGTTCTCTATATATTTTCTCTCCTGCCCATTTCACTGCTTTTATAGATTGCATCAATTATTCTGGTTGTCTGCAGAGCTTCTTCGGCATTAACCGTAAATTCTTCCCTGCCCAAACAGCTGTTTATAAAATTCCGTGCCTGTGCAAAAGCATAGTCGTCATTCCCTGGCAGCCATTCTGAACAAGCATTCAGCAGCATTCCATGTTTGGATTGATTCAGCCTGAATGGAAATAGATCGATGCCCCCATGCTGCCCTGAAAGACTGACACTTTCTTCATCCCTTTCGATATTGGCCGACCAAGAGGTTTCAAAAAGCAGGGATGCGCCATTGGCAAACTTTATGTAAGCTGTCACATGATCATCGACATTAAAGGATTGATGGTCAAAACTTCCCCATAAATTTACCTGGTCAGGCATTTTGCTTAATGTATTGTATGCTGTCCCTGAAACCTCGGTTTCCTCCGGGTTTCCCAGCAGCCAAAGCGAGAGGTCAAGCAGGTGGCACCCATAATCAATTAAACTTCCGCCGCCCTGAAGTTCCTTATTGGTGAAAACACCCCAGCCAGGCACCTTCCTCCTTCTCATCGCTCTTGCCCTGGCTGCAAATGGTAGCCCAATTTCATTTTCTGCAATGAGTTTTTTTGCAGCCTGAGCCTCTTTCATAAAGCGGTAGTGGTAAGCAATGGCCAATACCTTTCTTGACCTTTCTCTGGCATCAATCATTTTCCTGCATTCTTCTGCTGTCATCGCCATTGGCTTCTCACATAACACATGCAGCCCTGCCTCCATTGCAGCAACCGTAATTTCAGCATGAAACTTATTCGGTGTACAAATAACCACAGCATCTGTTTCTCTTAATAAATCTTTATAATCTGTAAAAGCTTTGCTAATTCCAAACTTCTCTGCAGCCACTTTTGCTGTTTCCTCATTTACATCGCATACAGCTGTTACCGAAGCACTATCCGATAGTTTTAATAAAACGGGCATGTGTCTGGACTGAGCGATTCCCCCTGCTCCGATAATCCCGATTCGAAGTTTCTTCATTGATGCACCTCAATTTACTCTGACGATTTGCTTTGTTTCGCTTGACTCCAAGGCAGCCAGGATTACTTGGAGCGACTTCATTCCCTCTGATCCTGGAATAGCAGGCTCCTGGTCATTCAAAATACTTTCAACAAAATGGTCAATAACGCCTGAATTCTTTTGTCCGCCTTCTTCATTTGTCTGGATTCCGCCGAGTTCGTACTTCACTGTTTCACCATTTGCATATTGCACAATGAGTGAGTATAGGGGATCATCCTCTAATCTCAAAATGGCTTTTTCTCCATAAATAATAGTTGAATTATCTTCTTTTGACACATAAGACCAACTTGCAGCTAAGGTCCCAATCACACCGCTTTCTGTTTTCAACACGCATACCGCTGTATCATCTACATCAGCACCTTTCTTGGCACTTGTTTCTACAAAAGCTCCTACCTCAGTAAACTCTTCTCCAAGCAAATAGCGTAGCAAGTCGGTTTTATGGACACCAAGGTCGCCCATGGCGCCAATAAAAGCCTGACCTTTTTTGAAGAACCAGCTATCCCTGCCATCTGCACTCCAGCCTTCAGGTCCGCCGTGTCCAAAAGCTGAACGGAAACTATAGATTTTTCCCGCTTTCCCTTTTTCAATCAGTTCTTTTGCTTTTTTATGCGAAGGGACAAAGCGCTGATTATGTGCAATCATTAATTTCTTTCCATTTTTACGGGCTGCTTTAATCATCTTCAGTGCTTCTTCCTTAGAGGTCGCCATTGGTTTTTCACATAAAACATGCTTGCCAGCGTTTAATGCTGCAACTGAAATGGGAGCATGCAGATAATTCGGGGTACAGACACTCACAGCATCTATATTTGAATTAGCCAACAATTCTTTATAATCGGTGTACACCTTCGCCCCGTATAAGCCGGCAAACACATTTGCACGCTCTTCATAAATATCACATACCGCTGCAATGACAGCCCCGCTGCTTGCATGATATTCAGGCATATGCCGATGCTTAGCTATACTTCCGCATCCAATAATCCCCATTTTGAGCTGTTTCATTTTAATTTCCCACTCCTTCTTGACTCACTCTGATTCTCTCCAATGGTTTCGCATTTCCATAGACCGGTACGGGAAGATCAGCTGACTTAGCCCACTTAACAGCATTTTTAATAACCCGCTGCACGTCCTTTTGATAATAAGTTGGATACGTCTCATGTCCAGGACGAAAATAAAAGATCTTCCCTTTACCTCGCCTGTATGTACAGCCGCTTCGAAAAACTTCTCCGCCTTCAAACCAGCTCACCATTAAAAGTTCATCCGGTGCAGGGATATCAAAATGCTCCCCATACATCTCCTCTTTTTCAAGTTCAATATATTCGCCAATTCCCTCTGCAATTGGATGGCTGGGATCAACAATCCAAATCCGTTCCTTTTCATCAGCTTCTCTCCACTTTAAATCACAAGAAGTACCCATCAATGCTTTGAAAATCTTTGAGAAATGACCGGAATGAAGGACAATCAGCCCCATGCCATCCAAGACTCTTTGTTTTACTTTTTCAATGGCCGAATCCTCAACTTCCCCGTGCGCGAGATGTCCCCACCAGACCAAAACATCTGTTTTCTGTAAAACAGCATCACTAAGTCCATGTTCTGGTTCATCCAATGTAGCTGTCTTAACCTTAAACTCTTCTTCCTTTAAAAAATCCGCAATGGCACCGTGAATGCCATCGGGATAGACAGCCCTCACCCTTTCATCCTTTTGTTCATGTCGATTCTCATTCCATACCAGCACGTTGATCATGATCAATCCTCCTTCTGTCAATTTATACTTCTATATTCGTTTGGGGAAATCCCTTCTGTCTTTTTAAACACTTTACTGAAATACTTTTCATCCTGATAGCCAACCTGGAAAGCAATTTCATAGATTTTTAGTTTTGGGTTCTGCAGAAGTTCCTTTGCCTTGTTCATTCGGACATTCGTTATAAAATCGGTGATGGTAGCCTGATATTCCTGTTTAAACTTTCTGGAAATGTACTCCCTGCTTAAATAAAATCTGTCTGCAATTTCCTGCAGGTTAATCTCCTTGTTATAGCTTTCCAGCAAAAACTGTTCTATTTGCTGAATCACATTCATCTCCCCGTCATGCTCCTGCTGGCATTCCCCTGGAGGACTTTGCTGTTTCCATTCATTTATGGCTTTCTCTAAAGTCTCGTTCAATATGTCCGGATCGATAGGCTTCAAGATATAATCAAAGCTTTTATAGCAGATGGCATTTCTCATATAGTCAAAATCATCATATCCGCTGACAACAATCGTCTTGCTGGAAAGATCGGCAGAATGAATCCATTTCAAAAGACTGATGCCATCTCTCTTTGGCATGCTCATGTCTGTAAAGATGATTTCCGGGCGATGCTCTTTGATTAGTTTCACAGCCTCATTTCCATCAACAGCCTCCATGATTGTATGAATCCCAAAACGGCTCCAGTCTGCTAACAGCATCAAGCCTTCCCGCACATGTTTCTCATCATCCACAATAATTGCTTTCATCTTTACCACCTTCCATTCTTTTTGGAAGTTTTATAGAAATCATCAGTCCGTCTTGCTCAAGGTTCTTAAGCTTCAGGTATGCCCGATTGCCATAATAGAGTTTTAACCGGGCGTAAATATTTTTCAGTCCGATATTCGTCAACTCACCCTTTTGCCCTATCCGGTCATTCATCAAATGCCTTTGGATTTCTTCCAGCCTGCTCTCCGAAACTCCTGTGCCATTATCCTCGATAAAAATATCCAGATAAAATTCATCCTGACGGCAAGCAATCTTAATTTCTCCTGTTTTTTCACGTGCATCAAAGCCATGCTTAAAGTAATTCTCCACTATTGGCTGGAGTATCATTTTCGGCACCGGAAACCCCAATGCACTTTCATCAAGCTGAAAATTGAACTGCAGCTGATCTCCAAACCGCTCTTTTTGCAGCAGCAGATAGGCTTTGGTGTGTTCAACCTCTTTTTGAAGAGGCACCAAATCCTCTTCCATATTCATGCTGTACCTCATAATTTTTGAAAGGCGGGTAACAGAAGAATAAATTTGCGGACCCTGATTTTTTAAGGCGGCTGTTCCGATTGACTGCAATGCATTGTATAAAAAATGCGGATTTACCTGGGACTGCAGAACCTTCAGCTGGTTTGTCTTGTTTTCCAGCTGCAGCTTATACTCCCGATTAATTAAATCATTAATTTTATCTATCATCTGCTTAAACCGGTCACCCAAATAGCCAACCTCATCATTGCCAAAAGATTTAAAGTGGACATTAAGGTTTCCCTTTTCAACCTGATCAATGTAATGCAGCAGGACTCTAATCGGAGAAGTAATTCTAAAAGAGATAAATAGAGTGGCAAGAATAACCAGGAAAAGCCCAATAACACCAAACATAATATTGATTTTCGCAACGCTGAATGCACTTTCATATAAAGTGGTATAAGGGACACGCTTAACAAGATACCATCCGCCAGAATTTTTCGATAATTTTTCGTATACCATTACACCGCTGAATGAATCTTCCTTCCATTCAACTGTGCCATTTTCTTTGTTCGTGCTGATGATCCAATTAATCCAATCAGGCGTTTGAATGCCTCCATCAGCTTGATCAGCAGAACGGTAGACGAGGTCACCTTCTGGAGAGAGAATATAGAATTCTTCCTTACCTTCCAAAAAAAGGTTACGGCTGATATTGTTTATTTGATCCGGTGAGAACTCCAATGAGATATACGCCAATATATCATTAGACGGAATATTGATTAAAGATCTGTGCATCGTAATTACATTTTTAGGCTTTTTATCCTCCGGCTCCTTTATCTTATGAATCGGCTCCAAATACATATGGCTTGGACTTGCTTTGGCTCTTTTGTAGTATTCCTGATTGGTATTTGTAAGCTTTTTTGAAAAAACAACCGTAGAGCGCCGGGAAGCTGTTATGAGCCGATCTTCCTTCGCAACAGCAATATTAACTCTTTTGATATTTTCTTCAGCATACAGGATGGTAGAAATTACATTTCTTACAGCTTCGACTGCTTGATAATTATTTTCCTTTTGGGGATCTTTTAAAAAGTTTATTAAACCTGGATTATTGTAAAGGGATAGTGTTAACCCATCCAGCTCATTTATGTAGCCCTCCAGATTCACTTTTCCTTGATATAATAGATTGCTATTTTCCTGAATAACCTGATCTTTAAGGGATTCCGCTGTATGGTAATAAGTGATGACAATAGAGGCCCCAAATGGGACGATCGTGGCTGCCATCAATAGAACAATCAGTTTATTTCTAATGCTCCTTTTGAACATTTACATCCCCCGCTGCTATGTCTTTTACAATAGTATAAAGCGAAACTTCCCTTTTAGGGGATGTCTTTTTGCTGTTAAGCATATTCGAGATAAATGGGTTATAAAATAGAAAGCATATCTTCCGCAGACATGCTTTCCTGTTTCACAAAATTATTTCAAATTATCCCAGGATGCCTGAAAGCGTTCAACAACTGTATCGTAATCAATTTTACCTGCAGCGTATTCCTGGATTGTGGCAGCAAACTCTTTATTTGCTCCATCCGGCCATCTGAACCATGTCCAAGGAATGGTTTTCTCTTCCTTAGAATACTCAAGAATGCGCTGGCCAAGCGGCCCTAAACCGGTCGGCTCAATATTATCAAATGCAGGGATAAACGCAAACTCTTCTGTGATATAACGCTTGCCTGTTTCAGAAGAAACCATCCAGTCAAGGAAAACTTTAGCTTCTTCAAGATGCTCTGAATTTTTGTTTAGAACCCAGTTGTTCGGAACACCTACTGGCAAACGGTCTGCCGCAGCTTCATCATCAGTCATCGGAATTGGAAGAAAGCCCATGTTTATCTCAGGGTTAATTTCAAGAATCATGTTTTCTGTCCAGTTCCCCTGCTGAAGCATAGCTGTTTTCCCGGATGCAAATTGCGTCACTTGGGTATTGTAGTCAGTCGTTAACGGATTTTCGTTTCCGAAGTTAATTTCAGTATCAAGTACTTCTTTAAACTCTTTAAATTTATCATTGCCAGTGATCTTTTCAGATCCGCTATATAGACCCTCAATAAAGGCAACCGGATCTTCCTGCTGGGCAAATGGAATATTTAACAGATGCTGCCCTATTACCCACCACTCGCCATAGCCGGCAGAGAATGGCGTGATTCCTTTATCTTTTAGTTTTTCAGCAGCATCTTTTAGTTGAGAAATGGTATTAGGAGGCTCGGTAATGCCCGCTTCTTCAAATAAATCCTTATTATAAATAAATCCATATCCTTCAAGGTTTACTGGCATGCCGTAAAGCTTGCCATCTGTATCAGTCATCGGAACTTTGCCAATCGGGAGCACATGCTTTGCCCAAGGCTCATTTGAAAGATCTGCAAGGTGCTCTTTCCAAAGCTCAAGTTCCTTAAATCCGCCATTGTTAAAAATGTCAGGCTGTTCGCCAGATGCAAACTTTGCTTTTAATGCTGCACCGTAATCAGCTCCGCCACCGACTGTTTCCAGCTTCACTTTAATATTTGGGTGCTCTTTTTCAAATTCAGCAATCATTTCCTGAAGCTGTTCGGCAATTTCGACTTTAAACTGGAACAAGTTCAGCGTTACGGCTTCTCCTTCATTCTTTGAATCATCCTGAGGCTTTTCATCCCCCGAAGAGCTGGAAGAAGAACAGCCTGCCACAATGCCTGCCATTAGAACCAATGACAGCAGTAATAGAGCAAAGCGTTTCATTTTGTTTCCCCCCTGAATATTTTTTTTATATAAACTTTCACAGCCTGCTTTTGGCCGCAAAAGTCTCTATAACTACTTAATGGAACCTTGTGCAATACCTTTAATAATATGTCTCTGCAGGAACAGGAAGAAAATAATGACCGGGGTGATGCCCATAACAAGGGCAGCCAGTCCCATATCCCACTGCTTTGTATATTGTGCAAAGAATGAGCTTGTGGCCAAAGGAATCGTCCTGAGTTCTGCATCCTGAAGCACAAGAAGCGGCAGCAGATAATCATTCCAGATCCATAATGTATTTAAAATAATGACCGTTACTGTAATTGGCTTCAGAAGCGGAAAAACAATTCTCCAGAATACGCCGAATTGGCTGCAGCCATCAATCCTCGCTGATTCCTCTATCTCGATTGGAACTGTTTTAATAAAACCGTGATACAGGAAAAGCGATAATGGTACGCCAAAGCCAAAATACATAATGATGAGACCAGGTATGCTGTTTGTCAGATTTAATGCGCCACCCAGCTTCATCAGCGGAATCATAACGGTCTGGAATGGGATGACCATCGCAGATACAAACAGAACAAACAGGATCTTGCTGAATTTCCCCGGAGTTCTCACCATCTTCCAGGCAGCCATGGAACTAATGACAACAAGTCCAATATTGCTGATTACCGTTATTATAAGTGAATTCCAAAATGCCCGCGGGAAATTAATGATATCCCATACTTTCATGTAATTGGAAAATAAAAATTCCTGCGGCCATGCCGCTGCATCAATCAAAATATCCGCAAAGCCTTTTACGGAGTTAATCAGAACGAAATAGAAAGGAATGAGAAATATGACTCCTAATACAATCCCGATGATCTCCAGCAAGAAGGTAACCTTGGTATATCTCGGATTCATTATGCCTCAACCTCTCTTTTCTTCGTCATCATAACCTGTACCGTTGTAAAAATAGCTACCACGAGGAAGAATAAAATGGACTTCGCCGTACCAAGACCATAACGATTATTCTGAAATGCTTCCTGATAGATATTGATTGCAACTGATTGTGTTGAATTAAATGGCCCGCCGCCAGTTAGTGAAATATTCAGGTCGAAGATTTTAAATGCCATTGAAATAGTTAAAAAGAAACAAATCGTAAACGCCGGCAAAATAAGCGGGATAATAATTTGGGTCAGCAACGTCCAGCTGGAAGCCCCATCAATCCTTGCAGCCTCCATCAGTGTCTGATCAACCCCCTGAAGTGCCGCAATATAAATGACCATCATGTAACCGCTGATCTGCCAGGCAAAAACAATCACAATGCCCCAGAATGCTGTAGCTTCATCCCCAAGCCAAGGCAGCTTAAACATGGAAAGATCGGTAATATTACCAATCGCTGCAAACCCCTTTACAAAAATAAACTGCCAAATGAATCCCAGCAATAATCCTCCGATTACATTCGGAATAAAGAAAACAGTCCGCAATAAATTTCTGGATTTTAATGCTGCATTTAAAAGTAAAGCAAGTCCAAAACCTAATAAATTACTAATAATAACCGAAGCAAACATAAACTTTGTTGTAAAAATAAACGAGTTAAGGAACTTAGGGTCATTCTTAAAAATCTTGCTATAGTTTTCAAAACCCACCCACTCAACTGCAGAACTAACCCCATTCCAGGATGTAAACGAATAATAAATCCCCAAGGTGAAAGGAATGATCTGAATGACCAGGAATAATAACAGCGCCGGCCCTACAAAAGCACTGTATGTTAGGATGTTCTTCAAATTCGCTTTTTTCCTAGATACTGTTTTCATTTTTGACTTTACCGCTGGTTCTTTGTACTGAATCTTTGTTTCCAATACTCTTCACCGCCCCCTCTACTATTCCAAGCGCTTTTCTATATTATATTTGAAAACGCTTTCATATATAGGTGACTAAATTGACTAAAATGGTGCAATATTTTGACTTCTTAACAAAGGAAGACTTTGAGAATCATAGTATTAACGTTTGTAAGGATGGAAAATTTTTCGTACAATAAAGTTAAGTTAAATATAGGATGTGAAACATGATTTTAAAACCTCTAAAAGAAGCAGAAGAGTTGATCATGCTACATACTTAGAAGTTTGAATGGATGAATGCAGCTCCCACCTAAAGTTAACAGATATTTTCTTAATTAAGAAAAAGGTTTTCTGGAGAGAAGCAGTTTGATGAGCTGCTGGCGAAATTTCCTGCTGATTGGATAATTTTTAATGATTATTGTTTGATTATAGTAATACCATCTTTCAGATAGTTTCACTTTTGATAACTAAGGACTGCATTTAAATTATAGAAGTAAAGAATTATGAAGGTGATTTTTTGATCGAACAAGATAGATCGTACACTGCAACGATTAATGAAGTCAAAAACCCTCTGCTTCAGTTGCAGCGAAGCGAATCCCTGCTGAGGCGACTTCTCCAGGAACTCGGATATAAATCTCCTCTAAAGGCTTTCATTATTTTTATTAACCCCGAATTTCATCTGTATCAAGCCACAAAAAATCTTCCTGCTATATTTCCAGCACAAATTAACCGATTTATGGACAAAATAATAATGATATTTATCACTCTTTCACATTTTATTTGTCTTTTAGAACAAATAGGCTCACAGATAATCTTTTAGGTTTTACGAGATAGTTATCACTCTAGCTATTACAATTCAGAAGCAGGTTCCGAACACTCCAAACCCCCACTCGAAACCATCCTCTGAATCGTTCGATAGCCTGAATTAACCCTTTTTTGTATGTTATTCCCCCACCTCAAACATTTACTGCACTAATCATTAAGAACAAAAAAACAGTTTCCCAACAGGGAAACTGTTTTTTTCAGATACCGGTGGTCGGGGTCGAACCGACACTCCAGAAGGAACACGATTTTGAGTCGTGCGCGTCTGCCAATTCCGCCACACCGGCATATTAAAATGTAGTAAATCTTGTGGTGCCGAGGACCGGAATCGAACCGGTACGGTAGTCACCTACCGCAGGATTTTAAGTCCTGTGCGTCTGCCAGTTCCGCCACCCCGGCGTATATCAGCGTATCAAGATTTAAGTTTTGGAGGCGGCAACCGGATTCGAACCGGTGGTAAAGGTTTTGCAGACCTCTGCCTTACCACTTGGCTATGCCGCCATAAATTAAAGAATTGTTCTGGAGCGGAAGACGGGATTCGAACCCGCGACCCCCACCTTGGCAAGGTGATGTTCTACCACTGAACTACTTCCGCAAAATGGCTGGGCTAGCAGGATTCGAACCTGCGAGTGACGGAGTCAAAGTCCGGTGCCTTACCGCTTGGCTATAGCCCAATGATCATTCATGTTATATTTATATGATAGATAAACCCGTACTGTTACTTTAAAATTTTGGGGCGACTGATGGGAATCGAACCCACGAGTGTCGGAGCCACAATCCGATGCGTTAACCACTTCGCCACAGCCGCCAACATAATATTGGCAGGGGTAGTAGGAATCGAACCCACATCAAAGGTTTTGGAGACCTTCGTTTTACCATTAAACTATACCCCTATTAAAATGGTGGAGGGGGGCAGATTCGAACTGCCGAACCCGAAGGAGCGGATTTACAGTCCGCCGCGTTTAGCCACTTCGCTACCCCTCCGATATATTTATCAATCTTATAAGTATATTACTTTATAAGATAAATGGTGCCGGCTAGAGGACTTGAACCCCCAACCTACTGATTACAAGTCAGTTGCTCTACCAATTGAGCTAAACCGGCTTAATGATTAATCAATGGTGGCTCAGGACGGAATCGAACCGCCGACACAAGGATTTTCAGTCCTTTGCTCTACCGACTGAGCTACTGAGCCACATAAAATTATTACACCTAAACTTAGATCGTTGTGCTTCAAAGTACTGCGTTCTTTGTCGCAGATTTTAAAAGCATGCCATTCAGTGATGTTAGAGCTTCGCAGCTGCATTCTTTATAAATCCTCTACCGACTGAGCTACTGAGCCATATTTAAAAAATGGCGGTCCGGACGGGACTCGAACCCGCGACCTCCTGCGTGACAGGCAGGCATTCTAACCAACTGAACTACCGGACCAGATTGCGGGGGCAGGATTTGAACCTGCGACCTTCGGGTTATGAGCCCGACGAGCTACCGGACTGCTCCACCCCGCGACAATATTATGGTGGAGGATGACGGGATCGAACCGCCGACCCTCTGCTTGTAAGGCAGATGCTCTCCCAGCTGAGCTAATCCTCCAAAATGGTGACCCCTACGGGATTCGAACCCGTGTTACCGCCGTGAAAGGGCGGTGTCTTAACCGCTTGACCAAGGGGCCATTATAAAATTATAATGGCGGAGAGCAAGGGATTTGAACCCTTGATACGCGGTTAGCGTATACACGATTTCCAATCGTGCTCCTTCGGCCACTCGGACAGCTCTCCATTTGGCTCCGCAGGTAGGATTCGAACCTACGACCGTTCGGTTAACAGCCGAATGCTCTACCACTGAGCTACTGCGGAATAGTGGTATTATGATACAGCCCGGCAACGTCCTACTCTCACAGGGGGACAGCCCCCAACTACCATCGGCGCTGAGAAGCTTAACTTCCGTGTTCGGTATGGGAACGGGTGTGACCTTCTCGCTATCGCCACCAGACTATTTTCAAAGACAAGTATTATTATATCGTCTTTTTAGGATTTTTCAAGAGGAAATTTCATTTTTTTCGTTCCCTCAAAACTAGATAATGCATGAAGAAGTGTTGCCGAGTATTCACCAATACGTTGTCCAGCTCAATTGGTTAAGTCCTCGATCGATTAGTATCAGTCAGCTC
>NZ_BRVM01000001.1:529020-771231 GCF_026011715.1 Cytobacillus sp. NCCP-133 | reverse complement strand
AAGGGATAAGTGCTGAAAGCATCTAAGCATGAAGCCCCCCTCGAGATGAGATTTCCCATAGCGTCAAGCTAGTAAGATCCCTGAAAGATGATCAGGTTAATAGGTCAGAGGTGGAAGCGTGGCGACATGTGGAGCTGACTGATACTAATCGATCGAGGACTTAACCAAGTTATATGGTTATTACTCGGCAAACACTTCTTCATACATTATCTAGTTTTGAGGGAACGAAAAAAATAAAATTTCCTCTTGAAAAATCTAAAAAAGACGGTATAATAAAACTTGTCTTTGAAAATAGTCTGGTGGCGATAGCGAGAAGGTCACACCCGTTCCCATACCGAACACGGAAGTTAAGCTTCTCAGCGCCAATGGTAGTTGGGGGCTGTCCCCCTGTGAGAGTAGGACGCTGCCGGGCTGTTATAATGGAGGATTAGCTCAGCTGGGAGAGCATCTGCCTTACAAGCAGAGGGTCGGCGGTTCGATCCCGTCATCCTCCACCATTAATTAAATTGTACAAGCTGCCGGTGTAGCTCAATTGGTAGAGCAACTGACTTGTAATCAGTAGGTTGGGGGTTCAAGTCCTCTTGCCGGCACCATCTTTATTCTCTTCGAGAACACTTATCAGGATTTAGAAGACTCATAAAGTTATGAGCCATTAGCTCAGTTGGTAGAGCATCTGACTTTTAATCAGAGGGTCGAAGGTTCGAGTCCTTCATGGCTCACCATTTAAATATGCGGGTGTGGCGGAATTGGCAGACGCACCAGACTTAGGATCTGGCGCCGCAAGGCGTGGGGGTTCGACTCCCTTCACCCGCACCATTTAATTTGCGGAAGTAGTTCAGTGGTAGAACATCACCTTGCCAAGGTGGGGGTCGCGGGTTCGAATCCCGTCTTCCGCTCCAATTAATTGCCGGGGTGGCGGAACTGGCAGACGCACAGGACTTAAAATCCTGCGGTAGGTGACTACCGTACCGGTTCGATTCCGGTCCTCGGCACCATTTTATAATGCGCCCGTAGCTCAATTGGATAGAGCGTTTGACTACGGATCAAAAGGTTAGGGGTTCGACTCCTCTCGGGCGCGCCATACAAACGGGGAGTAGCTCAGCTTGGTAGAGCACTTGGTTTGGGACCAAGGGGTCGCAGGTTCGAATCCTGTCTTCCCGACCATTAAAAATAAATGGGGCCTTAGCTCAGCTGGGAGAGCGCCTGCTTTGCACGCAGGAGGTCAGCGGTTCGATCCCGCTAGGCTCCACCATAAATATTTTATCATTTTGGCGGTGTAGCTCAGCTGGCTAGAGCGTACGGTTCATACCCGTGAGGTCGGGGGTTCGATCCCCTCCGCCGCTACCATTTTAAAACCAAAGCTGGACCTTTAGCTCAGCTGGTTAGAGCAGACGGCTCATAACCGTCCGGTCGTAGGTTCGAGTCCTACAAGGTCCACCATTTTCACTTATATACGGAGGAATACCCAAGTCCGGCTGAAGGGATCGGTCTTGAAAACCGACAGGCGGGTCAAACCGCGCAGGGGTTCGAATCCCCTTTCCTCCTCCATATTTATAATAATAGGGGTGGAGCACGCCCGAATAAGCATCGAAGGAATTACTTCAGCGCAACGATTGAGCTGCTGCTTGAATAATCTTTCTGAAATCGGAGCGGCACTTCATTGAATATGCTGCGAAATGAGATGCTAGATGTGAGCATTTAAAAAACACATAAATAATACTATCGCGGGGTGGAGCAGTTCGGTAGCTCGTCGGGCTCATAACCCGAAGGTCGCAGGTTCAAATCCTGCCCCCGCAATCTGGTCCGGTAGTTCAGTTGGTTAGAATGCCTGCCTGTCACGCAGGAGGTCGCGGGTTCGAGTCCCGTCCGGACCGCCATCTTTAAAAATTTAAGAGGTAGATGGCTCAGTAGCTCAGTCGGTAGAGGATTTTAAAAGAATGCAGCTGCGAAGCTTTAGCATCATCGAATGGCATGCTTTTAAAATCTGCGACAAAGAACGCAGGGCTTTGAAGCACAGCTATTAAACTTTAGGGTAATTAATTTAATACGGCTCAGTAGCTCAGTCGGTAGAGCAAAGGACTGAAAATCCTTGTGTCGGCGGTTCGATTCCGTCCTGAGCCACCATTTAAAACAATTAACGCGGGTGTAGTTAGTGGTAAAACCTCAGCCACGAGCGAAACATCCATGAATTAACATCGAGTTGCCTCGACGCATCAGCTTCCTGGATTCGCTTTCAGAGGAAGAGGCATGCAAGGGCAGAAATCAAAACAGTAGCTTAAATATCATTCTAAATGCGGGTGTAGTTTAGTGGTAAAACCTCAGCCTTCCAAGCTGATGATGAGGGTTCGATTCCCTTCACCCGCTCCAAAAAGAATTGCGTAGGCAACTGTCCAGCTTTGAGAGACGTTGGAGAGATGGTCATGCAAATCCTGGTTTGGGATTTGTAGTAACAGATCGAAGCGGACGAAAAGCTAGGAGCCGAAGCTAGACAATAATGGGCCTATAGCTCAGCTGGTTAGAGCGCACGCCTGATAAGCGTGAGGTCGGTGGTTCGAGTCCACTTAGGCCCACCATTTAATTATTCCGCAGTAGCTCAGTGGTAGAGCATTCGGCTGTTAACCGAACGGTCGTAGGTTCGAATCCTACCTGCGGAGCCATATATGGGGAAGTACTCAAGTGGCTGAAGAGGCGCCCCTGCTAAGGGTGTAGGTCGGGCAACCGGCGCGAGGGTTCAAATCCCTCCTTCTCCGCCATATTGGCCCCTTGGTCAAGCGGTTAAGACACCGCCCTTTCACGGCGGTAACACGGGTTCGAATCCCGTAGGGGTCATACAAAAAAGCTGTCAACATTATGTTGGCAGCTTTTTTGTTATCTAAAATTGTTGATTCATCTTGCATTATGTTCCTGCTCTTTTCTTTTAATCAAACATCTCATCTTTCTTACTCAGTTTATTCCCAGGGTTATTCAAATCTATTTCCGAAGATATCCCGGTGTATGGTCCCCTGAACATATCCCCGGTTGCCATGATTTTTCCATCTGGTGTTTCAAATAAAGGGATCTTTATTTGATCTTTACTTGCCTCATTTAATAAGAACTCCTCTTCTTTCTTACTCAAAATATTATTCTCCTTTCATTTTCTGTTTGCATAGTTTGTTTTATTTTGTCTAAGCTTACCGGAAATTATGTCGAAGGCTGTAGAAAAAGAGAATAAGCTTCCGTTAATTAGCGTTTTTTGAACATTACTGTCATAAAATTAAAAAAACTTTTACAAGGATTTTTTCCTCCTTGCTCGAATATAACAGGAAAGTCAAAAGAAATTGAAGACTGGGTGGGGAGAAGGATGTTAGTGGATACTTTGTTTCCAACCGATTATCAGCTGCATTTGTTCCATGAAGGGACTTTTTTTGAAAGCCATCAGCTATTTGGGGCGCATGTCGTTGTGGAAGATGGAAAAGTTTATACCCGTTTTTGTGTTTGGGCACCAAATGCTAAAATTGTCAGATTAGTCGGTGATTTTAACAATTGGAATGGAGAAGGCTATACCTTACATAGAGTGAATAATGAAGGTGTCTGGTTTATTCATCTGGATGAAAACATGGAGGGTGCCTTGTATAAGTATGAAATAAAAACAAAGGAAGGAAAGGTATTATTAAAAGCAGATCCTTACAGCTTCTATTCGGAGACCAGGCCTGAAACGGCATCTATTGTGTATTCACTGGATAACTATGAATGGAACGATAGCAAGTGGCAGCAGAAAAAGGAGAAAAAGCAAACTTTTTCAGAGCCTGCTGTTATTTATGAGGTTCACCTCGGGTCTTGGAAAAAGAAAGAAGATGGCAGCTTACTTTCTTACAGAGAACTTGCAGATGAATTGGTTCCTTATGTTGTGGAACAGGGCTTTACTCATCTTGAACTGCTTCCTGTCGTTGAGCACCCGCTCGATGCTTCCTGGGGCTATCAGGGAACAGGCTATTACTCCGCAACAAGCAGATATGGAACGCCGCACGAACTCATGTATTTTATTGATCAGTGCCATCAAAATGGAATTGGCGTAATTCTAGATTGGGTTCCAGGACATTTCTGCAAAGATGCCCATGGCCTTTATCAGTTTGACGGAACGTATTTGTATGAGTATGAAACGGAGGGTGACAGAGAGAATCGAGTTTGGGGAACAGCCAATTTCGATCTGGGCAAAAATGAAGTGCAAAGCTTTCTAATATCTAATGCAATTTTTTGGATGGAAAATTATCATATTGATGGATTCCGGGTTGATGCAGTCGCCAATATCATCTATTGGCCTAACCGGAATGGAAATACTGAAAATCGGTTTGGAACCCGTTTCCTTCAAAATTTGAATACAGTCGTTTCTCAATACGATTCGTCCTTTCTGATGATGGCTGAAGATTCTACCGATTGGCCACAGGTAACTTCACCGGTCCAGTATGGCGGGCTTGGCTTTCATTACAAATGGAATATGGGCTGGATGAATGATGTGCTTACATATATGGAAACAGTGCCTGAACTGCGTTCTGCTGTTCATGGGAAAATGACTTTTTCCCTTTTGTATGCTTTTACGGAAAACTTCGTGCTGCCTTTTTCCCATGATGAAGTGGTTCATGGAAAAAAGTCATTGCTTGATAAGATGCCAGGGGATTATTGGGAGAAATTTGCCCAGTTCAGGCTGCTGCTTGGCTATATGTTTTCCCACCCTGGAAAGAAGCTGCTTTTTATGGGAAGCGAACTTGGCCAGTTCTCTGAATGGAAGGATAAAGAACAGCTTGATTGGCATTTGCTTGACTATGAGATGCATAACAAAACAAATGAGTTTGTGAAGGAATTAATTAAGATTTATAAACGCTCCAAGCCACTGTATGAGATGGATCATAGGCACGATGGCTTCGAGTGGATTGATGTAAACAATGTGAGTCAGTCCATTTTTTCTTTTATCAGATCAGGGGCAAACGAGGAAGATTTCCTTGTTATTGTCTGCAATTTCACATCTGATTTCTATCATGATTATCGTATTGGCGTTCCCAAGAAAGGATCCTATCGTGAAATATTAAGTAGCGATCGTGAAATCTTTGGAGGTTCCAATTGCATTAATAAAAAAGTGCTTAAGACAGACGAGAAGGAATTTCATGGAAAGCCTTTTAGCTTGAATATGTCGATTCCGCCATTTGGCATTTCTATTTTACGCCCAGTAAAACATCGGAAGGAGAGAAAGGGAAATGGGAAAGAAAAAGTGTGTAGCCATGCTGTTAGCAGGAGGGAAAGGGAGCAGGCTTAGTTCATTGACAAAGAGCCTTGCGAAGCCGGCTGTTCCTTTTGGAGGGAAATACCGGATTATTGATTTTACATTAAGCAACTGCACCAACTCCGGAATTGATACCGTTGGAGTTTTAACCCAATATCAGCCGCTTGTGCTGAATTCATATATTGGGATTGGAAGTGCATGGGATCTGGACAGAAAAAATGGCGGTGTTACAGTCCTGCCGCCTTACAGCGAATCCTCTGAAGTCAAATGGTATACAGGGACAGCAAGCGCTATTTACCAGAATCTCAACTATTTGAAACAGTACGATCCTGAATTTGTCCTGATTTTATCTGGCGACCATATCTATAAAATGAATTATGAGCTAATGCTGAATTACCATATTGAAAAAGGGGCAGATGCTACCATTTCAGTCATAGAAGTACCCTGGCCTGAGGCTAGCAGATTCGGCATTATGAATACAGCTGAAGGTATGCGGGTTGCCGAATTTGATGAAAAACCGGCTTTGCCAAAAAATAATCTGGCGTCTATGGGAATATATATCTTTAATTGGTCTGTTTTAAAGGAATATCTTGAAATGGATGACCGGAATCCTGAATCAAGTCACGACTTTGGAAAAGATATTATTCCACTTATGCTTGATGAAAATAAAAAGCTGTTTGCGTATCCGTTCAATGGCTACTGGAAGGATGTTGGAACGGTCAAAAGCCTTTGGGAAGCGAATATGGATTTATTGGATGATGAATGCGAGCTGAATTTATTTGATCATGACTGGCGCATTTATTCTGTTAATCCAAATCATCCGCCACAATATATTTCACCTGATGCAGAAGTGGCGGAATCCTTAATAAATGAAGGCTGCACGATTGAAGGGGAAGTTGAAAAATCAGTTCTCTTTCAGGGGGTATTTGTCGGAAGAGGCTCTGTCATCCGTGAATCTGTCATCATGCCCGATGCCGTGATTGGTGAAAATGTCTATATTGAGAAAGCTATTGTCCCGAGCGGCATCAAAATTCCAGACGGGTTTGTGATTAGTGCTTCACAAGAGGATGAGGAAATTACATTAATAACACCCGAAATGCTGCAGGGGATTTGTTGATATAAGAAAAGCGCAAGGCGCCTGGAGCTAAACAGTTCTCAAAGTTCAAAGGGATATAAATTCTGATATTAAAATAAAGCCTGGATGCCGCAAAGGCGCTTGGCCAAATAAACGGGAGGGAATGTCATGAAGAATAGAATGCTTGGTGTGATAGATGCAACAACCTACCATGAAGATTTAGAGGAATTGACAGTGCATAGGTCGCTCGCAGCTGTTCCGTTTGCAGGCCGTTATAGACTAATCGATTTTGTTCTCTCCAATATGGTCAATTCAGATATTGAGAGTGTTGCTATATTTCCGAAGTATCAATATCGATCTTTAATGGATCATTTGGAATCAGGGAAAAATTGGGATCTGAATAGAAAAAGGGATGGCCTATTCTTTTTCCCTTCCCCTTTGCTGGATAGTCCAAGCAAGGGGATTGGTTCGTTTAATCATTTTGCAGCAAATTTGGATTATTTTTATCGGAGCAAGCAGGAATACGCGCTGATCTCCAATTGTTTTACCGTATTCAATATGGATTTCAGGCCTGTTCTTGAAAGGCATACCAAAACGGGCTGCGATCTTACAGTTATCCGTCAGGATGGGCGATCGCTTGAAATGTACCTTGTGAAAACTTCATTGCTTATTAACTTAATAGAAAGCAGAAATGAAACGGGCTATACTTGCATGAACGATGTGGTTACAGACATCCGCCACTCCTTCACCATATGCAATTATGAATACACCGGACTGGCTGTAATGATTGGTTCAATTGAAATGTATTATGCTGCAAGTATGGGCCTTTTGGAACCGGAGGCATGGAAAAATATCTTTAAACGCAGTCAGCCAGTTTATACGAAAGTGAAAGATGAACCGCCCACCCGTTATGTAAAAGGAGCTAAAGCCCATAATTCCATGATCGCGAATGGCTGCATGATTGAAGGAGTTGTTGAGAACAGCATTATATCCAGAGGCGTCAAAATCGGGAAGGGTTCGGTAGTTAAAAACTGCATTATTATGCAAAAATCCCAAATTGGAGAGAACTGTGTTTTAGACTCAGTTATTTTAGATAAAGATGTTAAGGTAGAATCCGGTACCAAAATGGAGGGTACACCTGAAATGCCTTTAGTGATCCGAAAAGGTACCGTACAAGGAGCGCTGATGAACTCGTGAAAGTATTGTTTGCTGTTTCTGAATGTGTTCCATTTATTAAGTCCGGCGGCCTGGCTGATGTCGCTGGTTCCCTTCCAAAGGAGCTAGTTAAGCAGGGCACAGATGTACGGATTATCCTGCCTAAATACGGTACCATTTCAGATAACTTTAAAAAGAAAATGTCGCATAAATGCGAGTTTACAGTAGCAGTAGGATGGAGAAACCAGTATTGCGGAATTGAAGAGCTGGAATATCAGGGGATTACATTCTATTTTGTTGATAATGAGTACTATTTTAACCGTGAAAAATTATACGGCTATTTTGATGATGGGGAAAGATTTGCATTTTTTAATCGAGCCGTACTCGATGCCCTTCAACATATAGATTTCTATCCGGATGTCATCCATAGCCATGATTGGCATACTGGAATGATTCCTTTTCTTCTGCGGGTTGAATACCGTCCGAAAAAAGGCTATGAATTCATCCGGACCGTCTTTACAATTCATAATTTGCAATTTCAGGGAATCATGCCTCGGGATGCTTTAGGGGATTTGCTGGGGCTGGAGTCTACCCACTTTCATCCCGATAAGCTTGAGTTCTTTGGAAATATCAACTTTATGAAAGGCGGGATTGTTGCTGCTGATAAAATAACAACGGTCAGCCCAACTTATAAGGACGAAATTCAAACGGAATATTACGGGGAAAGGCTTCATGATTTGCTTAGACGCAGGACATCCGATCTAGAGGGAATATTAAATGGAATTGATGAAGAATTTTATAATCCAGAGAAGGATCCATTTATTTTTAAAAAGTTTTCTGTTGTGACATTGCAGAATAAGAAAGCAAATAAAAAGCAGCTTCAGGAAAAATTCTGTCTGCCAGTAAAAGAAGATGTCCCGCTGATTGCCATGGTCACGAGGCTGACGAAGCAAAAGGGACTTGATCTTGTTAAGTGTGTTTTCCGAGAACTTATGCAGGATAATGTTCAAGTTCTTGTTCTTGGAACGGGGGACCCTGAATTTGAGCAGTTTTTTAGAGAAATGGAAGCCAGGTATCCTAATAAGTGCAAAGCGTATATTGGATTTGATGAGGGGCTTGCTCATGAATTCTACGCAGGATCCGATCTTTTCCTCATGCCTTCTCAATTTGAGCCGTGCGGATTGGGACAGATGATTGCGATGAGATATGGATCGATTCCAATTGTAAGAGAAACAGGCGGCTTAAATGATACAGTACATTCTTTTAATGAATACACAAAAGAAGGAAACGGTTTTTCATTCAGCAACTTTAACGCCCATGATATGCTGTACACGATCCAGAGGTCAATTGGATTTTATCGTAACAGCGAGGTGTGGGAGCAAATTGTGAAAAATGCAGTGAGCATGGATAATAGCTGGGCGCAATCTGCGTTTAAATACAATCAGCTTTATGCAGGCCTTGTCTCAAGGAGTGAAAGCCATGTTTTCTGATCGGGATGAATTCAAAGAGGAATTTCTGAAAAAGCTGGAGATGACCTGCGGGAAAAGTTTTGGCGAAAGCACTGAAAGGGATCATTATTTTACGCTTGGAAATATGATCAGAGAACATGTTAGCACAGAGTGGATCAACACGAATGAGCGTTACCGCATTGATCGGGAAAAGCAGGTATATTATTTGTCCATTGAGTTTTTACTTGGCCGCCTGCTTCACCATAATTTAATAAACTTGGGAATTGAGCAGGTTGTCAGGGATGGCCTGGCTGATTTGGGAATTGATCTGAACCGCTTAGAGGAAATCGAAGCGGATGCAGGTCTGGGAAATGGCGGGCTGGGGCGTTTGGCCGCCTGCTTTATGGATTCGCTGGCTTCATTAAACCTTCCCGGTCATGGGTGCGGAATTCGTTATAAGCATGGATTATTCGAGCAAAAAATTGTGGACGGCTATCAGGTGGAGCTTCCTGAGCAATGGTTAAGGAATGGCCATGTTTGGGAGGTAAGGAAGGCTGACCTGGCGATTGAAGTCCCTTTTTGGGGCAAGGTCGAGACCACAGAAGTGAACGGTCGTCTTGTGTTTCGCCATGTAGATGCTGAAACCATCTCGGCCGTTCCTTACGATATGCCTGTTGTTGGCTATAAGACGGATACAATCAATACCTTGAGGCTATGGAACGCAGAACCCTCTCCGTATCCGGTCAACCATGATATTTTAAAATATAAACGTGAAACAGAATCGGTTTCTGAATTTTTATATCCGGATGATACCCATGATGAAGGGAAGATTCTGCGGTTAAAGCAGCAGTATTTTCTGGTTTCGGCTAGCATCCGCTCAATTGTGCGTTCCTATCGAAAGCAGCATAATAGCTTAAGAGATTTTCATGAGTATGTAAGCATTCATATCAATGATACCCACCCGGTCCTTGCTATCCCTGAGCTCATGCGTCTTCTTCTTGATGAAGAAGGTCTAGGCTGGGAAGAAGCCTGGAATATAACCGTTAACACGATATCCTATACCAACCATACGACTCTATCAGAGGCATTGGAGAAATGGCCTATCCGAATTTTTCAGCCTCTGCTGCCGCGCATTTATATGATAGTGAACGAAATTAATGAGCGATTCTGCCGCCAGCTTTGGGAGCAGTATCCAGGTGAGTGGAAGCGGATTGAGGACATGGCAATCATTGCACATGACCAAGTTAAGATGGCCCATCTTGCCCTTGTTGGCAGCTCGAGCGTAAATGGGGTTGCCGCACTTCATACAGAGATTTTAAAGAAGCGGGAAATGAATCAGTTTTTTGAGATTTTTCCTGAAAAGTTTAATAATAAAACAAATGGAATCACCCATAGAAGATGGCTCCTAAAAGCAAATCCACTTTTGTCCGGCCTTGTTTCCGAAAGTATTGGGGCTGGCTGGGTTCGGGATCCTGAAAAGATTCGTGAACTATCAGATTTTAAGAATGATAGTGTTTTCCTTGAACAGCTGCACCAGATTAAACAAATGAACAAGGAGAGACTGGCGAAGCGGATTCAGGAGCAAAATGGCATCATCGTAGATACGTCTTCCATTTTTGATATCCAGGTGAAGCGGCTGCATGCTTATAAGCGCCAGCTGTTAAACATTCTGCATGTGATGCATTTGTATAACAGGCTGAAGGAAGATGCCAATTTCCGGATGTACCCGCGAACATTTATTTTTGGAGCAAAGGCATCGCCGGGCTATTACTATGCCAAGAAAATAATTAAATTGATCAATACGGTTGCTGAAAAGGTAAACCAAGACACGCAGACAAAAGACTATCTAAAGGTTATCTTCCTGGAAAATTACCGGGTTTCCCTTGCAGAGGAAATTTTCCCTGCTGCAGATATTAGCGAGCAAATCTCAACTGCGAGCAAAGAAGCTTCGGGAACAGGCAATATGAAGTTCATGATGAATGGCGCTTTGACAGTGGGGACGCTGGATGGGGCCAATATTGAGATAAAAGAAAAGGCAGGGGATGAAAATATTTTCATCTTCGGGCTAACAGCGGATGAAGTGCAAAGCTACTATCAAAATGGCGGGTATAACTCCAGAGAATATTATCATCACGATAAACGCATCCGACAGGTGGCAGACCAGCTTGTGCATGGCTTTTTTCCGGAAATAGATGATGAATTTGAGGCAATCTTTGATTCACTGCTGATGGAAAATGACCAGTATTTTGTTTTAAGGGATTTTTCGTCGTATGTAAACATTCAGAAAGAGGCTGGCAAAGCATATGAAGATCGTGAGCGCTGGCTGAAAATGAGTTTAATGAATATTGCCGGCTCAGGCTATTTTTCAAGTGACCGCACAATCAGTGAATATGCACGTGGTATTTGGAAAATCAAGCCTTCGGCGTTGAAATGATTAATAAGTAGATGTGGAAAGCAGCCCTTTCGTGTAGAAATGGCTGTTTTTTTGACATTTTATAGCAAACTTTACTTGGTGAGCATGCGCAAGGAAAAATGATTGTTAATCATTGGGAATAAAGCCGGAAGCTGAGAGGCGCAAGAGGAGTTAATCGTCTAGATTAACCCCAACTTGAAGAGAAAATCGCAGTAAATTATCCTTGCTTTAGTCAAAATGCATGATGGAAAAAGGGCTCCTATCCAAGGAGCCCAAATTTATAGCCCTTTGCTTCGCCTAACCGGCATGGTGCAGCAGCGGAAGGCACCGCCGGATTTAATGATCTCAGTAATATCTACTTCGATTACTTCATAGCCTCTGGCCCGCAGTTCTTTATTCACATTTTTATTGACAGGAAGGCTAAAAACTTTTTTATTTCCAATGGAAAGGACATTGGTTCCAAGTGTAAATTGCTCTTCCTCAGATACTCTGATTAAATCATAGCGGGACTCAAGCATTTTGACTTTTTCTCCATGGATTTCTCCCGGAAAGATTAGTGCTTCCTCCGGGGAGAGGATGTTAAATACACAGTCAAGATGGAGGTAAGTATCTGTGAAAGGGACAGATATGATTTCATAATTAGGAAGAAGATTGCGCAGATGATCGATTGCTTCCTCGAATGTCCGGTTACTCACCCCCGCATATATCGTATTTCCGTCAATGAGTATGTCCCCTCCCTCAATGCGGTCACCCGTTAAATTGTAAAATGGCATCTGTTTCTGCTCCAGCCATTGTTTCAAAACATTTTCTTCCCCTTGGCGGATATCAGTAGCCATTTCGGCTACGTAGACCTTTTCGCCAAGGGTAAATCCAATATCCCGGGTAAATACCTGTTCGGGATATTTTTCAAGAGACGGCAGTAAAACAACCTCCACTCCCTGGTCCTTTAAAGCGCTGATAAAATGTCTATGCTGCTTCATTGCCAAGTCTATATGGATGCCTTCTTTTTTATAATGCTTTTGAGTTTCATTAATCGTATCGACAATTGTCATATATTGTGGTTCACATAATACCACTTGCTCCAGCTTGTCATATTCAGAAAAGCATGCGGCTATATTTCGTTCAGACATAATAGGCCTCCCAGCAATTTATTCTCAATTTATGTAAATGCAATAGGTTTTGATTGAGGCGGAGATCAACAGCATGGTTCTAAAAGATAATATTTCCTATGGGCAAAATTTTACTCTATAGCGCGAAAATATTAACAATAATTTCCACTTTAAAAAAGGTTTAAAAACCCTGATAATATAATCAATAGATATTAAGGGGGAAGCTGTTAAATGTACCAAATCGAGAAAGGATCAATGGAAGAAGTTTTGCTGCATCTTCAGAATATTGGACTGCATCTTAATGAATTCGAGAAGACAAATGAATCCATTCCGGTGAAAAACTATAAAGAACTGCTGGAATTCAGCATCTCCATAGCCCGCCGTACAAATGACGTTTCTGTTACAATCGATGAGATTATCCAGGATATCGAATCTAAGTTATAATATAAGGTAGTCTTATTTTTGCCATATGACATATAAAAAGCGATGCCCCAATGGGGGCATTGCTTTTTGCTTTATTCTTTATCATCATCCACATAACCATCTGTCTGATGGTATGGGACATCTCCATAAGGGGCTTCAATGTCATGTTCATCCAGCATGGCTTCGTATTCTTCATGCTTTTTCGAAGGGTAAATTTTTCTTTCTGTGCCTTTCATGTCGTTTCCTATAAAGGTTTCATAGTCTTCGGTGAAGCCTTCATCGTCATGCCCCTCATTATAAAGGGAGTTGTAATCTTCATAGTCGCCTCTTAAATCGGATGGTGTTTCGGAAGTGCCAAACCGGGCAACTTCCTGGAAGCTGTCCTCATTATCAACGACTTCCCTGAACTGATGATGCTGGAATGTATTGCCGTGTGCAGGTTCAAGGACATCTTCTTCTGCGGGGCGGTCTCCCGGGACATTTTGCTCAGGGCTGTGCTCTTTACAGTAAAGAGCAGCAGGCACCACTTCAAGGCGTTCGTATGGAATTTCAGTACCGCACTCTCTGCATTTTCCATATGAACCATCTTCCAGTGCCTGCAGTGCTGTATTTACTTTATTCAATTCTGAATCATGATGCTCTTCTAACGCAAAATCCTTTTCACGCTCATAAAGTTCAGATCCCATATCTGCAGGATGATTATCGTAAAGGGATAGCTCGCCTACAGTATCTCTGGCACTCGCACCCTCCAGACTACCTTCTTTATTGCCTTGAAGCTGTGCTTCCAGTGATTTTTTTTCATCGGTTAATTCTTTTTTTAAACTGTTGAGTTGTTCATTTGTCAACATAATGAGTCACATCCTTATCAGATTGGTTTCATTTGTTTTTATAAAAAAGCTCTGTTAGGCCGAATATTAAACAATAGTCTATATGGGTTTAGTATGGACGTTATTGGCAAAATCATGACGGAAGAAAGTTTTAATTTTAGGTTCTTTTCTCAAAGATTGTGGTATTTTAGCCCGTTGACTTCCGCTGCGGGCACGCAGCGGAAGTCAACGGAGGAACAGAGCTCCTCGACGCCCTGCGTCTGTGGGGTCTCCCGATCCCTCTCTGCAGGACATTGAATAAACTTCTCCGGATACACACCGCACGAAGAAAATGCAAATGCATTTTCGAGGATCAAGTGCCCTCCGTCCAATCAACTCACCAAATGAAACTAAGTTATTGAAAAGCAACAAAACAAACCCTACAAAAACAGCCTAATTTTATGATACATGGCCAATCAGCTTCCTTGAATAAAAAATACCCGTTATCGAAAGGACGAAACCCTGAAAATGATTTCTGTTGTTTTTTCCAAACAAAAAACCTCTGCTTCTAGAAAAGCAGAGGTTTAAAAACTATAATAAATAACCAAGAAACAGCCCAACTGATAATAGGAAACCAAAAATGGTATTTGTTTGGGCAGTTGCTTTCATTGCCGGCATCATTTGCAGGGGCAGTGTTTTTCCGATAAATCCTTTGGTTGCTTTAATGGCTTTAGGCGCACTAAGAACAACAATAGCAAGCCATGGCGATATGATGTTAATGGCAATTAATACAAAAACCCATACATATGAGACAATAAACATTCCTGCAAGCAGGATAATCGCACCTTTCTTGCCCAGTAAGATTGCCAGGGTTTTACGTCCGAATTTTTTATCTCCATCCAAATCCCGGATATTATTCGCAAGCAATATGGCACCAACAAGAATCAGAATTGGGAAAGAAACTAAAACGCTTGTTGCCGTTACTGTATCTGTTTGAATATAGAAGGAAATAAGGATAATCAGCATACCCATGAAGAATCCGGCAAATAGTTCGCCGAATGGCGTATAGGCAATAGGCAGCGGTCCGCCTGTATACAAATAGCCTACTGCCATTGCTGCAAGGCCAATCACTGCAATCCACCAGCTTGTATTCATGCAAATATAAATACCAAGCAAAATGGATATTCCATATAAGCCAAATGCCAGGTATAAAACTGTGTTTGGCTTGATTCCTTCACGGACGATTGCTCCGCCGATTCCAACAGATTCTTCTGTGTCCAGCCCTCTTTTATAGTCGTAATACTCATTAAACATATTTGTAGCAGCCTGAATCAGCAAGCTTGCTGCCAGCATGGCAAAAAATAATCCAAAATGAATTTCAGTGAGTTCCATTGCTAATGCTGTTCCGAGCAGAACCGGTACAAATGCTGCAGTAAGAGTGTGAGGTCTAGTCAACTGCCACCATACTCTCCAGTTCCTTGAATTGGAAGCAGGCGGAAAATTGGTCTGTGCTTGTGGTTGCATATAATTCTCCCCTTATTATATCTATAGTCTGTCCTATTAAAATTGACTGCGTCATATAAACTTGTTTATTTTAACCGATATTAAGGGTATTGTCAAAGGAACTTAAGTCTTCTGGCAAGAGAAAGTATACCATTCCGTCCAGAAAGGTAAAGAACACCTTTCCGTACGGCTCGTCTTGTGCTTGAGGCAGATAGGGGGCGCATTGCGCACTTCTTATTCCATAAACCACTTTAAGTGTAGGAAAAGTAACAGGCGCTGTCAACGTATTTTTACCGTAAAAAGAGGCGGGATTTACCATGTGAAAAGGGTCTGAAAAGTTAATCTTTCGGGAAACTAAGTGCAATTCATATTACCGGAGGCAAAATTAAGCTATAATATAGTAGAGATATAAAAAGGGACCCAGTGATTGACTTCGTTGACATTCACCGATCCAGAGGTGTATCTTAGAATAAGTTTAAAGAAGGATAACGGCTGTTCTGGGCTGTTATTGGAGGGATTTTTTTGGTTACCATACAGGATACGGAACTAAAAGAAGGGATCCAAGAGGCAATTGAAAGGGCAAAGGCCTTATCGAAGCCTATATTAGTGAGTGAAGTTCAAAAAATAAATCATATAGAACCCCTTTCTTTTTATGCGGCAGGAAAGAGCCGTTTTTTTGGTGAACGATTTTTCTGGAAGGATCCTTCTGGTGAAACTTATATAATCGGTCTTGGTGTTTGCAAGCAAATTCAGTCAGATCAGAATGCCGGACGATTTGAACGTGTCGAAAAAGAATGGAAGCGCTTTATAGGGGATAGTATTGTATTTAATCCTTATGAAGAGAACGGAACTGGACCTGTAATGTTCGGCGGTTTTTCCTTTGACCCATTAAAGCCGAAAACCAAGCTGTGGTCGAAGTATTCTGATTCGCTTTTCCATGTACCAACCTACATGTACAGTGAAGTAAATGGACAGGCCTATTTAACAACCAATGTGGTTTGTACCCAGCATGATGACCAGACCCTTTTTGAAAAGGTTGGGGCTGAACGCGGATTGATCCTGTCATCAATGGAAGGCGATCTTCCTGAAAGTGATAACGCCCTTTTGAAGGAAGCCGACATCAATCCTGAAAAATGGATGAGCATAGTTGAAGCAATTGTTGATGAGCTGAAAGCAGGCTCTTTAAAAAAGGTGGTACTTGCCCGGGAGTCCCGGCTTGTATTTGAAAAGCCGATTGAGATTGAAAGTGTCCTTTCAAACTTGATGAAACTTCAAAGAGAAAGCTTTACCTTTGCTTTTGAATCAAATGGAGACTGCTTTATTGGAGCCTCTCCAGAACGGCTGATAAAAAAATATGGAGAAAACGTATTTACGACATGTCTGGCGGGATCCATACCAAGAGGCAGGAATGAAAAAGATGACAACATTCTTGGAGAAGCCCTCCTTAGTGACCAAAAGAACTTGACTGAGCATCAATATGTGGTGGATATGATAAAAGATGCGATGGAGGAATCCTGTACGGAAGTTGAGCTTCCGAAAGAGCCGCAGATAATGAAAATGAGAGACATTCAGCACCTATACACCCCTGTAATTGGAAAAACAAGGGGAGATGCATCTCTCCTTGCTTTAGTTGACCGCCTGCATCCAACTCCTGCACTTGGAGGTCTGCCGAAAAAAGAAGCGGTAGAAAAAATAAGAGAGGCTGAAGAATTGGATCGGGGCTTTTATGCAGCACCGTTAGGTTGGATGGATTTCAGAGGCAATGGCGAATATGCTGTAGCCATACGATCTGGTCTGATTCAAGGCAATGAAGCATCCATTTTTGCGGGCTGCGGGGTGGTCCAGGATTCAAATGCCGAAAGCGAATATCAGGAAACAAAAATTAAATTCCGGCCAATGCTGACGGCTCTTGGGGGTTATGAAAGATGAATCATCAGGAAGCTTTAACTTCATATATTGCCGCTTTTGTAGCGGAAATGGCAAAAAGCGGGGTGGAGCATGTCGTGGTCAGTCCCGGCTCACGTTCTACCCCGATGGCTATGGTAATGGCAGAGCATCCTGAGCTTCGTGTGCATATCCATGTAGATGAACGTTCGGCTGCCTTTTTTGCGTTGGGGATTGCGAAAGCTTCTCATAAACCTGTGGCCTTGCTATGTACATCAGGAACTGCGGCTGCTAATTACTACCCTGCAATTGTAGAAGCCTTCTATTCAAGGGTTCCCCTGATTGTGATAACGGCCGACCGGCCTCATGAACTCAGGGATGTGGGGGCTCCTCAGGCAATCGACCAAATTCATTTGTACGGTAAAAATGTGAAATGGTTTGTTGAGATGTCTCCTCCAGAAGATACGGCAGAGATGCTGCGTTACGCCAGGACGGTATGTGCAAGGGCTCAAGCCATGGCACAGCGTTCTCCGGCAGGCCCTGTCCATCTCAATTTTCCATTCCGTGAGCCGTTGGTGCCGGATCTAGACAGGGAAGATTTATTTGAGTTGAGTGAGCGCAGGGATGGATTTGTAAGCGTTCAGACAGGTCAGCTTTGCCTGCAGGAAAAAGAGCTAAAACAAGTGGCAGGAGGTTTACCACAAGCCGCTAAGGGCATCATTGTATGCGGTCCGATCGAGAAGCCGGATTTTCCGGAGGCTGTCATTCAGCTTGCAAAAAAGCTGAACTTCCCGATTCTGGCAGATCCGCTTTCTCAGATTAGAAGCGGAATCCATGAAGGAAGCCACGTTATTGATGCATATGATACCTTTTTGAAAAATGAAGATGCCCAAAAGGCTCTTAAACCAGATGTTATTATCCGTTTTGGTGCAATGCCTGTGTCAAAGCCATTAATGATTTTTATGAAGGAAAACAGCACTGCCCGCCAAGTCATTGTGGATGGAGGCGGAGGCTGGCGAGATCCCGCTCTGCTTTCTGCTGAAATGGTCCATTGCGATGAAATTCAGTTTTGTAAGTCTGTTCTTCCATACCTCGATCACTCAGAAAATAATAAATATCTAACCTTATGGAAAGAAATAAATGATCTCACAAGAAGAAGATTGGCCGATATAAATAACATAGAAGAGCTAAGTGAAGGGAAATTATTTTATCAGTTAGCCGAAATGCTTCCTGAAGGCTCTACACTTTTTGTCGGCAATAGTATGCCGATAAGGGACTTAGATACCTTTTTTCATTTTAATCAAAAGGGCATTAGAGTGATGGCCAATCGGGGGGCAAATGGAATAGACGGTACTGTTTCAACTGCACTTGGGGCTGCTGCTTTTTCACAGCCGCTGTATCTTGTCCTAGGCGACCTTACGTTCTTTCATGATTTGAATGGTTTAATTGCCTCTAAACTGTATGGAATTGATCTAACTATTTTATTGATTAATAATAATGGCGGTGGTATATTTTCGTTTCTTCCGCAAGCGAACCATCCAAAGAACTTTGAAAAGCTATTTGGAACACCGCTTGATTTAGACTTCAGGCATGCTATTAAGATGTACGGAGGCCATTATGATCTCATTTCGGATTGGGGACATTTTATTTCTTCATTCAAGCAGAGTTTGAATACAAATGGCTTAAAGGTAATGGAACTTACGACAAATCGGGACAAAAACGTAACCGAGCATCGAGAATTGTGGGAATCTGTTTCCCGGGAAATAAGTCGATTGCTGGAAGGGTGAATGCCGATGAATTATGTCATTAACGGTGTTCGATATCATGTCGATACTTGGGGAAATGGTTTTCCGCTCCTGCTGCTACATGGCTTTACAGGAAATGGAGAGAGCTGGAGAGAATTTGTGCCGTGCTGGGAAGGCCATTCGCAATCCATCGCTATAGACATCATTGGACATGGAAATTCAGAATCCCCCGCTGATATTGTTCACTATGGTATTGAGGAATCCGCTGATGTGATTAACATTCTTTTAGAAAAGATGGAGATCGATACAATAGATGTTCTTGGTTACTCCATGGGCGGGCGGCTTGCCATGACGTTTGCGCTGAAATATCCGGAGAGAGTTCGCAGAATTATTTTGGAAAGCGCCACTCCAGGGCTTCGTACAGAAGAAGAAAGACAAGCCAGGCGACAGCAGGATGCGAAGCTTGCAGAAAAAATAAGGGAAGAGGGAATCATACGTTTCATTGACTATTGGGAAAACATTCCTTTATTTCAAAGCCAAAAAAAACTTCCTGAAAGCAACCGGGCAGGAATAAGAAATCAGCGTTTGGCCAATTCTATTGAAGGCTTGGCAAACTGTCTAAATGGAATGGGGACAGGAGCCCAGCCATCCTGGTGGAAAGACCTTTCTAAAATGGACTTACCTGTCCTTCTAGTTACTGGAGGACTGGACCGGAAGTTTTGCAGGATTGCTGAAGAAATGTCGAAGGTTCTGCCAAATTGCCAGTGGGAGTCTGTACAAGGTGCCGGACATGCAATTCATGTGGAGAAACCTGAAATATTTGGTACAATAGTAAGTGGGTTTTTGTCGCAAAAAGTTGATAGGTGAAAAGCATATTGAATAATGTCACTTATTGCTGTCAAAAAAAGTGCAAAAAAGATTGCGGCAAATAACACGATTATTAATACATAATGAGGAGGAATCTTATATGTCAGCAGTTGAATGGGTTGCAGGAAAAAAATACGAAGAGATATTATATGAAACATACAATGGCATTGCTAAGATTACGATTAACCGACCGCAAGTTCATAATGCATTTACGCCAAGAACAGTTATGGAATTGATTGATGCGTTTGCTTATGCGCGAGATGACGAAAATGTAGGCGTAATCGTCTTGACCGGTGCCGGAGACAAAGCGTTTTGCTCAGGCGGGGACCAAACAGTAAGGGGACATGGCGGATATGTGGGCGATGACCAGATCCCACGTTTAAATGTTCTTGATTTACAGCGCTTAATCCGTGTAATTCCTAAGCCTGTTATTGCGATGGTAAAAGGGTATGCCATCGGCGGAGGCCATGTTCTTCACATTGTATGTGACTTGACTATTGCAGCTGATAACGCTGTATTCGGGCAAACAGGCCCTAAAGTGGGAAGCTTTGATGCAGGCTATGGTTCAGGTTATCTTGCAAGAATCGTCGGCCATAAAAAAGCCCGCGAAATTTGGTACCTGTGCCGCCAGTATGGTGCCCAGGAAGCATTGGATATGGGATTAGTCAATACAGTTGTGCCGCTTGAAAAAGTGGAAGAAGAAACCATACAGTGGTGTGAAGAAATTCTTGAGAAAAGCCCGACTGCTATCCGCTTCTTGAAGGCTGCCTTCAATGCTGATACAGATGGACTTGCAGGGATTCAGCAATTTGCCGGAGATGCAACTCTTTTATATTATACAACTGATGAGGCTAAAGAAGGCCGCGATGCGTTCAAAGAAAAGCGCAAGCCGGACTTTGGGCAATTCCCTCGTTTCCCTTGATTTGAAAATAAGATCTGTTGCAGCTTGATGGCATATCCATCAGGCTGTTTTTATATATTTAACCATTCTTAACAATGGGGTGTTTATGATTGATGCACAGATAATGCCGAATTTTCTTTTGAAACGGGCCTTTTTAACGCCTGAGCGACCAGCTATCTATTTTTCTGGCGTTACCTACTCCTTTAAGGAAGTATATGACCGGGCTTATACTATTGCTGGGCAAATGGAGGCTGTGGGGTTAAAAAAAGGGGATTACGCTGGCGTGCTGCTTAGAAATCATGTGGATACTGTTTTTATCCTTTTAGCTTTACAGCTGATAGATATAAAAGCAGTCATTTTAAATAACAGGCTGACGGCAGAAGAATTAATCTTTCAAATGAATGATTCACAGTCACCTTTCCTCTTAACTGAGAGTGTCTTTGATGATGTAAGTCAAAAGATCTCCGATTCCCTAACAGTATCCTCGATCCTTAAAGAAGATTTATTTAAGTGTGCCCATACAGAACCTGCTGTTGTTGAAGAAATTAGTCTTGATGAGGTTTGCACAGTTATGTATACATCGGGTACCACGGGGAATCCAAAAGGAGTTTTACAAAGCTACGGAAACCATTGGTGGAGTGCTGTTGGCTCTGCTCTAAATTTGGGCTTGAATGAACAAGACAGATGGCTGTGTGCAGTTCCCATCTTTCATATCAGCGGATACTCGATTCTGATGAGAAGCATTATTTATGGCATGAAAATGGTTCTTTTTGAATCCTTTCATGAGAGCAAAGCAATTGAAGCGATTTCGAGCGAAAAGGTTACGATCATGTCTGTTGTTAGTACAATGTTAAGCCGAATAGTGGTGAAACTTCAGGATGAAATGCTGCCGTCATATTTCAGATGCATGCTATTAGGGGGAGGACCTGCAGCAAGATTCCTGCTGGAGGCATGCAAGGAAAAGGATATTCCGGTTTATCAGACCTATGGAATGACGGAAACCTCCTCACAGATTGTAACGCTTGCCCCTGAGTACAGCTTTAGCAAACTTGGTTCAGCTGGCAAGCCCCTATTCCCGTCCCAGCTGAAAATTGTTGGAGCAAGCGGGGAAAAAACCGATGCAGGCGAAGCTGGTGAAATTCTTGTTAAGGGGCCGAATGTTACGAAGGGATATTTAAACCGTGACGATGAGAACTCAAAAGGAACTAAGGATGGATGGCTTTCGACTGGTGACATTGGATATCTTGATCAAGAAGGATTTTTATATGTGCTAGACCGGAGATCAGACTTAATTATATCAGGCGGTGAGAATATTTATCCTGCTGAAATCGAAGGAGTCTTAGTTTCCCATCCAAGTATTAATGATGCTGGTGTAATCGGCATGAAGGACGATGTTTGGGGAGAAGTACCTATAGCCTTCATTGCAGGGGAGGAGAACCTGGATACAGAGGAAGTTACACAGTTTTGCTTAGGAAAGCTTGCCAAGTATAAGGTGCCAAAAAAAATCTTGACCATTAGTGAAATTCCGAGAAACGCTTCTAAAAAAATTTTGAGACGGAAGCTTCGGGAACTGCTGGAGGAAAGCGGGAAATAGACATGGATATAAACAAAATCACCTTATATAAAATTTCCATGCCTCTAAAGACACCTTTTACCACTCATTTAGGGACAGTCAAGGACAGAGAGGGAATCATTGTCGAAGTGGCAGATCAAGAGGGGCGGAAAGGGTACGGTGAAGGAGTGGCTTTTTCGTCTCCCTGGTATACTGAAGAGACAGTTGACACGAGCTGGCATATGCTTAAAAAATTTCTAATCCCGTTATTAGAGAAGAAGGGCTTGTCCCATCCTTCCGAAGCCGGACCAATATTTGATCCCTTCCGTCGGAACCTGATGGCAAAAGCTGCTTTGGAAACTGCTTTATGGGATCTGGCGGCCAAAAGGGTAAATGTTTCACTTTCTAAATGTATTGGAGGGGTAAAAGAAAAAATTCCCTCCGGAGTGGTAGTCGGTGCCAAAACGAAGGAAGAGGTAAGAAGACAAATAGAGTCGTACCTTCAGGATGGCTATCAAAGAGTAAAAATAAAAATCAGCCCGGAAAATGATTATGATTTCATTTCAGAAATCCGCCGCTATTATCCAAAGCTTCCGCTGATGGCGGATGCGAATTCAGCTTATACGCTGGATCATATCGAACATTTAAAAAGGCTCGATGAGTTTGGGCTTATGATGATTGAACAGCCGCTCGAATACGATGATATTGTTGATCATGCGAAGCTGCAGAAAGAATTGAAGACGCCCATATGTCTGGATGAAAGCATTGTCACTTTTAACGATGCACGAAGGGCTGCTGAGCTGGGAAGCTGTAAAGTAATCAATATAAAAATTGGCCGGGTTGGCGGTTTGGGAACAGCAAAAAAGATTTATGACTATTGCACTGAAAAGGGGATACAAGTCTGGTGCGGTGGAATGCTGGAATTCGGTATTTCCCGAGCACATAATATTGCACTCGCTTCCCTGGAGGGCTTTACAATTCCAGGTGATATTTCAGCATCGAGCAGGTATTGGGAAGAAGACATCATATTGCCGGAGGTGACCGTAAAAAATGGAGGCATAATGGTTCCTGATAAGCCTGGGATTGGGTTTGAGATCAACGAGAAAAGATTGAAGGAAGTTACCATCTTAAAGGAAACATTTGCTTTCTGATAATATAAAAGCAGTTCTAATTTAGAACTGCTTTTTATCACTAAGTGAAATAATAAATATATACCGCTAGGGCGACAACAGATAGAAATATAGCAATAATATAAATAGTTGTCAGGTTAGCGGTGTTCTTTTTAGTTTCACTGGAATAGTCTTCATCGCTTTTTCCGGTTAATAATAAAGTAAAAACAACGGAAGCAATAAGAATGATAACGACAAGAATAATGGCAAAAGTCAAAATAAGCACCTTCTTTTTAGTTTCTATCTTAATTATAGTGTATATTTCTTTATTTTGAACCGCGAATATTTTGCGTTTTTGTGAAAGTCGCTGGAATACAAAAAAATAAGACGCTTCGGCAGCGTCTTTTATGATAAATTATTGAGTTATTTGATCCTCATTAAATGAATCTTCTTTGATTGCGAAGGAACTTAAACCAGCAGCAGCGGCAAAAGCAGCTCCAAGCATGATAACTGTTGATAGCATATGTATCACTCCTGTAAGTTGTTGTTGCTTTATACATTCCCTGTAATGGATCATATAAACATTTTTTTTTAAGAAAATGGCAATCCAGCCTAAAAAAGCGGTGCCCTAAATTGTACCTAGGCACCGCCTTTCTTATGGTTAACGGGAAGCCATTCTAAATCCTCCACACTTGGCACACTTGAATTCGGAAAAATTCGATCTATATCGTCACCCAAGATCGTGCGGTTCAAAGGTTTTACAGTCAGTTTCCTTGCTGTTGTCCGCTGTTTCTCCGGTATGGCTGACTACATAGATTTGGTCAGCACTGCAGCGGTTTCCGTTTTTCCAAAAAGAACAGTTGTTAACTTCACATAGAACATCTTTAGCCATTGTCTATCACTCCTTAGCAAATTTAAGACCCTAAATCCAGATTCGACATAATTCGGGTGGTACCTGGTACCAAGGTCGTTATTATTTTTTGCAAAGAGCGCCTATTAAGTCGTGGCATTTGCAGGGAATGTCAGGTCGCTGTAAAAAACTCCGCTTAGGATTTTTCGCGGACTAAAAAACCTCCCATGGCGGGAGGTCGATCAAACTATTCATATAGCGCTTTTTCAAGGGAAGCAAGATTCTTTTTCATTAAAGTGAAATAGGTTTCATTCTTTTGGATGTCCTCTTCTGTTAACACAGATAAATTATGCAGCATCAGAGGTTCTGCACCGATTTCTTTCTGCAATATTTCAGTTAGCCTTGAGCTGACATTCTGCTCGAAAAAGACGTATTTCAGATCATGCTCTTTCGCTTCTGCTATAATCTTCTGCAATTCCTTTTGTGTTGGCTCGCTGGAAGAATTTAAACCGGAAACACTGATTTGGTCCAACCCGTAGCGTTCTTCCCAATAACCATATGCAGAGTGGGAAACGATGATTTCTTTATGCTTTGCATTCTGAACAGTTTGCTCAAAGGCATTGTGCAAATCATCCAGCTCCTTTACGAGCTCCTGATAATTCTTTTCAAGCTGTCCTTCGTGTTCAGGCATCTTCTCCACTAGAGCATTTTTAATTGTTTCTGCCAATTCTTTGGAATATACAGGATCCAGCCATACGTGGGGATCAATGTCTCCGTGATTATGATCATCATGATCTTCTTCTTCGTGCTCATCTCCATCCGCATGGCTATCAGCGTCTCCTTCCTCTTCATGAGCGGGATCATGATTTTCTTCTGGGTGAACAAACTCAATGTTCTCACCTGCAGGGACCATCTTGACGTTCTCATTTTTCAAGGTTTCTTTAGCTTTTTCAACAAACCCTTCTAACCCAAGTCCAATAAAAATAAATAGATCTGAATCGGCCAATTGAATCATATCTTTTTGAGATGGCTCAAAAGTATGTTCATCAGAACCAGGAGGATAAATGGTTTTTACATCTACAAATTCAGCCCCGATGCGTTCAGTAAAATATTGAAGCGGATAGACTGTCGTGTAAACAGCTGCTTTATTGTTATCACCCTCATCTTTGGGCTTTTCGTCTGTACAGCCCGATAAAAACAAGACAAAACTTAATGCTATAAAGAAAATTCCTTTTTTCATGCTGTTTCTCCCCCTCTTTATAAAACGTATTTATTACGATTTATAAAACAAAAAAATTCAATACGTAATCATTACGATTTCACTTAGTAATCTTACAAAATTTATTGCCAAAAAGCAAGGATAAAAATTTGTTTAAGGACTAAGCTTTTTGTATCATTGATAATAAGGGGCATTTAAAAAGAAATTGTCCCTGTAGATATTATTGGCAATATGTTTGGCCATTATAGCAACTTAGATTACTGGTGAGTTTTCAAGCAATACATAAAATGACAGGGAGTGGTATGAATGAAACTTTTGGAAGAAATCTTAAACCATAATCAGCAATTCGTTGAAGAGAAGAGATATGAAGAGTTTGAAACAACAAAATTCCCCAATAAAAAAATGGTCATTTTAACCTGTATGGATACCCGATTGGTTGAGCTGCTGCCTAAAGCACTAAACGTAAGAAATGGTGATGTGAAAATTGTTAAAAATGCGGGCGCTCTAGTTACTCACCCTTTTGGAAGTATTATGAGAAGCATTCTGATTGCTGTTTACCAGCTGCAGGCAAAGGAGGTATTCGTGATCGGCCATCATGATTGCGGAATGAGTGGAATGAGAGCAGAAAATGTTGTCAGCAGCATGAAGGAAAGGGGCATTACAGATGATGCCCTTGATACGATTACGTATTCAGGAATTGCAGCAGAAGATTGGCTGAAGGGCTTTGAAAACGTAGAAGATAGCGTAGGACACAGTGTTCATATGGTCAAGAAGCATCCATTAATGCCAGCGGATGTGCCTGTGCATGGCCTTGTCATTCATCCGGGCACAGGCAAGCTTGACTTGGTAGTTGACGGATACGAGTCTTAATCTTTTTTCTTTCCCGGCCATTCCTTGGGTACAAGGTCAACCCCGCCGGGATGGAACGGGTGGCATTTAAGGATTCGTTTTATTGTAAGCCAGCCTCCCCTTAATGCGCCGAAACGCTTTACAGATTCCAGCCCATAATGGGAGCATGTCGGATAAAACCGGCATGTAGGCGGCTTTAGCGGTGAGATGACAAACTGGTAGATTCGAAATAGCATGATCAATACTTTTTTTAGCATGGAAAAGCCTTCCCTTTTACGAACATATTTTCTTTTAAAATAACATATAATCATGAAAACGTCTAAATTTTCGTATTAATTTGATGATTTTAGTCGGAAATACAGTTATAATAAAAGGAAAACTTTAGGGGAGTGTTTTTAATGCCTTCAGTAGAAAGCTTTGAATTGGATCATAACGCTGTTAAAGCGCCATTTGTAAGGCACTGTGGTGTGCACAAGGTCGGAAGTGATGGCTTGGTCAATAAATTTGATATTCGGTTTTGCCAGCCAAACAAACAGGCAATGAAGCCAGATGTGATTCATACATTAGAACATCTTCTTGCTTTTAATATCCGGACACACGCAGAAAAATATAATCATTTTGATATTATTGATATCTCTCCAATGGGCTGCCAGACAGGCTATTATCTGGTTGTTAGCGGGGAACCTTCAGTTGAGGAAATCATTGACTTGCTCGAACATACAATGAAGGATGCTATTGAAATAACCGAAATACCAGCAGCAAATGAAAAACAGTGCGGCCAGGCCAAACTTCATGACCTTGAAGGTGCAAAGCGCCTGATGAGATTTTGGCTGGATCAATCAAAGGAAGAATTAAAGCAGGTATTTGCATAGGAAAAGCGGGCTGTCCTCAGCCCGTTTTCTTGTGATATCAGAATTACTTTAACTGTCTAGCTCCAGGCGTCTACCCCCTCGAGGTCATAAGCTTGTTCCTTCGTGGTCAAGGCGCCTTGCTTTTCTTAATGATAAGAATGTATAAATTTTTCAACGCCGATCACTGTCTAGCTCCACAACGCCTTCCGCTTTTCTTACAGAATTGGAGAAAGAAGCCTTGAAATCGACTCTTTCAACTTTATGACCAGCGGTCTTTTGCTATATTCCGCAGCAGTCAGCTTTTTAGATAAGGCCATATCATCTTTAAAGCCTTTGGATAGACTGCTTGAAACCTCCTTATCATATATAAAGGCATTGACTTCAAAATTCAGCCTGAAGCTTCTGACGTCAATATTGGCTGTTCCCACTGATGAAACCTCTTCATCCACAATTAATGTTTTGGCATGGATAAATCCATTTTCGTAGATATAAATATTTGCACCGGCTTTTAGCATTTCTCCAATATAAGAGTAAGTCGCCCAGTATACAAACATGTGGTCAGGCTTGTTTGGAATCATGATATTGACTTCCACTCCGGATAGGGCTGCGATCCTTAATGCATCAAGCAGGCTTGCATCCGGGATGAAATATGGAGTTTGAATATAAATGGATTTGCGGGCTGATGAGGTCATTTTGATATATCCATTTTTTATTTGTTCCCATTCCGAATCAGGCCCGCTTGTTACAACCTGGATGCCTACGCTGTCTGTGGATGAAGCGATTGGAAAGTACTCAGGGGCATAATAAATATCGTGCCGATAGGAGGCCTGATTCCAATCAAGAATAAATCGCGTTTGCAGGGAATGAACAGCACTGCCCTCAATCCGCAAATGGGTATCGCGCCAGTAACCGAATTTCGGGTTCAGGCCAAGGTATTCATCACCAACATTGAATCCGCCGACATAGCCGATTTTGCCGTCGATAATGGCAATCTTGCGGTGATTGCGGTAATTAATCCTTAAGTTGATAAAATGCAGGCGCGAAGGAAAGAAGGCTTCAATTTCTCCACCGGCACCAATCAGATCTTTGAAAACTTTTTTATGCAAGCTTCTGGATCCCAGTTCATCATAAAGTATCCTTACTTTAACTCCTTCTTTGGCCTTTTCGGTCAGTAGATTGATCAGCCCTCTCCCAAGATTGTCTCTCTTGAATATATAATACTGCAGATGTACATGGTCTTTTGCGCCTTTAATATCCCGAATCAGCGAATCAAATTTCTGTCTGCCATCTGTAAAGATATTGACTGAATTATCTTGTGTCAATAAGGAGCCATTATTAACTAAGTGCATATAAATAAGGTCTTTGTTATTGAGGATGACGTCATTTGAAAAACGGATATCCTTGGTTTTAATCCGCTGAATTTGATTTGTGAGCAGTTCATCAATCCCAATTTTTTTTCGGTCTTCCCATTGAAACATCTTTCGTCTCGTTAAGTTTTGTCCAAAGAAAAGGTACATGAAAAAACCAAGCAGGGGCAGGAAAAATAGAACCATCAGCCATGCCCAGGTTGCACCTGCATCTCTTCGCTCTAAAAAAATAACAAAGACAGCAAGGATAATATTTAATACTAAAAAAACAGTTAGCATTATGGAGTAAATATCCATATGAAAGTCCTCTCCATATCAATAGTCATTATATCCAATCCCCTATTACAGAAAAGGAAAACCTCCGTAATCCCGGAGGTTCTATTTATATTAGCATATGCTTATCGTTTGTTTCGGTTGTCAGCTTTATCCTCTTCCTTTTGCTCACTTTCTTGTTCGCTATCAGGAAGCGAATCGATCGGGTCTACTGTATGTTTGTATTGGTAGGCTTTTGAAGTAGTTACAACGCTCAATAATAGAACCACTATGACGATGATGATTGATATAACTAGAACCGTATACATGCTTCTCCCCCTTTTCTATCCATATTTTATCATGAATTGGGCACCTTCATGAAAAATTTCGTGTAACAGGTCATCCAGGTTTTATTTCATTTTTTTGAGGGTACTCTATTGGTGGGAGGATGATTAATAATGAGTAAAGAATTAGTTAGTGCTGTTAACCAGCAGGTAGCAAACTGGACTGTTTTATATGTAAAGCTTCATAATTACCATTGGTATATTAAAGGGAAAAATTTCTTTACCCTCCATGCCAAGTTTGAAGAACTCTATAACGAAGCCAATGAGCATATAGATGAATTGGCAGAACGTATTTTGGCACTGGAAGGCAATCCGGTTGCAACGATGAAAGAGTGTCTGGATATAGCATCAATCAAAGAAGCAACGGGATCAGAAAAGGAAGAAGAAATGGTCCAATCAATTGTTGATGACTTTGAAAAAATGCTCGGCGAGCTTCAGGAAGCGATCGAGCTAGCTGAAGATGCCAAAGACGAAGGCACAGGCGACATGCTGATTGCTGTGAAGCAAAGCTTGAAAAAACACAATTGGATGCTAAAAGCATATCTGGGATAAAGAATCAGGACCGGTTAATAAACCGGTCTTTTCATATGTTCAAAATAAAAAGCGGCATATAGCCGCTGCATCATTTAAAAGATATCATTTAAATATCCTGATATGTATAGGTTAATGGATGTTTCGATGATGAATAATCGGATTGCGGCGCTGGCCATAATTTTCGCTTGCAAACTTTCCTTTCAAGCTTTCAATTAAATATAGCCCCATTAAGTCATATAGCTCCTGGTTTTCCATGTCCCGGATCATACTTAGCAAATCCTCTCTGTTCATTTCTTCCAGGAAAGCGAAAGCGAGCATATCAATATCTTCTTCGTCACCCGTCAACTTGTTGCGGTAAAGTTCGTAAAGCTCATCAATTAGTTTCATGGGATCCACCTCCTTCTAAAAAAATCCCCGTTTTAAATAGTATACTTATTTAATACCCTTGATGAAGAGAAATATTCCTGGCAGCTGTCCCGCCTTTAATAAGAGATCTGCCGTTAATTAAAGTTAGTATATGTAAACGAAGAGAGAATGATCTTAATTTCGTATAATTTTATCACAAGTGTGGAAACGATAACTAATAAATCATTAAATGCTTTGTTGACACAGGATATTTTTTCTTAAACTAAAAGGGGCTGACAGGATGGAAGGGAATAAAAAAACGTATTATATAACGCTTGGTACCGGAGAAATTTCCCAAAGCGCCACAGATTCAACCTGGAATTTTAAAATAGAAGCTACTGATGATGAGATCATCGCGCTAAGGGAATATTTTGATCAGAATTACTCATCTGAGTGGCAAAACTTTTTCAGGGCGCATGTTCCGTATGTCCAATACCATTATGACCGCGAAAACGACGCATATGATGATACCATGAAGAAAATCTATGGAATGATCTATAACCTTGGGGACGATGAGGCCCGGAAACATATTGAAAGTATGGGCATTCTCACAGAAGAGGAGCACAAATAAAAAAGCTGGGGGAAAGACCCGGCTTTTTTCACATTTCCATTTCTACAGCTGATTCTATGACTTCCTGGGGGACAGTGATGGATTCTACCTCATTGTAATTTGAATAGTGGCCATTCATGTTCTGTTTCATCGCTATTGTCTGGCCTTCAGCTGAGATTTCCATTTCCATGATCATGTTCAGAATGCTTGGATAGAACGTGTCCTTATCAATAACAATTTCGTATTTAACATCCAGAATTTTCATATTTTCAAGTGTTTCCCCATTGGCAGTCATTTCAGGCGGAAGTGTTTCTTCGGCTGTTTTCTTTACGAAGTCATTAAACTTCTCTCCGTTAGCCTTAAGTTTTAAAATATAGCTTTTGGCATCCTGCCCAAAAGTAAAGTCATCAACAAATTCCTGAAGCTTCTTTAGTTCTTCGCCAGGATTAGTCTGCTGGCTGGACATTTGCAGGAGATCATCGGACATTTCCTTCGGGAACTTCATCCATTGTTCGCCAGCTGCATCATAAAGAAACATCCCGTCTTCTGTAAAATAACTTTCAATATCATATGATTCTTCCGCGCCTTCCATGGTCATGGACATTTTTTGGTAAAAGGCAGTCGGATCGGTTGTAACATCCATATCAATAACAGAATCAATACTCATGTTTTCTGCTTCTGAATCCGATTTGATGTTCTGGCTCATATCCATTTTTACAGAAAAACTTTTTAGTTCTTCAGAAGCTTCTGTTGATTTTTTTAATACCTCTTCTAGTGTAAGCTCTGAAGTTTCTTCTGTTTTTGTTTTACTTTTATCTGTTTCATTGCCTGATTCTGTTTCACTGACAGGCTTTGCTGTTTCACTGCATGCTGCCAGCATAAAAATCAGCAGAAAGCCTGTAAGAAATGCTAAAGTTTTTCTCAAAATATACACTCCCTTTGCGTTAGTCAGTTATTTTACGTTGGAAGAAGCAGAAAGTTTCAAAAATAGGTAATATCCTTCGATAGGCCTAAAGTGTTTGAAGATGAAATTTCCCTTATAATGATAACATCAAGAATTATAATCGGGTGAGGGATTATATGGAAACATTTTTGGATGCTAATGGTGGGGAAGTTCGCCTCTCTTTTAAAAAGGGTGCTTTTTCGGATGATCCCAAGCACGTCCTGGTTATTTGCCGCTATAATGGCCGATGGCTCTTAACCCATCATAAAGTCCGCGGCTGGGAATTTCCCGGGGGCAAGGCCGAGCCGGGCGAAGAGATTGAAGAAGCAGCCCGGCGAGAGGTTTATGAAGAAACGGGTGCCATTCTAAAAAGTCTTGAATTTATTGGCGAATATGAGGTCCATGCGGATAACCGAAGCTTTGTAAAAGCAATTTTTTATGGAGAGGCTGGAAAGCTGGAGAAGAAACCACAGTATTACGAAACAAACGGGCCAGTGCTCCTAGAGGGAAACTTAATACAGCAAAGATGGGATAAAAAATTCAGTTTCATCATGAAAGATCTAGTTGTGGAAAAAAGTCTGGAGAAAATTTTGGAAGGAAAATAAAAAACGGCAATGATTCGTTGCCGTTTTTATTATGAATTATTTTTAATTAATTTCTTTTCAAGAAGTTCGACAAGCTGGTACATGATTGTCGCGAAGACAGCAATCACGAGCAAAGACAGCATAACAAGAGTGAAGTTAAATACTTGGAAGCCGTAAATGATCATGTAGCCGAGCCCTTTAGAGGAAACCAGGAATTCTCCTACAATTACACCCACCCATGATAAGCCAACATTCACTTTTAAGGTGGAGATGACTGTAGGAAATGAAGCAGGCAATATGGCTTCCCGGAAAATTTGGACTCTGTTAGCTCCAAAGGTCTGAAGAACCTTTATATAGTTTGGATCGACTTCCTTAAATGAGGTATATACCACAATCGTGGTGATAATGATTGAGATGATGGCACCCATAGCGACAATAGACGTAAAGCTGGGCCCTAGTGCTACAATCAAAATCGGGCCAAGCGCCACTTTTGGCATTGAATTGAGTACAACCAAATAGGGATCAGAAATTTTTGATATCAACGGTGACCACCATAGGATGGCTGCCAGGAATGTTCCTAAAAAAGTACCCAGCATAAATCCAAAAACCGTTTCTGACAAGGTGTATCCCAAATCGACCATTAATGAGCCGTTCTGGATTTTGGTTAAAAACAGTGCCCACACCTTTGAAGGTGCACTGAAGATTAAAGGGTCAATCCATTGTTTTTGGCTTGCCAGCTCCCAGCCTGAAAAAATGACGAGAAAGATGACTGCCTGATAAAAGCGGACCCATCTCTTTTCCCGATTCAGCGATTGAATATATTTTTGATGAAGGTATTTAACGTTCTCCTGGGGGCTCAAGGGACTCCAGCTCCTTCCATATCTTTTGAAAAATAGCTGGGTATGCTTCGTGATTACGGGCGTTAAATGGCGTTTCTTCTCTAATTTCTTTTGGGATGACAAACGTTTTATGAAGCTGGCCGGGCCTTGCAGAGAAAAGAAAAATGCGGTCACTCATGCTTATGGCTTCACCTATATCATGGGTAACGAGTATGGCTGTTTTACCGAATGATTTAAGTGTACTTGAAACCAGATCTTCAAGCTTCAGCTTCGTTTGGTAATCCAAAGCGGAAAAAGGTTCATCGAGCATCAGGAGCTTCGGTTCAGTCGCAAGCGTCCTAACGAGTGCAACTCGCTGCCTCATTCCGCCGGAAAGCTGCTTTGGAAATTGTGATTCGACCCCTTTAAGGCCCATTTTATCGAGAAGCTCCAGTGCATATGATTTTTTATCCTGTGATAGGCTCTTACCAATCTTCAGACCCAAAAATATATTCTCTTCGATCGTCTTCCAAGGAAAAAGATAATCCTGCTGCAGCATATAGCCAATTTCGTTTTCTGCTGTTTCTATTCGCTTTCCTTCCAGTGTCACACGGCCATCTGTCGGTTCAAACAGGCCTGCAATGATGGAAAGCAAAGTTGTCTTGCCGCATCCGCTTGGGCCGAGGAAGGAAACGAATTCCCCTTCCTCCACTTCAAGCGAAACATCGGAGAGGGCCGTAACAGCAGTGGTCTTCGTAAAGTAAGTGTGGTGAATGTGATCAGCTTTTAGAAAGTCCATGTCGGCCTCCTCTTTTAAAGATTTTTTTACTTCATTACACCTTCCGCAATTTCTGTATTAACAAGCCTGTCATGTTCGATGCGTTTCGGAAGCTCTCCTGCCTCATCCATGATGTTCTGCAGATTATCCCATTCTTCCGTATCCAAAATCGGATCTGCCGCAAAGGAGCCCTGGCTCTTATAACGGTCAACCACCATTTCGATTATGTCCAGCTCCGTGTTGTCAAAATAGCCTTGAATGGCTTCTGCGGTTTCTTTCGCACTGTGGCTTTCCACCCATTGCTGTGCTTTATACACCGCTCTTGTGAATTTCTCGACTGTTTCTTTATTTTCGTCAATATAGCTTTGTTTTGTCATGAATGTGGTATATGGTACATGACCAGACTCGGTTCCAAAAGAAGCCACAATATATCCTTTGCCCTCTTTTTCAAAGACACTGGCAGTCGGCTCGAACAACTGGACAAACTCGCCTGTGCCGGAAGCGAAGGCCGGAGCGATATTGGCATAATCAATATTTTGAATCAAATCCATATCTTCGTGCGGATCAATACCATGACTTTTCAGCACAAATTCGCCGACCATTTGCGGCATGCCGCCTTTTCGCTGGCCAAGGAATGTTTTCCCTTTCAGCATATCCCACGAAAAATGATCAATTTTATTGCGGGAGACCAAAAACGTACCATCCGTTTGTGTCAGCTGGGCAAAGTTAATGACCGGGTCATTGGAGCCCTGTGCAGATACGTAAATCGATGTTTCAGAGCCAACAAGCGCTACATCAGCACTGTTCGAAAGCAGCGCGGTCATCGTCTTGTCTCCGCCTGCCGTAGTCGTAAGCTCAACATTAAGCCCTTCTTCTTCAAAAAAGCCTTTCTCTATTGCAACATATTGAGGAGCATAGAAAATCGAACGCGTTACCTCGGCAACCCTGACGTTCAGCACGTCATCCTTGCCGCAGGCAGCTAAAGGAACAATAAGTATCGCCGTAAGCATTAATAGCAAGCTTGCTTTTAACCATTTTTTCATATGCCATAAGACCTCCCTTATGCTAAAAGATTCAGATTTTAAAAGCCTAGAATATCGTATGAAAAGGGAAAAAATGTGTGAATGCCTATATGAAAACTTTTTAGGAGCAGGGTGAAATGCTCATACTAGTAGTTGCAAGTAGAGAAAGCCGTGCAGTGTTAAAGACGCTGTTATTGCGAATTTTATAAATTTATATGTAAATTCACCTTCTAATGGCTTTCAGCCTGGTAACCTATTATAAAAGGGAGATGAGTGCGTGGACTTTGAAAACGGTCAAATCATAAAAAAATACAGATTTCCTTCACCAAATCAAGCCATTGAACTATCAGCTGTGACGTACTATGTGAACGGATTACATATTAAAGGCCTGCTTGCGGAGCCGAAAGGTAAGGAATTGTGTGAAGGTTTCCTCTATTTAAGAGGGGGGATTAAAAATGTCGGCAAAGTGCGCCCAGGGAGGATTGTCCAATTTGCCTGTGAAGGTTTTATTGTGTTTGCACCTTTTTACAGGGGAAACCAGGGAGGAGATGGAAATGAAGATTTTGCAGGTGATGACAGGCAGGATGCATTTGCTGCTTTTATGCTTCTTCAGGAGCATCCTCGGGTAAAAAGAACCCATGTCTTTGGATTCTCGCGCGGCGGCGTAATGGCCCTGCTGACGGCTATCCAATTTCCCGAAGCAGCATCTGTTGTAACATGGGGAGGAGTCAGCGATATGTTCCTTACCTATGTGGAACGCAAGGACCTTCGCCGCATGATGAAACGGGTGATTGGCGGTACCCCGACTAAATTTCCTGACCGATACAAATACAGGACCCCGCTTTTTCAGCTGGAAAAACTTCAGGCGCCAGTCCTCATTATTCATGGAGAACAGGATCAAAATGTTTCGGCAGAGCACTCCTATCGCCTGGAAAAAAGGCTAAAAGCACTCAAAAAAGAAGTGGATAGCTGGTATTTTGAAGACTATACCCATTACTTTCCGCCAGCTGTTAACCGGAAGATCGCTGAAGATTTAACAGCGTGGATGAAGAGCCATGAATAAGAAATGAATTTTTCTTAAGGACTTTCGGAGGGAATGAAGGTGGGGTAAAATAGAGAAAAAGATATTTTTTTAATGAAGGAGAGATACCAATGGGTATGCCTTTAGAGTTAAATACAATGATTGTAACAAAGGGCAGAGAAAAGAGGCTTGATGAGAATTATTTTTCACTTGTCAAAGAAGGGTACAGACTATACCCGCTGGAGATTCCCCTTGAGGTAAAAAGAATAATTGATGGCGATCTTAGCGGTACAGGCATTATTAAAAAAGTAGAATGGGAAAATAATCAGACAATTATTAAGTATCAGCTGGTTGCACTAAATTCAACAAATTAATGAGCGCCTGGACGATATCCGGGCCCTGGCGTTTTTTGCTGATTAAAAATTTCTCCATTAAAACTGTAAGAGGGACTTGATTGCATAAAGTGCAGGCACGTATGAATCGGATGCCCAGGCTTTGACGAGCTTCAGACGTTTGAAAAACATGGTGTTTGGAACTTGAAATTCTTGCTTGGGGATGCTAGGAAAAGATCAATCACGAACACAGCGGAGAATGCGTGTTGGAAGCGAAAGTGTATTACTCGTGCCCGAGCTTGGTGAGGAAATAGGAGGAAAGGAACGAAAGGGTCTAATCGTGCCCGGGTTCGGTGAGGGAACGAGAGAAGGGGAATGAAAGCATACCAATGGTGCCTGTACTCATTCCGAAAAACGGACCAAGGGAACGAATCCCTCCCAATCCAAATAAAAACTCCGTGAAATGATAAGTGAATACAATCAAGAAAGGATCTTCCCAATAAACAAGAAAATTTCATGATCAAAAAAGGAATTGCCGTTTGTGCGGCAATTCCTTTGCTATATTATGCGATTGGTCCGCCTTTTTCTGCGATGTCTGCTGAAACGCTTGTGAACTTTTTAAAGTTTTCGCGGAATTTAGATGCAAGTTCTTTTGCTTTTGTTTCATAAGCAGCCTGGTCAGCCCAAGTTTGGCTTGGCTGAAGGACTTCATCTGGTACACCTGTAACGTGCTGTGGAATTTCAAGGCCAAAGATTGCGTCTTTGATTGTATCCACGCTGTTTAGCTCCCCTTCAAGGGCTGCCTCTATCATTGCGCGTGTGTAAGCAAGCTTCATGCGCTCGCCGGCTCCGTACTCTCCGCCAGTCCATCCAGTGTTTACTAAGAAGACTTTTGCGTTATGCTCATCGATTTTTTCTCCGAGCATTTCAGCGTAGCGGTTTGCAGGAAGAGGTAAGAATGGCGATCCAAAGCATGTAGAGAATGTTGCCTGCGGTGAAGTAATGCCGCGCTCAGTTCCTGCAAGCTTGGAAGTGTAGCCGCTCAAGAAATGGTACATGGCCTGTTCTTTTGATAGTTTCGAGATTGGAGGCAATACGCCAAATGCGTCAGCTGTTAAGAATACAATTGTATTAGGATGTCCGGCTATGCTTGGGTCTACGATATTATCGATCGCCTGAAGCTGGTAGGCCGCACGAGTATTTTCAGTTAATGTACTGTCATCGTAATCTGCCACACGCGTTTCGCTGTGTACCACTACATTTTCCAAAACAGCCCCAAATCGGATAGCATCGAAAATTTGCGGTTCTTTTTCACGTGATAAGTTGATGCATTTTGCGTAGCATCCGCCTTCTATATTGAAGACACCATTTGCAGACCAGCCATGTTCGTCATCACCGATCAACTTGCGGTTAGGATCTGCAGACAGAGTCGTTTTTCCAGTTCCGGATAAACCGAAGAACAAAGCTACATCTCCTTCACGTCCCACGTTTGCAGAACAGTGCATAGGAAGGATTCCGTTCTCTGGCAGCACATAGTTCATCACTGAGAAGATGGACTTTTTCATTTCACCAGCATATTCTGTACCCCCAATTAAAACAGTACGGCGCTCGAATGAAATGATGATGAAAGTTTCGGATTTCGTGCCGTCAACAGCAGGATCTGCTTTGAAGTTAGGAGCCGAAATCACAGTGAACTCAGATTCATGATCCAGAAGCTCATCTTCTGCCGGGCGAATAAATAATTGGTGTGCAAACAGGTTATGCCATGCAAATTCATTGATAACCTGTATTGGCATGCGCTGTTTATTATCGGCACCTGCAAAGCCTTTGAAAACAAAAACTTCTTCTTTTTCTTTTAAGTAGTTTAAAACCTTATTGTATAAGTTGGTAAAAGCTTCTTCTGAGATTGGCTGGTTCACGTTTCCCCAATCAATTTTATCCTTATTTGATGTTTCTTCTACAATGTATTTATCTTTAGGTGAACGTCCTGTATACTTTCCTGTAGTAGCGCGTACCGCACCGGTAGAAGTTAGGGATCCTTCCTTACGGTTTAAGACTTTTTCCACAAGCTGAGGAACAGATAATTGTACTTGAATGTTGCTGCCATTTAATAATTCGCTCAATTCGTTTGATATGCTTACAGAGTTCATCTGATGAATACCTTCCTTTTTTTGATTTTTTTTCTTAATAAATATATATATATATATATATGAAAGTGATTACATCTCAAAATTAGTATAACACATTAAAACAATTAATCTATACTATTGCGATAAATTTTTATCGAATGTTATAAAAAAGTCATAATTGCCCAAAAATCTACATTTAAAAGCTTAATAACCGGTGTATGTTAAAATTGAAGAAAGCGTTAAATTTTGACTTGGGGATGATGGATATAATATGAAGACAATTACCCTATATGATGGAACATGTTCCCTTTGCAAGGAAACCAAACGGATGTCGGAAAAATTGGATTGGCTGAATAAAGTGGAGTGGATATCCCTTCAGGAATATGAAAAAAGCCCAAACTCCTTTTCATTCACGAACCAGGACTTGCGAAAAGAACTTCATATCATTGTCCCTAATGGTAATGTAAAAAAAGGCTATTATGCTGTGAGGAGGCTGCTGCTTCATTTTCCTGCAACCTCGATCGCCAGCATCCTATTATATATCCCTTTTATCGATAAAATAGGAAATCTCTTATATCATTGGGTCGCAAAAAACAGGCATAAATTTCTAAGAAAAAAATGTGATGACGGAAGCTGTTCACTTTAGGCATGGGACCTTGTTTTCTAAAGATGGATTTCAGCTAAAAAATAAACGAAATTTGTTGACAGGTTTCGATGAAATACGGTATGATTCAACCTTGAACGGATACTCTCTTATCCCGAGCTGGTGGAGGGACAGGCCCTATGAAACCCAGCAACCTGCTTAAAAGGCAATACTCAGCAAAGGTGCTAACCTGACGCAAGGACGTAATTCCTTGAACGATAAGAGTGAAAGGCGCGAATCGATTTGCTTTCAACCTTTTCACTATTGAGAAGGTTTTTTATTTTTTACCCAGCTCAAGCACCCAGCCCTCAATGGTCTACACATTCCCTTATAAAAGGCAAAAAAACGCCTTCCTCCAGGGAGTGTCTTATGCTTATCAGATTTGCACAGAATGTGCTGATTTCGGCGTTCGCCACAGGACGTGGCGGATTTTAGCCGATGTTACCTGTCGGGTGCTGGCGCTTTTACAGCAATGAAATGAACGGCTTTTGGAATGTACTATCTATGTGAGTTTTTGGCCACAGTTTCCAGTTTTCTTAATAAAAACTCCATGTTTATTTCATACTACTAAGGGAATGAGTTCCGTATCAAACAGAGATCCTTGAAATGGCAGGAAAAAGTTATCTTGGCCGCTTCTCCATTTCTGCTTCTCGCTCAATTTTCTATTTATAAGGAGGAAGCCAGATGTCAACAAAGCGTCGTTTGTTTACTTCTGAATCAGTTACTGAAGGTCATCCGGATAAAATCAGTGACCAAATTTCTGATGCAATCTTAGATGCAATTTTAGCTAAAGATGCCAATGCCCGCGTTGCTGCAGAAACTTCTGTAACAACAGGTCTTGTATTAGTTGCAGGTGAAATCACAACATCTACATACGTAGATATTCCAAAAATCGTTCGTGAAACGGTAAAAGATATCGGGTATACTCGGGCAAAATATGGTTTCGACTCTGAAACTTGTGCTGTATTAACTTCCATTGACGAGCAATCAGCTGATATCGCAATGGGTGTTGACCAGGCGCTGGAAGCACGTGAAGGAAAAATGAGCGATGAGGAAATCGAAGCAATCGGTGCAGGAGACCAGGGTCTAATGTTTGGTTTTGCCTGCAACGAAACGAAAGAGCTTATGCCTCTTCCGATTTCTTTAGCACATAAATTATCCCGCCGCCTGACTGAGGTGCGCAAAGAAGAAATTCTTCCTTACCTCCGTCCGGACGGAAAAACACAGGTAACCGTTGAGTATGATGAAAATGACAAGCCGGTTCGCATTGATACGATTGTTATTTCTACTCAGCATCACCCTGAAATCAGCCTGGAGCAAATCCAGCGCAACCTGAAAGAACATGTCATCAATCCGGTTGTTCCAAAAGGACTAATCGATGAGGATACAAAATACTTCATCAACCCAACAGGCCGTTTCGTAATCGGAGGTCCTCAAGGGGACGCAGGCTTAACCGGCCGCAAAATCATCGTTGATACTTACGGCGGTTATGCACGCCATGGCGGCGGCGCATTTTCCGGTAAGGATCCTACAAAAGTTGACCGTTCTGCTGCTTATGCTGCACGTTATGTAGCGAAAAACATAGTCGCTGCAGGGCTGGCTGAGAAAGTAGAAGTTCAGCTTGCCTATGCGATTGGAGTAGCACAGCCTGTATCGATCTCTGTAGATACATTCGGTACTGGAAAAGTAGGCGAAGATGTACTTGTTGACCTTATCAGAAAGCATTTTGACCTTCGCCCTGCCGGCATTATCAACATGCTTGATCTGCGCCGCCCAATTTATAAGCAAACGGCTGCATACGGCCATTTTGGACGTACAGATGTTGATCTTCCATGGGAGCGTACGGACAAAGCAGAAATTCTTCGTTCTGAAGCACAATAGAAAAACAGAACCACCTTGCTCACGAAGGAACGCAGACTAGGAATGCCACGTTCTGTGGCAACGTCTGCATGACCCGCATCCTTGGGAACTCAAGCACAAGACGGTTCCTGTAAGAAGGTGTATTTCCTTCTGGAGGGGATTGGCTTATGATCCCCGAGTCCCTAGGAGCCGCAACTAGACAAATTTGTGACCTCGAGGTGGTAGGCTGCTTGCGCTAGACAGCTATCAACGTTCGAAATTTTCTGCTTTCTTAACTTTTAAAAAAAGCGGGAGTTGCATATTACATGTAACTTCCGCTTTTTTTTTACGTCTTTATACATAAAGGTGAAAATTGCCCGTTTAGGGTCTTTCTGCCCTTTAGGTGTTTATCAAATTATGTTATCGTATAAACTTCTGATAATAGCTTTAATTTCCTCAGGTACTTTTTTTCATATTCCACGTGCTAATTTTAAATGATTAGTGGTAGTATTATAGGGTATGTTTTCTAGAAGCAGAGGACCCGTAAAAGGGCTTTTAAATATGAAAAAAGAATGGAGTAGGTGACGTACATAATGTGTGGTTTTATTGGTTGTGTACATGAAAAAACGCAAAATTACCGTGAAGCAGATAAAGAGCAATTCCAAAATATGAATGATATCATTACCCACCGCGGACCTGATGATTCAGGATATTACTTTGATGACCATATCCAATTCGGATTCCGCCGTTTAAGCATTATTGATATAGAGAGCGGGCATCAGCCGCTAACGTATGAAGATGAGCGTTATTGGATTATTTTTAACGGGGAAATCTACAACTATGTGGAACTTCGTGAAGAACTTCTCCAAGCAGGCTTAAGCTTTGAAACAAGTTCTGATACAGAAGTTATTATTGCCCTTTACAGCCATTTAAAAGAGAAGGCTGTTGAAAGGCTTCGCGGCATGTTCGCTTTTGTTATCTGGGATAAACAGGATCAGTCATTATACGGAGCAAGGGATTCATTCGGGATTAAGCCTTTCTTTTACTATGACAATGGAGATCGCACTTTCTTTGGTTCAGAAAAGAAAAGCATCCTTTTGGCTTTGCAAAATGATGTATTGAATTACGACTCTCTTCAGCATTATTTGACTTACCAATTTGTACCCGAACCGAACACGATGTCAGAAGGAATCCAAAAACTTGAGCCGGGTCACTATTTTATGAAAAAAATAGGCGCCCCAATGGATATCAGACGCTTTTGGAAGGCAGCCTTTAAACCAGTGAAAAAATCGGAAGCAGATTATACGAAGGAAATTAAAGATGTCTTATTTGATTCGGTTAAAATGCATATGCGTGCCGATGTTCCAGTTGGTTCATTCCTATCCGGCGGAATCGATTCTTCGATCATTGCTTCGATTGCAAAAGAATTCCATCCTGCTATTAAAACCTTTTCCGTAGGCTTTGAGAGAGATGGCTTTAGCGAGGTAGATGTAGCGAAAGAAACGGCTGAAAAGCTGGGTGTTGAAAATATCAGCTACATTATTTCACCTGAAGAATACATGAGTGAAATTCCAAAAATCATGTGGCATATGGATGATCCGCTTGCTGACCCAGCCTGTGTGCCTTTATATTTTGTAGCTAGAGAAGCGCGCAAGCATGTGACAGTAGTTCTATCCGGTGAAGGTGCCGATGAGCTGTTTGGCGGCTATAATATTTACCGTGAGCCGCAGTCGCTTGAAGTCTTCAATAAAATTCCCGCAATCGGCAAGAAGCTGTTGAGAATGATCGCAAACATGATGCCGGAAGGAATGAAGGGCAAAAGCTTTATCGAACGCGGCGTCACACCGATGGAAGAACGCTATATCGGGAATGCAAAAATGTTTACGGAAGAAGAGAAGCATCATTTGCTTCATGTATACAAGGATGGCTTAAAATATACTGATGTCACAAAGCCGCTTTATGAAGAAAGCAGAGGCTATGACCCGGTTGATCGCATGCAGTATATTGATATTCATACATGGATGCGCGGAGATATCCTATTAAAAGCGGATAAAATGACGATGGCTCATTCTCTGGAACTTCGAGTCCCTTTCCTTGACAAAGAAGTGTTCAAAGTAGCTTCTCAAATACCGACTAGTTTGAAAACAGCTAATGGCACAACGAAATACATTCTTCGGAAAGCAGCAGAAGGTGTTGTTCCTGATCATGTGCTGAACCGCAAAAAGCTGGGATTCCCGGTACCAATCCGCCACTGGCTAAAAGACGAAATGAACGATTGGGCTAAAAATATCATCCGTGAAAGCAATGTGGATCATTTAATCAATAAAGAGTATGTTTTAAGGCTTCTTGAAGACCATTGCCAGGACAAAGCAGATAACAGCCGCAAAATCTGGACTGTTCTAATGTTCATGGTTTGGCACCAGGTTTATGTTGAAAAGAAATATTCCTTTGAAAGAGAGTATTTGCTGAATAAAGACCTTCAGCCTCTAAAAGGTTAAAAAAACGTCCATCAGGGTTATCTGGTGGACGTTTTTCAATGAGGAAGATAAGTAAAAGCTTGTCTTTCCATCTGGACCCAGGCTTCCTCGAAGTCTTGGATGGATGCTGCTTTATTTTTTTCGCCGGTGAGCGGATCATTGAAATACATAAATTCCTGGTCATAGCCTGTCACTAAAACAGAATGCTCTTTATAGGTAATCTCAATTTCACCCTTTGGCGTATGCCATGTTTGGAAGAATTCATCTGAAAGCTTTTTGTAAGCTGTATTCGTAATGACCCAAATAGGCCTTCCATCCGATAGATGGGTTTTTATATCTTTAAAATCGGATCCGGTAAGGTCCAGAATAGAACCTGGCATGTAGTTCTCAGCCAGCTCTTTTACAGGCTTATGGTAAACGCCTAATCCTGGATTATCAAATGAGTACATATCGCCTACAAACCCATCATTTGGATGTCCAAAGTGAATTTTGCCATTTTCAATTTTATATGTTTCGGGATTTTTCTTTATTTCTTTTGCAAGAGTGAGCTTGTCAGCCTGGATTCCTGCATGCTGGAGAAGCATGGATAGGCTTGTCACTTCACAACCTCTTGGCAGTTCAGGAAATTGGTTAATAACTGGTGCATCGATAAGTGTTTCTTCCTTCATCGTCATAACAGCTGTATTGTGTTCCATGAAAGTACCGGTTTTTTTACCGGTTCATTTACCCATAAGAATAGCTGAGCAAACGCTGAAACTGGACGGCTTTGGCTCAGGCTATCATACACAAATGCAGCGGAGATCAGAATAAAGATGGATAAAAATATTGGCGCTGTTTTTAGCAGTGACTTTCTGAAAATCACAATTAAAAATAGAAAAGTCACTAGGGTAGCTGCATATAAAGACAATTTCATCACCCGCCATTTCGGTCCCTTACATTTATTATCGGCAGCATTCTAACCGAATTTAATTTTTATTGCTTCATTCACTTTAGATAGGGAATAGGTTAGAAGAGTTATTTATCAGCATTCTGCAAAGACTTATAGTATTGCCCTTTTTCGGCATATTCCCTGCTGATCCGTTCCATATCCTGAATATCATCCGGAGTCAATTTCCGGATCACCTTTGCGGGTCTTCCAAAGGCAAGCGTGTTTGGCGGTATTTTTTTTCCCTGCGGAATTAGGCTGCCAGCGCCAATAAAAGCCCCCTCGCCAATTTCTGCGTTGTCTAGTACAATAGAGCCCATCCCGATTAAGGCTTTCTTTCGGATTATACAGCTATGCAGGATCACCTGATGGCCCACTGTGACTTCATCTTCTAATATTAATGGGTTATTGGGACTTTGGTGCAGAACGGAATTGTCCTGGATATTGACTTTTTTGCCGATGATTGTTGGTGCAACATCCCCTCGGATAACCGTGTTAAACCATACACTGGATTCCTCGCCGATTTCTACATCACCGGTAATGGTAGTAAAATCAGCAATAAATGCCGAATCAGCAATTTTAGGCTCTTTATCTTTGTATGGATAGATCATGTTTGAACACTCCTGTATGTAGTTTGGTTATTTTGATTCTATCATAAGAATCCATTTAAGGTTATTTCCGCAAAGTGAAATACGGGTTTGATTCATGAACATTTTAAGCATCTAGGCTATAATATATGTACATAAGGCAGTTCGAAAAGGGCTAGGAGGATTGACTATGTGGAAGTGGGAAACTGAAGGAGAAGCAAAGGGCGTTATTGTTATGGTGCATGGGGCAATGGAGCATCACCGCCGCTACGGCTGGCTGATTGAAATGTGGCGCTTGGCTGGTTTCCATGTCATCATGGGAGATCTTCCGGGCCAGGGCATGACAACCAGGTCTAGAAGGGGCCATATTGATTCTTTTGATGAGTATATACTTGAATTGAAAGATTGGATCCAGGCTGCGTATGAATTCGAATTGCCTATTTTTCTTTTGGGTCATAGTATGGGCGGATTGATTGCAATTCGATTGCTTCAAGAGGAGAAAATGAATTTAGCGGGCGTCATCCTTTCATCGCCTTGTCTGGGCCTTATCAAACAGCCTTCCAAATTCCTTAACTTTTTATCGCTTGGGCTCAATTCAGTCGTGCCAAGCCTTAAAATGGATGCCGGCTTATCCGTCGAAATGGCAACGAGAAACCAGGATGTACGTGATGCTGATTTAAATGACTCCCTCTATGTAACCAAGGTCTCCGTCAGATGGTACCGTGAGCTTGTGGCTGCCATCAAGCTGGCTTTTGAAAACCTTAATAAAATCCAGGATGTCCCGCTTCTTGTCTTGCAGGGAGGGGATGATAAAATTGTCAATAAAACCACTGTCAGGGACTGGTTCAACATGGCGCCATTCTCCGAAAAAAGGTTCAAAGAATGGCCAAAGTGCTATCATGAAGTTTTTAATGAACCTGAGCGTGAAGAAGTATTTGAATATGCGAAGGATTTTGTTAACAGCCAATTAAAAGCTTTAGGCTATGTTGTTTGATTGGAAGTTACGTTAAATGGTCAAATGTAAGTGATTGAAGCAGCAACTACCCAAGCAAATTACCCTGTACAAAAGGAGGTATGGTCATTCATGAGTGTCCCTTCCATGCCAATTAGTTTGATGTCATATGTTTATCGAAAGGTTCTGCCTGCAGTGCATAAAGAACTAACCTATTGGAAGAGCCGTGCTGAAGCAATTCCTGATCCGGAGTTACGGAAACAAGCTCTTGCCAGCATCGAGCATAAAACCTTCCACTGTGAAGGCGGAGCGATTATGTCTTTAATGGCCAAGGAAAAATACGTTGAAGCAATTAAGTTTATTGTTGCTTATCAGACCATCAGCGATTATCTTGATAATCTGTGTGACCGCAGCACCTCACTGGATCCAGAGGATTTTGCTGCGCTCCATGAATCAATGGAGGATGCGCTGAATACCGAGGCAACCAGCAAGAATTATTACCGTCTAAGAAGTGAGCAGGATGATGGAGGCTATCTGTCAGATCTGGCAGCCGCCTGCCGGGAAGTGCTTTCAGGTTTGGAACATTATCCGCATATAAAAAGCCATCTGCTGGAGTTATGCCGCTATTATTGCGATTTACAAATACATAAACATGTGATGGTGGAGGAGAGGGTTCCCCGCCTCCAAAGCTGGTTCGATCAATATCGGTCAGACATTCCCGAAATGGAGTGGTATGAGTTTTCGGCCTGTTCGGGATCGACACTAGGCATTTTTTGCCTAGTCTCTTATGCCTTAAGAGATGACTTTCAACGGGAGCACGCCATTAATATCCGCAATGGGTATTTTCCATATATCCAGGGCCTTCACATTCTTCTCGATTATCTGATTGACCAGGAAGAGGACAGGGCAGGCGGCGATTTAAACTTCTGTTTTTATTATGAAAATGAAGAAAAGCTTTTTTCACGGCTTAGGCATTTTATTCTCGAAGCAGATAAGCATACTGAAAAGCTTCCCCATAAACATTTTCATAAGCTGATCAATCGCGGGCTGCTGGGCATTTATCTATCTGATGAAAAAGTAAGAAAGCAGCAGAATGTTCGAAGATTAGCGAAAAGCATGATCAAAACAGGCGGACTGGTTAGTTACTTCTTTTATATAAATGGCCGGGCTTACCGTGCAGTGCAGAAATGGGTGCCTGCCGGTGTTTCTAAAGCTTTCATCAAATAAAGCCTGCTTTTTAGCAGGCTTTTTGCATTTCACCGTTTTTCAATTGCTACAATAAACGGCGGATTATTCTTTTGATTGATAAATTGATATTGCAGGACGTGCACAAGACTTTGATCCAGCTGCTTGACAAACCGGAGTAAATAATCCCGCTCAACAGCACCTTCAATATGGCCATGATAAATAACTAAAAGGATGATTCCTTCAGGTGCCATCACCTCTAATAACTGGTCAATAGCAGAAATCGTCGTTTGCGGCCGGGTAACAATGGATTTATCTCCGCCAGGCAAATAGCCTAAATTGAAGATAGCAGCGGTTATTTTTCCATGATGGACAGGAGGGACATTCTCAAGAATCAATTCATGCCCTGAGTGAAAAAGCGTTGCCCTGTCGGCTAGTTCTTGAACCGTCAGGCGAGCATTTGTGGTTAGGACTGCCTCTTCCTGAATGTCAAACCCATAAACTCTTCCGTTTGGTCCGACTAAATTAGCCAAAAATACGGTGTCGTGCCCATTTCCTAAAGTGGCATCGATAACGATGTCTCCTGGCGAAACTGCTTTTTCCAGCAGCTGCCTCGCAAAAGGTAATATTCGTTCAAGCTTCATGACAATGCCTCCAATTGGCCTGGTTGATAAAATTTCCCCTGCCAGCTGTTTCTTCGCTTTAATTCAGCATCAATGCTATTGAGGACCTCCCATTTATTAACGCTCCACATCGGTCCGATCATCAAATCAATCGGCCCATCGCCTGTGATGCGATGAACAATGATTTCCGGAGGTAAAATCTCCAGCTGATCGCATACTAAATTTACATACTCCGCAAGAGACAGGAACTCAAGCATGCCTTTTTCAAATTGCTTTACCATTGGCGTTCCTTTTAATAAATGGAGAAGATGAATCTTAATTCCCTGAACATCCAGCTTTGCGACTTTCCTGGCTGTTTCCATCATCATTTCCGGCGTTTCAAGCGGCAGGCCATTAATAATATGAGTACAAACCCGAATATTATGCTTTCTGAGTTTGTTTACACCTTCTACATAGCATTGGTAGTCATGGGCACGGTTAATCAGCAGGGCTGTACGCTCATGGATAGTCTGCAATCCCAATTCTACCCAAAGGTACGTTCTTTCGTTAAGCTCTGCAAGGTATTCCACTACATCATTTGGTAGACAGTCAGATCGAGTCGCGATTGACAGGCCGACAACCCCTTCCTGCCCGAGCACTCTTTCATACTTTTCACGAAGCACTTCTACAGGTGCATGTGTGTTGGTGAAAGCCTGAAAATACGCCATATACTTAGAGTCTTTCCATTTGTAATGCATTTTTGTTTTTATTTCGCCGAATTGCGTTTCCAAATCATCTGCACGGTTTCCGGCAAAATCTCCGGAGCCTGCCGCACTGCAAAATGTACAGCCGCCATAAGCTACTGTGCCATCCCGGTTCGGACAGTCAAATCCGCCGTCCAGTGCGACCTTGAACACCTTATGGCCGAATTCATTCCGCAAATGATAATTCCACGTATGATAGCGTTTATGATCAGTTGCATATGGAAATGGATTGGGTTTATCCATGCCTATTTCCCCCTTTTAAAGATCTATATCGAAAGGTTTTTTAGGAGCTTTTTAGAAAAATGGTGCCTGCTGAATAGCAAAACCATTAGCAATGCTTGTATTAAAAAAATTAATTTTAACATGATTAATCTTAACATGAGGCAATTCCGTATCCAAGGGGAATTGGCAGGAAATAGGGTAGTAAGGATGGCGGAAAATGAACAAACTAATACATGAAGCATGCATGCTTCTATACCCATTCTTTAAGGAGGGGAACCTTTAATGGCAACTCGTGAATCGATGGATACACTCTTACAGCAATGTGAGGATGCGATCCGTTTTGCACAGGAGCAGTTCGAAGCCGGGCGGACTCAGGAACACTACAATGATGACGGTTATTCCAATGCTCTTCAATATTTGGAAGCTGCGTATAATGATATAACCCAAATGGCTCATAGTGCTAATTCCCAGCAGCGCGAACAGCTTCATCGAATGAGGCTTCAGCTGCAGCAGCTCCAAAATCAGATGATTATACTTCCTCATTAAGGAGTGTTCGATTTGGTTAAAAAACGTTCTAAGCAAAATAATCCTGAGCAAAAAACACGTAATGGGATTAATAACCAGGATCTCGAACTTGGGCATGAATTTGATGCTGTGAAGCAATCAAAAAAGAAATATGAAAAAACTGGCGGACAGCCAGTCAAATCAAAGTTCCATCCGGAACCGGAACAATCCTCCTAAAATAGAACATGGAAATGCCCCGATGCCTCTGCGTATCGGGGTTTTAATTAGTCTGAAATAGCGGAATTATTCTGTCTATAAAAAACGGATAAAAACCTATTGCAAGGACAGGAAAAAACATCTAAAATTATTTTGGATTTCGAAATATAAGTCTCTGGGGCAGCTGTCCTCAGGATAAAATAAAAATGGAGTAAAAGGGGCGTTTTGAATGCCGCGTACCTTATGGCTATTGATTATTGGTATGGCAGTGAATGTAATGGGCTCTTCTTTTTTGTGGCCGTTAAATACTATTTACATTCACGAACATTTAGGCAAGTCTTTATCTATCAAAAATCGAGCGAAATCAACAAATAACATAGTGATCACCTTAGCCGGCGCCCTCCAAATACTCTTCTGTTTGCTTGTCTGCAAATATAACCTCACCGAAAAAGCTTTTTAAAACCAGCCATCTTGCTGGATAGGAATCAATGAAATCTTTCAGTACTTTTTCGGAGTAGAGCAGAAGAATATCCAAATCTGTTTTATGCTGCTTCAAGTCATAAAGCAAAGCGTGGGGGATTGTGTAATAATCATTTAGCTGCCATTGATTGAGTTTTACAGGAAAGATATTCTGCTCTTCGATATATGCCTCCAAAGCTTGTTTTTGAAGCTGAACACTTTCCTCTTTGGACAAATTTCCGGATTGCCAGTGTGGGTTAATCAAATAAATGCCCTTCATTCGTACACCTCCCAAGCTTTCGGTTAGTATTGGTATGGTCAATTAAAGAGGGAAGAATACCTTTATTGCTAAAATAATTATCAGAAAAATGTGATAAAATAGAGAAAAGAGCTTGTCCTAAAAGGGGAAAGAAAGATGAGAAATGCATTGTTTGAGTTGCCAATCCAAATTGTTGAAACGATTGTAGAGAACGCTTTCGGCTGGCTGGTGGTTGTGAATGAACAAGGAGAAATTATTTATATCAATAAAAATTATTGCGATTTTCTTGAAGTAGAGAGGGAGCATATCTTGGGAATGCATGTCTCTCAAGTGATCGAAAATTCACGCATGCATATTGTCGCTGAAACAGGCAAGGAAGAAATTGCAGATCTCCAATATATAAAAGGGAATTATATGATCGCCAACCGGATTCCAATCGTTTCAGATGGGAAAGTAATTGGTGCCTTTGGGACGGTGTTTTTCAGGGATACAAAGGAATGGATGCAAATGAACAGCCATGTGAAGAGCATGCTGACAAAAATCCAAAGCTATATCCAGGACCTTGACCGGAGCGTTAAATATAGCCTTGACGATATTTTGGGCAGATCCAAACAAATTCATAGCCTAAAAGAAAAAGTTAAGATGGTAGCTGCCAGTGATATTTCAGTCCTCATCCGCGGGGAAAGCGGAACGGGGAAAGAACTGTTTGCGCACAGCATTCATCAGCTCAGCAATAGGAGCCATCAGCCTTTTGTCAAAATAAACTGTGGAGCTATACCGGAGCAACTGCTGGAATCTGAGCTGTTTGGCTATGAGGAAGGGGCCTTTACAGGTGCAAAAAAGGGAGGCAAAAAAGGAAAATTTCAGCTTGCTGATGGGGGAACCTTATTTTTGGACGAAATTGGCGATATGCCGCTGAATATGCAGGTAAAGCTATTGAGGGCACTCCAGGAGGGGGAAATTGAAAGCGTTGGTTCGACTTCACCGGTTAAAGTGGATGTCCGGATTATAGCAGCAACCAATAGGCCTCTTGAAAAGATGATGGAAGAAAAGCGCTTTAGAGAGGATTTGTTTTACCGCATTAATGTTGTGCCGTTTATGGTGCCGGCATTGCGTGAAAGGATGGAGGATTTGTCTCTCTTGATTGATTATTTTATTGAAAAAATAACCAAAAAATCAGGTAAGAGGATCGGGGCAATCGATTATGATGTTATTGAAAAATTTCATCAGTATAGCTGGCCGGGGAATATTAGAGAGCTCGAAAATGTCATTGAAGCATCTGTACATTTAACGAGCAATGAAACCATTACCGCGGAATCACTTCCAGATTATTTGAAAGAATCTGCGGTCTATCCGGTTGGCAAAAAGAATTTAAAAGATATTCTCGAAGAAACGGAAAAGAGGATTCTCACACAAAGTCTAAACAAATATAATAATGACCGCTTAGAAGCGGCGAAGGTCCTTGGCATTAGTAAATCTTCCATGTATGAAAAGCTAAAAAAATACGGAATTGTATAGATCTTCAACAGTCCAGAAATTCGGAATCCATTCCGAATTTCTGGACTGTTTGGATTCTAGTAAAAATATAAACAATATGTTGTATTTATGACGGAATAGTCTGAAAGATAATCTAGTAAATGATAGGACTTGCTATTTTCCTATTCCAGAATTCCGGAAAAAATATTCGGATTTTTTTCATTAGGCCTATACCTAAAAGGAAGTTCATGTTGGCACACTTCTTGCAAAACTAATTAGCAGATAAGTGATTGCTGCATATTTTTTGTAAACGGTTACAAATAGGAGGGAGCATTTAATTTTTGTCATATTTAAATTCAAGGGGGAAATGAAATGCTAAGTATGATTGGGTTAATAGGCGGGCTCGCCCTGCTGATTTTCTTAACGATGCGGGGGATGAACCTGCTGGTTGTTGGGCCATTATCCGCACTGTTTGTCGCTGTTTTTAGCGGCATGCCGCTGTTTCCGCAGCTTGCAGGAGAAGGCGAGGCCAATTTGGTTGGAAACTATATGTCCGGCTTTTCAGGTTTTGTCACGTCGTGGTATTTAATGTTCCTATTGGGAGCTATCTTTGGAAAAGTAATGGAGGATAGCGGTGCTGCGGACAGTGTATCAAAAATGGCTGTGGATAAACTGGGTATGAAATATGCAGTTCTCGCCATAGTGGTTTCCTGTGCCATTTTAACGTACGGAGGCGTCAGCCTGTTTGTCGTTGCCTTTTCTGTATATCCCATGGCATTAAGCTTATTTAAGCAGGCAAATCTGCCAAGAAGATTTATTCCTGCAGCGCTTGCTTTTGGTTCTGTTACTTTTACGATGACATCTGCAGGATCACCGGAAATACAGAACTGGATTCCAATCGAATACCTTGGAACTACTCCCTATGCAGGCTGGGAAGTCAGTTTGATTGTTGCCGTGTTTATGATGATTTTCGGTTATTGGTGGCTAAAGCGCATGATCACGAAGGCAGTGAACAAAGGGGAGGCCTTCGAATCCCGCAAACAGGACCCTGTAACGGAAAACAAGGATTTGCCGCATCCATTCATGGGCGTAGTTCCTTTGATCGTCGTACTAGTAATCTCATTTGTGTTCCATGATTCTCTTAAGCAATCTGCACTTATTCTCGCATTATTGGGCGGTGTCATTGCTGCGTATTTATTAAATCGCAAGTACTTTACGAATTTCTGGAATGCAGTTTCCGATGGAACGCTTGGTGCATTAATCGCGATTGGCAATACAGCCGCTGTTGTAGGGTTTGGCGGAGTGGCTAAGGCTGTTCCTGCTTTTGCAACTGCGGTAGATTGGATGACTAGCATCCCTGGCAGCCCATTGATTGGCGGCGCTATCGCTGTCAGTGTGATCGCAGGTTTGACCGGTTCAGCCTCAGGGGGGCAGGCGATCGCTTTGCCCATTTTGGCACCGCACTATATGGACATGGGCGTCAATGCAGAAGCCCTTCACAGGACTGTTGCCATTTCATCTGGAGCGCTCGACTCATTGCCGCATAATGGCTATGTCGTTACGACTGTAAGAGCAATTTGCGGAGAAACTCATCAGGCAGCATATGGAGCTGTTGCTGCTGTTACGGTAATTGTTCCGCTGATCGGACTTGCACTTGCTATAATCTTGTTCTCTCTTGGACTTGGAATCTAAATTCGGCAGGGGCTCACTCTAGCGAAGCCCCGGCTTTGTTTTCTGAAAGGAGATCATTCATGGTAAAAAATAAAGTAGTTTTCATTACTGGTGCAGCCCAGGGGATAGGCTATGAAATAGGAAAAAGGTTTGCTGAGAACGGGGCGCGAATTGTTCTAACAGATATACAGGCAGATGCCGTTAAAAAAGCTGCAGAGCAATTGCAGAAGGAAGGATTTAAAGCGATTGGCCTTAAATGTGATGTGACATCGGAAGCTGAAATAAAGGAGGCTATTCAGGAAACCGTCAGCCAATTTGGAACGCTGGATGTCCTCATTAATAATGCAGGGCTGCAGCATGTCTCGTTTATTGAAGATTTTCCAACTGAAACATTTGAGTTTCTCATTAAGGTCATGCTGACGGCACCATTCATAGCCATCAAGCATGCCATGCCAATCATGAAAAGACAAAAGTCGGGACGAATAATCAACATGGCTTCAATTAATGGCTTGATTGGATTTGCAGGAAAAGCTGCATATAACAGCGCGAAGCATGGCGTAATTGGCCTTACGAAAGTTGCTGCATTGGAAGCAGCCGGGGAGGGAATTACCGTTAATGCAATTTGCCCTGGCTATGTAGATACTCCGCTGGTAAGAAACCAGCTGAATGATCTTGCCAAAACGAGAAATGTACCACTTGCAAAAGCGATCGAAGAAGTCATTTATCCATTAGTGCCGCAAAAAAGGCTTTTAACTGTGGAGGAAATTGCTGACTACGCGATCTTTTTGGCTAGTGACGGGGCAAGAGGGATTACGGGTCAGGCAGTGGTAATTGATGGGGGATATACAGTACAGTAATTTATAAAAGTGGAAATAAGCTGGATGAAAGAGGGCGGAAATGCCCTCTTTTTCTATTGCAATAGGAATAGGAATAGGAATAAAACAGCTAAAAAGATGGGTATATTGGTGATAATGGAAAATGGCAGATAATTGGTGGAGATAAGATGTATTTGATAGTGGTTGTTCTAGTTTATCTATTTTTTGCATGGAAGTTTGTTGATTGGAAAAGGTGGAAGGATTATTACCCCACTGTTCAATTTTATATGATCTCCAACTTTCTTTATAACTTTTTATTTTATAATCATACTCTTTGGGCGTACAGGGCAGTTACCTTTGATTGGCTAAATCACACACTAATTGAAATTACCTTCACCTTGATCATCATTCCGATTGTCGTCATGATTTATCTTCGCTATTTTCCTGAAAAAAGCTTAAAGAAAAAGATCTTTTATATTGTCGTCTGGATCGCTTATTTTTCGGTGCTTGAGTATTTGTTCTCTAAGAAGGGCCTGTTTGTTTATGATAACGGCTGGAACTTTTGGTGGTCTGTGCTGTTTAATCTAATCATGTTCACGATGCTCCGAATGCATTATAAAAAGCCTGGGATTGCATTGCTGGTGTCGATTCCCATAATTGCTATACTTCTATGGTTCTTCCATCCTCATTTCACTGATTTGAAATAGCTTAAGAAATTTGGTTATGTTTGTGGAATATAAGCGAATGCAAGCACATAACCAATGAACTCTGCATAGTCTTAATATTAAATTTCCTGTCAGGGATAAGCCCGCTTGCATCCTGGCGGGAAATTTAATACAATAGTCATATCTTATACTGAAATGCTTTGATAAGGATCAGTAATGATGACGCAGCCCGATTTTAGAGAGTTGACGGACGGTGCAAGTCAGCCGGGCACATCATGAACTCGCCTTTGAGCAGCAAGTGTGAATTAGCAGTAATGCTTGCCGTTTTCCGCGTTAAGGATGAATGAAGTGAGTGACATTGTCACTAATGTGGGTGGTACCGCGGGAGATTTATACATAATCCTCTCGTCCCTTTTTGGGATGAGAGGTTTTTTTATTTTTTTAAGAAGTACAAATTTTTGAAGTCAGAAAGTAGTCTAGCTCGGTAATCCATCGGCTCTTGGGTATAAGCCAATCCGTCAAAAAGGTTAAAGAACAACCTTTCCGCCGGCTCGTCTTATGCTTGAGGCCCGCAGGACAAGGAAGGCTTCGTCAGCATTACCTTCGCACGACCAAAAGCGAAAGCTTTTGGGAGGATGCGGGTCATGCAGACGTTGCCACAGGACGTGGCGGTTTTAGTCTGCGGCCCTTGGATAAGCGGGCGCCCTGCACTTTCTGATATTAGGAGGAAACAAAAATGAGCTTCAATCACCTGGAGATTGAAAAAAAGTGGCAAAGCTACTGGGACGAAAATAAAACATTCAAAACAACTGAAGATAAAGGCAAGCGCAAGTTTTATGCGCTGGATATGTTCCCTTACCCATCGGGCGCAGGACTTCATGTTGGCCATCCGGAAGGTTACACAGCAACAGATATCCTTTCCCGCATGAAGCGCATGCAGGGCTATAATGTTCTTCATCCGATGGGATGGGATGCATTTGGTTTGCCTGCAGAGCAATATGCACTTGATACAGGAAATGATCCCGCAGAATTCACGGAGAAAAATATTAATACGTTCCGCCGCCAGATTAAGGCATTAGGCTTTTCATATGACTGGGAGCGTGAAGTGAATACAACAGATCCTGAATACTATAAATGGACTCAATGGATTTTCTTAAAGCTATATGAAAAAGGGCTTGCTTATATTGATGAAGTAGCGGTTAACTGGTGCCCTGCTTTGGGAACCGTTCTTGCCAATGAAGAGGTCATTGACGGGAAAAGTGAGCGAGGAGGACACCCTGTAGAGCGACGCCCAATGAGACAATGGATGCTGAAAATCACGGCTTATGCAGATCGCCTGCTTGAGGATCTTGATTTGCTGGATTGGCCTGAAAGCCTTAAAGATATGCAGCGGAACTGGATTGGCCGCTCTGAAGGCGCAGAATTGACATTCAATATCGAAGGTCATGATGGCACATTTACTGTTTTTACAACACGCCCTGATACATTATATGGTGCCACATATGCTGTTTTGGCCCCAGAACATGTACTTGTTGACAAAATTACAACTGATAAGCAGCGTGAGGCAGTTCAGGCTTATATTGAAAAAGTTAAAAGCAAGAGCGACTTAGAGCGTACTGATTTAGCTAAAGAAAAATCAGGCGTTTTCACAGGTGCGTATGCCACTAATCCTGTTAACGGCGAAAAAATGCCAATCTGGATTGCGGACTATGTTCTTGCAAGCTATGGAACAGGTGCGATAATGGCCGTACCTGCTCATGACGAGCGTGACTATGAGTTTGCCAAGCAATTTGGCCTTTCTATTAAGGAGGTAGTTGCCGGCGGAGATGTTGAGAAGGAAGCCTACACAGGCGACGGAGAGCATGTTAACTCCGATTTCCTTAATGGTTTGAACAAAGAAGATGCGATCGAAAAGATGATTGCATGGCTTGAAGAAAAAGGCATTGGCATGAAAAAGGTTACGTATCGCCTTCGTGACTGGCTATTCAGCCGTCAGCGCTATTGGGGAGAACCCATTCCAGTTATCCACTGGGAAGACGGTACCATGACTGCCGTTCCGGAAGAGGAGCTGCCATTGGTCCTTCCAAAAACAACGGAAATTAAACCATCCGGCACAGGTGAGTCACCTTTAGCCAACATTGATGACTGGGTTCATGTTGTTGATCCTGAAACAGGCAAAAAAGGCCGCAGAGAAACAAATACGATGCCGCAATGGGCAGGCAGCTGCTGGTACTATCTGCGCTATATTGATCCCAAAAACAGTGAAGCCCTTGCAGATCCTGAAAAATTAAAAGAATGGCTTCCGGTTGACATCTATATAGGCGGAGCAGAACATGCAGTTCTTCACCTTCTCTATGCCCGCTTCTGGCATAAGGTCCTTTATGATGTAGGAGTTGTCCACACGAAAGAACCTTTCCAAAAGCTATTTAACCAGGGCATGATTCTTGGTGAGAATAATGAGAAAATGAGTAAATCCAAAGGCAATGTTGTTAACCCGGATGAGATTGTTGCCAGTCATGGGGCAGATACACTTCGTTTATATGAAATGTTCATGGGACCGCTTGAAGCTTCCATTGCATGGTCTACAAATGGCTTGGATGGATCAAGGAGATTCCTTGACCGCATCTGGCGCTTATTTGCTGAAGAAACTGGCGAACTAAGCCCGAAAATCCAGGAGACTGAAGAAGGCGGCAGTCTTGAAAAGGTTTACCATCAAACGGTTAAAAAGGTAACTGAAGACTACGAAGGGTTGCGCTTTAATACAGCCATTTCGCAAATGATGGTATTCATCAATGAAGCCTATAAAGCAGATGTCCTTCCGAAGAGCTATGTCGAAGGCTTTGTAAAAATGCTTTCGCCAATCGCTCCGCATATTTCTGAAGAGCTTTGGACAAAACTTGGCCACGGTGAAAGCATTGCCTATGAAACTTGGCCTGCATACGATGAAGCTAAAATGGTTGATGATGAAGTGGAAATCGTTATTCAAATTAACGGCAAAGTTAAAGCTAAGCTTATGGTTCCGGCTGATGCCAAGAAGGATCTATTGGAGCAAATCGCCATGTGTGATGACAAAGTAAAAGAACAAATCGACGGTAAAACAGTCCGCAAAGTCATTACGGTACCAGGAAAACTGGTTAATATCGTTGCGAATTAAATTTTTGCAGCAACCACCTCTATTATGAAATAGGGGTGGTTATCTTTTATTGTAAAATATTAACAACACGTGGACTGACCAAAGGGTGGAGGAGCGATTAGTGCCTCTTTTTCATAGGGAGAGGGTAATACAGATGCCATCTTGCGGGGGCTGATGGAAAAGAGGTAACAAAGAGATGGATAGAAGCAACATCCAGAAGGGATTGATGGAGAAAATGCATCAAAAAAGGGTGGGCTGAAACATTTCCCGCTTATTATCAGTTAAGAGAGATCGACCAATAAAGGAAGCTCCCTATTATCTCAGGTTAATAGGAGGAATGCTAAAGGTTTATTAGATATAAGAAGTAGACACAGCTAATTGTTTGTACCTAAGATAAGAGAAACTCCATATTTATATTTTGTGTGCCATATAAGGTATTATAGAAGTGGCGGCAAGTATTAATGCTATATGCCTGTATTTATAAGTTTTTCGGAAAGGGTGTAAATAATGGACCGTATTGAAGAAATTACAACAGAAGAATTGCAAAAGAAGCTGGAAGCAGGAGAGAAGCTTGAGCTTGTGGATGTAAGGGAAGATGATGAGGTTGCATCTGGCATGATTCCTGGTGCGAGACATATCCGTATGGGGACAATTCCGGAAAATCTTGATAATTTCGATAAGGAAAAAGAATACATTTTCATTTGCCGCTCCGGCGGCCGCAGCGGAAATGTGTGCAACTATATGAAAGAACAAGGCTATAAGGTTCGCAATATGGTAGGCGGCATGCTGAACTGGCAAGGCAAGACAGAATAAAAAAAACGGAGCCGACAAGGCTTCGTTTTTTAATACTCATAATTTTAAAAATTAAGAAAATTGTCCAAACTGATTAAAAAAAGCCAGAAAGGAAGAGTTCTATGATAAAGGTGAAATTATTCGATCATGAACACGAAAAGGATCTAGAAAAGGATATGAACCACTTTTTGGAGAAGATCGAAGAGAAAAAGCTGCTGGATATAAAATATAATGTGGCAGCAGTCCAAGAGGATGAAGACGAGCAGATTTACTGTTTTTCTGCGATGGTCATATATAGAGCCTGAAGCCGCGGCAGGCATCAGGCTCTATATTTTTTATTTTGCTGTTTGTGCAGACTCGGCTGCGTTTATCCCTGCCAGCCTGCCGGTTACGAGAGCGGATGTGATATTGTATCCGCCTGTATAGCCGTGTATATCCAGGATTTCACCGCAGAAGAAAAGGCCGTCCATCTTTTTTGATGCCATCGTTTGCGGTTCAATTTCTTTAACGGATACACCCCCGCCGGTAACAAATGCTTTATCAAGCGGCAATGTGCCGTTAACAGTAAATTGAAAGGATTTGCAGCTTTTTATAAAGCTTCTGATTTTTTCATTAGAGATATTCGCTCCCTGTGCAGCAGGGTCGATTCCATTTTTGTAAAGAAGAAACAGCAAGTATCTTTCGGGCAGTAACCCTTTTAATAGATTCTTAATGCTTTTCTTCGGTTCATTCTTAATCATTTTGGACACTTCCTGGAATAAAGGTTCTTCCTTTGTTTCGGGAATGGCATCGAGATTCATTGTGACTTCTTTTAGTTTCCACTTTTTCATTGCCTTGACTACGTACTGGCTGCAGCGCAATACGGCTGGGCCGCTAAAGCCGAAATGGGTAAAAATCATATCCATCCGATGGGTGATAAGCGGTTTTCCTTTAGGATTCAAAACACTAAGCTCCACACTTCTAAGCGATAATCCCTGCAGCGTTTTTTCTTTAATAAATTTATCCGCCGAGGTCAAAGGGACTTCTGTAGGAAAAAGTTCTGTGATGGTATGACCCGCTTTTTCCGCCCATGCATAGCCATCTCCCGTTGAGCCTGTGTGGGGTACGGACTTTCCTCCGACTGCAATGACCACAGCATCGGCTTCATACAAATTGCCTGACTTAAGCTCCACCGACTTTACCCTGCCATCTTTATAATGGACATCCTGAATAGGGCTATTGGTTTTTAAATCAACCTTCAATTCTTTTAGTCTGGTTATCAGGGCATCCACAACAGATTGGGCTTTGTCTGTCACAGGAAACATCCGCCCATGGTCTTCCTCTTTCAGCTGTATGCCCAGATTCTCAAAGAACCTGATAATATCTTCATTGCTGAAGAGGGAGAAGGCGCTGTACAAAAAGCGTCCATTGCCAGGGATATGCTTAATGATTTCATCCACAGGAAGCCTATTTGTGACATTGCATCGGCCTCCGCCGGAAATCGCAAGCTTTCTGCCAAGCTTGTCCCCTTTATCGATCAAAAGCACCTTTGCTTTCTGTTCTGCTGCTCCAATGGCGGCCATTAATCCTGACGGCCCTCCGCCAATTACAATTACATCATATTTCATGTTTTCACCAACTTATCTTAATTCACTTTTTAAGCAATAGTTCTATTATAATGCAATTATTCGTTTTCTAAAAACAAAGCCTTTATATACAGGTTTTGTAAGTGGCATTTCTTCGTCAAGAAGAGTACACTACAAATAGTGTGTCTAAAAAGATAGAAAAATGACGAAATCTAATTTTATTTATGCTAAAATCATTGTCGCTATAAGCTTCAGTCTAATCATATTATTCTTGCATAGATTGCAGGCTGCAGTTTTCTAAGGAAGGGATTATATGTCATCTAAGCTTTTAAGAGGTACTTTTATATTAACGCTGGGAACCTTTATTTCAAAGTTTCTTGGGCTGTTCTATGTTATTCCTTTTTATTCTATAGTTGGGAAGGAAGGAACACTCCTTTACCAATACTCATACGTGCCTTATACCATTTTCATAAGCATTGCAACGGCAGGCGTTCCGCTTGCAGTTTCTAAATTTATATCAAAATACAATGCGCTGGAAGAGTATGCAGTTGGAAGAAAACTGTTTAAATCCGGGCTCGTTATTATGCTTATTAGCGGATTTATCGCCTTTCTTGTCCTATTTTTTTCTGCTCCTTTACTTGCTGAAACGATTCGGGCTGATAAAGGGCTGGGGTCAGCTGATGAAATAGTAACGGTTATTCGTGCTGTTAGTTTTGCGTTAATTATCATCCCTTTTATGAGTTTGATTCGCGGTTTTTTCCAAGGTCATCAATCTATGGGGCCTTCTGCTGTTTCCCAGGTGGTCGAGCAGATTGTTCGAATTGTGTTTCTGCTTGCGGGTGCTTTCATCGTTTTAAATGTTCTTAAGGGCAGTATGGTGACAGCAGTCAGTGTGGCTACTTTTGCAGCATTTATTGGGGGATTGGGAAGCCTTGCTGTGTTATACTGGTATTGGTATAAGAGGAAGCCGTATCTTAATGAGCTCCTTTTCCAGGATAAAGGTACTATAAACATTTCATTAAAAGAGATTTATAAAGAAATACTCATTTACTCTATCCCGTTTATTTTAGTGGGAATAGCCAATCCTGTTTTCCAGTTCGTAGATTTGCTAACCTTCAATAGAGCGATGGTTTCTATCGGAATACCAAGAAACCTGTCAGAAGATGCTCTTTCTATTTTAAATTATCAAACCCATAAATTAGTTATTATTCCCGTTTCTTTGGCGACAGCTTTTTCATTAACACTTGTACCAAGCATCACAAAGGCATTTATAGAGGATGATCAATTGAGTCTGAACAAACAATTAAATCAGACATTTCAAGTGCTAATGTTTTTAACTTTGCCGGCTGCTGTTGGATTGGCCATCTTATCCGAGCCTATTTATACCCTTTTTTATGAGCATGACTTGCAGGGAAGTGAAGTGCTGCAGGCATACGCTCCAGTAGTAATCCTGTTTGCTTTATATTCAGTTACAGCGGCAATCCTGCAGGGAATTAACGAACAGCGTTTTACAGTTCTGAGTTTATTGGTTGGAATTCTGATCAAACTAAGTTTGAATATCCCTTTAATAAAATTAATGGAGACAAAGGGAGCTGTCCTGGCCACCGCTCTGGGATATGGGGTTGCAATTTTAATTAATCTTTTTGTAATTAAATATTTTTCAGGATATAAATACAGCTTAGTGTTCAGAAGAGGGCTCTTAATTATCATTTTTACCGTATTAATGATGATAGCAGCAGGTGTTATGTACCAGGTTGCCACGATCTTTTTATCACCTAAAGCGGATCTGCAGGCGATGATCATTGTCGCCATCTGTGCAGCTGCAGGAGCGGGAATCTATTTCTACTTAAGTTTCAGAACCAAGTTAATCTATATCCTGTTTGGGTCAAGAGTTGATAGAATGCTGAACAAGCTTAGGCTGAGGGCATAATAAAAAAGGTCTCCGCAGATGGAGACCTTTTTCCTTAAATTTAATACTCGCGATAACCGCCATCGCCTATTCCGAGACGCCTTTCAATCCGGTCAAGCCTGCGATCGAGCCGGTCAACTTGCTGCTCAAGCCTTTGCATTTGGCGTTCCAGGTGTTCAATCCGCCTGTCAGTATTGCCGCCTCCCGGGTAACCAGGATAACCTGGGGTAAAGCCGGGAAGAGGGATATAGATGCCTTGCCCTTGCTGGCGCGGGTACATACGAACCATCTCCTCTAACGTATTCATCCGAATATATGATAGTAGTCTATGCAATACCGGGCTGCGTTGGAATAGATAGATGCCCATTAATTTAGAAATTAATTGGAGGTCCAACAATGAGAATTGATAAAATGCTGGCCAATCTTGGATTTGGCAGCCGAAAAGATGTTAAAAAGCTATTAAAAGACGGGGGTGTAACCGTTAACGATGAAAAAGTGAAAGATCCGAAACACCATGTAAATCCTGAGGAGGATGCTGTCATTATCAATGGTGAGAGGGTTGAATATAAAGAGTTCGTCTATTTGATGATGAACAAGCCGCCTGGTGTGATTTCTGCAACGGAAGACTCCCAATTTGAGACAGTTGTGGATTTGCTGGAGATGGAGGACCTTGTATTATCTCCTTTCCCTGTTGGGCGACTTGATAAGGATACAGAAGGCCTTTTGCTGCTGACGAATGACGGCCAGCTTGCACATCGGCTGCTTTCTCCAAAGAAGCATGTTCCTAAAACCTACTATGCTGTCATTAACAGCGAGGTAACAGAGGACGATATTGCTGCTTTTAAGGAAGGTGTTATCTTGGAAGATGGCTATGAAACGAAGCCAGGAGAACTGAAAATATTGAAATTAGGCATAACTTCTGATATTGAATTAACGATTACAGAAGGAAAATTTCATCAGGTGAAAAGAATGTTTGAAGCAGTTGGGAAAAGAGTCATTTATTTAAAAAGGCTCACAATGGGACCTCTCGAGCTTGATGAAACACTGGAATTGGGAGAGTATCGGGAGCTGACAGATGAAGAGCTCAAAATGCTGCTGAGTTATGAAGTAAAATAAAGACAAAAAAATCGCCCAGTTCGGGGCGATTTTTCTAAATCTATTATGTGGGTTATCTTTCTTGTTAAGATGATATCTTTACTTTCTTTTGTGTAATGGTCCATTTGCCTCTGCTTGGGCTTTTCACCAAGTCATTGTAGGCAAGGACATTCAAATCTCTTTGTATGGTGCGAGGAGTAATACCAAATTCCTCTACAAGCTCCTGAGTTGTTACAGTTCCGCGCTTACTGATAAACATGTAGACGGATTTTACACGGTTTAACATCCGGTTAGTTGAAGGTTTCAAAAAACCACTCCCTATCCTTTTTTCAAACCCCATGGCAATTCCCTGCAACCGACAGCTACATTGAAGGATATCCCTCCAAAGGTATGTAGTTTTCTTTTCCCCAGACAACTCCTTTGTATTCTGGTTATTTTCAATAAAAGAAAGTAAAAACTTTGAACATCGACATCTGTTTTGCGTTAGTGCCTACCCCCTCAAGTTATCAGGGATGGTCAAGGCCTTACGCTTTTTCTAACTAGATGTCATACATCTGACTATATTGTAACTCTATTATCTGATAATTTCTACTTTAAGGAAACAAATTTACAAAATATTTACGCTTCCCTTCCTAGTCTGTGCTTCTCCCTCCTTTTTAATGTATGTTTATTTTCCCTTTATGTGCCGGGATAAACATTCTTGGGAAACGGCTTTACTATACCTTATGGTGGAGGGGGCTAGTAATATGTACTGAAAATTCAAAAAGTCTAATATATTTGTTTGGTAATCAATGGGTAACTTATCCTCTCTGGAGGAATTTGGATTCGGGATAAATCTTAAAAAAATTCCTTTGAAAAAGCCTTAAAAAACCTTTAAAGATAGGCAACCTTTTCCTTTCTGGTCCGTAAGTATTGTCAGGAGGAGAAAATATGAACTTATTGAATGTGGATATTGCCTCAGGCTATGGCATTATTTATCATTGCGATTTTGCTATTAGGCCTTATTGTGGCTTTCTGGCTGTTCTTATTTTCTCAATTAGGTGTTCCCCGAGGACTGTGAGCAGCTAGGATTTAATAGTGGAGGAAAATATCGGCGAAATTATTTATAATGATATTGTTGGAGAAGGAGGGATGGACATTCTATTTAGAAGGTTTCTTAAAAGGCTTTATACGCTTAATAACTGGCTGATCTTTCTTTCAAGCGGACTTTTGATTATATGCAGCACGATATTGATGACACTTATAGAACCTCAGACCTTTACCAATTATTTTGATTCTTTTTGGTGGGTGATGACAACGGTAACGACAGTTGGATATGGCGATTTTTACCCGGTCTCAGTTGCCGGAAGAGTGTATGCCATATTCTTGTACTTGATTGGAATTGGCCTAATCGGAATTGTCATTGGGAAATTAGTAGAAGGCTTTGCGCAATTCCGTGTTAAGCAGGAGGAGGGGAAGATGAGTTATAATGGGAGAAATCATATTGTCGTTGTCGGCTGGTCTAAGAAAGCGGAGCATGCTTTGGAAGAAATCAGGTTAGCCGATCCAAAAAAAGAAATCGTGCTGGTCGCCATGCTGGAGAAAACGCCGGTGAAACATGATATTGTTCATTTTGTCCATGGAGATGCTGCTGATGAAGCGGTTCTGGAAATGGCCAATATTAAAGATGCTAAAAGTGTTATCATTTTCGCGGATGACTCAATTGAAGATAACCAGCTGACAGATGGGAAATCCTTATTGATTGCTACTGGAATTGAGCGTCTTGCAGGCGATCTGCATATTACAGTTGAATTAAAGGTAGAGAAACACATGGACCTGTTTAAGCATGTGTCTGTTGATGAGTTTATTATTTCAGATGAAATGATCTCCAGAATGGCTGCACAGGCGGTTCTTTCCAAAGGAGCGACTACGATCTACTCACAGTTGATGAGCCGTAAAGTGGGGGAGGATTTATATCAGATTCCCGTATCTTCGGAGTGGGTGACTTACAGGGATGCATTTCATCATTTGCTTGAAAAAGGGGCAACCTTAATCAGTTCAGGCCAGGATATGAATATTAACCGCCGGCTGGAGGAGAATATCCCGCAAGGAGCCATATTATATATTATTTGTGACCATGATACATATATAAAATTGACAGCTGAACAATGATAAGGAGGAAACCCGATGAATGTTCTGGATTGGAAGAAAGAAGTGGAAAAAAGAAAGGATGCTTTAATAGAAGATACCCAAAAACTTTTAAGGATTAAAAGTCTCCTGGATGAGGAAAACGCTTCAGAAGCTGCGCCGCTTGGGGAAGGTGTCAAAGAAGCCCTCGATTTTATGCTCGATCTTGGTGAAAAGGATGGCTTCACAGCGAAAAATGTCGGCAATTTGGCAGGCCACCTAGAGTTTGGCCAAGGCGAAGAGATCGTTGGGGTGCTTTGCCATGTTGATGTTGTCCCAGAAGGTGACGGCTGGACAAGCGATCCTTTTGGAGCGGAAATCCGCGATGGAAAGATTTTTGCCAGAGGTGCCATTGACGATAAAGGCCCGACAATGGCTGCTTATTATGCCATGAAAATCGTAAAGGAATTGGAGTTGCCTCTGAGCAAGCGTGTCCGCATGATTATTGGAACAGACGAGGAAAGTGATTGGCGCTGTGTTGAACATTATTTTAAGCAAGAGGAAATGCCGGCAATGGGATTCGCCCCGGATGCTGACTTCCCAATCATTTACGCCGAAAAGGGTATAACTGATTTTGACTTCGTCCAGATCGGAAAATACGAAGAATCAGAAAAAGACGTATTGGCTGAAGTCATTTCTTTTCAGTCTGGAAGAAGGTACAATATGGTTCCCGACTTTGCGAAAGCCAGCCTAGTTGTCCACCTTGAACAGACAGAGGCAGTGCAGAGGTATATCCATTTTCTTAAAAAAACGGAGCTTGAGGGTAAATATTACATCGATAATGGGGAATTGATTCTTGAACTTCAGGGAGTATCGGCTCATGGAATGGAACCGGACAATGGAAAGAATGCCGGCATTCTTTTGGCATCATTTCTTGCCTCCCTTCAAATAGATGCTAAAGCATCCCAGTACTTTGAATTCGTAACCCGATTTCTATGTGATGATTCCAGGGGAGGGAAGCTTGGAATCGCTTGTACGGATGAAAAAACGGGCGACTTAACCGTCAATGTCGGCAAACTATCCTATTCACAGGAAAATGGCGGCCGTCTGGGCTTTAATGTTCGTTACCCTGTTACAAATGATATGGAAGAAACAAAGGGTCAGCTGCTGAACCTGGCAGAGAAAGAACACTTCAGGTTGGAGAATTTTACTGATTCCAAGCCTCACCATGTAAAAGAGGATGATTTCCTGATTCAAACACTGAGAAAAGTATATGAACAGCAGACAGGCAATAAAGCAGAACTATTATCCATCGGAGGGGGCACCTATGCACGCTCCTTGAAGTCTGGTGTTGCTTTCGGGCCGCTATTCCCCGGAAGGGAAGACATTGCCCACCAAAAAGATGAATATATGTTTATAGAAGACTTGCTGAGAGCAACAGCTATTTATGCACAGGCTATATATGAGCTTGCGAAAGAGACTTAAACCCTGTTATGATGGCCCAAAGATTTGTTAAAAAAACAGCAAAACAATAATAAAGAAACCAGGCACAGGGAGTGGCAGGAAATATGGAATATGTTATTTTGAATGGGGAATTTATTGATCGTTCTAAAGCAAAAGTGGATATGGAAGACCGCGGCTATCAATTTGGTGATGGCGTTTATGAAGTGATTCGAGTTTATAATGGAAAAATGTTTACAGCTGAAGAGCATCTTGAGCGGCTTTTGGAAAGCGGAAAAAAAATTGAACTGAACATCTCTTATCCCGTTAAAAAGCTAAAACATCTGCTTGAACAGATGATTGTGAAAAATAAACTGGAACTGGGGATTGTGTACATGCAATTTACGAGGGGCACTTCGCCAAGAAACCATGCATATCCTGGCGAAGATGTGCTCCCTGCATTCACAGCCTATACACGTGAAACAACAAGGCCTGAAGAAAACATGAAAAAAGGTGTAAAAGCCCTTTTAGTTGAAGACATCCGCTGGCTTCGCTGTGATATTAAGAGCCTGAATTTGCTTGGCAACATCATGGCTAAACAAAAAGCAGCACAGTCAGGATGCTTCGAAGCCATTCAGCACCGCGGAGAAACAGTAACAGAAGGAAGCTCGTCCAATATTGCCATTGTCAGGAATGGAAAGATTTGCACGCATCCTGCTACGAATCTGATTCTTAACGGCATTACACGCCGCAAGATCAATGAACTTTGCCAGGCAAACGAAATTGCTCTGGAAGAAACTGCTTTTACAATTGAGGATTTAAAACAAGCAGATGAAGTATTTTTGTCCAGCACGTCTGCAGAAATTACACCTATTACTGAAATTGAAGGGAAACCGATAGGCGCTGGTACCCCTGGACCTCTTACAAGGAAGCTGCAAGATCTTTTTGAGACAGAAATTGAGAGGCAATGCGGGAGCTTGCAGGTTTAATAAAGATGTTGAAACGCAAAACCCCCGGAGGAGCGCCGGGGGTTTTTCAATATTTTATTCAAATTGGAATAGGTCACTTGAAAGATATCTTTCGCCTGTATCACAAACGATAAATACAACAACGTCTTCCGGCGGTAGCCTCTTTGCTACCTGGATGGCAGCAAAGCAGGCTGCCCCTGATGATGGACCCACAAGAATGCCTTCCTCTCTCGCCATCCTGCGTGTTGTATCATAAGCATCTTCATCTTTGATTTGATGAATTTCATCGTAAACATCTGTATTTAAAATTTCCGGAATAAACCCTGGACTTGTGCCGACAAGTTTATGTTTTCCGGGTTTTCCTCCAGATAATACTGGCGAGCCTTTTGGCTCAACAACATGAACTTCCAGTCCTTGGTAATGCTCTTTAAGAACTTCTCCAGTACCTGTAATGGTTCCGCCTGTTCCCGCAGTAGCAACGAATGCGGAAAGGTTTTTGCCAATTTGCTTCATGCCGTCGATAATTTCCAGTGCCGTCGAATGCCTATGCGCATCCGGGTTGGCACTGTTTTCGAATTGCATCGGAACATAGCTGTTTGGAATTTCGTCAGCCAGTTCATTGGCTTTTTGAATGGCTCCCGGCATTTTGTCATCTCCTGGCGTCAGAACGACCTCTGCACCATATGCTTTTAAAAGATTGATCCGTTCAGCCGTCATCGTATCCGGCATAACAAGAATGGCTTTATAGCCACGGGCGGCAGCATTCATTGCCAGTCCAATACCCGTGTTCCCGCTTGTCGGTTCAATGATGGTTGAACCGGGCTTTAATTTGCCTGCCTTCTCTGCTTCAACAATCATGTTAAAGGCAGCGCGATCTTTTACGCTTCGGCTTGGGTTGTAAAATTCAAGCTTGGCATAAACGCTTGCGCCATTTTCCGGAGCAAGCCTGTTTAATTTTACAAGCGGAGTATCGCCGATTAAATCTGCAATATTATTGACTATTTTCATCTGACTCTCCCTTTCGATAAAGGCTGAAAAATTATATAACAAACAAGATCGCTTCTATCCCGCTGTTATTTTGTGTGTTTCCGTTTAATTCCATTCGCATTTAGGGAATCTATAATTAAGTTATATCATATTCATCATACCTAAAACAGACTATTCCAATCAAATCAAAGGGTTTTAAATTATTTTAAATATTAGGGATGGCTTTAATAAAGGAACTGCCAATTTTAAGGGATGTTTGATAAAATAGGTAAAAATATAGGGGTTGATTCAGTGGGAAATCAGCAAAATGCGCATTTTTTCTTTGCGCTAAAATTGCCTTCCGAGACAAAAAAGAAACTCAATGAGCATTGTGAAGAATTGAAAGGGAAATTCCCCTTTAGCCGCTGGGTTCATCATGACGATTACCATATTACTTTGGCATTTTTGGGATCGGCGCCTGAGGACAAGCTCATTGCTGCAGCAAAGCTGGTGGCTGACTCTATCAAAAATGTAAAATCATTTCCGCTGTTCATAAATCGGCTAGGTGTTTTTGGAAATGAAAGTGCTCCGAGAATTTTTTGGAGTGATACCGAGCGGGAGGAAAGGCTTCATTATTTAAGGGATCAGGTTTTTTCCGCATGCAAGGAAGCCGGGTTTAAATTGGAGAAAAGACCTTTTAAGCCTCACATCACAATAGCAAGAAAATGGATTGGTTCTGAGAACTTTCAAAAAAGCATGCTTGATCAGTATAACCCTTTTAAAGAAAAAACAATTGAATTCTCTGCTTCTGGGGTTGTTCTCTACCGTACACATTTAGACAAAACACCAAAATACGAAAGTATTGCCATCTTTCCGCTTTTGGTGGAATAACATTTAGATACATAGATTTTTTACGTACTTTGATTTTCTTACTGAAATTTGCAGAGAAAACCACAGTCAGTATTAAAAGAGCTTTGAACATATAGCAGATAGATAGAAGTTTTTACGAAAGCAGGGCTAGGAGAAATGGGACAGTTAATTAAATTGCAGGATTATGTTTCACGTTATGAACAGGATATTTTTATCTATCCTTCCCGTTTTGTCAGACTGAAGAAACAGCAGTGGGGTAAGTGGCATCATGCATGGGAATCAAAGGAAAGCTCCATCTTCGAGCCGGAGGACCAGTTTTCAGGCAGCAGCGGCTGGACTGATGAAGAAAAAGAACCTCTTATGGATAAATTAAAGAGTTTCTTAAAGCGGGAAAAAAATGAAGAAGAATTGAGCCCGCAGGTGTTTCAACAGAAAGAAGAAGCAGAGGATGCTCTTGATTTTAAAGCTTCTTTTTCAGTGCGTCCGGAGACGCTCGACACCTTAAAGCATCAATTTCTGGATCAGCTCTTCCGTTTTCAAATGAAGTGGGCCACGTCGACTCTAACAGAAAAATCCTTTCCTGATAAACGATACTATTATGATGAAAAACTTAAATATTTTCTGCAAAGGTTTCCGGATACTTATCTTACTTTGTACAATCCTATTTTTTTGCTGAAGCAGGCACCAGTAGAAACAGAATCCATATTGATAAGCCCGACGGAAGCTTGGTGCATCAGTTTTTTGGAGGCAGAGGATTTAGCAGTGTTTTCAGGATCTAAGGAACGGTTCTGGACCAAGAAAGGAACAGCGGGAGACAAGAAGATTCTTAACCCCTTGCTGGCGTTAAACAGGACAGAAAAGATTGTAAGCAAAGTTTTTGAGCTCCATGATATCGACTTGCCAATTCAAAAAGCCATACTGTGCAGAAATGGTTATATTGATTTTCCGACAGCTCCTTTTGATGTTCAATTTATAGAAAAGCGTAATTATCAGGACTGGTTCCAAAGTATGAGAAACCAGCGTTCCCCTCTCAAACATATGCAGCTAAAAGGAGCCCAGGCCCTTTTTCACTATTGCCAGACCACATCAGTAAGGAGGCTGGAGTGGGAGAATGCGGATGATCAATAATAACAATGCTGCAGCCAATAAAAGCTCTGTCATTTTTATTATCAATCCGCAGGCAAAGAATGGAAATTGCCAAAAAGTCTGGCTAAAGGTAAAACAGGTCCTGGAGCATGAAAGCATCTCATATTCAGCCTGCTTTACAGAATATCCCGGGCATGCTAAAGAACAAGCCAGAGCTTTTGCTGAAGCAGCTAAGGGGCAGCGATTGGATCTGATAGCGGTCGGAGGCGACGGAACTCTTCATGAAGTTGTGAATGGGAGCGCCTTGTATCCAAATGTGAATATTGCCTTTATCCCGGGAGGATCAGGGAATGATTTTTCCCGTGGCTTCGGAGTTCCAAAAAAACCTGTAAGTGCTCTAAATGAAATTCTAAAAGGAGTTGATTACAGGCCGGTCAAAACGGATATTGGCGTCATAAGACACACAGGAGATAAAGAAACATATTTTATAAATAACATGGGTGCTGGATTCGATGCCCAAGTTGCTGAAAAGGTTAACAGTTCAAAAGTCAAAGGGCTTTTAAATCATTTTTCACTCGGCAAATTTGTTTATGTCTTTTTTCTGGTAAGAGAGCTGTTTACCTATAAATGTTCAAATCTTGAAATCGAGATTGACGGGAAGAAGCATTCCTTTGGATCGGCATGGTTTGTTACTTTATCCAACCAGCCCTTTTATGGAGGCGGAATGAAGATTTCCCCTGACGCAAATCCTTTTGACGGAATTCTAAATCTTACGGTTGTCCACAATATATCAAAGGTAAAGCTATTATTTGTCTTTGCAACTGTCTTTAAAGGGAAGCATGTTGCCTTTGAAGAGGTGGCTGTACTAGAGGGAAAGGAGATAACCATCCGTTCTTCGCATTCTATCCCGGCCCATGCTGATGGGGAACTTTTGGGGACTACCCCGATGAGTGTTTCAGTATGCGAAAATGCTCTTTCTGTTATCTTGAAAAAGAAGGGGAAGTAAAGGAGATGAGCTCAAAATGATATCAATAGAACGGAATTATTATGCCTATTTAGATGAAATGCACATCATTACGATCTTACTTCCTTTCCAATACCATCAAGGACGATCATCAAGGTTTAATCTGCTGGCAGGTGCGGAAGAAATTCCGATGAAGATATTGGCTAGCCTGCCGATTGAGGAGGCCATTAAATATACCTGCCGGATTGATCAGGAGCTGGCACTGGGAAAACAGTACTGGGTAGTGGATGAATATGGTGAGAAAACGGATTTGCAAATGGGGGCCGTCATCCGAACCGAGCAATTCGACAGGAACTATTTTTATGAGGGTCCCCTGGGCTTCTCCTATTCCAAAGAAAAGACTGTTTTTAGGCTCTGGGCACCCACTGCCACAAAAGTGAAGCTTAAGCTGAAAGTAAATTTAAAGGAAGAAGCTCAAACAGTCGAGATGGCCAGAGGGGAAAAAGGAGTTTGGAGCAGTGAAATACCTGGTGATCTTGACCGGTATTATTACACTTATCTCGTTTGTGTGAACCTTGAATGGAGAGAAGCGGTGGATCCTTATGCTATTTCCGTTGCGGTCAATGGCGAATACGGAGCTATAGTCGATTTGGAAAGCACCAAAATAGGCAAGCCTGAACTCCAGCCAATTCTTCAGCCAACGGATGCAATCATTTATGAAACGCATATACGGGACTTTACGATCCATTCCGGAAGCGGAGCAAAAAGAAAAGGATTGTACCTTGGAGCCGGTGAGGGAGGTACGATGGGGAGAGATAGAAAGCCGACTGGACTTTCCTATGTAAAACAACTTGGAATCACCCATATTGAACTTCTGCCTTTCCATGATTTCGAAGGAGTGGATGAGATGGGTCCAAAGTCCGATTATAACTGGGGCTACAACCCTTTGCATTTTAATGCACCAGAAGGCAGCTACTCATCCGATCCCAGTGATCCTTATTCCAGGATACGGGAGTTAAAAGCCATGATTCATTCTATTCATTCCGAGGGGATAAGGGTAATTATGGACGTGGTATATAATCATGTCTATATCCGGGAAGAATCTTCTTTTGAGAAAATCGTGCCTGGCTATTATTTTCGCCACAACGAATTTGGAATGCCTTCCAACGGAACAGGAGTCGGAAATGATTTTGCATCGGAACGCCTAATGGCCAGGAAGTTTGTTCTTGATTCCGTGGAGTTTTGGATGAAGGAATACTATGTTGATGGATTCAGGTTCGATTTAATGGGTATACTCGATATCGAAACCATGAACCGTATACGGAAAGTGGCAGATTCAATAGATCCAACTTCGGTTATTATAGGGGAAGGCTGGGATTTGAATACTCCAATCCCAGATGACCAAAAAGCAAGCATCCGCAATCAGGAAAAGCTTCCGGGGATTGGGCAGTTTAATGACTATTTTCGGGATTCCATAAAGGGCAGCACATTTAATTTGTATGATAAGGGGTATGCATTAGGGAATGACCATTATTATGAAGCTGCAAAAAAGGTGCTCGCTGGCAGCATTGGCCTTGAAAAAAAAGAAAAGGGCATTTTCAGTTCTCCTTCGCAATCTGTAAATTATGTGGAATCACATGACAATCATACTCTATGGGATAAAATTCTCGTGTGCACCGAGGGATTGGATGAAACGATTCAGCAAAGAAAACACCGTTTGGCGACAGCTATGGTTCTCCTTGCACAGGGGATTCCTTTTCTGCATAGCGGCCAGGAATTTTTCAGGACTAAAAGGGGCAATGGAAATAGCTACCGCGCCCCGGATTCCATTAATAAGCTGGATTGGGAGCGGAAAATCCAATTTTCGGATCATGTGGAATATATAAGAGGAATTATTGAAATAAGGAAAAACATACCTCTTTTCAGGCTTTCCAGTGCTGATTCAATCCGGAAATCCATTTGCTTTCTTAATATAAAGAGGCCGCTTATTGGATTTGTTCTGATTAGTTCCGACGGAAAAGCAGAATGGAAAAGGGCTGCAGTATTGCTAAATCCGACTTCGGCCAAAGAGGTGATTCCTCTGCCGGAGGGGGTGTGGGAAATTTTTGCAAATCATGAAAAAGCCGGTTCTATGTCAATAGGGAGAGCTTCCAAAAATCTAACCGTAATGCCTGTAAGTTCATATGTGTTAGTTTGCAGGGAGGAGGTCCAAGATTAGACCGCCTTCCTGGCGATGTTATTCCTATATAAAAAATACTGAAGAAATAAGCCGGATTTTTCTCTATTTTTTGGCTAATATTCCGGAAACCTAAATAGATGCACTTGACGAAAAAAGCCAGTAAGAATAAAATTTATAAAGATGGCTATTGTGAGAAACTTGAATCAATAGCGCTTTTTTTATTTTAAGATATCAATCTGTGCCTATCAAAGAGGCAGTCTCTTATAAAACGCATCCGGCTATTTACCTGTGAGGTATAGATGCTTGATTTGATTTATGGGGTTAACAGGCATGATATAGACGTATGAAAACCGTGAATATAACCTTTAATGTATATGGGCTTTAGCTTATTTTGGATAGAATACTCTTTTTCTGCGATTCGTCTTGAAGAATAGTGTGAGTGATAAAAAACGGGGCTTATGTTTATCAACTATAGCTGTTTAATAAAATGGCTTACTAGATTGCAGGTGAACAATTTTGGAACATTTATTTGGACATGACTGGGAGATTGTTCCCGCCGGAGGTGCGACGGGAGAAGCTTTTTATGCCCAGCATGAAGAGCAAAGGCTATTTTTAAAACGAAACTCCTCGCCATTTCTGGCTGTTCTGTCTGCTGAAGGGATTGTCCCAAAGCTGGTGTGGACGAAAAGGATGGAGAATGGAGATGTCATTACAGCACAGCAATGGTTAAATGGCAGAGAACTGAAAGCTTCCGATATGAACCAGGAAAGCATTGCAAAGCTGCTGAAAAAAATTCATTCCTCCAAGCCTTTGCTGGGGATGCTGACGAGACTGGGAAAGTCTCCGCTTCAGCCTGAAACATTATTGCATATGGTTGAGGAGGAACTGGATTCCGATTTAAAACAGAAAAGGGCGGTCATTCAATCGATTGAATTCCTTAAGAGAGAGATCGCAAATATCCAGTGTGAGGAAATGACAGTTTGCCATTGCGATGTGAATCATAACAACTGGCTGCTTTCAGAAAACAACCAGCTGTACTTGATTGACTGGGATGGGGCTATGATTGCCGATCCGGCCATTGATTTAGGAATGCTGTTATATTGGTATATCCCAAAGGAAGAATGGCCAAATTGGGTAGAGCGTTATGGAATCGAATTAACAGATGACTTGATGCTCCGAATGAAATGGTATGTGATCGCTCAAACACTAACTTCGATCCAATGGCATAAGAGCAAACTTAGATACCAGGAAATGGACAAGTGGATTTTCTATTTGGATGAGCTCTTATAAAAGCTCAGGAAAACTGATCAATGTCATGAACCCATTGTGATAATTCATTCTGATGTGATTCAATGTGATTATCCAATTGGGAAGAATTAATGCCATGCTGGCTGTACTCATAAATTTCTTCTAATACTGTTTTTACATTTTGATTAATATGGCCATTGACCATTAGAGACTTCACCAATCGTTCCAATTGTTCACATTCTGATATAGAGCCACAGCAATCCGTCTGATGATTGCTTAATATATCCTTTAATAAATTTAATTGGTCTTGCTGTCTAAGCGGCATCAAAAACACCCTTTCTTCCTGAATCTGAAGATATAAAACAAAAGGAATTCACCTCTAGGTTGTGGATTCCTTTTTTCATTTATTCATGGAGACAAATGCAAATTATAGGTTCAGCAGCTAATTGGTTAAACTATAAGAAGTATTCTATGGAAAATCAATGCCGCAAAATAAAGTTGCATCACTGCAATTTGCATGATATTGTTTGAACGATATTAATTTTTGGGAGTGTCAATATGCGACAGCGAAATAAACCTTGGGCTAAAGACAAATTAGCCGAATATCCTCAATATGTAATTTCTGAACCTGAAACATATAAAGGAAAGTGGCATGAAGCATTCGATAAGAGCCAGCCGCTTCATATTGAGATTGGAACCGGTAAGGGACGCTTTATTACTGGAATGGCAAAAGCGAATCCGGATATCAACTACATTGGGATTGAACTGGCTGAAAGTGTTATTGTTACAGCTCTTGACCGGATCATTGAGGAGGAATTGCCTAACATAAAGCTTTTGAATGTAAACGCCAATGATCTTCGGGACTACTTTGATAAAGGCGAGGTTGACCGCGTTTATCTCAACTTTTCCGATCCTTGGCCGAAAAAACGCCACGCAAAACGCAGGCTGACATACAGAACCTTCCTGGAAATATATAAGGATATCCTGGTGGATAAAGGAGAAATTCACTTTAAAACCGATAACCGGGGCTTATTCGAATCCTCTCTGATGAGCTTCTCGGATTACGGCATGCTTCTGACATTTGTCAGCCTTGACCTGCATAGCAGCGATTTCGAAGGAAACATCATGACAGAATATGAAGAGAAGTTTTCAGCAAAAGGAAGCCGCATCTACCGGTGTGAAGTGCAATATAGATAGTTTTAAGTCTATCCATTTGGGTAGGCTTTTTTTGACTGAATAATTTCAAATATTTCAACAAGTAAACGATTAAGTGTTACTATAAAATAAAATAGAAAATTGGAGGAGATAATCATGGAAAAATTGGAACTGAAAAACATAAAGCTTACCTGGCTTCGCGGGGGAGTTACATATCTAGATGGCGGGGCTATGTTTGGAGTAGTGCCCAAACCACTATGGTCAAAAAAATACCCGTGCAATGAGACAAATCAAATTGAATTAAGATCTGACCCGATTTTAATACAAGCTGCCGGGAAAAATATTCTTTTGGAATCCGGGTTGGGCAATGGAAAATTGAATGAAAAGCAGAAGCGCAATTTTGGAGCTCTTGAAGAATCATACGTTATACAGGATTTGGCTGAACTTGGCCTTACTCCTGAGGATATTGATTATATTCTTATGACACATCTTCATTTTGACCATGCTTGCGGACTGACAAAGCCTGCGGAGGAGGGATTTGCTTCTGTATTCACGAATGCAAAAATAATTGCTTCAGCAGTGGAATGGGAAGAAATGAGAAATCCAAACATCCGTTCAAGGAATACATACTGGAAAGAAAACTGGGAAGCGATCCAAAATCAGGTAGAAGCCTTTGAAGGAGAATGGACGCTTGGCCCAATTAAGATGGTTCACACCGGCGGCCATAGTGATGGCCATTCCATCCTTGTGATCGAAGATGAGGGCGAGACGATAATCCATATGGCGGATATTATGCCGACGCATGCCCACCAGAATGTATTATGGGTATTGGCTTATGATGATTACCCGATGGATTCCATCAGCGCTAAACAAGAATGGATGGAATATGGATTGAAAAATAATGCCTGGTTCACTTTTTACCACGATGCATTTTACCGTGCTGTCAAATGGGATGAGACAGGGAAAAGTTTATCGGATCAATTGGAAAGGAAAGAAAGTTAAAAAAATCCCCATAAGGGGATTTTTTTAATGGAGTGGATAAACGTCCAATATCGTTCCGGTCCCGGCATCCGCAATAAACTCATATTGCTCAGCCTCTTCCCCGGAAAATCTAGAAATGCCGCCTCTATAGACTTGATATTTCAAATGTCCTTTCTCATAAGGCTCTGCTTTCATTTGAATCCACGAACCGCTTATGGGTCCTTCCTGTTTGAACGATTCTTTTGCATTCGCCAAAGCTCTTTCCGGAGAAACAGATGTCTTTTGCGACAGAAGTTCCCTTGCAGCATACCCGCTGGCAATACCGACTCCGACACCAAACATAAATGATTTCCAGTTCATAATTGCACCTCCCAAGGCGGATGATAAAAAAGCAGATTCCAAAATGATTTTAAAAGTTCGATTAAATGTTTCCAACTCTATCTTACCAAAAAAAAGCTGACACTAAAATAAATAACCTATTGCCTTAAGTAAAACTTAAGAAAATCCAATTACGCAAATTTAGATTACCGAAGTTCACTTTTTTGAAATGGTGGCAAGACGTAAGAAAGTTCTGTAAAATAAAATAATACATATTCTCACAGCCGATTTTGGCACGTGTTAAAGGAGCAGAAAAATGAACGAAAAAACATTGAAGCTTTTTAAAATGTTGACTGAATTGCCGGGAGCACCCGGAAACGAACATTTAGTGCGGAATTTTATGCGGGAACAAATCAGCCAGTATGCCGATGAGGTCGTTCAGGACAAGCTTGGAGGCATCTTTGGCGTAAAAAGAGGCGATGAGAACGGCCCGGCTGTGATGGTGGCAGGTCACATGGACGAAGTGGGATTCATGGTAACCTCTATCACGGATAATGGAATGATCCGTTTTCAGACACTTGGCGGCTGGTGGAGCCAGGTTTTGCTTGCACAAAGAGTCCAGATTAGTACGGATAATGGCCCAGTTACTGGTGTAATTGGATCTATCCCTCCCCACCTTTTAAATGAGGCAAAGCGAAGCAAGCCGATGGAATTGAAGAACATGCTGATTGATATCGGTGCAGACGACCGTGAAGATGCCAAAAAAATCGGCATCAAGCCGGGCCAGCAAATACTCCCGATCTGTCCGTTTACCCCAATGGCAAATCAAAAGAAACTATTGGCTAAGGCATGGGATAACCGTTATGGCTGCGGTTTAGCAGTGGAACTATTGGAAGAAGTTCAGAGTGAAACTTTGCCGAATATCCTATATTCAGGAGCAACTGTCCAGGAGGAAGTGGGCTTAAGAGGTGCGCAAACAGCAGCGAATATGATCAACCCAGATATTTTCTTTGCTTTGGATGCAAGCCCCGCTAACGATATGACTGGCGATAAGAATGAATTTGGCCATCTGGGAAAAGGAGCCCTTCTCCGAATCCTGGACCGCTCAATGGTCACACACCGCGGAATGAGAGAATTTGTTCTGGATACAGCCGAAAAGCACAATATTCCATATCAGTATTTCGTTTCGCAGGGCGGAACCGATGCCGGAAAAGTGCATATTTCCAATGAAGGAGTTCCAAGTGCGGTGATTGGCATTTGTTCCCGCTATATCCATACACATGCTTCCATTGTGCATGTAGATGACTACGCAGCGGCAAAAGAGCTTCTCGTAAAGCTTGTAAAATCATGTGACCGCACCACTGTAGATACAATTCGCCAAAACAGCTAATTTTTTTAGAGACAGCTCTGCTGTCTCTTTTTCCGTTAAGAAAGGAGCAGTTATGAAAATCATCATTGGTTCAAAAAATCCAGCCAAAATCCTGGCGGTGGAAAGAGGATTTAGCGGATATGAAGCCGAAGTCATTTCGAAAAATGTGCCATCAGGCGTAAGCGACCAGCCTTTTTCTGATGAAGAAACAATCAAAGGGGCCATAAACAGAGCTTTCGCGGCTCTTGAAGCAGCTGGCGGCCATATTGGGATTGGCTTGGAAGGCGGGGTACAGCAAACAGATTATGGGCTTTTTCTATGCAACTGGGGTGCTCTAATTGAAGATGGGAAACCACCTATTATTGGCGGAGGAGCAAGAATACCGCTTCCGAAAGAAGTTTCCTTAAGGCTTCTTGCCGGCGAAGAGCTGGGACCTGTAATGGATAATTATGCCGAAAAAGCTAATATCCGCAAAAATGAAGGGGCAGTCGGGATCTTTACGAATGGGCAAGTGAATCGTGCAGAAATGTTCTCGCACGTTATGCAATTGCTGATCGGGCAATATGAATATGGAAAAAGGGGCTAGCCGCTAGGCTGCCCCATTCTTTAAAAGATAAGGAAGTATAATGTTAAACGGCGATAACTATCTAGCGGGACGACTCCCCCTTAATGGGCAGGCCGCTTGCACTTTTCTACTCAGTTTCATAGATGTAGGATAGCACTTTTAATGCCTGGTTAACGGTTTCAACTGTTACATTTGCCTTGCTTGAAAGTTCTTTTAATGGGTGATGGAGCTCTTTTGGACGGATAAGGATCAGCGGCTTGCCAAGTGTGAGGGCCGCACTTGCATCCATTGCGGTATTCCACTGTTTATATTTTTCTCCGAATAATGCGATCACAAGATCTGACTTTTGCATAAGAAGCTGTGTCCTTAAATTATTAATGCTTGAAGCAGCCTCATCCCGGAAGATCGCATCTGTCTGTTTACCCAGAATTTCTTCCCCAATCATATCGGAACGGTCGTGGTTTTCCATAGGACCTGTAAAATGAACAGGCAGCTGAAGGGATTTTGCTTTTTCTTTTAATTCATCGCGCCAGTTGGAGTGAATTTCACCCGCTAAATAGACGGTAATTTCCATTCCTTTTTCCTCCTTTATGCATGATTCTTATATTTTAACATTTCTGCTAAGAAGTAACGCACTGAAAAGGCTCTCATTTCCAATATGGAGGGTTGTCAGACTATTAAGAAGAAATGTATGATAAGAAAGGATGATCGATTTCCTGGCAAGGGGGACTTTAGTATGAAAAGAAAAATGACTGCAGCCTTGCTCTTGTTTATTTCTGTTATACTGCTCAGTGCTTGTTCAGCATCATTGGAGGAAGAGCAAACCGCCGCAAAGAATGCTGCAGAGGAAGCATTCAATAAAACACCTGAAAAGACTAATCACAAGAATGAAGATATAGAGTATTATTTGCCTTTCGGAGTGGAAGTGAAAGAGGAAAGCCCTAATAATATCATTTTAAAAAATGGTTCCAAGACGTATATCCTCTTTTACAATCCGCACGAAGGCACGGACAGCCAAGTTGTCTACGATGCTACATTACAGCAGAAAAAAGAATATGAAGTGAATGAAACCTATACGAAAGATGGGCATAGGGGCTTTCTATTAATCAACAATGGAAATAAAGACGAAAATGAATTGGTCGCCGGCATCGGTGGTGTAAAAATATCAACGCAATCCAAAACGAAACATTTATCATCTGATGCTGCCACCATGATGGAAATCATTAATTCCGTCAAGGTGAAGAAATAAAAACGAACGAAGGGCATTGCCCTTCGTTTTTTTATAATATCAGAATTTATATCCTTTTGAATTAGATAACTGTCTAGCTTCAGGCGCATTACGCTTTTCTTATGTTCGTTTATCTGTAACAAGTGAGATATGAATAAAAGGCTGTGTTTCAAAGTCCTGCGAGAGTGCAGAGATGAACATGCCAATTAACAGATTAAATAAAATGAATATAGTATCATAGAATACCCTCTTGAATACAACAATAAGAATAGAAAAAATATGTATAACAAGTGTCTTGACATGTGTTATCTTTATAGATGAAAAAAGTATACATAGGGGGACAATAATGAAAGCCTTTCTGGATAGAAAAGGGGTATCTCTTTCAGCTAAAGTTTATTTTATTGATGCGCTAAGCAGCATGGCCTTAGGTCTTTTTGCTTCGCTGATCATTGGGCTGATCATTAAAACAATCGGAGATCAATTCAATTGGGCGTATCTGACTGAGATGGGTGTACTGGCAATGGGGCTAATGGGTCCTGCGATTGGAGTAGCAGTCGCCTATGGTTTGAAAGCTCCGCCGCTTGTTGTATTTTCGGCAATTGCAAGCGGGGCTGCTGGGGCCGCACTAGGCGGGCCAGCCGGGAGTTTTATTGCTGCACTCATCTCTACAGAAATTGGTAAGCTCGTCAGCAAAGAGACTAAAGTTGATATCATTGTGACCCCGCTTGTCACGATTGCATCTGGTTATGTTATTGCAACAGCCATTGGCCCAGGTATTGATTATGGAATGAAGAGCTTTGGCAGCCTGATCATGTGGGGCACTGAACAAAGGCCTATCATAATGGGAGTGATTGTTGCTGTATTAATGGGATTAGCACTAACAGCTCCCATCTCTTCGGCGGCAATTGCACTTATGCTGGATCTTCATGGGCTTGCCGCAGGTGCTGCAACCATTGGCTGTGCGGCACAAATGGTCGGATTTGCTGTAAGTAGCTTTAGGGAAAATAAAATCGGCGGGTTTATTGCTCTTGGCATTGGGACTTCTATGCTTCAAGTTGCCAATATTATCAGGAATCCGCGAATTCTCATTCCCCCAACCCTGGCTGGGGCGATTCTTGCACCTTTCGGAACAACTCTATGGCTGATGGAAAACAACGCAGCCGGAGCGGGCATGGGAACAAGCGGACTTGTCGGCCAGATTATGACTTTTACAACGATGGGATTTGGGTCAGATATTTTAATAAAAGTGATTGTATTGCATTTTATTGGACCTGCTCTAATTAGCTTGATAATATCTGAATATATGAGGAAAAAGGGATGGATCCAGTACGGAGACATGAAAATCAATACAGGGGGAGAAAGTAAATGAGAAAGTTAGAATCATTGGAGCAATTTAACGAGCTGCGCAGCAAAGGAAGGCATCTCTTTATGTTTTCAGCTGATTGGTGTCCGGACTGCAGGGTAATTGATCCAATCATGCCAGATGTAGAAGCAAAATTCAGTGATTACAATTTTATATATGTAGACCGTGATCAATTCATTGATCTTTGCATTGAACTGGATGTGTATGGCATCCCAAGCTTTATCGGCTATAAGGATGGCCAGGAGCTGGGCCGCTTTGTCAGCAAAGACCGCAAAACACAGGAAGAAATTGAGAACTTCATTGGGACTCTTGAAAAATAAGCAGAGCTTGCACCCTTTTTCGTCTCTTTTGAGAAAGAGGGTTTTTTAGTGTAAAATGTTATTCGGAATCAATCCCCATAAGGAGGGGCTTATTATGAAAATGGACAGCAAAAAAATGAAGAATGAATTGGAAAAGCGGCTGTCAAAGGATCATCGCACTTTCTCCTTTGACAGGGAGAAAGACCAGCTCCGCATTGAAAATACAGAGACTGGAAAAGGAATTACGATTTCCCTTCCAGGCATTATTGCCAAATGGCAGGAACAAAAAGAAAAGGCAATTGACGAAGTCGTTTATTATGTGGAAGAGGGATTGCAAGCAATGGTGAAAGATCCCCATTTGGCGGGGCATGAAAAAAATATTTTTCCTGTCATTCGTTCAACCTCTTTCCCTGGTGAATCACAGGAGGGTGTTCCGTTTTTAACGGATGACCATACTGCTGAAACACGAATCTATTACGCGCTGGACCTTGGCAAAACCTACCGGCTCATCGATCAGCAGCTAATGGAAAAAGAGGGCTGGGTTCCGGAGAGGATTAAAGAAACGGCCCTGTTTAATGTCCGTTCACTATCAACCGATATGAAGGCGGATAACGTCGCCGGCAATACCTTTTATTTTTTAAATAAAAATGATGGATATGATGCCAGCCGAATTCTGAACGAATCTTTTATAAAAGAAATGAAGCGGAAATTGGAAGGGGCGATGGCTGTAGCGGTTCCTCATCAGGATGTTCTGATTATTGCCGACATTAAAAACGAAACAGGCTATGACGTCCTTGCCCAAATGACCATGAGCTTTTTTGCAAGCGGCCGTGTGCCTATTACATCCTTATCATTCTTATATGAAGAAGGAGAATTTGAACCGATCTTTATTTTGGGAAAAAATAAAAAGAAGTAGCATTAGTGGATCACTAGAAGTGGTCCTTTTTCATTTTCTAAAGTACCTTTTGCCATTATGGAACCCAGACGAGTCCAGGTTTAAAACGGCGAGAAGCCGGGTAGCCGTTTGGGGGCTGGAAACTTTTAAGAACCTCCTCAGGTCCTAGTGTAAGATGGATATGCCTGTGGTTTTTGAAGGTTTTTATAGGAAATGATTATTTCAACGAATAGCTGCTCCCATCCGCAGGCAATAAGTCTTACAGAAAGCCCTATGAACCATTCATCAGAGATTGAGTCCAAAGTATGGCTTAAACCCTCCATTTGTTTGTAAATTTACCCATTCTGTCTTTAAATGGTCTCATTCTCGGTTTTATTATTCAAAAACCGTGAATACCTGATAAAATAAGAAAGATAGACGAATAAAGTTCTAAATAGAAAGAGTTGATATGAATGAGTTGGATCAAAAAGCTGTTCCACATGTTCAAAAATGATGAAGATGAATATGAGAATATAGAAGAATATGCTGACGAAGAGGTTAAGAATTTACAGCTGCCGCCATCCAAGAGTACCAAGGACAGCTCAAGGGACGTAGATGCAAAGGTGGTTTACCAATATCCGAAAGGGCAGTTCCGTTTTCCGGTAATCCCTGACAATGAGAGCGAACAGGAAAATGGGAGGCCGAGGCCTCGCCCACGTCCTGTTGAAAAACGAGAGCAGCCTGATAGAAAGCCAGAAAAGAGGCAGCCGCGCATGGCAGAAAGAGAGCAGCAGAGAAAGCCCGCAGCTCCAGTGACAAAAGAAGAGAGACCATTGACAAGGAATGAAAGAGAAGCTGCCAACAAGAAGAGGCCATTCCAGCCCACAGAAATACCGTCGCCCATTTATGGTTTTAAGAGACCAAGGCCAGGTGCTTCAATCAACAAGCCAGATCGGAAGGCTTCAGAATTTAAACCGAGTGAACTTACATACGATGAGGTTATGCGCAAAATCCAGCAGATGCCTCCTAAAAGGGCAAATGCCCCAGAAAACGTGAAAAGAGACATTGCGCAAGAAGAAACCATCTCAGAAAAGCTCGAAGCCTTCCACGCTCAGTCAGCTGCGTTGGAAACCGATAAGCCTAAAGCCATAAAGTATTTAATTGGCGAGGCTTCAAATTTAATGTTCGAAGTACCTGAAGAAAATAGCGAAACAGCCAAGCAAACTGAGTCAGATCAGACAGATGGGGAAGCGCCATTCGTGCCAGTATACAATGAACAAGATGAAATGGAGGCAGCCCATGAACATAAAAGCTCCTCAAAGGCTAATATAAGTGATTTGCTGGACTTTGCTCTTCAAGAAGAGGAAGTATCCAATGTTATTAAAGAGGGCGAGCAAGAAAAAAATTTAAGAGACAATGAGTTCACTGAACTTGAAGATGAAGCAAATGCAGCTGAATTTAAGATTCACTTTAAGCAAGCCGTTACGGATGTATTACGGCCAAGTTTTGAAGAGGAAAGACATGGGCGTTCAGCTGAACACGGCCAAAAGGCAGAATTCAACAGTATTATGGATGAATCTTCAGAAAAAAGCGGTGAAATGAAACAAGAATCAAATCGGGAGGATTTAGAGCTTGCGCCCGTAATTGAAGAAACCAGTGAAGGGAATCTGGAATTTGATTCGAAGGAAGTATTGCAGGTAACCCCTGAAATGGATAAGACAGTAATGCAGGAGGAAGCTGGAGCTTTTGATAAAGAACAGCCTGATTCCGAGGTCATCCAGAAAGCCCAAGCAGAATTTGAATTATGCGAAGAAGCTATGCCTCAGGCTACTAGCGGTACTCACCTTCCGGCAGATTCCATAGTACAAGCAAGTCCTGAACCGAGTGATCTCGGAGCCGATGCTGCAAACGCTGAACAGTTACAGGCTAAAAGCTCAGAAGTGTCCGAAGCGGTGCAAAAGCAGGAATCAGCTTTTTTGGAATCTGAAAAGGAATCATTCGAAGATTCAAAGCCAGCCGCCAAGGTTCCAGGAGAGAAGATGACTTCAAGCAGGGGCCATATACCGTTCAATGTCATCATGCTAAACAATGATAGAAAAAAACTAAACCATCAAAGGCAGTTAGAGAAACCGGCAGAAACGATAACAAAAAGTGAAGAAGAACAGCAAAAAAAAAATAAAGTCGCCAGATTCCCTTTAGAGAATATCCAGCAAACAGCTGCAGGGGTTGAAATTGCTGAGGACCACAGAAATGTTGACAGCGCATCAAGCCAAACAGCTGAACCGGTACAGCATCCTGCTTCACAAAATCATCAATTACCTGAAACGGACGGTCTCAAAGTGATCACCCAAAAGGAAGAATATGAAATCTCTTATTACGCGTTTCCTTCCAAAACACTGCTGACGCCCCCTGTAATCAAGGATGAGAATTCCGATTGGCTGTATGAGCAGGAGCAAATGCTGAACTCCACATTGAAGAATTTCAATGTCAGGGCCAGGGTTGTCAATGTAACACAAGGTCCATCTGTTACGAGATTTGAGGTACAGCCGGAACCAGGTGTGAAAGTGAACAAAATTACGAATCTTTCAGATGACATTAAGCTTAGCCTTGCTGCAAAAGACATACGGATTGAAGCGCCGATTCCAGGCAAGCATACAATTGGGATCGAAGTACCGAACCAAAGCAGCCGTCCCGTCTTGATCAGCGAGATTATCAACACTTCAGAATTTCAAAATAGTGAATCGCCTTTAACAGCTATCTTGGGTCTTGATATATCAGGAATGCCGATTGTTACTGACTTAAGAAAAATGCCGCACGGATTGATTGCAGGCGCGACCGGTTCTGGAAAAAGCGTATGCATTAATACGATCCTTGTGAGCTTGCTTTATAAGGCAAGCCCTGATGAATTAAAACTGCTGCTAATTGATCCGAAAATGGTTGAGCTTGCGCCTTTTAACCGGATTCCCCATCTGGTCAGCCCTGTTATTACAGATGTCAAGGCGGCTACAGCTGCTTTAAAGTGGGCTGTAGAAGAGATGGAGCGCAGATATGAATTATTCGCCCATGCAGGCGTCAGAGATATAAACCGTTTTAATGAATTGGCAGAGGAGCATAAACGCTATTCGGAAAAACTGCCATTTATGGTAATTGTAATTGATGAGCTTGCAGACTTAATGATGATGTCTCCTGCAGATGTGGAGGAAGCGATTTGCCGGATTGCCCAGAAAGCCAGGGCGTGCGGCATCCACCTTATTATTGCAACCCAGCGCCCATCTGTAGATGTTATTACCGGACTGATAAAAGCAAATGTTCCAACGAGAATTGCGTTTTCAGTCTCATCTCAGGTTGATTCAAGAACCATAATCGATATAGGCGGAGCAGAAAAGCTCCTGGGCCGAGGAGACATGCTATTTCTTGAAAATGGATCGTCCAAACCAGTCCGCCTCCAGGGAACATTCGTATCGGACAGTGAAATTGACGACGTTGTAGCCCATGTTCGCAGGGAGGGCGATCCGGACTATTTATTTGAACAGGAAGAGCTCTTAAAGAAAGCCCAAATTGTTGAAGAAGAGGATGAGCTATTTTTTGAAGCATGCGAGTACGTAGTGGATCAGGGAGCAACTTCGACTTCCAGCCTGCAAAGAAGGTTCAAAATTGGCTATAACAGGGCAGCACGATTGATTGATATGATGGAGAAGCAGGGATTTATTTCTGAGAATAGAGGCAGTAAGCCAAGAGATGTCCTGATTACCCAAGCAGACCTCGAATCTTTACAAGACACTAGTACATTAAATTAATACATGGTATTCTTTACTTGCATGTTAAAAACAATAGAAATAATAACATTGATAAACTAAGAAAGCTATTTAAAGCTGGCGGCTGCCGGCTTTAAGGCCTGCTCCCTTGCTAATCCAAGTCAGCAGGCTTTCTGCTTTCTTTAATATTTGTAAGGAGCCTTAGGAATGAAAGAAATTGAAATGAAGGTAAAAGGGGAAATAAAACGTCTGACAAACCAGACATTTAAATTTGATGAACGTGTAAGAGATGGCTGGTTTTCAGCAGTTTATTTTCTCAAGACCAGGGAAATTGTAAAGAAACACCATGAAGAAAAAGTCGTAACGATGCAATTCTTCCAGAAGAACCAAGCCGTTTTATGCGGGACTGATGAAGTGATTGCCCTTCTCAAAACATTTGCAGATCGTCCAGATGATCTGGAGATTAACTCTTTAAAAGATGGCGATAAGATTTCTCCGTTTGAAACAGTCCTGACGATTACCGGAAGATATCAGGATTTCGGTTATTTGGAGGGCATCATAGATGGAATCCTGGCCAGAAGAACTTCAGTCGCAACGAATGTATATAATGTGGTTAAAGCGGCAGGTGCTTCAGGGATTCAAAAGCAGGTCATTTTTATGGGAGACCGTGATGACCACTTTATTACCCAGGCCGGAGACGGATACGCAGCTTTTATTGGCGGCGCGACTGCCCAGGCTACACATGCTATGAACGAATGGTGGGGAAAAAAAGGCATGGGAACGATGCCGCACGCACTAATCCAAATGTTCGAGGGCGACATCGTAGCAGCTACAAAAGCTTATCACGAAACGTTCCCTGAAGATGAACTGGTAGCCTTGGCTGATTATAATAATGATGCAATCACGGATTCATTGAAAGCTGCAAGGGCGTTTGGAAACACTCTAAAGGGTGTCCGGATAGATACTTCAAGAACTATGATTGATCAGTATTTCCTAAGGAACCAGCATCTGCTTGGAACATTTGATCCTCGAGGCGTAAATGCCGAGCTGATCTATGCCTTAAGAAAAGCCTTGGATGATGAAGGCTTTCACCATGTGAAAATTGTGGTAAGCGGTGGCTTTACCGAGTCTCGGATTCGTGAATTTGAAGAGCGGGGAGTTCCAGTAGATACGTATGGAGTCGGAAGCAGCCTCTTGAGGATCACAACGGGATTCACAGGCGATAATGTTATGATAGATGGAAAGCATGCTGCAAAGGCTGGCCGTCGCTATCGGCCGAACCCCCGTCTTGAAAAAGTGGAATAATTGATCAGCGCACTAATACCTATTAACAAACAAGTAAGGAGCATCCTGGATGGATATGGACGGCTCAATTTTGGATTTTAAGTCTTACCGTGAGGCTAAGCAGCTGCAGGGAGAGAAAATTGCTGTACAGTTACATAAAGGAGCCATGGTTTATACAGAACGGACTGCAAATATCAGGGAGAAGGTTCGGGCAAAATATCTTTTTCGAAAAGCGCTCGGCCTTCAGCCTGAAATACTGTTTACGCCATTGCAATCGGAAGTATTTCAGAATTGGCTTCTGTTTGATTATAAAACCATACAAGGCTCAACCATGTTCAGCCTTTTTTTGAAAAACAATTCCCGGAAGCTTTCAGAGCCTGACTTAATCCAAGGGGCTCTGTTTTTAACATCTGCAATAGAGCCGGTAAGGATCATAAGCAATGACCATAAAGTGATTACTGTGGCAGGAGCAGAAGATCAGCGGCCATTCCGTATGAGGCAAAGTGATTTGCCTGACTTGCTGCCTGGCCAATGGTTTTTCATTCGAAAAATTCCGATTCAGATTTATGACTTGGCGGTAGGTCCCATACTGTCTGTTAAGGATCCGCTGACTGTAGAGGAAATGCTAGAAGCTTATTCCGAGGCAAAAGTCAAATATCCTGAATTAACGTGGAGATCTTTTCTAAAAACAAATGTTTTATATTTTTTATCGCAGTCTAACGGGCAGTAAGACCCCCACTTCAAGACTTCAGAAGGAATTGAAGGAGGAATAGCGGGAGTCCAACTGCCCGTAAAGGCCCGATTGGTTCAACTAACAATTAGCGGGAATAAAGCCCCCGCTAATTGAAGTTTCACTTTATTTAGGGAATAGTCAACTGGCAATACGTTACATAGATTTTTATAAATAAATAATGTTATAATGATTCAATACATTAAAGTGTGTGTTCAACAAAGAGGACAATTGAACATCTTGCTGGCACAGTCAGTGGAGCATGTCCTATTAGGGGATATGCGCAAATCTAGATATATGTCATATACTGTTTTACAGATATACGATGGTTGGAGGTTCTTTATATGACTATTTACCATTTCGTCGGTATTAAGGGGTCTGGAATGAGTGCGTTGGCGCAAGTTCTGCATGATATGAACTATCAGGTTCAGGGCTCCGATTATGAGAAACACTTTTTTACTCAGGTGGCCCTTGAAAAATCAGGAATAAAGATCCTTCCCTTTCAAAAGGAAAATATAAAGCCGGGCATGACAGTAATCGCTGGGAATGCCTATCCGGACACGCATGAAGAGATTGTTGAAGCAATGAAACTTGGCTTGCCTATTGTGCGTTATCATCGTTTTTTAGGTGACTTTATGAAAAGGTTCACGAGCATCGCGGTTACAGGTGCACATGGAAAAACGTCTACTACAGGTTTGCTTGCACATGTTATGAGGGGCGCAAAACCAACTTCATTCCTTATTGGAGACGGAACGGGCAAAGGGGACGAAGAAGCGGAGTATTTTGTATTCGAAGCTTGTGAGTACAGAAGGCATTTCCTTTCGTATTTCCCTGATTATGCGATCATGACAAATATTGATTTTGATCATCCTGATTACTTTGCCAACATTGATGATGTTTTCTCTGCCTTTCAGGAGATGTCATGGCAGGTGAATAAGGGGATTTTTGCGTGCGGTGACGACGAACAGCTGCAAAAAATCCAGGCTAAAGTGCCAGTTGTATTTTACGGTTTTGGGGAAGACAATGATTTCCAGGCACGCAATGTGGTTAAAACAACGGAAGGGACGACATTTGATGTGTTCGTCCGCAACACCTTCTATGAAACATTCTCTATTCCGGCATATGGGGACCATAATGTCTTAAACTCCCTGGCTGTCATAGCAATTTGCCATTACGAAGAAATAGAGGCAAAGATTGTTCAGGGGCACCTTCTCTCTTTTGAAGGTGTTAAAAGAAGATTCTCGGAAAAGGCTGTGGGGTCACAAGTCATTATTGATGACTACGCCCATCATCCGACAGAGATAAAGGCTACAGTAGAGGCAGCGAGACAAAAATATCCAGAAAAGGAAGTCGTAGCTATATTCCAGCCGCATACTTTTACGAGAACTCAAGCATTTTTGGATGATTTTGCTGCAAGCCTTAATTTGGCTGACAAAGTCTATCTGTGCGAAATTTTCGGCTCTGCCCGTGAGAACCATGGAAAACTTACGATCGATGATTTAAAGGCTAAAATACCAGATGCAGAGATTTTGAACGAAGAAGAAACAGCTGTATTAAAAAAACATGAAGACAGTGTGATTATGTTTATGGGTGCCGGCGATATTCAAAAGTTCCAGAAGGCATATGAAAACCAGCTATAATAATAAAAGGATGCGCCATTGGGCTGCATCCTTTTTTGCTTATTTCAAATTCTCCGGATTAAGTGCTTCTAGTTCAGGAATCACAAATCGGCCGTCTTTGCGGATTAATGCATCGTCAAAATAGATTTCTCCGCCGCCGTAGTCGGGGCGCTGGATGTTGACCATATCCCAATGAATGTTGGACTTATTCCCATTGTAAGCTTCATCATAGCATTGGCCAGGTGTGAAGTGGAAGCTGCCGTCAATTTTTTCATCGAATAGGATATCCTGCATGGGATGAAGAATATATGGATTAACTCCTATGGCAAATTCACCGATATAACGTGCCCCTTCATCCGTATCAAAAATCTTGTTAATGCGTTCGCTGTCATTTGCTTCTGCTTCAACAATTTTGCCGTCTTTGAATGTAAGCTTTACATTTTCGAAAGTAAAGCCATGGTATGGTGATGGCGTGTTATAGGTAATAACCCCACTAACCGAATCGCGCACTGGAGCTGTATAAACCTCTCCGTCAGGAATATTCATCTGTCCGGAACATTTGATGGCAGGAATATCTTGAATGGAGAAAGACAAATCTGTACCAGGACCGGTAATCCTGACCTTATCGGTTTTATTCATTAATTCCACAAGGTTGTCCATTGCTTTGTCCATTTTACCGTAGTCCAAATTACAGACATTAAAGTAGAAGTCTTCAAATGCTTCCGTGCTCATTTTAGCTAATTGCGCCATAGAAGAATTTGGATAGCGAAGTACAACCCATTTCGTTTTTGGTACACGGATTTGTCTATGAACTTTTTGGCCGATTGTTAAGCCGTGGATTTTCATTTTATCATCAGGCACATCGGCATGTTCGTTAATATTATCGCCTGATCGGAGACCTATGTATGCATCCATCTTAGACATTACATTTGCTTCAAAGTCAGCCATCATATTAAACTGTTCTTCTTGTGCACCTAAAAGCAAGGAACGGTCCACCAGATGGTCTTTCAACAAAACAAAAGGATATCCGCCAGCCTCATAGGCCTCCTTTACAAGTGCAGTTACCAATTCTCTTTGCAGCCCAAAATTTTCAATAAGGATTTTTTCGCCTTTTTGAAGCCGGACAGAATAATTGATCAGGTTTTTTGCCAGCGTTCCAATACGAGGATCTTTCATTTCCTATTCCCTCCTAAAAATATGTTTTAGACATCTATTATTGTACCCGAAATTTTAGATTTTGTTGATATATTTCCAAGTGTGCTAATATTTACTCTAAAAGAGAATTTAGGATTTTATCCCGTATTAATTGTCAATAAAAATCACGTTTGACTGAACAGGGGTTGAAGAAAACTCCCTTCACTGTTGGAAGTTTCATTTTATTGAAGGAAATTGGGCTGCGAAAATGGAATCTATTAATGTACGCCTGGTTTAGAGGCAGTGCAGCTGGGTAAAAAGTAAGTATACAGACAACTGGAGGTGTATGGATTGGAAATTATTTTATATTTGAGTGTAGCGGTCATTGCTATCGCATTCCTTGTTTTAGTCATTTACCTGGCTAAGACGTTAAAATCCCTGCAGGGAACATTGGATAACGTATCACATACACTAGCAGGCCTTGAAAAGCAATTAGACGGAGTAACAAAGGAAACGACTGTCCTGCTTCATAAGACTAATACACTGGCAACTGATATTCAGCAAAAGTCTGAAAACCTTAACAGTGTAGTAACAGCAGTAAAAGAAGTTGGGGACTCTGTCCGCAAGTTTAACGGATCGATTCAGAAAATCACATCTTCTGTAAACACACAGCTTGAACAGAATAAAGATAAAATCTCCCAAGTGGTACAGTGGAGCAACGTTCTTCTCGAAATTAAAGATAAGTGGAAAATGAGAAAAGAAAACCCTTATCAGTACAATGTCGATGAGAAAAAAATACTTCCGCCAGAACGCCAAAGAGAAAGAGCAAGATTCTAGAATTCGAGGAGGAAAATGGAGAATGAATAACCAGGACCGTAATCAGTTTGATGGAAACCAATCAAAATCAGAGGAAAATATCAATGCAAAAGATTTTATGATCGGGGCTTTAATTGGCGGTATGGTTGGCGCTGCCACTGCCCTGTTTCTTGCTCCTAAATCCGGCAAAGAGCTTCAAAACGATTTAAATGAGAAGGCATCTTTATTAAAAGTAAAGTCTGGCCAGTTCCGTGAAACAGCAATGACAAAAGGAACTGAGTTTGCAAATGTGGCAAAGGAAAAAACAAATGCAATAACACAAACCGTCTCAAAGCAGTCCAACGAACTCGTCAACAAAGTGAAAAGCATGAAGGAAGGGAAAAATGCGAATGAACAAGCTGCAAATGAATCGGCAGCAGGCGAACTGGAATCAGCTCCTGAAGCCATCAATGACAAGTCATTTCAGACAGAAGGCAATGCGCCAGTGAATGATGCCGAAATTCAAATGAAGCTTGAAGAAACGAAAAAGGCTTTTGACGAAACTGAGCAAAAGTATAATTAATCCATATTTGTTTTCAGAACGGTGAAGTGATACGATTACTTCACCGTAAATTTTTTTGATTAAACAGTTTCTCTTGGAAATTCGATAATTGGCTAGCTCCGGCACCTCCCCCCTTGAGGGCACAAGCATGCCCAGTTGCGGCTCCTAGGGACTCGGGTCATAAGCCATTTCCTTTCAGAAGGAACAACACCTTCTTACGGGAAGCGTCTTACGCCTGTCTCACTATGCAGTCGCCTTAACATTTCGAGCAATCTTCACTGAAAGGCAAAAAGCGCCTTCCTGTGAGGCTCGTCTTGTGCTAGTCAGGGGTGATCGAGGCACCTGCGCTTATCTATTTAAGGGAGGTAAGAAGGTGAAGAAATTCGATAGCAATGAAGCATTCGATCAAGCTGTAAAGTCAGGAGATCAGCTGCTGTTATTAAAGCACAGTTCAACATGCCCTGTCAGCGGCGCAGCTTATGGTGAATATGAAAGCTTTGTAAATGAACATAAAGAAGTGAATGCCACCTATTTGGTTGTTCAGGAGGATCGTCCTCTTTCTAATCATATTGCAGAGACTTTCCATATAAAACACGAATCACCCCAGGTTATATTGTTCAACAACGGAGATATAGCGTGGCACGCTTCTCATTGGAATATTACATACGACTCCTTGAAACAAGCTTTAGAGGAAAATAAATAAAACTTCCGGATTCCGGATGTTTTATTTATTTTCAGATGAAAGATCCATATTAGGAATTTTTTTATTTATTGCAGGCCAAACGATTTTTAAATCGTCTCCAGGCTCGATTGGTTCATAAAAAGTTGTTTTTTCTCCGTTTTTTAATAAGAGGAATGTTCCTGCTGAGTCTTTAGGCATGTCAATTTCCACAATGCCGAATAAATCCTGGAACATAAAAGGGCCAAGCTTTTTATGGGTAACAGTCAGTACATCGCCATCATAGATGGTATCAGTCTCAAATAAGGCTTTTCCTGCTCTATGAACTTCGGTAACGGTCCTAGAAAGCTCGATCCTTTTACCATTAAACATAACAGGGATTTTTTGAATTAGCATCAGCTGTTTTAATTCAGCGATTTCTATGAGAGTTGGTGCTTTTCTCCTTTCAATTATAAGATTGTCCCCGTGCTCTATCATGTTATGGGGTTTTATTTCAATGCCGTTTCGAAATATCTTCCCTGAAACACGGGGAAGAAAAGTCTCCTTTCCATTCATATTAATCCGAAAAGGCTTTAGCTCCTTCAAGAGGTCATTCAATCCTAAGGCGTGGAGAACTTCTGCAGCTGTTTCCGGTATTCTGCATCCAATCCGATCATGGTCACTTAGAATTTGATTTGTTGCTGCTGGCTTTTCATTGAAAGTAAGTTTAGCTTTAATGGGGTAGACCTTGTTATTAATGGTGATCGTTTTGGCAGGTATGTCATCAATTAAATCGCCCATTCTTACTTCTGCCGGCTGTCCATCCCTGCCTCTCTCCACGGTTATGACATCTCCTGATGCAACTTTTTCATCCAATGCACTTGGGCTTCCATTTTTTATGATTATGGGAGCTTCTCCGTGGCTTCCAGGGATTGTTATGTTTTGTCCATTTAACTGAACGATTATGGCTAGGCCGGGCTTGCCGTATAAATTTTTCATTTTGGTGCCGGAAGCAAGGAGGCAATCACCCACTGTCAGCTTTTTTACTTCAAAAAGGCGGACAGGCTGTTCATTCACATAGACGGTGCAATATTGCACAGGTGATTTCTTTGCTGCAATGGCAATGCCTATTGGTGTAACCAATTCGGGTCCCTTATCGATCGTGCGGGAGACTGTGAGTCCATTTATGGCTTCAATCCCCCGGATAGCAACCCTATTTTCCGGCAGGCTTAGCTTACTGGCGATTTTTTCAGGCAACTCTGGCGTTAAGCTTCCTCCGCCAACAAGCATAACCGCTTTTGGAGCTCTGTTATTCAGGTTCAAAATCTCATGGCAGATGGCATCTGCCAGCCGGTCTAATACAGGTGAGATTTGGGTAATCAATTCGTCTTTTCCAATCTCTGTTTCAAATCCAAGAATATCAGTTACTTTAATGCTATTATTGATTAGCAGATCTCTTTTGGCTTTTTCAGCTAATGGAAAATCCAAAAGCAGCTGATCGCTGATTGCCTCTGTCACTTCATCGCCAGCTATTGGCACCATCCCATATGCAATAACAGTGCCCATATCTGTAATGGCAATATCGGAGGTGCCGGCTCCAACATCTACAAGAGCCACATTTAATCGCCTCATGGATGGCGGAATAAGCACATTAATTGCTGCTATGGGCTCAAGGGTTAGTGCTTCCATCTCCAGTTTTGCTCTTTGGAGAGCAGAAATGAGTGATTCCACTACAACCTTCGGCAAAAAGGTAGCGATAATTTCCACTGAAGCTTCGTCACCCTGCTGATCAATCAGATTTCCGATTTCTTCTCCATCCAGGCGATAATAAAGGACTGAATAACCTACACAATAATAATAATAGCTTTTTTCAAGCTCATGTTTGTCGGCAACCATTGCCTGTGCCTGCTGAACAGCGCTGAGTTCAAGATGGAGAATATCTTCTTTTTGCATCATCGGTTTACCCTTGAAATTTATGGAAGCCTTTGCCCTTTCTGTCTTTAGCGCTCTTCCTGCAGCAGCTACGCAAACCTTTTTTAAAGGACCATGCTTTATTTCAAGCTCATCCTTTATTTCTGTTATAATTTTAGAAACAGCTAAAACATCATGGATCTGGCCGTCAAGCATCGCCCTTTCAGTATGCTCCTTTACGACAATGTCTTCAGCATGATACTGGCCCTTATGTTCTTCGAGAATTATTCCAACGACAGAACGCGTACCGATATCCAGTGCAAAGAGCTTTTTTTGTTTATCCAAAGCAATACACCTTCTTTATTTTTAGTCAAAAAATGGCGTTAAAATGCTTTATTACTTAAAAGCGTTTAATTAATAAAGATTTTTTTCGTGACATGTTTGAATAATTCATATATAATAACCCTAATTATAAAAAATGTATCACAAATCCAGATGCCGTAAAAGAGAAAGAATGGAAATGTTTAACTTGGCGAATGATAAACTATATTCGCTCATGTTTCTTATCAGACGGCTCTAAATTAAGATTTGAAAGGAAGGGACAGGAAATGAGCAATAATGAGCTAGATAAACTGCGAGATCGAGTAGATGAGCTGAATCTGCAGCTGCTATCCTTAATCAACGAAAGAGCAGAACTTGTTCAAGAAATCGGAAGAGTAAAGGAAACACAAGGGGTTTATCGTTATGATCCTGTCCGTGAACGCAAAATGCTGGACTTGATTAAAGAACATAATGACGGTCCATTTGAAAACTCAACAATTGAGCATATGTTCAAAGAGATTTTCAAAGCAGGCCTAGAACTGCAAAAAGACGATCATAGAAAAGCGCTTCTTGTATCCAGAAAGAAGAAGCCTGAGAATACAATTGTTGACCTTAAAGGAGAAAAAGTGGGAGATGGCAACCCTCATCTGGTATTTGGCCCATGTGCGGTTGAGTCTTATGAACAGGTGGCGACAGTTGCCGAGGCTGTTAAAGCAAAAGGCCTTAAGCTGCTTCGTGGCGGAGCATATAAGCCTAGAACATCTCCATATGATTTCCAGGGTCTTGGTCTTGAAGGACTGAAAATTTTAAAAAGAGTGGCAGACGAATATGATTTGGCGGTAATCTCTGAAATTGTAAGCCCAAATGATATTGAAACAGCTGTTGATTATATTGATGTGATTCAAATCGGTGCACGGAATATGCAAAACTTTGAACTTTTAAAAGCAGCTGGTGCTGTGAACAAGCCAGTACTTTTAAAACGGGGCATTGCAGCAACAATCGAAGAATTCATCAATGCAGCCGAGTACATCATGTCTCAGGGCAATGGCCAAATCATCCTGTGCGAGCGCGGAATCCGCACATACGAGCGTGCAACAAGAAACACGCTGGATATCTCTGCAGTGCCAATCCTGAAACAGGAAACACATTTGCCTGTTCTCGTTGATGTAACACATTCAACAGGACGCAGAGACCTGCTCCTGCCTGCTGCTAAGGCTGCACTAGCTATTGGAGCAGACGGCGTAATGGCAGAAGTGCATCCGGATCCAGCTGTTGCTCTCTCAGATTCAGCCCAGCAAATGGATTTAAATCAGTTTGATCATTTTATGGCTGAGCTTCAGTCCTCTGCTTTACTAAGAGTATAAATTAATTAACATAAGCCTTCTGCTCATTAGCAGAAGGCTTGTATTTTTTGAAAAAAGATTTTTTCAAAAAATACAAGCCTTGAGATTGCGGCAATTCCTGGACTGTCGTATGATTGTATACATAATTGAACAGGTGTATCCAATCACAAAACAGGATAAAAAATGAGTAGGTTATCTAGTGTTGCTGTAAAATAGAAAGTAATAGAAGTGACCGCTAGATGAAGAAGGAGTGACTAAAATGAACATAACAATATATGATGTAGCAAGGGAAGCGAATGTTTCTATGGCAACGGTTTCTCGTGTTGTAAATGGAAATCCGAATGTAAAACCCGCAACAAGAAAAAAAGTAATGGAAGTAATCGATCGGCTTGGATACCGCCCGAACGCTGTAGCGCGCGGACTTGCCAGTAAAAGGACGACAACTGTCGGAGTGATTATTCCTGATATCTCAAGCACCTTTTTTGCTGAGCTGGCAAGGGGAATTGAAGACATTGCGACAATGTATAAATATAATATCATTTTGAGCAACTCTGACCAAAATGTGGAGAAAGAGCTGCACCTTCTTAATACCATGCTTGGAAAGCAGGTCGACGGGATTGTTTTCATGGGCGGCAATATTACATCAGAGCATGTTGAGGAATTTGAAAAGTCACCGGTTCCAATTGTTCTGGCAGGTTCCATTGAGGAGTCAGGCAAAATTCCATCTGTAAATATTGATTACGAACAGGCAGCATTCGATGTGACCGAATCATTTATTGAAAAAGGCCACAAAGAAGTTGCACTAGTTGTGGGGCCGTTGCGTGAGCCAATCAATAAAGAAAAGAAGCTTGCTGGCTATAAGCGTGCATTGGTTGAAGCTGAGGTTTCATATCGCGAAGGATTAGTTGTAGAAGGAGATTATACGTACGATTCAGGAATGGAGGCTTTTGAAAAGCTATTGGAAGCGAATCCGCGCCCGTCAGCCATTTTTGCAGGATCCGATGAAATGGCGCTTGGCATTGTCCATGGAGCCGAGGATAAAGGCTATAAAATTCCGGAAGACTTTGAAGTCATCAGCTCCGATAATACGCGCCTGGCATTGATGGTCCGCCCTCAGCTGACTTCTGTCGTGCAGCCATTATACGACATCGGAGCCGTTGCCATGCGCTTGCTTACCAAATTAATGAACAAAGAATCCGTAGATGAACATATTGTAGTGCTTCCCCACCGAATTGAAGAACGAGACTCAACAAAATAATAAAAATGCCGATATAATAGAAAAGTGGAGGCGCCATGCGCTGCAGCTAGACTAAGGGCAGAAAAAAACGCCTTGCTAACATAATGGAAAGGCGTTTCTTTCTGCCATTTCATTACTTTATCAGCATTCTTGCCGGGCTATATATAACAGAAGTCTTGGCAAATGCGTTTGATCAGGGAGAGAGAAAATGAGGAAGTTTGATTTTTTAACACCAGTGGGGCTGCTGATTGGTTTGGCAATGCTGATCTTTGGAATTATGTCAAACGGGGGAACGAAGGGTTTCTTTTCATTTATTGATTTATCTTCAATGCTGATTGTTCTTGGAGGGCTAATAGCAGGTTTGCTTGTAAGTTTTCCGTTGAAAGATATAAAGCATATGCCCACTGTCATTAAGCAAGTTTTCTCCAGTGATGAACAAAGCATTGGCAGGCTGATCGGGATATTCGTAAATCTCTCAGACCGCGCCCGCAGAGAAGGTCTTTTATCGCTTGAAGCTGAAGTGGAAAAAGTAGATGATGCTTTTATTCGGAAAGGCATTTACCTTGCGGTGGATGGAATTGAGCCAGATGTCATAACTGATATTATGAATGCAGAAATTACAGCCATGGAAGAAAGGCATCGAAAAGGCAGAAGCATTTTTGAAAGAGCAGGGGAGTATGCGCCGGCCTGGGGGATGATCGGAACGCTTATCGGGCTTGTCTTAATGCTGAAAAACCTGAATGATCCTGCCTCTCTTGGCCCTAATATGGCAATTGCGCTTCTTACCACATTATATGGCTCGCTGCTGGCTAATCTGGTGTTCTTGCCAATGGCTGCCAAGCTGGCTTTAAAGACTGAGAAAGAAATATTCTATAAAGAGATTAGTATCGAAGGGGTTATCGGAGTTCAATCAGGCCAGAATCCTAAAATCCTAGAAGAAAAACTAAGTGCTTTCTTGTCGTCAGAAGAACGGAGAGAAATGGAAGAATCTCTTGCTTCGGGGGAGGCTTTGGATTATGAAGCGTAGGAGAAGGCCTCCTGAGCCTGCTAAGGGTGCTCCCCGGTGGATGGTTACTTTCTCAGATCTTGTCACACTGATTTTAGTCTTTTTTATCTTGCTCTTTTCGATGTCGCAAATTGATATGTTTAAGTTTAAAGCCATTTCTGAATCATTTCGGGATCGGCAGCTGCTCGATTTTTATCCCTCCATTATTCCGAATGAACATCCAACCGATATGGAACAAAATGATCAAAATACAGAAGAAGAAGGCAGTGAGCAGGGCGACTCTCTTGATCAGCTTTTAATCGAAATTCAGGCATTTTTAGATCAAAATGGTCTTGAGGATGTAATTGTTGCAAACAGGACGGAACGTGGAGTGGTTCTTGTTCTGCAAGAACAGGTGCTTTTCGAATCGGGGGAGGCCAGCCTCATAGAAGGCTCTTATCCATTTTTGGACAAGGTGGGAACTGTCTTATCAAGTATGCCAAACCTGGTTAAGGTAGAAGGCCATACAGATAATCGCCCCATTACAACTTACAGATATCCATCAAATTGGGAACTGTCTGCGGCGAGAGCCAGTACTGTAATCAGGTACTTAACAGAAAATCATAAACTTGAAAGCCGCCGGTTTATTGCTGTTGGCTACGGAGAGACAAGGCCGGCAGTTCCTAATTCCGGACCGGAAAATTGGGAAAAAAACCGCCGGGTTGAAATCATTATTTCAGATCCGAAATATGATGAGGAAAGTTTAATCAATCATTAGTTTTTGGCCTGGCTTTTGCCAGGCCTCTCTTTATTTGGAGGAAAGGAAGTGTATTGGCCGGTAAATTTGATAAACAGGAAAATAAATGTTGGTTTTTAGCCTGTGAAATGGAAAAAGCTGATATCCCTTTCAAAATAAGAGCGGGTTCTATCAGCTTTTTAATTACATAGATTCTGTCATTTTCCTATTTCGGATAGGATAAAGGGCTTTGTCCACTGTTTGGGCATTTTTTTCAGTAATTTCATTTTTACGCGGAATCGGGGGGTAAAGATCCTCCGGGTCGTCCCACCGAAGGGGAAGGGGCACCGGAGCATCCTCCTTCCAGTTGTTCACCCATTCCAAAGGAAGTTCGCCATAAGAATTTGGGTTTTCAGTCATTTCCAGCCAAATCATAGCCCAGGCACGGGGAACGACACGCCAAATGTCGTAGCCGCCGCCGCCGACCGCAATCCACTTACCATCACAATATTCATGTGCAATTTCATGTGCTAGCTTAGGAACTTCTCTGTATATCTTCATGGTCGAAGACAAATGTGTAAGCGGATCAAGATAATGGGAGTCCGCACCATTTTGAGTGAGGATCACATCTGGCTTAAAGAACTCAGCAACCTCCCGGAAAGCTGTCCGATAAGCATAGAGCCAGGATTCGTCTTCTGTAAAAGCATCTACTGGGATGTTGAATGAGAATCCATACCCCTTTCCTTGCCCGCGTTCGTTGACATTGCCTGTACCCGGGAACAAATATCGTCCCGTTTCATGGATGGATAAAGTGCAGACATCCGGGTCATCATAGAACGACCATTGAACCCCGTCTCCATGATGTGCATCCGTGTCGACATAGAGCACCTTTGCTTTGTATGTTTCCTGAATATACTTAATGGCTACCGAACTATCATTGTAGATGCAAAATCCTGATGCTTTTCCGCGGAAACCATGATGAAGACCTCCGCCAATGTGAAGGGCATGCTTAGCACGGCCGCTCATGACAGCATCAACAGCAGTCAGGGTCCCTCCGACTAAAAGAGAGCTCGCTTCATGCATATTTGGAAAAATCGGCGTATCCTCTGTTCCAAGCCCATAATTTTCTCCTATATCCTCAGGAAGCTGTTCACGGCCTGCAAGCTTTACAGCGTTCACATAATTTGGATCATGAATCAAATGAAGCTCCTCTTCGGAAGCAGGGCGAGGCGGAATGATTTGATGATCCTCAATGGCCTGCATATTTTTAAGTAAATCAAGTGTCAGTTTAAGCCTTAACTGGTTAAAGGGATGATTTTTGCCGAATTTGTAATTCAGCAGATCTTCCGTATATACAAAAATGGAATCATGTGTCATAGAGAAATCCCCGGCTGATTAGGCCATAGTACTTCATGGCCTGCGTTTTGCAAATCTTCAATAACAAGTGTGGGATTCATGGTTTGCACTCTTAGTACAAGTATTTTGAATTTCTCATCCTTTTTATCCGGATAAACAAGGACACTTTGAATGTTTGCTTTTCTTTTGCAGATCACTTCCGCAATTTCAAAGAGCATACCAGTTTTATTTGGCACTTTCACTTCAATTTGGGAACCTGGCTGATGTGCTCCTGTCAATTGGACCAGCGTATGGAGCAAGTCAGTTTCTGTTACGATTCCAACAAGTTTATTATCTTTTAAAATGGGAAGGCAGCCGATGCGCTGCTCATAAAAGATTGCGGCAATTTCTTCCGCAAAGTCCAGAGGATGCCCTGTAATGATTTCTGTCTTCATAATGGTATCCAGCGGCCTTTGAAGATCATCCTTAAATAATTCAGTATGGAAAATAGAAGGAGTGGCATCCCGGATATCCCTGTCCGTGACCAGTCCAATTAGCTTGTTGTCATTGTCAGTTATGGGCAAATGACGCACTTTCTTTGCATTCATTACTTTTATGGCGTCTGCAATACTGTCGTCCTTTGACAATGCTGTGACATCTGTTTTCATAATTTCTTCAACAATCACTTATAGTGCCCCCTTTATGGATATAAATGGAGTCACGCGAATCTTGAAAGCGTGAATGAAGCGTATGTAGTAGATTGATGCAAACTTTTATTATTTGTTAATACATAAAACGGTTCATAAAGCGCAGACGGTCAAATTGCTGGACTGATTCCTGGTCTATCCTTTTTCCGATTCTTGCCATCAGGCAGTTTGCCGGATGGGAACTGATTTCCGGGTCATCTGTGGCATACCATCCCAGGCCCCCGGCATTCATCATTTTTTCCATAACTTTCCGATACTCCCATACATTCAGTCCGGTTCCTTTTAGATCCCAATGCCAGTAATATTCTGTTGTAATGACGATATAATCTTCCATTGCATCATCCATCATGGAAACTTTTAAAAGATTTTTTCCGGTTCCCGATCCGCGAAAGGCAGGGATGACTTCAATGGCACCCAATTCTATCAAATTATCCATTTTGCCTTCTGACCAGCGCTCAAGCGGGTCGGGATAGAGATAGGTGACATAGCCGACAATCGTATGCCGGTCTCTGGCTATTATAATCCTACCCTCAGGCAATCCTGCAATTTCAACCAGTGCTTTATGCTGCTGTGCCGGAGGCCTGAAAGCGACCAGATCTTTATGAAACTCATAATCAGCTAGCTTTTCAGGGGAGATTGGCCCTTCGATTATTAAATTTCCATTAGCTGTTTTTAACTCTTTAGCATTGTACGTTTTTCTGTGTTCCATTTATTCACCGCCTAAAAGACATGATCAATGTAATTTCTATTATACATAAAAACTATTAATTTAAAGCGCTTTCACATAATTTTCTGGTTAAATTGAAAAAACTTTGTGACAATTGTTCAAAAGATGCATATAAATTATTTTTTAACAGCAATATTTTAAAAATTGAGAAAAGACACTATTTATACTATAATATTATCAAATCATAAAAAAGGGGGAAATGAATAGATGAAAGTGGAAGCGCTACCAGTGACGCAAGGGGAGTTTAATCTAAAAAGATACGATGAACTATATGGAAATTTCAATTGGGCAGACGCGGAAAAAGAGTTTTCCTGGAAAGAGACAGGCAGGATGAATATGGCCTATGAGGCGATCGATCGCCATGCTGAATCCTTCAGAAAGAATAAGGTTGCCCTGTACTATCGTGACGGGCAAAGAAATGAGAAATATACTTTTAAAGAAATGAAGGAGCTTTCCAATAAAGCAGGAAATGCCTTAAAAACCTACGGTGATGTAGAAAAGGGAGACAGGGTATTTATCTTTATGCCTCGTTCACCTGAACTTTATTTCGCTGTTTTGGGTGCCGTCAAACTAGGGGCGATTGTAGGGCCGCTATTTGAAGCTTTTATGGAAGGGGCGGTTCGAGACAGGCTTGAGGATAGTGGAGCGAAAGTTCTAATTACTACACCAGAACTTCTGGAACGTGTTCCTGTTGACCAGCTTCCGGCTCTAAAGCATGTTTTCCTTGTAGGCGATCATGTTGAGGAAACTGGCCCTTATGTTGATTTTAATAAAAGGATGGCTGAGTCTAGCCGAAAGCTTTCAATCGAGTGGGTTGAAGGAACAGATGGATTAATTTTGCATTATACTTCCGGTTCCACAGGGAAGCCAAAGGGTGTGCTGCATGTACATAATGCAATGATCCAGCACTACCAGACAGCTAAGTGGGTATTGGATCTGAAGGAAGAAGATGTATACTGGTGCACTGCTGACCCGGGCTGGGTAACGGGTACTTCATATGGAATTTTCGGCCCGTGGCTTACTGGGACGTCCAATCTCATTGTTGGGGGCCGGTTCAATCCTGAAACTTGGTATAAGATGCTTGAGGAGTATGGCGTAACGGTTTGGTACAGTGCTCCTACCGCTTTTCGCATGCTGATGGGTGCAGGCGATGAAGTTGTGAAGAAATTTGACTTAAGCTGCCTTCGCCATATCTTAAGTGTTGGTGAACCGTTAAATCCAGAGGTAATCAGATGGGGCATGAAGGTGTTCAATCTGCGAATCCATGATACTTGGTGGATGACAGAAACAGGTGCGCAGCTGATCTGCAACTATCCTTGCATGGAAATTAAGCCTGGCTCAATGGGCAAGCCGATTCCTGGTGTTAAAGCAGCGATTGTTGATGATCAGGGGAATGAGCTGCCTCCGAACCGCATGGGCAATCTAGCCATTAAGAAAGGCTGGCCTTCCATGATGCATGCCATTTGGAATAACGAGCAAAAATATGAATCTTACTTTATGCCAGGGGGCTGGTATGTAACAGGGGATTCTGCTTATATGGATGAAGAGGGCTACTTCTGGTTCCAGGGACGTGTAGATGATGTGATCATGACATCAGGCGAACGTGTCGGCCCATTCGAAGTAGAAAGCAAACTGATCGAACACCCTGCCGTTGCAGAAGCAGGGGTTATCGGAAAGCCTGATCCTGTCCGAGGTGAAATTATTAAAGCATTTGTTGCATTAAGAGATGGCCATGAGCCTACAGAGGAATTAGTGGAAGAGATCCGCCAATTTGTAAAGAAAGGCCTTGCAGCACATGCAGCACCTCGTGAAATTGAGTTCCGTGACAAGCTTCCGAAAACTCGAAGCGGTAAAATCATGCGCCGTGTGCTTAAAGCCTGGGAGTTGGATCTTCCAACAGGCGACCTGTCAACAATGGAAGATTAATAGAGGAAGAGGACTGCTCAATGGGAGCGGTTCTCTTTTTTTTTGGATTCGCAGCAGGGGGGAACATTCTGGGATATTTGTGAACTTAGCGAATAAAAGTAAAAACTAGCGAACAAAGCAGTGAATTTAGCAAACAAATCCTATAAACTAGCAAACAAACCTATAAACTAGCGAACAAATCCTAAATTTAGCAAACAACAATATAAATTAGCGAACAAATTTTATGAACCGGCTAATTAGAAGGGAAATCGATACTCGTTCATAACAGAATAGAAAAAGCTGAATTCCAAAAACGATTGTGTTTAGAAATTCAGCTTTCTCTTATAGCGATATATTAGTTTGTGCTGCCTTCTTCTTCTCCGGCACCAGGTTCTTCCGGCTTTTCAGAAACCGGTTTTTCCTCAGCTGGAGGATCTGCAGGTTTTTCTTCTTTAGGCTTTTCCTCTTTAGGCTTTTCTTCTTCCGGCTTTTTGCCGATCTCCACCACGTTGGAAGGGGTGGACTCTTTGCCTGCAATATCAACCGCAGTTACATGTATAGAGCCATTGCCGGCCTTAAAGGTAAGGGAAGAGCCGGCTTTTATTGTAGCAACTTTTTTACCTCCGATGTATACTCGATAGCCAATGACATCTTTTTCAGGGTGGGAACCCCAAATAATTGTCTCGCCTGAAGCTTTGATTGCCAGCGCTGCAGGAGCTTTGCCATTATCCTCGAGTTTATTGCCGGTAGTCAAAATGCTTCTCCAGCGTTCTTTATTAGGAATCAGGTCGCTTGGATTTGCTTTAATTCCAAATAACTTTTCAATATACGCTGGATTTAATACCAATCCAGATTCTGTAAACTCTTCAGGGGTTGAGTCAAGAGCCATATATTTTTTGTCGCCGACTCTCACAAGTTTTCCATTGCCAAGACTGTCATCAACTTTTGTTGGAACAAACTTTGCATTGAATAAGTCTGTCTCGACTAGGCCAGCTTTAGAACATGCCTCTGAAGGCAGAAGGCCGGAAATGGCACAGAAAGAACGTCTTACTATGCCGCCTGGCATTTTAAAGCTTTCGCTTGGATCGACAAGATCAGGGGCAACATCATATGCTGCGTTCATTAGGTCAGCCCACAGATAATTATTTCGCAAGCTGTAGCTTAATGGGCCGGGAGCTTTCAATGATTTAGGAGTATCATAGCCTGACCAGATGCCAAAAGTGACATTTGGGTTGGTTGCTACAAACCAGGCATCGTGGAAATCCACCCCAGTTCCCGTTTTCCCTGCCCAGTCTGAGCCGAATTTTAATCTGCTCTTGATGGAAGTAGCTGTTCCGCTGTTAATAACGTCTCTCATCATATCGATGGTTAAATAGGATGTCTGCGGGCTAAATACATCAACCGGCTCGATTTCGTGCTGAAAAATCGCTTTGCCGTCTTTGTCAATGATTTTGTCAATCATATATGCATCGATAAATTTACCGCCGTTGGCAAATGTGCTGAATGCATTTGTATTTTCTTCAACAGTTACACCGTACTCAAGTGAACCGATAGCTGTAGCTAAGTTTGTGTAATCCGGACCAATTAATGACGTGAATCCCATCTTCTCCAGATAAGCTGCAGGACGCTGTCCGACTATATCCTTGTACAGCTTAACAGCGGGAACATTATAGGAATACTTTAAAGCCTGCCTGGCTGAAACCAATCCGCTATAAGTCCTGGTATAGTTATTTGGCCAAGGGCGGTTTAATCCAGGAGCTAGGTATAACGGCACATCGGGTAAAATTGTTCCTGGTGCTGCCTTGCCAAGTTCCATTGCCGGTGCATAAACCAGGATCGGCTTCATGGTTGAACCATTTTGCCTTACAGCGTTTGTGGCATGGTTCAATTGCTCGCGCTTATGGTCACGTCCGCCGACAAAGCTGATGATTTTACCAGTCTTATTTTCGATTAAAATAGCGCCAACTTCAACTGGCTCCATGACTTGCTTGTTCTCGCCAGTATCGGCGTCCTTAATAGTCTCTGGTTTATCCGGTCCATAGTAAGGGTAGTTATCCTTTACCTGCTGCATTTTGTCATAGATGTCTTTATTAATCGTTGTATGGATTTGATATCCATTTTGGCGGATCGTCCTGTCTGCCAGATTTTTATATTCCTCACGGAGTTCATCATCTTCTTTTAAGTCCTGCTCTTCATACCCATCATTTTTAGCGAGAATTTTAGTCATGATGTTTACGGCACGCTCTTCAATTTCAAATGTTAAGTACGGATACTTTTCTAAAGGGCTTTCAGAAGGCGTAGTGAAATCCTTTGTAAGATCATACACCAGTGCTTCCTCATATTGTTTTTGATCAATCTTTCCGTCGTCATACATTCTTTTTAGAACTGTCCTCATTCTTGAAAATCCGGGCTCAAGATTTTCCTTAATAGTCCCTTCTCTTGTAAAAGGAGTATAGCCGAATGGGCTCTGAGGAAGTCCCGCTATGAAAGCTGCCTGCGGCAATGTCAATTCCTTTGCGCTTACGCCAAAAATCCCTTTGGCAGCTGCTTCAACACCGGCGATATTCCGGCCGGATGCATTTCTTCCAAAGGTAGACACATTCAGGTATGCTTCCAGAATTTCCTTTTTATCAAAGAACTTCTCAAGGCGCAAAGCCAGCAGGATCTCTTTTGCTTTTCGCTCAAATGAAACTTCATTCGTTAAGATTTGGTTCTTTATCAGCTGCTGTGTCAGTGTACTTCCCCCGGATTGTACAGATGAATTTGTTACTTCCTGGAACAGGGCACGCATAATCGCTTTTGGCACCACTCCATCATGTTCGTAGAAATATTCATCTTCCGTAGCGACCACTGCGTTAATTAAGTGGTCAGAAACATCATCGAGCTTAACTTCCTCACGTTCAAGGTCGGTCCGAAGCTTGCCCAAATAAACATTATCGGCAAAATAAATTTCCGATGTTTCTTCATAGTCGTAAATATCCTTTTTCATGCTTGCATAAGAGCGTATTGGTTCATCTTTTACAAGGGAGGCAAAATAACCAGCTCCCAGTCCTCCAGCGAATGCACCCCCAATGACGGCTAAAACGATAAACAGCAAAGCTAGATTCCAGACAACCTGGTAAGTGATGCTGGCCCCTTTTGCTGCTTTTTTATTTCTGAAAAGGCCTGGAGTTTGCCTCAATTTATCAATAAATATTTGAAACTTTTCTTTCATCGTATCAGTCCCCCTAAAATCACATCTATTATAGCATAAAGTGAAACTTCCAACAGCGTGTTTTCCGCTGTTGGTTGGTCACGTTCTAATGCCAGTAAGATTTTCATTTGCACTTCAATCTAACTGGCACTACTAGCCTGATTGGTTCAACTATACCTTTGAAAAAGCAAAGGTCAGTTTCACAATATCTCACCAATCGGGCTTTTACGGGCAGTTAGTTCGGAAATAACTCATTGAGTATATACTAGAAAACCAATTTTCTAAAGTTACTGACCGTTAACCTGCGATAATGCGACATACTAATTGACAAGGTTCGCCATTTATCTGAAATTTCCTTTTTTGCACAGATATTTGACATACTGCTAATTTTTATGATAAAAATGTTTTAACTAGCCATAGACGTAAGAAACATGAGTTCTGTTTTAAAAATACTTAGGCAATGATGGGAACCCAGTAATGCTTCTATCCCTGTTTCAGAAAGCCGGCGGATGCTGCGAGCCGGTACAAATAGAAGGATGAATTACCTCCCTGAGCTTTCACTGTCAACCTGCAGAGCAGGCTAGCAGTGAACGGTTTATCCGTTATCTTGAAAGAGTGGAGGGCAATTTGTCCCTCAATTTGGGTGGTACCGCGCAATGTGATTATGCGTCCCTGCAGATGTGCAGGGGCGCTTTTTGTACGCTTGGACCTGTCCTATGATATGCCTGAGAAAATTGCTGTTTCATTTAGGAGGAAATTAAAATGAGCTTACTTGAAGATTTACAATGGAGAGGAATCGTTTATCAGCAGACAGATGAAGAGGGGATCAAAGATGCCCTTAAAAAAGAAAAAATCTCTCTATACTGCGGTGTGGACCCAACTGCAGACAGTATGCATATCGGGCATCTGCTGCCATTTTTAACCTTAAGGCGTTTTCAAAAAGAAGGACATCGTCCAATTGTTCTTGTTGGCGGAGCTACTGGCCTGATTGGGGACCCAAGCGGCAAGAGCGAGGAACGCAAGCTGCAAACTCTTGAGACTGTTCAGCTTAATGTAGACAGTATTCAAAATCAGCTTAAGAGAATCTTTGATTTTGATAGTGATAATGGAGCCATCATGGTAAATAACTATGATTGGGCAGGATCGATGGACATTGTTACTTTCCTCCGCGATTACGGAAAGCATGTGGGAGTCAATTACATGCTTGCGAAAGATACCATTTCATCTAGACTGGAAACCGGGATTTCTTTTACTGAATTCACCTACACCATCCTGCAGGCGATGGACTTCCTTCACTTATATGAGAATCATAACTGCAAGATGCAAATTGGCGGCAGCGACCAATGGGGCAATATTACAACCGGGCTTGAGCTGATCCGTAAAATGGCGCCGGAAGGCTCGAAAGCGTTTGGTCTGACAATCCCGCTTGTTAAAAAAGCGGATGGAACCAAATTTGGAAAGACTGAAAGCGGAGCGATCTGGCTAGATCCGGAAAAGACGTCTCCATACGAGTTCTATCAATTCTGGATTAATACGGCTGATGCTGATGTTATTAAATACTTAAAATTCTTCACCTTCTTATCACGCGAAGAGATTGAAAAACTTGAAAAAGCTGTTCAGGAAGAGCCGCATCTTCGCAAAGCGCAAAAAACTCTTGCGGAAGAAATGACCCGATTGATCCATGGAGATAAAGCGTTGGAGCAAGCTATTAAAATTACGGATGCCCTATTCAGCGGAGATATTAAAAATCTTTCTGTTTCTGAGATTAAACAAGGCTTTAAGGATGTTCCAACTTATGAACATTCAGAAGGCGGCGATATCGGCATCGTTGATCTGCTGGTTACAGCAAAAATTTCACCGTCTAAACGTCAGGCCCGGGAGGATGTTACAAACGGCGCCGTTTCTGTTAATGGAGAACGCGTAACGGAGCTTGATTACACACTTTCAGATAAAGATAAGATTGAAGGCCAATTTACGGTTATTCGCCGTGGTAAGAAGAAATACTTCTTAATCAAGTACTAATATGAAAGCCCTCCTGCTGAATGAGGGCTTTTTTCCGACTTTGGGGGAATGTAAAGAGATTTATCAAAAATGAGTTAAAGATTCTGAACAGAAAGTTGATCCTGTTGGTTAACGAGAAAAATGAGAGCCGGAGGAAGATGGCAGTTAATCCAGCCTTTACGAAGAAAATGAGTGCAGAGAGAGGGGAGTGGTAGTTTATACAGATGATTAACAATGAAGTGAGGAAAGAGCTGGAAAAAAGGTAATTACTCAAAATCCTCTCTAAAATCTTCAAACTAAAACCCTTAAAACAAAACAAAAACTGCCGACATATATCGGCAGTTTTTAAGCAGCTATTAACGAGAGTAGAATTCAACGATTAGAGCTTCGTTGATTTCAGCTGGAAGTTCAGAACGTTCAGGCATACGAGTGAAAGTTCCTTCTAGCTTGTCTGCATCGAAAGATACGAAGTCAGGTACGAAGTTGTTAACTTCGATTGCTTCTTTAACGATGTCAAGGTTGCGAGATTTTTCGCGAAGTGTGATTGTTTGACCAGGAGCAACGCGGTATGATGGAATATCAACACGAGATCCATCAACCATGATGTGACCATGGTTAACTAGCTGGCGAGCTTGACGGCGAGTACGTGCAAGACCTAAACGGTATACAACGTTGTCAAGACGTGATTCTAAAAGAATCATGAAGTTTTCACCGTGCTTACCAGGCATATTGCCAGCTTTATCAAATAAGTTACGGAATTGGCGCTCAGTTACTCCGTACATATGACGAAGCTTTTGCTTTTCCTGCAATTGCAATCCGTATTCAGATATTTTTCTGCGTTGGTTTGGACCATGTTGTCCAGGAGCGTAAGGACGCTTTTCTAATTCTTTACCAGTACCGCTTAGAGAGATTCCAAGACGACGTGATAATTTCCAGCTTGGACCAGTATAACGAGCCATTTAAGACTCCTCCTTTTGTGTTTTTATTTTGTAAAATAAAAACAGTAACAGATGTGCACAACAATCATGTCCATTTTGTTTTCATGTACCTTCGCCCTAGCAGCAGAGGGTTACACAGTACCCCATCCCCAGAAATGCGTAAGGCGCCCGCTTATCGGTGACAAGCATAAGTCGAGCCGATGGCGCCTGAAGCTAGACAAAACTAACTTCAAAATCTGGTTGAGGAACAAAATGAGTACATCAAGGTGATCACATAGGCTGCAATATTTTACACAAGGAGTATTATATAATTTTTGCAGGATAAAAGTCAAGGTATTATTGCTTATAATATAGGCACTAATAGTTTTTATTTACTAAATCAATGAAGTTATATAGAAGAAATAATTTAGAAGCTATTTTAGTGTAAAATGATTCAATGCTTAAGAGAACATTGGTAAGATATGATATAATAAAGAAAAAATTGGAATACATTCAGTTGTGAATTATATAAATGAAACGGGAAATGAAAAGCGGCTTCGCTGCTGTAGATTATTCATACTGATAGTTGAAAATGCCGAATTGAAACGAAATAGCCACAAATTTACGGGGAAACATTACCCTGGTTCGCTATAATAATCTTATTGATTTCAAAATTCATGATCTGAAACAGTTGATAGGTGATGATGGAGATGGATACGCTCGAACGCCAAATCATTTTTAAATTGAAAAGCCGTTTTTTTGATATCATCGATACAGAGAATGGATTTTTCCATTATGAAAAACTGCTGGATGAAATGCTTTCGGCTATAAAAGCTCTGACCGGTGCAGCAGAGGTCATTTTATATGGCTGCAATGAATGGAAACAGGAGTTTTTTATTGAAGCTGCGACTAAATCCGATTTTCAATTAAGTACGCTGCCGCCTAGTATTTCCTGTACTGGACTTAAGGGGTGGATTAGGGAAAATCGGCAAATCCGAAGCAGGGCGGGAGAAACGCAGAGTGAGGAATTGATGCTTCCGCTAATCAAGGGGGAACAATTGCTTGGCTGTATGTTTCTTATAGGGGGTATGGATTCCTTTAACACCCTGCCGGAAAAGATTTTACAGGAGCTTAGCGGAGAGTGCGGGCAATTTTTAGAAAAAGCCCAGGGGCTGGCAAAGATTGTGTCGGAAGAAAAACGCTATAAGCAACTATACCGTGTGACTGAAAAGTTTCACTCTTCAATGGATATGGACATGGTACTTGGCGAGATTATTTATACCTTGCAGGAAGTATATCCTACTTTCACTTATTACCTTCTTTTATCACAGGATAATAAAAACCATGGAGATTTACCGATTAGGGATCTGGAGTATGACAGCGAAAATATCGCAGCCATGCAGGCATATGTGACAGGTGCTGTCCAATTCGAAGATTCTGTCCTAGAAAAGCGCTCGGTTCTCTATGCCCCATTAAAAGGAAAGCAGGGGGTTTATGGAGTGCTGCAGGTGATTGCACCTAATACCTTAATGTTCCCAAAAAATGAAGTGGAATTTATCACGCTGCTTGCCCGCACGGCGGGGAGCGCATTGGAAAATGCCCAACTGTATCAGCAATCGAAGCGATTGATTGCTGATCTGCAATTAATTAATGAAACATCCCACCGTCTGAATTCCAATTTGCGCCTGACAGAAATGATGATGTTTATGTCTGAGCAAATCTTGCAATCATTTGATGCGGAGGAAGCTGGTTTTATCCTATTGTCTGCTGATGGCTTACATACCAATATAATGAACGGAAGTACTGATTTCTTTCACACGAAGGATGCATCTCTTTATATTCGCTATATACAGAAGAAAATCATGAAGGAACGAGAATCTTTGTTTATTGGGGATTTCAGCCTGCAAAACCAGAAAAAGGTTTTCCGCTTTAAGTCCATAATGGCTGTACCAATGACTCAGTCTGGAGAATTGAAAGGTTTTGCGCTGGTTATGCATCGGTCTCCTTACCATTTTTCTTTTGAAACTTTTAAACTTCTCCAATCATTGATTCACCATTCAACTTTGGCTTTTACTAACTCAATGCTGAGGGAAGAACTGGAGAAGATGGTTGTCACCGATCATTTAACGAAGCTTTACTCGAGGAGTTATTTGGACGAGCGGATCCATTTATCAATGAATGAAGATATTGAAGGCTCTTTTATTCTGATAGATATTGATGACTTTAAAACGATTAATGACACATACGGGCATCAGGTAGGCGATGAGGTAATTATTCAGGTCGCTGATGTCATAAATGGAAATATTCGCGCCACTGATATAGGAGCAAGGTGGGGCGGTGAAGAACTGGCTGTTTATCTTCCCGGCGTGTCGCTGGCAGGAGGAAAGGTGATTGCTGAAAGGCTTGTGAATAGGGTGTTTGAATGCTCTAATCCTCAGGTGACTATTTCCTGCGGGGTATCCTATTGGAACAGAGGGCGGAAGGACACTTATCCGGCTTTATTCAAGAGGGCCGACAGAGCGTTATATTCTGCAAAGCAGTCAGGCAAAAATAAAGTTGTCCTTGAGTCAGGTGAAAATTTCTTTATTTAGGATACTGCCTTTTTGAAAGGCAGTTCTTTATTTTTAAAATATGAAAGTATAAAAATTTTGAACGTCGGTAACTTTTTAGCTCCCGGCGCCTACCCCCTCGAGGTCATAAGCCGATTCCTTCCAGAAGGAAATATACCTTCTTAGAGGAACCGTCTTTTGCCTGTCGTCCCTAGACAGTCGCTTCCACATTTCGGTTTGCCAAGTTGCGGCTCCTAGGGACTCGGGATCATGCAGACATTGCCACGGGCGTGGCGCTTTTAATCTGCGTTCCTTCATGGTCAAGGCACCTTGCGCTTTTCTTTGAACAAAATACTTTCAAAAAATAGACGTTTATCATATGCTGAAAAAAGAGGAAATTTTATTACAGAAAAATGAAAACGGTTACACCGAAAGGGAGAGTTTGTATGAAAAGGAAGCAACAATTGAAAATGGAGACACAGGTCATTCATGAAGGTTATGATTCAGAGAGATTTAAAGGAAGCCTGGCTCCGCCCATTTTTCAAACATCCACTTTTACATTTGAAACTTCACAGCAAGGGGAGAAGCGCTTTGCGGGTGAAGAGGAAGGATATATTTATTCGCGTCTTGGCAATCCAACTGTAAAAATTCTGGAAGAACGGATGGCGGCCCTTGAAAAGGGAGAGTCCGCCCTAGCCTTTGGGTCAGGAATGGCAGCGGTATCTGCTGTACTAATCGCGCTTACCAAAACAGGCGATCATATTTTATGTTCTCAGGGTGTGTATGGCTGCACATTTGGTTTGCTGGAGATGATGGATGAGAAATATAAAATTAGCCATGATTTTTCAGCTATGGAGACGAAAGAACAGCTGCTGGATCAAATAAAGCCTGAGACAGCCTGCATTTATGTTGAAACTCCGATAAATCCAACAATGAAATTGGCAGACTTGCAGATGGTAGCAGAAGTAGGTCGAGAGAAAGGGATCCCTGTAGTAGTTGATAATACATTCTGCTCCCCTTATTTGCAGAATCCAATTGATGCAGGCTGTGACATTGTCGTTCACAGTGCAACAAAATATATAAGCGGACATGGGGATGTTGTGGCTGGAATTGTTGTAGGTCCGAAAGAATTTTTGGATAAAGTTTCAATGACTACCCAAAAAGATATCGGAGGCATTATTTCTCCATTTGATGCGTGGCTTCTTCTGCGCGGACTAAAAACACTTGCTGTAAGGCTTGACCGCCATTGCGAGAATGCCGAAAAGCTGGCGGCTTGTTTATTGGAGCACCCAAAAGTCGAAAAGATCTATTACCCGGGAGACAGCAATAATCCCGATTATGAGATTGCTAAGAAACAAATGAGAAAAGCAGGCGGAATGATTTCGTTTACCTTAAAGGGAGATAAAGGAACCGCCCAGGCATTTATGAATGAGCTGAAAATCATCAAAATTGCAGTTAGCCTTGGAGATGCTGAGACGCTGATCCAGCACCCGGCAACAATGACCCATGCAGTGGTTCCTCAGGAATCACGAGAACAGATGGGGATTGATGATACACTGCTGAGGCTTTCTGTCGGGCTTGAATCTTGGGAAGATATCCGTGATGACCTATTTCAGGCCCTGGAAAAGATTTAATAAAAATAAAAAGGAGATGTCCTGTTAAGAGACATCTCCTTTTCTATTAAAGTTTTTTGACCATCGATAACTGTCTAGCGCAAGCAGCCTACCCACTCGAGGTCGCAAGTTTGTCTAGTTGCGGCTCCTAGAGCACTCGGGGTCATAAGCCAATTCCTTCCAGAAGGGAAAACACCTTCTTACAGGAACCGTCTTATGCCTGAGGTCCGCAGGACAAGGAAGGCTTCGTCAGCAAATCTTTTGGCACGAAGAAAAAAGCGTTAGCTTTTTTGAGGATAAACATCGCACGACCGAAAGCGGCAGCTTATGGGAGGATGCGGGTCATGCAGACGTTGCCACAGGACGTGGCGTTTTTAGTCTGCGTTCCTTGAATGGGCAAGTCACCTTCACATTTCGAGCAATCCTCCCAAAAAGGCAAAGAAAGCCTTTCCGTGAGGCTCGTCTTGTGCTTGTCGGGGGTGGTCAGGGCGCCCTGCGCTTTTCTTATTTATAGGTAAGATACCAGTACTTTGGAAAACTCATCTAAGTATTCATGGTCAAGTTTGTCAAAACGATTTTTTTCAGGTGAGTCGATATCCAAAACACCAAGCAGCTTTCCTTCTTTAATAAGGGGGATAACGATTTCAGATTGTGAAGCGGCATCGCAGGCAATATGTCCAGGGAACTGGTGGACATCTTCAACGCGGATGGTTTCCATCTGTTTGGCAGCAGTACCGCAGACACCTTTTCCAAGCGGAATCCTAACACAGGCCGGGAGACCCTGGAAAGGCCCAAGCACGAGCTCTCCGTCCTCCATCAAATAAAATCCTACCCAATTGGTACGGTCCAGGAATTGATTGAGCAGTGCCGATGCATTGCTAAGATTTGCAATTATGTTCCTTTCTCCTTCAAGCAATGCAATCAGCTGTTTGATCACTAATTTATATTTTTCTTCACGGGTTCCGTTGTAGGATTCGACATTAAACACCACTATTCACCTAGCTTTCTTAAAAATATGTAAATTTCCTGGCAAACGCGCAGGAAATAAGGAAGACATTGTCGAGAAGTTTATAAAGGATAAGACGATTTTAGCAAGAATGTTTAATTATAACAATCATTCCGCATATTTTGGTGGATTTTTTACGATGAAAGCGAGGCGGGAATATGAAGAAAAACGCTAAACAGTCAATTGTGGCAGCTGCTATATCTTTGTTTAATACGAAAGGTTTTTCAGGAACATCGATCCGCGATATCGCCGGAAAAGCAAATACCAATCCGGCAAATATAGCTTACTATTTTGATAATAAGCATGGATTGCTTGAGTACTGCTTCACCGCTTTTTTTGAAGGTTATATTAAGGAGATTGACAGGGGATTTACATTGCTGGATCAGGGAGCAGCAATCAGCTTGAAAAAAATAGCGGAGAATATTATGTCTTATCAGTTCGAAAATAGCCATTTGACAAGGCTTATTCTCCGCGAAGTTTCCATTGATTCACAAGTGGTCAGGGAAATTATGTCCACTTATCTGGCCAAAGAGAAATTTTACTTCAGCAAGGTTTTGGAAAGGGGCATGAAAACGAAGGAATTTCGACCTCATTCAAGCAATTATATGATTATCCAGCTAAAGGGGCTTTTGTCCATGCCATTTTTGAATACACATTATATGGCAGAGGTGCTGCATGTGTTCCCGCATGAAAAATACTTCGCTGAAAAATACACAAAGGAAATTTTTAATTGGATTGATGGTGTACTGTGCAATCATCATGCCGGGAAACCATTTGCCGCAATCCTATGACAATGTGTCATGCAGTCTATTTAAGATACTTCATAACTCTTGTGCCCTGCCCCATTTCCTTTGCCTGATGTGCGTCTGAGCCATAAATGAGTGTAATTCCCTTATTGCTTGCTTCTTCAGCTGCCCAGTCAGGAGGGTAAGGTTCTTTGCAAAGCGGCTTAGTAAACCCGGCACCATTATAGTCCAGCTCATATCCCTGTATTTGAATCTCACTCAATATTTGAATGATTTCATCCTTAAATTCCCTCTCAACGGGATATTTTTTTTGGAACTTTTTAACCAGGGTAATATGGCCGATTCGTTTGGGCTTGAAGGGTCCTAAATCAGAACGGATGGATAAAAGCAGTGTTCGGAAGTAATTTTCATAAACTCTTTCGATTGAGCCGTATTGCCTGACCATTTTCCCAAAAACATCCGGACTATAATCCAGACAATCGTATTGATAATCATGCTTTAAAAAGTGGACGGATAAGATGGAATCATCTAAAAATTTTCCTATTTTATTCAAAAACCTGCGAATCTCATTGTCGAACCCCTCAATAAAATCCACCTCAAGCCCTGCATTGATTTTGATTTTTCCTTTATAAGCTGATTTGACCCGAGAAATTTCATCAAAATATTGTTCGAGGTTTTCCTGTCTCATGGCACTGTCTGAAGCGGGAGCCGGGTCAGAAAAACCTTCCGGTAAGGGGGCGTGTTCAGTAAATGAAATTTCCTGGAAACCAAGTTCCAAAGCCCTTTCGACATAATCTTCCAAAGAGTCTTTTGTCCCGTGTGGACAATAGGATGAGTGGATATGGCCGTCTTTTAGCATTAAGGAGAATCACCTTTCTTTTCTAATTAGGAAGGAAATAGGCAATAATAAGCGAATTGTTTGTAATTATGAAACTCATATTGTTCAATAAAATGAGCGGTAAGTTTTTATTATTTCTTATTTGCTTTAGGAAAGCAGTTTTCTTAAATTGAAATAGTGTAATAAATTCATAAAAAAAAGAAATAAATAGTCAATAAATGTCGTTTACATGGTATCATAAAAACATTGAAAAAAACACTTGTTATGTGAAAGCGCCAAACCTATGAAACGCAGACTAAAAATGCCACGAATGTCTGCATACCCGCATTCTCGCAAAACCTGACGCCAGGTCTTGCGATGAGGATGCTGACATAGCTATCCTTGGGCAGTTGGACCCATTTAGAAGGATCACTTTACGGTCGAAATTTTAATTGAAACCTGAATATATACATATCGGCTCGGAACAGAACAGGGGGCTTTAACATGGAGTACATAATTGGAGGCATAGTCATCCTCATATGCCTATATCTGACGGGATATTTTTTGAAGAAAAAACATTACAAAGAGATTGACAGGCTTGAAACATGGAAAATGGATATTACCGATCGACCTGTTCTGGATGAAATGTCCAGGGTTAAAAAGCTGAATATGACAGGACAAACCGAGGAGCTTTTCGAACGCTGGAGAAATGAGTGGGATGAAATTGTCACTGTCCAGCTTCCTGATGTTGAAGAGTATTTGTTTGATGCAGAAGAGCATATTGACAAATACCGCTTCAAGAAAGCCCAGGAAGTTCAGCAGAAAATTGAAAAGCGCTTAAACGAAGTGGAAGAGAACATTAAAAAGCTTCTCAGTGAATTGAATGAGCTGGTTAGAAGTGAAGAAAAAAACAGGGCAGAAATTGAAGAACTAAAAGAAATGTACCGCGAATGCAAGAAATCATTGCTTGCCCATCGCCATACATTCGGTAAAGCTGAAACACTCTTAGAACAGCAGCTTGATGAGGCCATGGCAAAGTTTGAAGAATTTGATGGGAAAACAGAACAAGGAAATTATCTTGAAGCCCGTGAAACACTTCTTGCCATTAAGTTGCTGCTTGAAGATGCCCAAAACAAAATGGAAGCCATCCCGAACTTAATGGTAGAATGTCAATCTAAGATTCCCTCCCAACTTGAGGAATTAAAAGATGGCTATAAAGAAATGCTTGAACAGGGCTATATCCTGGACCACCTGCAAGTAGACAAAGAAATTGAGCGGCTTGAACAAGAAGTGGCTTCATATGCCGGTTCCGTTGACAAAGCAGAGACCGCAGAAGTTCAAAGAGGCGTAGATGAAATCAAAGACAAGATTGAACTCCTGTATGACCTTCTGGAAAAGGAAGTCCATGCAAGACACTATTTAAGCCAGCAGGATGAAGCAGCCAGAAGCATGCTTTACAATAATAAAGATATTAATAATAAGCTGAAGGCAGAAATGCAAGATGTCCGCCAAAGCTATCATGTTGAAGATAAGGACCTTGAGGTTCAGGTGCAATTAGAGAAGAATATCACCCAGCTCTTTAAAAAATTCGAGGTGCTGGAGCATAAGATCAATAACCAAGGTGCTCCCCATACTGTTTTGAGGGAAGAACTGGCTGAAGTTAAAGAACAGCTTGAAGAAATTTCGGATGAACAGGCAGCTTTTGCAGAAAAGCTCCAGGCATTAAGAAAAGATGAACTGTCGGCAAGAGAAAAAGTTAAAGAATTAAGCAAAAAAGTTGCTGAGACAATGAGGCTTGTTTCTAAAAACAATGTGCCTGGCGTTACCCAGGAGTATAAATACCTGATTCAGGATGCGAAAGAAAGCATAGGGAATGTGCTAACAAAGCTTGATGAGAGGCCATTGAATATCCCGGCTGTCCGGCAGTATCTAGAAGTAGCAGTTCTGACTGTTGAAAAGGCTGCTGATTCGACGCATGACATGATTGAAACGATTCTGCTGGCTGAAAAAGTAATCCAGTATGGAAACCGGTATAGAAGCAGATATCCATCTATTGATAAAGGTCTCAAAGATGCAGAATCTTCGTTTAGAAGCTATGATTATAAAACAGCCCTTGAGCAGGCGGCTGCCTCCATAGAGGAAGTAGAGCCGGGAGCCCTAATGAAAATCGAAGAGTTTATAAAGGAATAATATTAAAAACCAGATCCAATCGGATCTGGTTTTTATTTGCAGAAAAGAAGGTATAACTTTGAACTTAGATATTTCTCTAGCTCCAGCGCCTACTATCTCGAGGTCACAAGCATTTCGTTCAGAAAGGTAAAGAACACCTTTCCGTGAGGCTCGTCTTGTGCTTGAGGCCCCCAGGACGTGGCGCATTTAGTCTGCGTTCCTTCGTGGACAAGGCGCATTGCGCTTTTTGTATGAAAAACTATTTCGGATGGAAGGCATACTAAAGAAACCCTTCACTTTCTGATTTTTTTTGAAGGGGAGATATGTCGTTTTATAATTGATCACCAATAAAAGTATTTAAGCGATTTCCTGTGAATTTGCGATTGTATAACCTTTCCTTTTTAAGTATTCGATCATTTTTAATTCTTTAGTTTTTCTTTCTCTTTGAGGTAATCTGGTCCTAGTTCTTGATAGGGTTCACCTGTTTTTAAAATGTTGTAAGCGATTGTTAAAATTAAATGGGCGGAAGCAACGCGCCCTTTCATTTTTCCTTGACGTTTACTAATCCTTTTCCTATGGGACGAAATTCGCTTATTTTGTCTTGAAGTAGCCAGGACGCATTCGACAGCCATCGTTTTCAAGGCTTTATTTCCTTGTGTGGTTTTGTTTGTTTTTTTTTACCGGCGCTTTCGTTGTTTCCGGGACAAACACCAGCCCATGAAGCAAGATATTTGGAGGATTTAACTACAGACATATCAACCCCCATCTCGGCGATAAATGTGGCGGCTGCGTTCTTGTTTACACCTGGGATGGTGTCTAGCAATTCTACCTGTTTACGATATGGAGACAGAAGATTGTCAATTTGTTCTTCCAACTCTTCAATTGTTTTTTCTAGATAATTCATATGATCCCAGTGGTAACTCAACATATCACGATGGTGACGGCGCATCCGTCCATTGATGACACTTGCAATCTCTGCAATACTTGCTTTTGTTCACTTATCCACCAGTTCGTGTAGCTGTTTGGTTTCAATTTTTTCACCGTTGATAATTGCCTCAAGAATCTTACGTCCTGAAACACCTAAAATATTTGATAGAACCGAGGTTAGTTTGATGTTGGCATCCTGAAGAATTTTGTGAATGTGATTTCGCTCCGAGGTACGATGATGAATTAATTTTTTTCGATAGCGAGTCAGATCGCGTAAATCGCGAATATCCTCTGGTGGGACAAATGTGCTCTCAATAAGTCCGCATCGTAAAAGTTGCGCCAACCATTCGGCATCTTTCACATCGGTTTTGCGTCCTGGAACATTTTTTACGTGTCGTGCATTTGCAAGAACTAATCGGAAAGTGTCTTCGAGGATATTCCATACGGGTTTCCAGTAGACCCCGGTACTTTCCATAACCATATCGGTTACCTCACGTTCAGATAACCAATCACTTAATGCCAATAAATCCGTTGTCGTAGTTTCAAACGTTTCAATTGTTTTTTCTGGCTTTCTGTCTAATCGTCCAAATAATACACAAGCTACCATCGTTTCTTGGTGTACATCTAGGCCTGCACACCGTTCAATCATCGCTTCCATAGGAGAATCACCTCAAAAAATAAATTAACAATACAGGTGACAGTAGAAATGATGCAAAAATTTTGTATACGTACTATTCGTACAGTAAATGGTTCTTCAATACTGTCACAACCAGTTTCTTATACAGGGTATCTTCGCGGAAGACCTACCAAAAAAGCATTCAGCCTGGTTGTATTGTACGATCATTATGGACAGTGGTTTTGTGGGTTAGACTTCTTTTGGGGAAGGAGATGAATTTTTTTCATTGTAGATGGTGGCGGCTTTAAAGCCGCCATTGGGGTTTCTTATGTAAATTTTTATTCTTGTACAGGTATCGTTTTCTTAGATTCTCCCACTGCCAGTGCAATGAAGTAGCCAATTATGGCCCCAGTGATTGCCGGTGTTAGCCAGCCTATCCCCTGAGCGAAAAAAGGAAGGAACTGTAGAAAATCCACGATGGCAGAAACATTTATTCCGGCTGTATTTAATCCGTCTAAAAAGCTGATCAGACCTGTTGGAATTAAAGCGCCAATATACACAAATGAATATCCATTAAATGCATTATGCATAAAGGATAACAGAATCAGTACGATTGCCAGAGGATAGATCATGATTAATATTGGCAAGGAAATCTGAATTAATTGTGTTAATCCAATATTTGCAACTATCATGCTGAACAGAGAGAGGAAAATGACAATCGCTTTATAAGAAACTTTCGGCAGAAGCTTCGAGAAATACTGTGCACAAGCAGATACAAGACCGATTGAAGTTGTCAGGCATGCAACTGTAATGGCCAGTGCCAGTATCGCTGCTCCGGCAGAACCGAATAAGTATTTTGCAGATCCGGAAAGAATAGCGCCTCCATTCTCCATTTTCCCTAAAGTTTCAAGACTGGATGCGCCTATATAAGCAAGGGAAAGATAAACGACTGCCAGTCCTGAAGCAGCAATCAATCCGGCTGTAATGCATATTTTCATAAGTGATTGTTTGTTTGTAATGCCCATTCCCTTTATTGAACCAATAACGACAATCCCAAATACGAGGGCTGCGATCGTATCCATGGTCAAATATCCATCAATGAACCCTTTGAAAAATGGGCCGTCCGCATATGCTCCCTGCGGAGTGTTAAGATTGCCAAGCGGTGTAATCAGGCTTTTCGCCACAAGGACAGCAAGAATAAGCAGCAGTATGGGTGTGAAAATTTTGCCAATTCTATCCACTAATTTCGTTGGATTTAAAGAAAGCCAAGCTGTAATGCCAAAAAAGATAACGGTGTATAGCAGCAGAAAAACCCCACTGCTGGAAGCGGTTTCAGACAAGAACGGAATAACCCCTATTTCAAATGCTACAGTCCCCGTACGCGGGATTCCAAAAAACGGTCCTATGGCCAAATACATGATGACTGTAAAAATGATTCCATAGACGGGGTGAACACGGCTTGCAATTGTCTGCAAATCCCCGTTCTTAGCAATTGCAATAATTCCTAAGAGCGGCAAACCAACACCAGTAATTAAAAATCCAATAATAGCCGTCCATACGTTTGTTCCGGCTTCCTGTCCCAGGAATGGAGGAAAAATCATATTCCCGGCCCCAAAGAATAGAGAGAATAACATAAGCCCTACCGCCAGAATCTGCTTCGATGTTAGCGTTTTAGTATCCATATATATATATCCTCCTGAAGATGTTTCTATATCTTAATGTTTAGAACATTTTTCATATTAGCATAGGTAGTGAGAAAATTGTCGAATATAAATGAAGTCTTAATATTTTGTATTTTATGATAACATCTCCGTTTAAGGAAGGCTGATACTTATCAGCCTTCCACATTGAAAAAAAGTCCATTCATTTAATAAAAAAGTCTGAATTTGAATAATTTTATAAAGTGCATTTCTTGTATAAATTTCATTGTGAATTTTATATTAAAGTTTTCATTCCGATTGGGTTATGATATGATTTACAGTTGGCAAAAAGGTTTTCGGAACGGAAGGAGAAGACCATGATTTATTTTGATAACAGTGCAACAACAAAACCATATAAGGAAGTACTCGATTCTTATATAAAAGTATCTTCGGATTTCTTCGGCAATCCCTCCTCATTGCATGGCATTGGCGGTCAGGCAGAGAGGCTATTAATGCATGCGAGGGAGCAAATAGCCCAATTGCTAGATGTTCGGCATAGTGAGATTTATTTTACCTCAGGAGGAACCGAAAGCAATAATCTGGCTATAAAGGGCACGGCTTTAATGCACCGGAACAGAGGCCGCCATATTATTACAACCGCAATTGAACACGCTTCAGTCCGTGAAACCATGGAGCAGCTGCGGGAACTTGGCTTCCGCGTTACATTTGTCCAGCCGGACAGAAGAGGCATTGTTAGCGTTGAGGAAATTGAGAAGGCGATAACATCGGAAACTTTTTTAGTTTCCGTTATGCATGTAAATAATGAGATTGGTTCAATTCAGCCAATTAAAGAAATTGGGCAGCTCGTGAAAAAGCATTCAAAAATTATTTACCATGTTGATAATGTACAGGGTATTGGCAAGGTTCCTATGGATTTTTATGAAGCCAATATAGACCTTTGCACCCTTTCCGCCCATAAATTTCACGGCTTAAAGGGGAATGGGGTACTTTTCATTCGGGAAGGCGTTCGCCTGTCACCGCTGTTTTCCGGAGGCAATCAGGAATGGAAGCAGAGAAGCGGAACGGAAAACGTCGCCGGGATTGTGGCAATGGCAAAAGCGTTAAGAATTACGCTGAATAATAAGGAAAGATATTTGGATGAGCTCTTGTCTGTTAAAAACTATTTGATGGAGGAACTCGAAAAGATGGAGGGCATTGCTGTCCATACGCCTGACATTCATGCGGCTCCTCATATTATTAATTTCTCCGTAAAAGGGTTTAAAGCAGAGGTATTTGTCCACGCTCTTGAAGAGAAGGATATTTATGTGTCAACAACAAGTGCCTGCTCGTCCAAGAAGGCGGCTGCCAGCAGCACTCTGGTTGCGATGGGAGTGCCTGAAAAAGATGCAAAAAGTGCTGTAAGGATTAGCTTAACATATGAAAACACACGAGAAGAAGCCGCCGTTTTTATAGCAGCAGTAAAAGAGACTGTTAATCGGCTAAGAGAGGTTATGAAATAATGATAAATTATGATCGAATACTTATAAGATATGGAGAAATCTCAACGAAAGGAAGAAACCGCAACAAGTTTATAGATAAATTAAGGAAAAGTATATTAAGTGTGCTTCATGATTTTCCTGACATCAAAATTGAAGCATCCAGGGACCGCATGTATATCATTTTGAATGGCTCGGATGGGAAAGAAGTTTCTGAACGTCTTAAGAGTGTGTTTGGAATCCAATCTTTCAGCCCCGCTGTCAAAACCAATAAAAAAATGGAAGAGATGAAGGCTGCTGCGCTTGCCTTATTTCTAAAGGATTATGAAGAAGGAAAAACATTTAAGATTACAACAAAGAGAGCGGATAAGACCTTTCCTTTAAATACGGAGGAACTTAATCATGAATTTGGAGGGCATTTGCTTAAAAATGTACCAGGGTTAAAGGTGAATGTAAAAAAGCCGGATATTAATGTGCAAATCGAAATTCGGGGGGAAGCTGCCTATTTATCGTGTGAAACGATTCAAGGAGCGGGCGGCCTTCCGGCTGGATCTGGCGGAAAGGCGATGCTGATGCTCTCAGGAGGGATTGATAGTCCTGTCGCTGGGTATCTATCGATGAAAAGGGGGCTGGATGTGGAAGCTGTCCATTTCTTTAGCCCGCCTTTTACAAGTGAACGGGCAAAGCAGAAAGTCATAGATCTTACTGAAAAACTAGCGGGGATTACAGGGGCAGTTACACTTCATATTGTCCCGTTTACAGAAATCCAGCAGCTGATTCAGCAACAGGTTCCCCAAAATTATACCATGACAGCTACAAGGCGTCTCATGCTGCGGATTACGGATGAGATACGCAGAAAAAACGACGGGCTTGCCATCATTACTGGGGAAAGCCTTGGCCAGGTAGCCAGCCAGACGCTGGAAAGTATGTACGCAATTAATGACGTAACCAATACGCCAATCTTAAGGCCGTTAATCACTATGGATAAATCGGAAATCATTGAAATCGCCCAACGTATCGATACACATGACATTTCCATAAGGCCTTTTGAAGACTGCTGTACTGTATTTGTGCCAGCATCTCCAAAGACAAAGCCTAAACGGGATAAAGTCCGTCATTTTGAAAGCTTTGTTGATTTCGAACCACTTATTGCAAAAGCAGTTGAGGGTACTGAGAAAATGGTCACCAAGCCGCAATCCGGCAAGGAAGAGTCTTTCGAGGATTTATTTTAATTATACTGAAACAAGCATATAAGAAATCATTAAGGAAGATTCCCAATAGACCGCGGCGACAGAGCTATTGAAGCAGAAATTAGTGCAACGTTACAAAACTTGCAAAAATGAAACAATTACCAGTAAAAACTTGAATATGGCCATGTGATTCTACACATTCTATACTCACAAGGAGGTGAAATCACATGGCAAACAACAACAGCTCAAACCAACTTCTAGTTCCTGGAGTACAGCAAGCTCTAGACCAAATGAAGTATGAAATCGCTACTGAATTCGGTGTAAACCTTGGTGCAGAAACTACTTCTCGCGCTAACGGTTCAGTAGGAGGAGAAATCACTAAGCGTTTAGTTCAGATGGCTGAACAGCAATTAGGCGGTTTCCAAAAATAATTTAATAATATGGCTACAAGGAGCAGGAATTCTTCCTGCTCCTTATTTGTGTGCAAAAATTATTTTTCAAAAAATAAATAATTTAAAATTTTGTAATAATTTAGTATAATAATTTTGATAGAACATCATCTTGATTCAGGCATCAGTATAATGACATTTTTAGGAGGAAATCCAATGAAACGGGAAGATTTAATTGCACCGGAGAAATACAATCTCGTATCAGAAATGGAGCGGTATGCGAGAGAAAAGGACAAACTTGCCATCAAATGGGAAAATGAGGAGGGACAGAAAAAAGAGGTAACATACAGTGAACTGATCCGTAATGCGAATAAAATTGGAAACGTTTTCTTAGAAAACGGTTTGCAAAAGGGAGATGTTATTCTTATTATCGTTCCTAGGCTGATTGAATCCTATCAAGTCTACATTGCTGCATTAAAGGCCGGAATTGTCGTCATTCCAAGTTCAGAGATGCTGCGCACGAAAGACCTTCAATACCGAATTAAACATGGGGATGTAAAAGGTATTGTAAGTTATTATCCATATGTTGAACAATTTAAAGATATTCAGGAAGCAGCAGGCGTGCCAAAGTTTGTGGTTGGCGGGCAGGCGGAAGGCTGGATTCAGCTGGACGAAGCAATGAAAAAAGCTTCTGATGAATTGCCATTGGCTGATACGGCAAAGGATGATATGGCGTTTCTATCTTATACATCTGGAACAACTGGAAACCCTAAGGGGGTTGTACATACACATGGCTGGGCATTCGCTCACCTGAAAACAGCTGCCCCAAACTGGCTGTGCATTAATGAAGGAGATACAGTTTGGGCAACTGCAGGCCCGGGATGGCAAAAGTGGATTTGGAGCCCATTCCTTTCCGTTCTTGGTTCAGGAGCTACGGGTCTTGTTTATAATGGAAAGTTTGAGCCGAAGAAATACTTGCAGCTTTTAGAAGATTACAAGGTTAATGTCCTTTGCTGCACTCCTACAGAATACAGGCTCATGGCGAAGGTGGAGAATATTCATGAATATAAGCTGCGGGAGCTTGATAGTGCTGTGTCAGCTGGTGAACCGCTAAATCGCGAAGTAATAGATACATTTAAAAAGCACTTTAATGTGAATGTGCGTGATGGCTATGGCCAAACGGAAAACACCCTGTTGGTCGGCATCACGAAAGATATGGAGCTCAAAGCAGGCTCTATGGGTAAACCGACTCCAGGCAACAGGGTTGAAATTATCAATGAAGACGGAGAAATTTGCGAGGTGGGCGAAGTTGGCGATATTGCCGTTCATGTTGAAACTCCTGCGTTATTTAAGAACTACTATAAGGACCCTGAAAGAACGGCAATGCAATTCCGCGGTGATTTCTATATTACGGGCGATAAAGCCAAAAAAGATGAAGATGGCTATTTTTGGTTTGAAGGACGCAGCGATGATATCATCATCAGTTCCGGCTATACGATTGGGCCATTTGAAGTTGAAGACGCCCTTGTAAAGCACCCTTATGTAGCTGAATGTGCTGTTGTCGGAAGCCCGGATGAGGTTCGCGGAAGTATTGTCAAAGCTTTTGTTATATTAAGGGAAGGTGTTGACCAGAGCGATCCAAACCTCGTTTTTGACCTGCAGGAGCATGTGAAAAAACTTACAGCACCCTATAAATATCCGCGCAAAATTGAATTTCTATCTGAGCTTCCAAAAACGACATCAGGTAAAATCATGCGTGTGGAATTAAGAAAGAAAGAAGCAACAGCTTCAGCTCAAAACTAAATTGCCATAAAGAATGCAGGCGGGAATTCCGCCTGTATTTTTGTTACTATATAGGAAAGTAAAATATTTTAACTTTGATAACTGTCTAGCTCCATGAGGAAAACTTCGTCAGCATAAGCATCGCACGTCTAAAAGCGTTAGCTTTTGGGAGGATGCGGGTCATGCAGACGTTGCCACAGGACGTGGCGCTTTTAGTCTGCGTTCCTTGAATGGGCAGTCGCCTCCACATTTCGGGCAAGCCGCCCAAAAAGGCAAAGGACGCCTTTCCGAGAGGCTCGTCTTGTGCTTGTCGGGGGTGGACAAGGCGCACTGCGCTTTTCTAATATTTTAGGATGGTAAAGGAGAAAAGATTTATGGGAACGCTATGGTACGGGGGAAGGATTTATACCCTTCAGCATGAAAATCATCAGGCAGAAGCTGTCTTAACAAAGGGAAACAAAATAATTGAAATTGGCTGCAGCCAATATTTAAAAAAGAAGTATAAAAATGAAATCCAGCAAAAAATAGATTTGGAGGGCAGAACAATGCTTCCTGGTTTTGTTGATAGCCATATGCATTTGATCGGCCACGGAGAAAGGCTGATACGGCTCGACTTATCAAAATACACATCAAAGCAGGAGGTTCTCTTAGCTGTAAAGCGTTTTGCAGAAACAGTTGAAGAAGGGGACTGGGTAATTGGAGAAGGATGGAATGAGAACTTATGGGATCTGCCTGAACCGATATATGCCCATGAGCTTGATCAATATGTTCCTAATCACCCTGTGATGCTCAAACGTGTGTGCAGGCACGCATTGGCAGTCAACTCTCTTGGGTTAATAAAGGCCAATATTTCCGAAAATACTGAGTGTCCTCCTGGGGGAGTGATCGATAAGGATAAACAGGGGAAACTTAATGGCCTATTAAAGGACCAGGCACAGGAGCTTCTGTTCAATGTGCTTCCCGCTGTTTCGGACAATTACCTTAAGAAGGCTCTTCGTGCAGCGATAAAAGACGCCTATAAGCTCGGGCTGACAGGAGGTCATACCGAGGATCTCAATTATTATGGAGGTTTCGGACATACTTATCAGGCTTTCAAACAAGTAATTGAGGAAGAAGATATGCTGTTTCGTGCACACCTTCTTGTTCATCATGAGGTCATTGAGGATATGGCTGAGGCAGGTGGAAGCTTTTTGGGCGGAGGTGAATATATAGAGTTTGGGGCCATGAAGATTTTTGCCGATGGAGCTCTTGGGGGAAGAACCGCATTATTAAGCCACCCTTACGCAGACGATCCAACCACATCGGGAGTTGCTATTTACTCACAGGAACAGCTTGATGGCCTTGTGGAAAAAGCTCGTCAGCATGATATGCCAGTAGCCGTTCATACCATAGGAGATCAGGCTTTTGAAATGGCATTGAATGCAATCGAAAAGCATCCTTTGAAAGGTGTGGGAAGAGACAGGCTGATCCATGCCCAAATCTTAAGAAAGGATCTTATCGGCAGAGCGAAGCAATTGCCTTTGATCCTGGATATCCAGCCAAGGTTCACAGCTTCTGATTTTCCTTGGGTGATTGATCGCATTGGTGAAGAGAACATGGAGTATTGCTACGCATGGAAAACTCTTTTAGAGGAAGGAGTGCCATGTGCAGGCGGTTCAGATGCCCCGATTGAACCGGCCAATCCTTTTCTTGGCATTCATGCAGCAGTGACAAGAACCAATATTGATGATCCGAACAAGACCGTTTATTATCCAAGTGAAGCGCTATCGGTATATGAAGCTGTCAGTTTATTTACAAAAGGAAGCGCCTATGCGGCATCCCATGAAAATGATAGGGGCGTTATTAAAGAAGGATATTACGCAGACTTCACCATACTAAAAGACGATATCTTCTCCATGCCAAAGCAGCAGATTGCGGGCATAACAGTAGACAAAACCGTCATCAGCGGCAAACTCGTATACGAAGCAGCAAATTAATTAAGGGCCAGGTACCTATGCCTTTTGATCCAATTGGCACAGGTGCCTGGCACCTCTTTTGGAAAAAATTAATTGCCAACATTTTTCTGTTCATCTTATAATATAAATATTTCGATACTAGAAAGAATTGAGGCAATGACAATGAAAAAGAATGAAGTGCAAATGGGAGCTCTATATGCAGGGGTTGCTTATTTTTTGTGGGGAATTCTGCCGATTTACTGGAAGTATTTGAGTCCTGTCAGTGCAGATGAAATTTTGGCGAACCGGGTTTTCTGGTCTTTTTTCTTTATGCTGTTCATTTTGATGGCCACAAGGAAGTGGAACTCTTTTGTGACGATTCTAAAAGGGTTCAGAACAAATAGGAAGCAGCTATATGCCCTTATTATAGCATCTCTGCTCATTAGCACGAACTGGTTTTTATACATTTGGGCGGTTAATACGGATCAAATGATTGAGGCAAGCCTTGGCTATTATATTAACCCGCTTGTAAGCGTCCTGTTGGGCATGATGGTCTTTAATGAAAAGCTTTCACCGGCACAATACGCATCCTTTGGATTGGCGTTTGTCGGGGTGATGATCTTAACGATTAGCTACGGCCGCTTTCCGTGGATTGCTATTGTCCTGGCTCTGTCCTTTGGCCTTTATGGGTTAGCCAAAAAGCTCATTAAAGTGGATTCTGCCATTGGCCTTACGCTGGAAACTCTTATGGTAACACCGATCGCATTTATTTACATGGTTATTCTCTTTGTTAGAGAAAAGCAGGCCTTCCTGCATGTTTCAGCAAGCATCGATTTCCTTCTTATAGGAGCTGGTGCGGCTACCGCCATACCGCTCTTGTACTTTGCGAAAGGAGCCCAAAAGATACCGATGTCCATGCTCGGATTTTTGCAGTATATTGCCCCGACTTTAACGTTAATTCTGGGTGTGTTTGTATACAGTGAGCATTTTACAAAGCTTCACTTGCTTTCATTTATGTTCATTTGGCTGGCTTTGACTATCTACTCCATTTCAAGGACAAAGCTTTTCGTCCATTGGGAAGCAAAGTGGAAGCGCTCAAGGGGCATCGGGATATAAAAAAAGGAGTTTCGAGTGAGTGCGAAACTCCTTTTCATGATTTAGAGAAATGTTCTTCTAACTTTTTCCCAGAAAGAGTTGTCCTTCAGCTTAACCGTTTTGATTATTTTCTCGCTAAGCCTTACATCAATCTTTTCTACATGCTGGATGCTTAAGGCTTCATTGTCCATCCCCATAGTAGGATGGTCATTTCCATCCTGCACGACTTTTAAGGTCAGCTTCCGGCTGCCGCTTAGGATAAAGGAAGAGCCCAGCGTGCGGTAGCGGTTATTATTGAGGGACGCCAGCTCGCTCACCTGCATGCATGGAAGCATGGGGTCAACAACGGATCCGTTAACAGACTTGTTATAGGCAGTGCTTCCGGTAGGAGTGGCCACAATCATTCCGTCCCCCCTGAAGGTTTCGAATTGAAGGTCATCTATTAAGACATCGATCACAAAGGTTTTGATAATGGCAGAGCGGATGCTGAACTCATTCAAGCACTGAAAGGATGTCTGGTCATCAATGGTTACCTCAATAGTTGGATATCGTCTGACTTCGACTTGCTCATACGTCATTGCTTCCACCATTTTTGCCGTGTCATCCAAATGGAAATCACAGTAAAGGCTAAGGCTGCCTGTCGTTGAGATTCCGGCATATAGGCAATCATCCCTAAAGCCTGTTTTGCGGACTGCCTGCAAAAAGGTTCCATCTCCTCCAACACTTACAATGATATTTGCTTTCCTATAGTCAGTAACGATATTAAAGTCATGCTCTTTAGCGAGATTGTACAGAGGACTGACCTTTTCCATCATTTCTTCGTCTCTTTTATGGTAAAAATAAATGTTGCGGCGTGTAGGCATATTCATTCCTCCAAACAATAGGTATGATAAAAATGGATTATCTTTCCTAAATAATTCATATTTTGCTATGATTATGGTTGTTGAATTCAGTTTACCTTTTTTTGAAACATTTTTAAAGTTTATACGTATGAAGAATATGTGACTGTATGGCTCAAAATCCATCCCAGAGATCAAAAGTGTTTCTGTCGGGGGCTATCACGAAAAGGAGGATTTGCAATGAATGGAAAACGGTGGGCTGCACTCGGCATAGCAGCCGGATTATTTGTCTTTTCAGTCGTGCTGAATTTTGTTACGGCATTTGCTTTTACGGATATCGAAAGTTCGGTAACCGATTTATTTGCCGTTGATGAGACCTTTGTGGAAGAGGTAATTGAAGAAGGAAATGCAATGGAGAAAATAGCTGTACTGGATGTTAATGGGGTAATCCAAGACACAGGAGATGCAGTATCCTTGTTTGCGAGTCCGGGATATAACCATAAAGGTTTCATGGAAAATCTCGATTATGTGAAAGATGACGATGCAGTAAAGGCAATTGTCATCCGGGTTAACTCACCCGGCGGAGGGGTAGTAGAAAGCGCTGAAATTCATGATAAGATTGTCGAAATACAAAAAGAAACGAAAAAACCAATCTACATATCAATGGGTTCCATGGCTGCTTCAGGAGGCTATTATATTTCCGCACCCGCCGATAAAATATTTGCCAGTCCGGAAACATTGACAGGTTCACTGGGCGTTATTATGCAAGGCTATAATTATACAGGGCTTGCTGAAAAATATGGTGTAGAATTTGTTACCATAAAGAGCGGGCCTTACAAAGATATCATGAGCCCGACAAGGGATATGACGGATGAAGAAAGAAAAATCCTTCAATCCATGATCGACAATTCATATGAGGGATTTGTCAAAGTGATCTCTGAAGGGAGGGGCTTATCTGAACAAGAAGTGAAAGAAATTGCTGATGGGCGAATCTATGATGGACGCCAGGCAAAAGACCTAAATTTGATTGATGGCTTCGGCTATGATGATGATGTGATTGAACAAGTAAAGAAGGATCATAAGTTAAAGGGTGCGCAGGTTGTTAAATATACAGAAAACCTTGGATTTGGTTCCATGTTCAGCATGGGTGCCCGCAAGATCATGGGCGAGGATCTTGAAATGGCAGGTTTAATGAAAATGCTGTCCCAGCCAAATTCACCGCGATTAATGTATCTTTATGCTGAATAGGGGGTGCGAATAAATGACTTCGAATGACCGGAATGATAATGAGCTTATACAGCCAGAACTGCTGCAGAAGGGTGAAGAAGCAGATAGATCTGCGGGTCAATATGAAGAAACCCCGGCAGGTTCCCTTGATGGTGCCGAGGTAAGCCCTGCCCCTGAGCTGAAAGTAGCGGAATCCATCAAATATGCCGGATTCTGGATGAGGTTTTGGGCTTATCTATTCGATTTAGTTGTGATCGGCAGCGTAGATAGGATATTGATTAATCCGCTTTTCCGTGCTATGGATATTCCTTTGCATGAAAGCAGCATATTTGCACCGGTTACGATTGCAACAGCCCTAACCTTTTATACTTATTTTGTGCTAATGACAAAATTCTTTGGCCAGACGCTTGGCAAAATGGTGTTTGGATTAAAGGTGGTCGGTCTTGAAGGTAAAAAGCTTACATGGGGGACCATTCTATTTCGTGAATGGATTGGCCGTTTCATTTCAGTGACTGTTTTTATCGGCTATGTGATCGTGGCCTTCCTCCCCAAAAAACAAGGCCTTCATGATCTTTTCGCAGATACTTCCGTAGTACATGAAAATAAATAAAAAACAGATAACCTATCATTTCCCATGAAACCTGTCACCCTTTGGTGGCGGGTTTATTTTTTGCCATTTGGGCATAATACATGGCTGAAAGGGTGTGATAAAAGTGAAGTGGCTGCTTATCGCCGTAATTGCCCTCATTCTTTTTTTTATTCTCATTATGGCTACGAAACTGAAGGTTTTATTCTCTTTCTATCACGGAAATGATAATGACCATTTAAAAATTCAATTCAAAGCCTGGTTTGGTCTGATCCGGTACAAAATCGAAGTTCCGCTTATAAAAGTGGATGATAACTCACCAACACTTGTTGTTAAAGAAAAGACTGCAGCAGGGCCGCAGGAGGACACTGCCAATAAGGATACTAAACAATTCTCCGCGAAAGATCTGATCAATAGCATGCATGATACAAAAGAAGTATTCAATCATATTGTTTCTCTTCATAAGATTATTCGTAACTTCCTAAGCCATGTGACTATCAGGAAACTTGAATGGCATACCTTCGCTGGAATCGGAGATGCAGCACATACAGGGATGCTGACCGGTGCTCTTTGGGCAGTAAAGGGCAGCATTATTGGACTAGTCAGCCATTATATGAAGCTAAAAGCTCCACCAAGTATCACAATCACCCCACATTTTCAATTTGCTGTATCACAAACAGCTATTTCATGTATGATTCATTTTCGTGTCGGGCATGCTATGTTAGCAGGAATTAAACTGATTAAATTCTGGAAAGGCGGGCGGCCTGATTTTAAATCTAAGCCGCTTTCTGCCTTATCTGATGATGGCACACAATCTGTTTAAAAAAGGAGGAGCAGTTTATGCCTGACCATCCAATTCAAGGGCTAATGACTACTGCCATGGAAAATCTGAAAGAAATGATTGACGTAAACACTATTATTGGAGATCCTGTTGAAACTCCTGATGGCAGTGTGATATTGACGGTTTCAAAGGTAGGCTTTGGATTTGCAGCTGGAGGAAGCGAGTTCATGCTTGATGGACCATCTGGCGAGCAGCAGGGGCATCCATTCGGGGGAGGAAGCGGTGGCGGTGTTTCCATTACCCCAATCGCATTTTTAATTGTCAACTCCCATGGCGTTAAGATGGTTCATCTTGACGAAAGCACTCATTTATATGAGAAAATTCTTGATCTGGCTCCCCAGGCTGTTGATAAAATCCAGCAAATGTTCAATAAGAATAGCGATAACAGCAGTGGAAACCAGCAAAGCCAAAATCAAAATCAAAATGGCCAGGACTATAATGGCCCTAAAAAAGATCTTGATCTTTAACAGAAGGAAGTTAACTTTCCTAGCGGGAGTTAACTTTTTTCTTAGATTTCACCCATAATAATTGCAAAAAAGACTCTGAAAAGATATGATTTACACTGTACATAAGTGATTAAGGAGGATGATTCATATGGCATCTATTACATTTAAAGGTAATCCGGTAACTTTGCTTGGAAACGAAATAAAAGTGGGAGACAAAGCCCCTGATTTCAAGGTGTTGGCGAACGATCTATCAGAAGTAACACTTGCTGATTCCAAAGGCCAGGTGCGTTTAATCAGTGTGGTTCCTTCCATCGACACAGGGGTTTGTGATGCACAAACACGCCGTTTTAACGAAGAAGCTGCTAAGCTAGACAACGTTAAGATTCTTACAGTAAGTGTAGACCTTCCGTTTGCTCAAAAGCGCTGGTGTGCAGCTGCTGGCATCGAAAACGTACAGACTGTATCCGATCACCGAGACCTTTCATTCGGAGAAGCATACGGAGTTGCAATCCAGGAACTTCGCCTGCTGGCCCGTGCTGTTTTTGTGGTTGACTCAAATGATGCGGTTACTTATGTAGAATATGTGAGCGAAGCAACAGATCATCCGAACTATGAAGCAGCAGTAGAAGCTGCAAAACAAGCGAAATAACAAAGTGACAAAGCCCCGGGATTTAAGATTCCGGGGTTTTTATTTTTGGGTTCCATCAGGAAAAGTGGGGGATTCCCGAATGAAAATGACCGTATAGCGGTAATATTTTATCGCTCGCAGATAGATCTGAATTTTCGCGGGTATAGATAAGATTTATCACGGATAAAATGATTTTTTCAGGGATAACTAGAGGCTGATCTCAGCAACAAACTTGTGAATGGCACAAAAGCCCGTTAAAATAGGAAAATAGAATAAGGACGGGAGGAATCTCTTTGAAAATAACTCCGGTTGAGGATTTATTTACAATTTTTAATGAAACGGCAACCATCATGCAGGAAGAACTGCAGTGTACATACCTGGAAGCACTTGCTGAAACAGGGGAAAATCTTTTCCATGTGAGCATTCTCCAGGAGGAGCTCAGCGAATTAACTGTAAAAAGGCTTAGAAAGAGCTATGAATCCATTAACTTAAGCAGCTTTACTAAAGAGGAAGTCAGAAAGTCTTTTCAGCTTGCCATTTTAAAAGGGATGAAAGAAAATGTACAGCCTAATCATCAAATGACTCCTGATGCTGTGGGCATGCTGGTAGGATACCTGGTTGATAAGTTTATTCTGGATAAAAATTTCCGCCTTCTCGATCCTGCGGTGGGAACAGGAAATTTACTGACAACCGTAATAAACCACCAGAAAGATAAGAGCGTTGAGGCAACAGGTATTGAGGTGGATGATCTTTTAATTAAGCTGGCTTATATCAATGCCAATTTGCAGGAGCACCCAATCCAGTTTTTTAATCAGGACAGCCTAGAGCCGCTGTTTATCGAAGCTGCGGATGCAGTCGTAAGCGATTTGCCTATTGGCTATTATCCTAATGATGTAAGGGCCGCCGAATATAAGCTTAAAGCAGATGAAGGACATTCCTATTCCCATCACCTGTTTATTGAGCAAAGCATGAACCATATTAAGGCTGGCGGCTATTTATTCCTCATTATTCCCAATGGCATGTTTGAAAGCGACCAGGCGCCAAAGCTTCATGAATTTATAAAGGAACATGCTTATATCCAAGGGTTAATGCAGCTACCGCTGACCATGTTCAAAAATGAAAAAGCAGCAAAAAGCATATTCATTCTTCAAAAGAAAGGGGAGGGGATTACTCCTCCCAAACAGGCTCTCCTGGTTAATTTACCCAGCCTGTCAAAAACACCAGAAGTAGAAAAAATCCTTAAAAAAATTGATGTGTGGTATAAAGAAAGCAAATAATCTAAGTGAAAAGAAGCCGTTTTCTCAAACGGCTTCTTTTATGATATCAGCATTTATCCAGAATATATCCCTTTGAACTTAGAGAACTTTTTAACACAAGCAGTCTGCCCCTCGGTCACAAGCTTATCTTGTTATTATGTTTAAATTTAGAGAAGTATCAGAAAGTCAGAAAATATTTAATTTAACATGAAAACGATACCATTGCAAGGTATTTCTTGAAATGTGCGGCTTACAATGTTTAAATGGGGAATTGAGAGATATTAATGATGTCCGATGAACAAAATAAGATTGTACGATTTTGACATTTCATCGATATAGAAGATGTTAGATAAAAGTATGTTCAAAGTTGGGAAAACCGGACACTATGGACATTTTGAAGGAGCGGTTACTTTATGGCAAAAATTATAGCAATTAATGCCGGCAGTTCTTCGTTAAAATTTCAGCTTTTTGAAATGCCGAGCGAAGAGGTTATCACCAAAGGTTTAATTGAGCGTATTGGATTGGATCATGCAGTTTTTAACATTTCCGTAAATGGCGAAAAAATCAAGGAAGTCATAGATATTCCTGATCATGGAGTAGCTGTAAAGATTTTACTTGGTAAATTAACAAATCTAGGAATCATTCAGTCGTTGGATGAAATTGAAGGCATTGGCCACCGTGTCGTACACGGAGGAGAAGCTTTTAATGACTCTGTTGTCATAACGGATGAAGTCCTAGCAAAAATCGATGAACTTTCGGAGCTTGCTCCTCTTCATAATCCGGCCAACATAACAGGAATAAAAGCTTTCCAGCAAGTACTTCCAAATGTTCCGGCTGTTGCAGTGTTTGATACGGCATTCCATCAAACCATGCCTGAAAGCTCATTCTTATATAGCTTGCCATATGAGTATTATGAGAAATACGGTATTCGTAAATATGGATTCCATGGAACATCACATAAATATGTATCAGAACGTGCTGCCGAAATGCTTGGCCGCCCGCTTGAGCAGCTTCGCCTCATCTCCTGCCACTTGGGAAATGGAGCAAGTATTACAGCTATTGAAGGCGGAAAGTCAATTGATACTTCAATGGGATTCACTCCTCTTGCAGGTGTAACAATGGGAACGCGTTCCGGTAATATTGACCCTGCCCTTATTCCATTCATAATGGAAAAGACAGGAAAAAACGCAGATGAAGTTCTTGACGTACTTAATAAAAAGAGTGGTATGCTTGGCGTTTCTGGATTTTCTAGTGATCTTCGCGATATTGAAATCAAGGCGGTTGAAGGAAATGAAAGAGCAGAATTGGCTCTTGAAGTATTCGCAAACAGAATCCACAAATATATCGGTTCTTATGCATCACGCATGTATGGTGTTGATGCCATAATCTTCACGGCAGGAATCGGCGAAAACAGTGATGTTATCCGTGAGCGTGTCCTTCAAGGTCTTGAGTTCATGGGCGTCTACTGGGATCCGGCGTTGAACAAGGTACGCGGTGAAGAAGCGTTCATCAACTATCCTCATTCGCCAGTAAAAGTCATGATCATCCCAACAAATGAGGAAGTCATGATTGCACGAGATGTTATTAGATTATCTAAATAATCAACCAAGGCAGGGGCTGAATGCTCTTGCTTTTTTTGTATAAAAAAATGCAATCTATAAAAAAATGCAATCAGGCGCAAGGAGAATTTACCATCATACTTATGCTATACTGAGATCAATAATACGTTTGGGAGGAACTGCGATGCCATTAAGCGAACGGGAAAATAGTGTTTTGGCCGGGATTCGTGATTGGGAAAGTATATTGTACAGCTATGAGCCCAATGATTTGGAAAAGGTATATGACAAGGCATTGGAAAGGTCGTTTTCAATGCTGCCTGAAGAGGTGCAGCTGCAGGTTTTTTCATCGCTTGACAGCTGGCTGTTTCACCTCCATGCACTGATCCAGGGATCACAGCTGCAAATGGATGCAAAAGAACGTATTTTGACCGCAGGCAGAATCTTTCATTCCGACATTGAGTCAATCGAAGATCTTAAAACATTAAACATTGATCAGCTTCAATACATAGCGCAGCAGCAGATTGCCCGCCATCGGCTTTATTCATTTGCACAGGGAGGCATTGCCGGTACAGGAAGTTCATTAATGCTTGGTGCGGATATTCCTGCGATGGCTGTTATTAACCTCCGTGCGGTACAGCTGATTGCCATGACTTATGGATTTGAAGTGAATACTCCATATGAAATGATGAGCTCCCTAAAAGTCTTCCATGCAGCCACCCTTCCGCCGCGCATGCGAGGCAGTGCCTGGGAAGAGCTGATGCTTGAACTCCGGGATCAGAAAGAGTTTTATTTTTATGAAGGAAAAGAAGAATTGACCGATGTTACTTGGATTGAGCAGCCAATGAAGCAATTATTCAAGGCAATGGCCATTTTCTTCTTTCGAAAAAAATCAATCCAGGGGATTCCATTTATCAGCATGGCAATCGGAGCAGGAGCCAATTACCAGCTGACGCGAAATGTCACAGATTTTGCCCATAAGTATTATCAAATGAGGTATCTGCACAAAAAGGAATAGAATGCCAAGAATTATTTTTAGTTTAAATACAAGAATGACAATCAAAGGTGATGCTAAGTGAGTACATTGGAGCATAAAAAAGAAGCGCCAAAAGAAATAAGATGCAAAGTGGTGACAGTCAGCGACACCAGAGATAAAGAAACGGATAAGAGCGGCAAGCAGATGATTCAGCTATTGGAAGAAGCAGGACACAGGATTGCCGATTACGTAATTGTGAAAGATGAAGCTGGCCCGATCCGCGAAGCAGTTAAAAAAGGCTGTGAAGATCCTACTATCGATGCTGTCCTTACCAATGGAGGTACTGGAATTGCTTTGCGGGATGTTACGATCGAAACGGTGAGAGAATTATTTGATAAAGAAATGGACGGTTTCGGTGAATTATTCCGGATGCTCAGCTACAGGGAGGATATCGGTTCTGCCGCCATCCTGTCAAGAGCAGCTGCTGGTGCTGCCAATCATACAGCCATTTTCTCCACACCTGGGTCCTCCGGTGCAGTCCGGCTCGCCATGAATAAACTGATTCTTCCTGAACTTGGACATGTCGTCAGAGAGTTGAAGAAAGACTTATAATAAAGAAAATCCTTTCCGGCTGGAAAGGAATTTTTTACTGTTTAGGAAATACAAAATGGGCAAAGTGTTGATAACTTGTTAAATAGTTTATCTGCGTCTAGCGCAGCAGCCCTGCCCCCTCGAGATCACAAGCCCTGTCTAGCTAACCGTCCTCCGAAAAAGGGTGGGCGTTTTTTCCTTCTGAAAGGGATTGGCTAGTCCTTCAACCCTAAAAGCCACGTCCCTTTTCCTTTCATGCTGTTTACTTTCATAATTTTTCTGACTGGCAGTTCCTGCTCGAGGAGGATGGGCTGTCTGACAATCCGCATTCCTAAGAATGCATTTTTCCTGTAATATCCTGATTTGTTCTATACCAAAGCCATAAATCATTAATAATGGATGCTAAATCAGATATTTCATTATTCAATTTGCACGATCTTTCGAAATTTCCTTCATCAGATAGCTCAGCCTGTTTCCTGTTGATATCTGCCTCAAGCTCAGAAATCCGATCTGGAATTCTGCCCCGAATATTTTCCCATTGAAACAAAATCATCTGCTGCGTTTTCTGTGAAAATTCATCCCATTCGCGGTCGAAATCTGGAATAGGGATGCCAAGCCGGTTATCTTGTAAAAAATGCTCCTCCATTTTTAAGCCCCCAAAGAATAATCTTGCCTTTATTTTACTATAAAGATAGCGATGCTTCTATGAATTAGTATAAATGCCCGCATATCAAACGCCTATATCTTAGGAAATGGTTCATTTTTTTACTGATTTTTATACAATTTTAAGAATAACTATTGATTTTTTAAAAAAAGGTTGGTAAAGTAAGAGAATAATAAATGAATAAAAATATAATTTGATTGTATATTTATACAAATAAATATGAGGAGGAAATATAAATGTTACAAAATAAAGTTGTTCTTGCTTATTCAGGCGGTTTGGATACATCAGTTGCTGTTAAATGGCTTCAGGATCAAGGCTATGCAGTCGTTGCCTGCTGCCTGGATGTGGGGGAAGGTAAAGACCTGAACTTTATCCAGAAAAAAGCTTTATCTGTCGGAGCGGTACAGTCTTATGTAATCGATGCGAAAGAAGAATTTGCTAATGAATATGCATTAATTGCCCTTCAGGCTCATGCGCTTTATGAAAATAAATATCCTTTAATCTCTGCTCTTTCACGTCCGCTGATCGCCAAAAAGCTTGTTGAAGTAGCAGAAAAAGAAGGGGCAACGGCAGTAGCACATGGCTGTACGGGAAAAGGAAACGACCAAGTTCGTTTCGAAGTAGCCATTCAGTCATTAAATCCTGAGCTCCAGGTCTTAGCTCCTGTTCGTGAGTGGAGCTGGTCACGTGAAGAAGAAATCGAATATGCTAAACAAAATGATATTCCAATTCCAATCAACCTTGATTCTCCATACAGCATTGACCAAAATTTATGGGGAAGAAGCAATGAATGCGGAGTGCTTGAAGATCCATGGGCAGCTCCTCCGGAAGATGCTTACGATCTAACCGTTTCACTTGAAAAAGCTCCTAATACATCTGATACGGTGGAAATCGGCTTTGAAAAAGGCGTTCCTGTCAGCTTGAATGGGAAAGCAATGAAGCTTTCAGAGCTTATTGCCGAATTGAATGAGCTTGGAGGCAAACATGGTGTTGGACGTATTGACCATGTGGAAAACCGCCTTGTCGGCATTAAATCACGTGAGGTCTATGAATGTCCGGGTGCAATGACATTATTAAAAGCCCATAAAGAGCTTGAAGACTTAACACTTGTAAAAGAAGTGGCACATTTTAAACCGGTTATTGAGAAAAAGATTGCTGAACTGATCTATGAAGGATTATGGTTTTCTCAGCTTAATAATGCATTGGCCGCATTCCTTAAGGAAACACAGAGCTTTGTTACAGGTACCGTAAGAGTCAAGCTGTTTAAAGGGCATGCAATCGTAGAAGGCAGAAAATCTCCGTATTCATTATATGATGAAAAACTGGCTACTTATACGTCAGAGGATGAATTTGACCATAACGCAGCAGTTGGTTTTATCAAGTTATGGGGCTTGCCGACTAAAGTTCAAAGCATCGTTCAAAACAACAAGAAGGTGACAGTGTGAAAAAATTATGGGGAGGCAGATTTACAAAATCTGCTGAGGAATGGGTAGATGAATTTGGAGCGTCGATTTCATTCGACCAGGAGTTAGTTATGGAAGATCTGGAGGGAAGCATGGCCCATGTTGCTATGCTTTCCAAAACTGGCATTATAACAGAGGAAGAAGCAGCAAAGATTAAAACCGGTCTTCAGCAGCTGAAGGAGAAAGCTTCCAAAGATAAACTTTCTTACTCTGTGAAGCTGGAAGATATCCATTTAAATCTTGAAAGCTATCTGACTGAATTGGCCGGCCCTGTGGGAGGAAAACTTCATACTGCAAGAAGCCGCAATGATCAGGTGGCAACAGATATGCATTTATACTTGCGCAAACAGGTTAAGCTGATGATTGATTTAATTCATGAGATGCAAGAAGAATTGGTAGGACAGGCTGAAAAAAATGTGGAAACCGTTATGCCAGGTTATACACATTTGCAAAGAGCACAGCCGATTTCTTTTGCACATCATTTGATGGCTTACTTCTGGATGCTTGAGCGAGATAAAGAGCGTTTCATTGAAAGCTTGAAGAGAATCAACCTTTCTCCCCTGGGGGCAGGAGCTCTGGCAGGGACCACGTTCCCAATTGACCGACAGTATTCAGCTGGCCTGCTCGGATTTGAAGGTATTTATGAAAACAGCCTTGATGCTGTCAGTGACCGGGATTTTATTCTTGAGTTCTTATCTTCAAGCTCTATCCTGATGATGCATCTTTCCCGCTTAAGCGAAGAGTTCATTCTTTGGTCAAGCCAGGAATTCCAGTTCATTGAGCTGGATGACAGCTTTGCAACTGGCAGCAGCATTATGCCACAGAAGAAGAACCCTGATATGGCAGAGCTCATCCGCGGCAAAACAGGCCGTGTTTACGGGAATTTAATGGGCTTGCTTACTGTCTTAAAGGGGCTTCCGCTTGCCTATAATAAGGATATGCAGGAAGACAAGGAAGGAATGTTTGACACGGTAAAAACCGTTACAGGTTCACTGAAAATTTTTGCGGGTATGATCCGTACGATGAAGGTGAAAACACAGCAAATGAAAGAAGCAACTAAGAATGATTTTTCCAATGCCACTGAACTGGCAGATTACCTATCTGACAAAGGAATTCCATTCAGGGAAGCCCACGAGATTGTGGGAAAACTTGTGCTAGAATGTGTTCAAAAAGGATGCTTTCTTGCAGAATTGCCGCTTGATGAATATAAGAAGGCCCATTCGTCATTTGAAGAAGATATCTATGAAGTCCTGGATCCTTATACGGCTGTAAAAAGAAGAAACAGTGCAGGGGGAACAGGTTTTAAACAAGTAAATATTGCGATTGAAAAAGCCAAAAAATCTCTTGAGGCAAAAGAGCAGGTTATGAATTAAAACAGGTTATTAGTGAAGGATAGCTGCTTATTAATTGCTAATAAATCTAATCAAATGGCAGCACTTATAAGCAAACAACATTAGAAATGAGCTAATTAAGAGCATGTTCAAAAAGGGCGCTGTAAACAAAACAGCGCCCTTTATTTATATTGCTACTCATCTGCTTTATCTGTTCTTACAACGAGGACATCACAACGGGCATAGCGGGTTATGTGTTCAGATACACTGCCAATTAAGAATCGTTCAACTGCATTCATGCCTGTAGCACCGCAAATGATTAAGTCCACATTATGTTTCCAAGCAATATCTTTTGGAATCTTCACTTTTGGAGAACCGTAATCGACTTCATACTTAACATTCGCAATGCCTGCATCCATTGCGGTTCTTTTGTATTTTCCCAATAATTCGGTTGCAAAGCGGTCGGCTCTTTCTGCAATTGTGCGGTCATAAGCTTCTACAGTGGCAAAAGTCCTGGTATCGATAATATGTGCCAATACCATATTTGAATGATTCCTTTTAGCTATTTCAATTGCTTTTTTAAACGCCCATTCCGCTTCAGTTGAACCATCTACAGCGACTAAGATGTTCTTATACTTCATGCCCATTTTCATCTCCTCCTTTACCTATATTATACAGCTTCAAAATTTGAATATCTGTAACAAAAAATCGAACAATAATAAAGCTGATAAAAATTTTAAAAAGGAGCAGATGATGATGGAAAAGAGAGAACCGAAAGCACAAGCCGCATATTTCTTTGATGAACAGGGTGCAAATGAAGTAAGTGCCCAAATTATGAATGCTTATAACAGCGGTGTCATAGACCAGTCAAATGCACAGTTTGACATGGAAGCCCAGGAGCGTACTGAAAGAATGCAATAAAAAGTATTCAAAAAAGCTGTCAATGCGATGCCAGCTCTTTTCAGATTAAGATAGCATAAACATCCAACGACTAAAAGCGGAAGCTTTTGGGAGGATGGGGGTCATGCAGTTGTTGCCACAGGACGCGGCGGCCTTAGTCTGCGTTCCTTTGTGGTCAAGGCGCTGTGTGCTGTTCTTAATAACCTGTTAAATGTCTTCCAGTCTTAAAGCGGGAGTCAATTGCTTTGGTTTTGAATTTATACAAATAGGTAAACCATTATATAAAGAACTAAATGGACAACCTTCCCAATGGTGATAGATGGCATAGGATACTGTAGATTAAATCATATCGCTCCGAGGGTCATTAACGGGAATGGGTTTGATGCTGAACGGGTATAAGATTGAAAAAATAACCGAATAATTATATAACAAATTTTATTTATTAAAGGAGATATGCTGAATGCGCATCGGTGTACCTAAAGAAGTAAAAAACAATGAAAATAGAGTAGCCATGACGCCGGCTGGTCTAGCAAATCTAATTCAATTTGGTCATGAAGTATACATTGAAGCCGGAGCAGGCGCAGGATCAGGATTTCTTGATGAAGATTATGTAAATGCTGGTGGAAAAATTGTTCAAACTGCAGAGGAAGCATGGTCAATGGAAATGGTCATGAAGGTAAAAGAGCCGCTCCCAAGTGAATATGTGTATTTCCGAGAAGGTTTAATTCTGTTTACATATTTACATTTGGCAGCAGAACCTGAACTGACCAGGGCTTTGATCGAGAAAAAAGTGGCAGGCATTGCGTATGAAACTGTACAGCTTCCAAACCGCAGCCTGCCATTGCTGACACCAATGAGTGAAGTGGCAGGCAGGATGGCTGCCCAAGTGGGAGCCCAATTTTTAGAAAAGGTATATGGAGGAAAGGGTATTCTTCTATCCGGGGTGCCGGGTGTCCATCGCGGGAAAGTGACGATTATTGGTGGCGGGGTAGCGGGAACCAATGCCGCTAAAATGGCCATAGGCCTTGGCGCTAAAGTTACAATCATTGACTTGAACCCTGAACGCCTTCGCCAGCTTGATGATATATTCGGAAAAGAAGCGGCAACATTAATGTCCAATCCTTACAATATTGCAGAAGCTGTAAAGGAGTCTGACCTGGTGATTGGTGCCGTCCTCATTCCGGGGGCAAAAGCACCGAAGCTTGTAACAGAGGAAATGATCAAAACGATGAGCTCAGGCTCTGTTGTTGTCGATATTGCCATTGATCAAGGAGGAATCTTTGAGACAACTGACAGAATTACGACACATGCTAATCCGACTTATGAAAAACATGGTGTCGTACATTATGCAGTTGCCAATATGCCTGGGGCTGTTCCGCGGACGTCTACTCTCGCATTAACCAATGTAACAGTCCCGTATGCGATCCAAATTGCCAATAAAGGCTATAAAAAAGCATGCTTTGAAAATGAAGCTCTGATGAAGGGCATCAATACATTGAATGGCTATGTGACATATCAAGCTGTAGCCGAAGCGCATCATCTTGATTATTCAGATACCAGGACATTGCTTGAACAGCAATAAAACATGCTGAAAACCAGAGGGGATAGATATATTCATCATGATAACGCTGAAATGCTGATAGAGGAGAAAGTGACCGATATAATGAGAAAGTGACCGATAAAATGAAAATCTGACCGATAAATGCAGCGAAGTATTCGATAAAATGAAAATTGGCCGATAAAATGAATGAGCATCGACCGATAATTATAGCCAGAAAGCGCAAAAAGTCCAAAACCCTACCCTAAATATAGTCAATAGACCTTTACACCTTATAAAATCCAAATAAAAAATCCGGAGTCCTAAAACTCCGGATTTTTATATAGGTTTCTCTGGACGGCCTGAGCAGTAATCACAATCCCGATCGCTGCATGCACTTTCTTTCCATTCATTGCATGCAGGGCAAAAAACGGCGTCATAGTGATCCGAATACACGAGCGGCCCTTTGCATGCGGGGCATCCCGATGGTCCTGTAATATCCCCATCGTATGGTTTGCCTTCTACAAAAAGAATCCCTTTTTCAAATTTGAATTTGATTTTTTTCATTACTTAATGATTTGAAGTTCTTTAGGGAACTTGGTTAGGATTTCAACTCCATCTGCTGTAACGGCAAGATCGTCCTCAATCCTTACTCCGGCTGCGCCGGGAACATAGATGCCCGGTTCAATGGTGAAAACCATCCCTTCTTCAAGCAGCAGTGAATTGGTTTCGGTCAATGAAGGGTATTCATGGACGCTGACGCCAAGTCCGTGTCCCAATCGGTGCGGAAAATATCCGCCATAACCGGCATCTGCAATCAGATTTCTAGCTGTCAGATCTATTTCAGAGCAAGGTACTCCCGGTTTGCTTTTTTCTACAGCAGCCAGCTGGGCTTTTAGTACTGTGTCATAGATTTCCTTTTGTTTATCGTTAATATCACCGTAGGCAACGGTTCTGGTAATATCTGAGCAGTAGCCGTTCCAGACCACACCCAGGTCAAAAAGAACCAAGTCCCCTTTTTGAATTTTTGTCATTCCAGGCGTTCCGTGCGGGGAAGCCCCGTTTGATCCTGTAAGCACCATCGTGGAAAACGACATTTCGTTAACGCCCTTTTTCTTTAAGGCATACTCAACAGCTGCCAAAACATCCAGCTCTGTTTTACCTTCCTGGATTTCTGCACAGCCTGTTTGAATGGCAAAATCCGCCAGTTCACACGCTTCGCGAAGGATCTCCAATTCTTTTTCATCTTTGACCATCCGAAGCTTCCTCAGCTTTTCTTCTGCGGAAACAAATTCAGCTCCGTTGAAAAGTTTCATGATGGCTTCATACCGTTCCACATTCATATGTTCTTTTTCAATCGCAGCTTTTCCAATTTTCCCTATTCTGTTATGTATGGACTTTTCAATGAATTCCCATGGATTTTGGATATCGCTGTATCCGATGATTTCATGGACCCAGCCGGCATTTTTTGCATCTTCCTTTTCCATTGCCGGGCATACAAGGAACGGCTCTTCGTCCTGAAATACGGCAAGTCCAAGCAAGCGCTCATGAGGATCGCTAAAGAAACCGCTTAGATAAAATACATTTTCAGTCGATGTCACAAAGCTGACTTGTATATCATGGTCCTTCATCCACTGTGACAGTTTTTGCAATCTATTATTCATAATTATCCTCCTTATATGCTGTTACCATGAGCGTAGCAATTAAATTAGGAAAAGTAAACTTTTTAAAGATTAAAAATCTGGGTAAATAGTAAAAAGGAAGGCAGGAAAAAACTGTTTTTCGTTGAAGTAAATTACATAGCATGTTTATTGAAAGGAGCTAAAAAATTGAAAGTATCTTATCACGGCCATTCGGTTGTAAAAATTGAGTCACAGGAGAAAACCATCTTAATTGATCCATTTATTACCGGTAATGGCTTGACGGACTTAAATGCAGACGAACAGACCCCTGATGTTATTATTGTGACACATGGACATGGAGACCACCTGGGAGACACGATTGAATTGGCAAAGCGAAATGACTCACTTGTCATTGCTAATTTTGAACTTGCCACTTATTTGGGCTGGCAGGGAGTGAATGCCCATGGTATGTCCATTGGCGGAGGATATGATTTTGATTTTGGGCGAGTTAAACTGACGCCAGCCTTCCATGGAACAGGTCTGGAAACTGAAAATAAAGAGATAATCTACTTGGGAATGCCAGCAGGCGTGCTTATTACTTTAGAGGGGAAAACACTTTTCCATGCAGGAGATACTGGACTTTTCTCCGATATGAAGCTGATCGGTGACCGCCATCCCATTGATTTGGCATTTTTGCCTATCGGAGATAACTTTACAATGGGTCCGGAGGATGCGGTCTATGCGGCACGGCTGCTTGGAGCGAAGAAAGTAGTGCCGGTTCACTTCAATACTTTCCCTCCTATCAAGCAGGACCCGCATAAATTCACAAGTATGCTGGATAATGGTGTTGGCCAAGTGCTGGAAGTCGGAGAATCCATCGAATTATGATTTTGAACGCAGCTTCGGAATAGGGAGCTGCGTTTTTAGTTGATTGGATATTCATTTATCAATAAAAAAAGAAGATATAAATTAAACTTCCGATTATATCAACGAAAAATTTTATATATCAACATAAAGTCCACAAGAATCAACGATTGAAAGATTCCGGCAAAATGGCAGCCCATAACCTGCAGTTCTATAAAAACAACTCATTTTCCTGGCCTGTCCGCATACATTTTAGAGAGGATGCAATAAAGGAGGAAGCTGTAAAATGAACAAAAATCGATATTTGCTTTGTCTACTGCTATGCGGGTTCATGCTTTATTATGCAGCACCAAGGCTTGGAGTTTTTAATGGGGGTACGGAAGGGATTTTTGCAATCAGCTGGCTGGCCTGTGCTCTGTTTGTCATTGCGGGGAATTTGACTGCATTGCTTTATACACCGAAAAGGGCAGCGGCTGAACAAAAGCGCACTCGCCAAATGATTGCTAAAAAGAGAGTTCGCTCGTTCGGCAGATAAGCGGAGCCGGCTCCCCCAGTGGATACTGATAACGCGGCAAGTTTGCCAAAGCCAATTGTATCAAGGCCTTTTTACCCTTATAATGAAAATATAGGAATAATTTGTAGAGGGTGAAAGTCTTGGCTACTAAGCATGAGCAGATTTTACAATACATTGATGAATTGCCGGTAGGGGAAAAGATATCAGTCAGACAGATTGCCAAGGCGCTTGCAGTCAGTGAGGGAACTGCTTACAGGGCGATTAAGGATGCTGAAAATAAAGGCTATGTCAGCACGATTGAACGTGTTGGCACAATCAGGATTGAACGGAAAAAGAAAGAAAATATTGAGAAGCTGACTTTTGCGGAGGTTGTTAATATCGTTGATGGCCAAGTGCTCGGCGGAAGAGCCGGCCTCCATAAAACTCTGAACAAGTTTGTGATTGGGGCGATGAAGCTAGAGGCAATGATGCGATACACCGATGCAGGAAATCTGCTGATTGTCGGAAACAGAACGCAGGCACATGAGCTGGCATTGAAGGCAGGAGCGGCGGTGTTAATAACAGGCGGCTTTGATACGGAGGAGCAGGTTAAAAAGCTGGCTGATGATCTGCAGCTGCCAGTCATCTCGAGCAGCTATGATACATTCACGGTTGCAACAATGATTAACCGTGCTATTTATGATCAATTAATCAAAAAAGAGATTGTGCTTGTAGAGGATATTTTGACATCCCTGGAGGACTCGATCTTCTTGAAAACAACCGACACGATTGCTGATTGGCTCAATTACAACCGTAAAACCAACCATAGCCGTTTTCCGGTTGTCGATCATAACCTGAAGGTGCAGGGAGTAGTTACATCCAAGGATATTATGGGCCATGATCCAAAAACGCCTATTGATAAGGTCATGACTAAAAATCCTATGAAAGTTGGCGGCAAAACAAGTGTAGCCTCTTCTTCCCATATGATGGTCTGGGAAGGCATTGAACTGCTCCCTGTCGTCGATGATTCGAATAAGCTTCAAGGAATCGTAAGCAGGCAGGATGTGCTGAAAGCCCTGCAGATGATTCAGCGTCAGCCGCAAGTGGGTGAAACCATTGATGATATTGTTACAAACCAGCTCGTGCTGACAAGAGGCAAGACCAAAGGCGAGGATGTCTACCGCTGTGAAGTGACTCCGCAGATGACCAACCACCTTGGAACAATGTCTTACGGTGTATTTACGACGATAGTCTCAGAAGCTGCTAACAGAGTGTTAAGGAGCTATAAAAAAGGTGACCTTGTAGTGGAAAATATGACAATCTACTTTATAAAGCCTGTGCAAATAGACAGTATGCTGGAAATCTATCCAAAGGTGCTGGAAGTTGGGCGGAAGTTCGGGAAAGTGGATGTGGAAGTCTTTAATGAAGGGGTTCTTGTAGGAAAAGCCATGATGATGTGCCAGCTGATCGACAGGCACTAATTAATGAATATAAGAGTGTTAAGCCGGTCCCTAATGGAAACGGCTTTTTTTATATAGTTTTGTTAGGCAGGAGCATCTAGTTTTTCCTTGCTTCTTCGGCTTCTTTAACTGCATGAGGTATGTGAAATTTGTAAGCTTTTATTCCGCCCCAAATACTTAATCCCCCAACCAGGATGAAAAGGATGCCGATAATAAGTGAAGCGGTTGTATCATATAAGAAGAGCTGATTTAATCCGAAAAATGCAACGAACGCACCGAGAGCTGTTCTGGACTTGGCTGATATCCATTGTCTTTCAGCAGGCTGCTTGCTTCTGAAGAACTTTACTTTATAGAAAATGTAAAAGGAAAAAGAGAGAACAATCAGGATAACAAGGATAGGCATTTCATTTACCTCCAAATTTCGACAATCTCTTATTATTCTACCTGCAATATTGAAAAAATGCTATAAGCGGACTGTGTTTTCTTTTTCTTTTTCCTCCCTAATGTGGTAAAAATAAAGTGAAACTTCAATCAGAGGGGGGCATTATCCCCGCTGATTGTTAGTTGAACCAATCGGGCCTTTACGGGCAGTTGGGCTCCTGATAATACTCCCAATGATTTTTCTGAGTCTCGAAGTGGGAGTCTTACTGCCCGTTAGACAGCGATAAAGTATTCCGAATAAAAAGGAGCGCGCCATGAAACAAAAGATACTTGATGAAATCAAAGAATATGAAACAATTATTATCCATAGGCATGTACGTCCCGATCCGGATGCATACGGGTCCCAGGGAGGGCTGGCTGAAATCCTGAAAGCTTCCTTTCCTGAGAAGAATATCTATACGGTTGGAAAAGAAGAAGAAACGCTGCATTATATGAGACGGCTTGATGAAATATCTGATGATACATACACTGGGGCATTGGTGATAGTCTGTGATACGGCAAATGCTGAGCGGATATGTGACAGCAGGTACAGCAGGGGGAATAAGCTAATAAAAATTGACCATCATCCAAATACAGATCCATATGGGGATATGAGGTGGGTCGATACAGATGCAAGCTCAACCAGCGAAATGATCTATGAGTTTTATTTGTTCGGAAAGAAGCAGGGCTTAAAGTTGAATGATGAGGCTGCAAGATTATTGTTTGCAGGGATTGTAGGGGATACAGGCCGGTTTCTTTATCCAAGCACTACGGAAAAGACGTTTGCATATGCTGGCGAGTTGATTCATTATGATTTCTCAAGGCCCGAACTTTTTAATAAGATGTACGAATTAAAAGCCAATATTGTAAAGCTAAAGGGGTATCTCCTGCAAAATTTTGAAATGAAAAGGCATGGGGCCGCAATAATGATTCTAAAAAAAGAGCTTCTTGAAGAGTTTCAGGCAGTACCATCCGAAGCTTCCCTTCTTGTCAGCACGCTTGGAGATGTGCAGGGAATTAAAGCGTGGGTTTTCTTCATTGAAGAAAGTGATCAAATCCGAGTCCGTTTCCGTTCCAAAGGACCAATTATCAATGAAATTGCGAGAAAATACAAAGGCGGGGGACATCCTCTTGCAGCCGGGGCATCCATCTATTCCTGGGATGACGTGGATTCGGTCATAAGAGACTTGGAGGAAGCCTGCAAAGAGCATTGATTGTATGCCGGGCTTAGGCCCGGGCATCAATCCAGCATAATAGTCAGTTCAATTGAAACCGTTGTATAAATAACCAACTCTTTTACTTCAACCCGATATCTTTTTTCATTCACTCGGTAGGTTTTATTCTCTATTATCTTTTTTATTAGTTCTCTGCTTTTATAAACTGTATCAATATCCTTGGCACGCATCATGTTGATATCCTCTTTAATTTCATCTTCCAGCTGAAATACGCTAAAGGAATCCAGCTTATATTTGTCGCTGTTTACGATTTTGATGGTTATATCCTGTACAGTCAGCTTTTTCTGGTTTTCCTTATTCAGCTTCTTGAATTCCTCCTGCCAAATTTCTTTATCCTTAACCAATTCATCGATGGTGTCCTTTTGCAGCTTGATTTCCTTGCTGTACTTTTCCTGCCACTCACCAAAAATATACAAAAATAGAAACCAGCTGATAATGCCTCCTATGGCCATGCCCGCAAAAAAGCGCTGCCAGGAAGGAAGGCGGTAGTATGGCGGGATTCTCATGAAATATGCTCCTGAGTCAGCCAGTTAATAAGCATAGCACCAGTTTGGGCCCCGCCAAGAGCAGCTAGAATCAGCATGAATTGCTTAAAAATATCTTTTGTCTGCCCATCCAATACGCCCTTTTCAAAACTGTAAACAGTATCGAATGTGCCGCCGATTGCAGCAATGATTGCCCAAATGCGAATCATGTTCGAAATTTGGAATATTTCATTCAAAGGGGGCTTGCCCGTTAGAAAAGCAGCCAATCCGCCGATGATCGAACCTCCTACTAAAACACCAAGAGCAATGAAGTAACTCTCAATCAATGTAGAAAAAAAAGGCTGGGTATTCATATCATCCATCCTAACTGCAGGAGAAGTCCTGCTGATTTTATCGCAGTCTAACGGGCAGTTAGACCCCCAATTCAAGACTCAGTGTAATCAAAGGAGGATAAGTGGGGGGCAAACTGCCCGTAAAGACCGGAAAGAATAACAAAGACTAAAACTTCACGTCCTCCCAAAAGCTGCCGCTTTTGATCGTGCGATGACTATCCTCAAAAAAAGCTACCGCTTTTTTCTTCTTGCCAAAAGATTTGCTGACGAAGCCTTTCTTGTCCTGTGGGCCTCAACTAACAATTAATGGGGATAATGTCCCCCTCTGATTGAAGTTTCACTTTATCTTGATACTTCATCATATGGACAAACTTTTAAAAATATGTTTTGGCTGCCGCGATATAAAAAGAGAACATATTTTCTTTTTGGAAATGAGCGTTCTATAATAATAAGTAGCAGAGAATTTAAGGGTGTGAGAATCGTGTCATTTATTCACCTGCATGTATATAGCGCCTATAGCCTGCTGTCCAGTACAGCAAGAATAGAGCAGCTTGTTTCAGCGGCCAGAGAAAAAGGTTTTCCTGCTCTGGCGTTGACAGATAAAAATGTGATGTACGGTACTGTCGCTTTCTATAAAGAGTGCTTAAAGCAATCCATCAAACCGATTATCGGTTTAACTGTGGATGTACTAAGTGAGCTGGATGAAGGGGGAGCCTTTCCGCTTGTCCTTTTAGCAAAGAACCAGCAAGGATTTCAGAATCTATTAAAAATCTCAAGCACTGTGCAGACAAAATCACCGGAAGGAATGCCAGTAAAGTGGCTGAAGCATTATGCAGGTGGGCTTGTTGCCTTGACTCCTGGCATGGCTGGCGAGATAGAGGGATATTTGGCTGCGGATGAATATGATAAGGCCAAAAGTGCATCAGAATTATTCAGTGGGATATTTGAACAAAACTCGTTTTTTCTTTCCCTTCAAGACCATGGTTTGCCAAAAGAGAAAAAGCTGCAGGAAGAGCTTGTCAGGCTTTCAAAAGAAATGGGAGTTGGACTGGCGGCGGCCAATAGCGTCTGCTATCTCAAAAAGGAAGACGCTTTTTCACATGAATGCCTTCTGGCCATAAAAAATGGTGAGAAGCTCCAGGATCAAGATAGGGAACGCCTTGGCAGTGATGAATATTACTTAAAAACATCTAAAGAAATGGCAGACTTGCTGTCGGGGTACCCTGAAGCATTAGAGAATACGATTTTGATTGCTGATCAATGCAATGTCATGCTTGAGCTGAACAAACAGAATCTTCCGAAATATCCTGCAGGCGAAAGTGCAGATGCCCTCTTGGATGAAGTTTGCTGGCAGGGCTTTGCCAAAAGGTATCCTAATGCAGGAGAAGAGCATAGGGAGCGTTTAAAGTACGAATTAAAAGTCATAAACCAAATGAGATTTAGCGATTATTTCCTGATTGTCTGGGATTTTATGAAATTCGCAAGAAATGATGGGATATTAACAGGCCCAGGGCGTGGATCCGCTGCTGGTTCTATGGTTGCATATGTTTTGTATATAACTGATGTTGATCCGATTGAACACAATCTGCTGTTTGAACGTTTCCTTAATCCGGAACGTGTATCCATGCCCGATATTGATATCGATTTTCCTGATCACAGAAGGGATGAGGTAATCCAATATGTATCGCAAAAATATGGAGAACTTCATGTAGCCCAGATCCTTACATTTGGAACGCTGGCGGCCAAAGCGGCACTGCGGGATGTCGGCCGGGCGTTTGGATTAAATCCCAAAGAGTTAGACATTCTCTCAAGGAAAGTCCCTTCTAAATTGGGCATCAACTTGAAAGAAGCATACAAAGAATCCGAACCGCTTAGAAGGTTTGCCCAGGAATCGGATTTAAACAGAAGGCTCTTTGAAACTGCTCTAAAGCTGGAGGGACTGCCAAGGCATACCTCTACACATGCTGCAGGTGTCGTCATCAGCGAGCACCCCCTTGTTGAGGCAATTCCTATCCAAAAAGGACATGAAAATGTTTATTTGACCCAGTACTCAATGGAGCATCTGGAGGATGTCGGTTTATTAAAAATGGATTTTCTTGGACTCAGGAACTTATCTTTGATAGAAAATATCTTAAGCTCCATCCAGCGAAGAACAGGGAAGAGGATCGATATTAAAAAGATTCCTTTAGATGATGATGCGGTGTTCAGAATTCTTGGAAAGGGTGAAACGACTGGCATTTTCCAGCTTGAATCCGAAGGAATGAGAAATGTCCTGACAAGGCTCGAACCAACCAGGTTTGAGGATATTGTAGCTGTCAATGCCCTTTACCGTCCAGGCCCAATGGAGAATATCCCTCTTTTTATAGACAGAAAGCACGGGAGAGAGGCTGTATCCTATCCGCATCCTGACCTGAAGCCAATCCTCGAAAATACTTATGGAGTCATTGTTTATCAGGAACAGATTATGCAAATCGCTGCAAAAATGGCAGGCTTCTCGCTTGGTGAGGCTGACTTGCTCAGGAGAGCAGTCAGCAAAAAACAAAAAGAAGTGCTTGACCGTGAGCGCAGCCATTTCGTTGGCGGGGCATTGAATAAGGGGTATAACGAACAAACCGCCCATGATATTTATGATTTGATTGTCCGCTTTGCGAACTATGGATTTAACAGGAGCCATGCAGTTGCCTACAGCTTTATAGCTTATCAGCTTGCCTATTTGAAAGCTCACTATCCGCTTCACTTCATGGCTTCCCTGCTCACATCATCCATTGGAAATGAAGGGAAAATTGCTCAGTATATCAGGGAAATCAAACAAATGGGATTATCTATTCTACCGCCTTCCATCAATCATAGCGGCTATTCATTCCTAGTGGAAAAAGACTCGGTCAGATACAGTTTAGCTGCTATTAAAGGGGTTGGGGCAGCTGCGTTAAAAGATATTTTTCAATCAAGGAAAAGCAAGCGATTTGATGATTTGTTCGATTTTTGCCTAAGAGTATCAGCCAAGGCTGTTAATCGTAAAGTTTTGGAAGGACTGATCCATTCAGGAAGTTTCGACGAGTTTGGGGAAGACAGAGCCGTATTGCTTGCCAGCATTGATGTTGCTGTGGAACATGCACAGCTGGTTAAGCCGGAAGATGATCAGGCCGATTTTTTCGAAGACGACGAGTTCTTTCCAAAGCCAAAATATACCCAAGTGGATCCCCTGCAGCCTGAGGATAAGCTAAGGTTTGAAAAGGAGGTCCTTGGCCTGTATCTATCGGACCATCCCGTATCGGTTCACGAACCTCATCTTGCCTTGCTCGGTGCGGTTTTGCTATTGGAGCTTGAGCATTCAGCGAAAATGGCAAGAGCAGTTGCATATATTTCTGAAGTAAAGAAGATCCGTACTAAAAAAGGAGAGCTAATGGCTTTTCTTACACTGAGTGATCAGTCCGGAGATATGGAGGCCGTTGTGTTTCCAAAGGTTTTTAATCGTTTTTTGATCTTTTGTACTCAAGGAAATATTGTGTATATGGAAGGAAAGGTAGAAGAACGGGAAGGAAAAAGGCAGCTGATCGTGCAGCACCTGGATGATGCGAAGGAAGCTATTGAAAAGATGCAAAATAAAGACCCGGTTTTATACCTAAGGATTACCAGGGATAAGGAAACAGCAGAAAACCTTAGGCTGCTAAAGGAAACATTTAAGAAGAATGAAGGGAATATACAAGTTGTTCTATATTATGAAAGCACACAAAAAAGCATACGCCTTGGGGAAGAGGACTTGATTCAGCCATCAGAGGATCTCACGAATCAGCTAATTAGTTTACTTGGGAAGAATAATGTCATTTTAAAGTAATTCCCTTTACAACAAAAGCAAATGTGGTATATTTGTAAGAAGAAATTAAACTGGTCTGACCACTGTGGGCTGATATTTGCCAAAAAAGGCCTGGACTCTGCTGCACAGCCATTAAATATTGTTCGTAAAGTTATGTTAAAATATACAAATTCCTGTCCTGCTGCGGATAAATGAGGAGTGAATAAGTTGACCCTGCGTGAAGAAGCACTGCATATGCACAGAGTTAATCAAGGAAAATTGGAATCCAAATCAAAAGTCCAGGTGCGCAATGCAAGAGACTTGAGCCTTGCCTACTCTCCTGGTGTCGCTGAACCTTGCAAGGAAATTTATGATAAGCCTGAAACAGTTTATGAATATACAATGAAAGGCAATATGGTCGCGGTTGTTTCTGATGGAACAGCAGTACTTGGTTTGGGGAATATTGGTCCTGAAGCTGCGTTGCCGGTAATGGAAGGAAAGGCTGTTTTATTTAAGAGCTTTGCGGGAGTGGATGCCTTTCCAATCTGTCTGAATACAACTGACGTGGACAAAATTGTAGAGACGGTCAAACTGATGGAGCCTACTTTTGGTGGCGTGAATTTAGAGGATATCGCCGCTCCTCATTGTTTTTATGTAGAAGAACGTTTGAAGAAAGAAACGAATATCCCTGTATTCCATGATGACCAGCATGGGACTGCCATTGTAACGGTTGCTGGCCTTGTCAATGCATTAAAGCTTTCCGGCAAAAAAATGAATGAAATTAAGGTTGTTGCCAACGGTGCAGGAGCTGCTGGAATTGCAATCATTAAGCTTTTGTACAGCTATGGCGTACGGGACATCATTATGTGCGATACAAAAGGCGCAATTTATGAAGGCCGCCCTCAGGGCATGAATGATATTAAACATGAAGTATCAAAATATACGAATCGTGATAATGAAAAGGGAAGCCTTGCTGATGTGATCAAAGGGGCAGATGTGTTCATCGGTGTATCAGTAGCCGGTGCATTAACGGCAGAAATGATCAGCATGATGAATCAGGATCCGATAATTTTTGCAATGGCAAACCCAACGCCTGAGATCATGCCTGAAGAAGCCAAAGCAGCTGGTGCAATGGTTGTCGGCACGGGAAGATCTGATTTTCCGAACCAGGTGAACAATGTACTTGCATTCCCTGGAATTTTCCGAGGAGCGCTGGATGTGCGTGCTACTCATATTAACGAGAAAATGAAGGTAGCTGCAGTAGAAGCCATTGCAGGCTTAATTAAAGAGGACGAGCTTAATGCTGATTACGTCATTCCTGGTCCATTCGATCCCCGTGTCGCACCCGAAGTTGCAGCAGCAGTAGCCAAAGCGGCAATGGAAACAGGAGTTGCCAGAATTAAGGTGAATCCTGATGAAGTAAAGGAAAAGACGAAGAGTCTTGCCGTGATTGGAAAAGGTGAGTGATTCCACACGTGAATTCACCTCAAAATAATACGAAGGTATATGTCGAAATCGTAAAGCAGCTCAGGTTCATGATCGAACATAATGGACTTAATCCCGGAGATCGATTGCCTTCCGAACGGGAGCTTTCAGAGCGCCTGGGTGTCGGGCGCTCTTCGGTTCGGGAAGCTTTAAGGGCCATTGAACTTCTTGGTTTGATAGAAACAAGAAGAGGCGAGGGGACATTTATCAGGGATTTTAGAGGAAATCAGCTTGTTCAGCTGCTCAGCACATTTATTCTTCAGGACAAAAAATCCATTCGGGATGTAAAAGAGACGAAATTTCTAATTGAATTGGATTGTTTATGGCTCATCGTCCAGAAGGCTGAAAAAGATCAGCTTCTGACGTTCAAAAAATGGGCGTTGGAAGCGGACTATACAGATGATGATTATTTCCTGGAAGTTGTTACACTTGCCGATAATCATCTTTTTTTGCGGATATGGATGATTTTAAAAGATTATTTTAATTCCTTGGATTTGAAGATAATCAAGGTGTCTAAATCAGAGTATGCCGAGCTGATTGATGCGCTAATTTCCAAGAATGAATCTGAAGTTATTCGTGTATATAGAAATCTAAGAAAGTTGTCGAAGAGTTAACGACAATTTTTTGCAGATTTTATAGTTGCTTTCCCCTATATTTAAAGAATCAGACAAGCAGTAGAGGAAGTCTAAGATTTAGGCATTCATTTTTAAATCAGTGGTCTGACCACTGAGAGAATTTATGGAAAATGATTCAGCGATAATCAGGGAGGTTTCATCTTGCTTAAAGATATTTTTACAAAGACAAAGAAAAAGAAATATGCAACGATTCCATCGGAAACGGCGAAGCAGGATGTGCCGGAAGGAATCATGACCAAGTGTCCAAATTGCAAAAAGATCATGTATACAAAGGAGCTTGTTAAGAATCTAAAGGTTTGCTTAAATTGCCATTATCATCACTCCATGAATTCAAAAGAGCGTTTGGCAAGCTTTTTAGATTCCAATAGCTTTGAAGAAATTAATGCCAATATGATTTCTGAGAACCCTTTGAATTTTCCGGACTATATTGAAAAGCTGGAAAAGGATCGTGAAAAGACCGAAATAAATGAAGCGGTTGTTACTGGGACAGGCACTGTAAATGGCCAAACCATTACAGTGGCAGTAATGGATTCTACCTTCAGGATGGGAAGTATGGGGTCTGTAGTCGGAGAAAAAATAACCCGTGCCATTGAAAAAGCGGATGAATTGGGAGTGCCATTTGTTATATTTACAGCTTCAGGCGGTGCGAGGATGCAGGAAGGGGTTCTCAGCTTGATGCAAATGGCCAAAACAAGTGTAGCCCTGAAAAGGTTCAGTGATAATGGCGGACTGATTATTTCCATTATGACTCATCCAACAACTGGAGGAGTTTCAGCTAGCTTTGCTTCACTGGGGGATTATAACTTGGCTGAACCAGGGGCTTTGATTGGCTTTGCCGGACGCCGCATCATTGAGCAGACAATCCGCGAAGAATTGCCCGAGGATTTCCAGACAGCAGAATTTCTATTGAAACATGGCCAATTAGATGCCGTAATACCAAGAACAGAATTAAAAGATAAAATATCAGTGATTCTTTCCATACATGAACCAGGAGGTGACTACCAATGGCAGGAGAACTAGAATTTGAACGCCCGGTAACGGAACTGAAAAAAAAGATTGCAGAACTGAAGGAGTTTACCAAGACGGCTGATGTAGATCTGTCATCAGAAATTGAAAAACTGGAAGCACGCTTGGAAAAATTAGAAACGGATATTTATGAAAATATGAAACCCTGGGATCGAGTCCAAATTGCCCGGCATCCAGCTAGGCCAACTACGCTTGATTATATTTCATACTTGTTTGAAGACTTTTTCGAATGCCATGGGGACCGAGCTTTTGGAGATGATGAAGCGATTGTCGGCGGCATTGCGAAGTTTAAAGGCTTGCCGGTAACAGTCATTGGACACCAGCGAGGGAAAGATACGAAAGAGAATATTCGCAGAAACTTTGGAATGCCTCATCCGGAAGGATACCGTAAGGCCTTAAGGCTTATGAAGCAGGCGGATAAATTCCGAAGGCCAATCATTTGTTTTATTGATACAAAAGGCGCATATCCTGGCAAGGCGGCCGAGGAACGCGGACAGAGTGAAGCGATCGCAAAGAATTTATTTGAAATGGCCAGTTTAAAGGTGCCAGTCGTTTGCATTGTCATCGGTGAAGGCGGAAGTGGTGGAGCTCTTGCTCTGGGAGTTGGCAATCATATTCATATGCTTGAAAACTCTACTTATTCAGTCATCTCGCCGGAAGGTGCTGCTGCAATTCTTTGGAAAGATGCCTCCCAGGCTAAAAAAGCAGCAGAATCCATGAGGATTACAGCACCGGACTTAAAAGAACTGGGTGTTGTGGATGTGATTATTGAAGAGGTAAAAGGAGGCGCCCATAAAGATGTAAAGGCCCAGGCTGCCCAAATTGATGCAGTCCTTTATAAATCGCTGAAAGAATTAGTGAATCTTTCTGAAGAACAGCTCGTCAATCACAGGTACAACAAATTCAAATCGATTGGTGAATATTCGTTTCTAAAGGAATTTATTGGGGTAAAATAAAAACGTGCTTTCTGGCGCGTTTTTATTTTTTGTTTAATATTATTTTCTTTGTAAAGTGACGAAAAATCACAGGGTTTTCACTATAAAACGCTTTCAGTTCACCGACAATTCTGTCTTTGTTTTAAATTGCCTGATTAAGTTGAGATGCGCCCTTCTTCATGGTATTTTAGAAATATTCCCAAGCGTTTTGTTCATAATAAGATAAGCATCTATAGCATGCTTTACATAAAATCATACCATTACATACAAATGTGTGAGGTTTCGATTACTCATGAATGCAGCACTATTAACAACACGCTTTTCATGTTTAGATAAAAAAATTATTCTGGGGTGAAGATGATGAAAAAAATCGGAGTGTTAACAAGCGGAGGAGATTCGCCTGGCATGAATGCTGCCGTTCGTGCGGTGGTGCGTAAAGCCATTTATCATAATATTGAAGTTTATGGCGTATATGGCGGTTATTCAGGGCTAATGTCTGGAAATATTAAAAAGCTGGACCTTGGTTCTGTTGGCGATATTATCCATCGTGGAGGTACGGTCCTGCATTCTGCAAGAAGCGAAGAATTCAAGACAAAAGAAGGTCAGCAGAAGGGCATTGAACAAATGAAGAAGTTTGGCATTGATGGACTTGTTGTCATTGGCGGAGATGGTTCATATCGCGGAGCAAAAGCATTGACTGAACAGGGGTTCCCATGTGTCGGTGTGCCTGGGACAATAGATAATGATATTCCTGGAACTCAATACACAATCGGCTTTGATACCGCCTTAAATACAGTAATTGATGCAATCGATAAAATACGTGATACAGCGACTTCTCATGAAAGAACGTTTATAATTGAAGTGATGGGAAGAGATGCTGGTGATATTGCTCTATGGGCAGGCTTAGCGGGCGGAGCTGAAACAATCCTCATTCCTGAAGAAGGCTATGATATGGGGGAAATAGCAGACCGTCTTAAAAAGGGGCATGACCGCGGTAAAAAGCACAGTATCATCGTGGTGGCAGAAGGAGTTTGCAGCGGAGTGGATTTTGCCAAGCAAATCAAGGAAACAACAGACTATGATACACGTGTATCTGTACTAGGACATATGCAGCGCGGAGGGTCTCCAACCGCCTTTGACCGTGTCCTCGCAAGCCGTCTTGGAGCACATGCTGTTGAGGTTCTGATTGAAGGAAGAGGGGGGCGTGCAGTCGGAATCGAAAATAACAAGCTTGTTGATCATGATATCATTGAAATCTTGGATAGAGAACATTCACTTGATTTAGATCTTTATAAACTGTCAAAGGAACTATCCATTTAAGCGAGCTTAATAGGTGAAAATCAGCCAGTTATGCTTTTAAATGCTGACTTTGAGCTGCTAATCAAGCTTCATTTATTTCAGGAGGTAAAATAATATGCGTAAAACGAAAATCGTTTGTACAATTGGCCCTGCCAGTGAAAGTGTGGAACAGCTAACACAGCTAATTGAAGCAGGCATGAATGTTGCACGTTTGAATTTTTCCCATGGGGATTTTCAGGAACATGGACAGCGAATTCAGAACATCCGTGAAGCCGCAGAAAAGACTGGAAAAACTGTTGCAATTCTATTGGATACTAAAGGACCGGAAATTCGTACAAACAATATGCGTGAAGGTGCAATCGAATTAAAAGCGGGAGAGGACATCATTCTTTCAATGAACGAAGTTGAAGGAACACCTGAGAAATTTTCCGTTACATATCCTGGCCTTATTGATGATGTACACACTGGAAGCAAGATCTTGCTTGATGACGGCTTGATTGGTCTCGAAGTTACGAAAATCGATAAAGCAAACAGTGAAATTTACACCAAAATATTAAACAGCGGAACGCTGAAAAATAAAAAAGGTGTGAATGTTCCAGGTGTAGCGGTCAATCTTCCCGGAATTACCGAGAAGGATGCTCAGGACATCCTGTTTGGAATCGAGCAGGGAGTTGACTTTATAGCTGCATCATTTGTCCGCAGAGCTTCTGATGTATTAGAGATCAGGCAGCTTCTTGAGGAGCATAATGCATCATACATCAACATCATTCCTAAGATCGAAAATCAGGAAGGCGTTGATAATATTGACGAAATTCTTGAAATTTCTGATGGCTTAATGGTTGCGCGCGGCGATCTAGGGGTTGAAATTCCTGCTGAAGAAGTTCCTTTAGTCCAAAAGAAATTGATTAAAAAGTGCAATGCCCAAGGCAAACCTGTCATCACTGCCACACAAATGCTTGACTCCATGCAGCGGAATCCCCGTCCTACCCGTGCAGAAGCGAGTGACGTAGCCAATGCCATTTTTGATGGTACGGATGCCATCATGCTTTCAGGTGAAACAGCTGCTGGTTCTTATCCATTTGAGGCTGTTCAAACTATGCACAACATTGCAGCAAGGGCTGAAACTGCTTTAGATCACAAAGAAATTCTTTCAAACCGAAGCAAAGATAATGAGCACAATATTACAGATGCCATTGGACAATCGGTTGCGCATACAGCCTTGAACCTGGATGTAAATGCGATTATTACCCCAACTGAGAGCGGACATACAGCAAGAATGATCTCCAAGTATCGCCCAAAAGCTCCAATTGTGGCTGTAACATCAAATGACTATGTATCACGCCGTCTGTCACTAACATGGGGCGTATATCCGCAAATTGGCCAAAGAGCGACTACTACTGACGATATGCTGGATATTGCAGTTGAGGAAAGCTTGAACAGCGGGATTGTTGCATCAGGAGATTTAGTAGTCATTACAGCTGGTGTTCCTGTTGGAGAAGCAGGCACGACAAACTTAATGAAAATTCATGTTGTTGGTGATATCCTGGCAAAGGCACAAGGCATTGGACGCAAATCTGCATTCGGTAAAGTGGTTGTTGCGAGAAATGCCGAAGAAGCACTTGCGAAGGTAACAGTAGGTTCCATTCTCGTCACGATTGGTTCAGACCGTGAAATGGTGCCGGCGATTGAAAAATGCAGCGCTCTCATTACGGAAGAAGGCGGCCTTACTAGCCATGCTGCAGTAGTGGGACTTAACATTGGGATCCCAGTAATTGTTGGAGTAGAAAGAGCAACAACGCTGTTTAAAGATGGACAGGAAGTAACTGTCGACTCTCAGCGTGGTGTCATCTACAACGGGCATGCGAGTGTATTATAAAATACTGTGAAAGGAAGGGGATTCTCCCTTCCTTTTGTTTGTTAAGTAAGAACCTCCTCAGGGGTGTCCAAGGCGCCCCGCGCTTTTCTAAGAATGTTTCATTCCGGGCTTGAATACAATGAAAAAGTGTATAGACAAATTATAGGTGCAATTCATTTGTTTGTTATAATAAAAGAAAGTCTTAAAATAAAAAGAGGTGGCTACATGCGCTACATTCTCCTGCTCCTGATAATCGTGCCTGCTGCTGAAATAGGTGTTTTGCTGCTCTCAGGCAATACAATTGGTTTATGGCCGACGTTGGCAATCATCATATTCACAGGTATTCTAGGTGCATATCTTACCAAAAAACAAGGTCTGGAAACGGTCAGAAAAGTGCAGGACCAGCTCCGTTATGGACAAATGCCCGGAGACGCGATTCTTGATGGAGCATGTATTCTTGTCGGCGGTACCTTGCTATTAACACCTGGGTTTATCACAGATGGTATTGGCTTTACTCTGCTGGCTCCGCCTACTAGGAATTTTTATAAGAAAATTCTCCTTGCTGTCCTTAGAAGATGGGTGGATAAGGGCACAATCACTATAATTAGATAAATAAAATAAACATATAAAAAGCCGCTCCTTCAGCCTGGAGCGGCTTTGCTCATTCTTCTTCACCATTTCCTTTAATAAACATCCATATATCTCTAAAAACACCTGCTTTATGCAGGGTGGTGATGATTACAAGTGTAACTGGACCTACAATTAACCCAAGGAAGCCGATCAATTTAAAGCCCACAAATAATGCGATAAGAGTAGCTAAAGGGTCAAGCCCGATGCTCGACGATAGGATTTTAGGCTCCATAATTTGTCTCTGGACCAAGACGATTACATATAGAATCCCAAGCCCGATAGCTTTGCTCATCTCACCTCCAATCGCTTCGTAGATAATCCAAGGAACAAAAATCAGCCCTGTGCCAAGATAAGGGATAATGTCCACAAGTCCAGTGACTAGTGCAATGGTAATGGCATAATCAACACGCATAACAAGCAGGCCGGCCAATATAATGACTGTAGTGATTGACACTAAGGTAGCTTGTGCTTTTATAAAGCCAAAGAGTGCTTTTTGCAAATCTGTAAAAACCGTTCTGCCGCTTGTTTTTGCCCTGCTGGGAATCATCCGGCTGAATAAATTTGATAGTCTTTGCCAGTCTTTACTGATAAAAAAGGTGGCCAGAAGCGAGAAAATAATTACCGATGCTGCATTCGGAAACCAGGAAAGGATATTTGGGATCTTTTCAAAAAATCCTTGAATAAAATCTCCCAGTGTAGAGCCAATTTGTTTACCGGCATTTTCTATATTTGATAATATGGTCTCCTGCTGTCCGGTTCCGAGGTTATTAAATAGGCTATTAAGCTGGTTGTATAGCGGAATAATCTGCCCGGCAAAGAACTGTTCGATAAACCCGATTAATGTTTCCAGATGTGTTGGAACAACCCTTGCCAAATAGTCCGCTCCAGACACAATTTCAGCCACAAGCAGTGTGATTAAGCCGGCAAAAATGGCAAAGATAAGGATTAATGCAATGAGTACGGCAAGGACCCGCGGCATTTTCCATCTTGCCTCAAGATAATTTACGAAGGGGTTAATGAGGAAAGCGATGGCCAATCCGAATAAAAAAGGATAGGTAACTTTTGATAAGTAGAAAAGGGCATAGAAGCTTAAAATCACAAATCCTACAACGAAAAAAAAACGTACAGTTCGATATATGTATGCCGAGTTCAATCAATTGCCTCCTTGTCCAAATAGGATAAGCTTTCATATATTCCATTTTTATGCAGTGATATTTGATAATATCATACACTATTTTCATCATTGCTTAAAATGAAAATAGATAGATTCTTCTAAATGAGATAAGGGACAATTTGCCTCAAAATAATCATGATGCTGATTTGATAAAATCAGAGAAAAACTAGAAATTATTAAAATTTAAGAAATTATGTTAAGATAACATAGAGAGCTGCAGGTGGATAAGCGAATGTTTTCTCAATCACTCATATTTCTGTTTCTAATATTGGCTATTGGCATTTTGGCTAAAAATCAATCATTAATGATTGCTGTCTTCGTTTTATTCGTTCTAAAAGCTGCCGGTCTGGACTCTAAATCATTTTCCTTCCTGCAATCAAAGGGAATTAACTGGGGAGTTACCGTGATTACCATTGCTGTCCTGGCACCGATTGCAAGCGGTGAAATTGGGTTCCGTGATTTGACCGGTGCCTTTAAATCACCATTTGCTTGGATTGCCCTGATTTCCGGTATGGCTGTTGCGCTTATCGCCAAAGCTGGTATTGTTCTGCTTGCTGAAGATCCCCACATAACAACCGTGCTTGTCTTGGGAACGGTTCTTGCGGTATCTTTGTTTAAAGGGGTTGCTGTAGGGCCGCTGATTGGTGCAGGGATTGCTTACATGGCTATGAAAGTCTTTGATTTATTTAGGTAGATTTCTAAAAGCCAGAGATTATAGGGGAAAATAGGCATGACTGTCCCGGCTATTTCGCATTTTTTTACACTAATGAGTATAAACTTTTGTTGAAAAATAATATTTTTCAACAATTTGAGCGCTTTCCGTTCACAAAAGTCAGATAATTGTTTATAATAGGACGGGTAAGCGTAACCTAGTTCGCGGTACCTATTATATTCAGTTAAGCTTTATTGAAATAGTATTAATATACTTAAGTACAGAAAAAATGTAATCATTTTCTTTTTTTTTGCAGCGTAACCGAGCAACCGCTCGATTGAAAGAATGCCAAAAGAAAGTTTGATCCTTTAGAATAGCAGGGAGTGGCCTCTCAATAATTGAAAGTTTCACCTTTCATGACTTTGGTCTGTGGATCGGCTAACCCGAGCCGACTTGCAAAGGCCTGTATAAAAGTGTGTTCAAATGGAACGGTTCATCCGGAAGATTTGAACATGTAAAGGAAGCTTTTCTGAAAAGTTTAAAAAACAGGTTCGGCTTACTTAAGACATGTACAGTCAAAAATGGGTATGGGGAAATTTTATTATGTAAAGGAGAGATTCGGTATGACAGTAACACGTGGTCTTGAAGGGGTAGTAGCTACTACTTCGTCTATAAGTTCCATCATAGACGATACATTAACTTATGCAGGATATAATATTGATGATTTGGCTGAAAATGCAAGCTTTGAAGAGGTTATTTACCTTTTATGGCACAGAAAGCTTCCTACTCAACCGCAATTGGATGAATTAAAAAGTCAGCTTGCTGAAAGCTATTCTCTTCCTGAGGAAGTATTAAACCATTTTAAAACCTATCCAATTGACAAAGTGCATCCAATGGCTGCTCTTCGTTCAGCCGTGTCTTTATTAGGATTGTACGATGAAGAAGCTGATCAAATGGGTGAGGAAGCCAACTATAAAAAAGCTATCCGCCTTCAAGCAAAAATGCCTGCTATTGTAACGGCATTTGCAAGGGTAAGAAAAGGGCTGGAACCTGTTGCTCCTCGAACAGATCTTGGATTTGCAGCCAACTTCCTATACATGCTGACAGGCAAGGAGCCAGAGGCGATTGCTGTTGAAGCATTCAATAAAGCTTTAGTGCTTCATGCGGACCATGAACTAAATGCTTCAACATTTACTGCACGTGTTTGTGTAGCAACTTTATCCGACATCTATTCTGGTGTAACAGCTGCAATCGGCGCTCTAAAGGGCCCTCTGCATGGCGGTGCCAATGAAGCAGTAATGAAAATGCTTACTGAAATCGGCACACTGGAAAATGTAGAACCTTTTATTCGTGAAAAGCTTAACAATAAAGAAAAAATCATGGGCTTTGGCCATCGTGTATATCGTCAGGGCGACCCGCGCGCCAAGCACCTTAGAGAAATGTCCAAGAAGCTTACTGAGCTTACCGGAGAACCTCATTGGTACCAGATGTCCACTCAAATTGAATCAATCGTTACAGGGGAGAAGAACCTTCCTCCAAATGTGGACTTCTACTCGGCGTCTGTTTACCACAGCCTGGGAATCGACCATGACCTGTTCACGCCGATCTTTGCAGTAAGCCGTGTGTCAGGATGGCTTGCACACATTCTTGAGCAATATGAAAACAATCGTTTAATCCGTCCTCGAGCAGATTACACTGGCCCAGGAATGCAAAAATATGTGCCTGTTGAGCAAAGAGGCAAATAACCGGTTTTTAAACGGACTCACAAAAAGCTAATTAAAGCTACTTAGTTGAAAAATTGACACTAAAGTTTAGAGAGTAACCAAAAAATTTAATACTCAGCATTTTACTTTTTATTAAAAAATTGCTGTAATAGAGAGAGCAGGAAAAGGTTAGAAGCATTTGCCTTCTAACCTTTGATTCTGATAGACTGCTGCTGCATCGTGCCGCAAACTATATACATAAAGGCTGATGCACGCATTTTTCAAAATGGAGGGTATAAACATGCAAGGTGAAAAAATCACAGTTACTAATGGCGTATTAAACGTACCAAACAACCCGATCGTGCCTTTTATCGAGGGCGACGGAACAGGTCCTGACATTTGGGCTTCAGCTTCCAGAGTTTTAGATGCCGCTGTTGAAAAGGCATATAAAGGCGAGCGCAAGCTTGTTTGGAAAGAAGTTTTAGCAGGAGAAAAAGCCTTCAACCAAACCGGTGAGTGGCTTCCATCTGAAACATTAGATGTCATCAATGAATATCTCATCGCTATTAAAGGACCTTTGACAACTCCTATCGGAGGCGGAATTCGTTCTCTGAACGTTGCACTGCGTCAGGAACTTGATCTATTTGTATGCTTGCGTCCTGTTCGCTGGTTTGAAGGTGTTCCTTCTCCAGTTAAGCGCCCTCAGGATACTGATATGGTTATTTTCCGCGAAAATACTGAAGATATCTATGCTGGCATCGAGTATGCAAAAGGTTCTGACGAAGTGAAGAAATTAATTTCTTTCCTTCAAGATGAAATGGGTGTTAACAAAATCCGTTTCCCTGAAACTTCTGGCATCGGCATCAAGCCTGTTTCTGAGGAAGGTACTATCCGTCTTGTGCGTGCTGCTATTGAGTACGCAATTAAAGAAGGACGCAAATCTTTAACACTAGTACATAAAGGCAATATTATGAAGTTCACTGAAGGCGCCTTTAAAAACTGGGGATATGAGCTTGCTGAAAGAGAATACGGCGATAAAGTGTTTACTTGGGATCAATATGACCGCATTAAAGATGAGCAAGGTGTTGAAGCAGCTAACAGTGCTCAAGAAGACGCTGAAGCAGCTGGAAAAATTATCGTTAAAGATGCCATTGCTGATATCTTCCTTCAGCAAATTCTTACTCGGCCTAAAGAGTTCGATGTTGTTGCAACAATGAACCTGAATGGCGACTATATTTCTGATGCGCTTGCAGCACAGGTTGGCGGAATTGGCATCGCTCCTGGAGCAAATATCAACTATGAAACTGGTCATGCGATCTTCGAAGCAACTCATGGTACAGCTCCGAAGTATGCGGGACAAGATAAGGTTAACCCTTCTTCTCTCATCCTTTCCGGTGTCCTTATGCTAGAACACTTAGGATGGAATGAAGCAGCCAGCATGATCGTGAAGTCCATGGAAAAATCCATTGCGTCCAAAGTTGTAACATATGACTTTGCCCGCTTGATGGATGGAGCAACTGAAGTTAAATGCTCTGAATTCGGTGAAGAACTAATCAAGAACATGGAATAATTTAAAGCTAAAGCGCCTTGTTAGAGGCGCTTTAGCTAAATTTTTATCAAGTTTAAAATCATATGGATCAATTATATGTGTAAAAGTAGGCTGTTCCTTGGAACGGCCTCTTGCAATAAATTACGCAAAATCCTGAAACTTTAATTCCTAAAGGGGGAACGATTCATGTCATTGAAACGCAAAAAGATTTCTGTGATTGGTGGAGGATTTACTGGTGCAACAACTGCATTCCTGCTTGCCCAGAAAGAACTTGGAGATGTTGTGCTAGTTGATATCCCGCAAATGGAAGACCCAACAAAAGGGAAAGCCCTCGATATGCTTGAAGCAAGCCCTGTACAAGGCTTCGATGCAAACATTACAGGGACTTCAAATTACGAGGATACAAAGGACTCTGACATCGTTGTCATCACTGCAGGGATTGCCCGAAAACCTGGGATGAGCCGTGATGATCTTGTTCAAACAAACCAAAAAATCATGAAGAGTGTAGCCCAGGAGATAGCCAAATATTCTCCAAACAGTTATATCGTCGTATTGACTAACCCCGTTGATGCCATGACATATACAGTGTTTAAAGAATCAGGATTTCCTAAAAACCGCGTAATTGGCCAATCCGGAGTACTTGATACAGCTCGTTTCCGTACTTTCGTGGCACAGGAGCTTAACTTGTCTGTTAAAGATATTACCGGTTTCGTACTTGGAGGGCATGGGGATGATATGGTTCCTTTAGTGCGTTATTCCTATGCTGGCGGAATTCCATTAGAAACTTTAATTCCAAAAGATCGCCTTGATGCAATTGTTGAACGTACACGTAAGGGTGGAGGCGAAATCGTTAACCTGCTTGGTAATGGAAGTGCCTATTATGCACCGGCTGCTTCCCTGGCTGAAATGTGTGAAGCCATCCTTAAAGATCAGCGCCGAGTTCTTCCTTCCATCGCGTACCTGGAAGGGGAATATGGCTATGAGGGAATCTACCTTGGTGTACCAACAATCCTTGGAGCAAATGGAATTGAAAAAGTTATAGAGCTTGAATTAACAAGTGAAGAAAAAGCTGCATTGGATAAATCAGCTGAAGCAGTCCGCAATGTAATGAAAGTTTTGGCATAAGGATCAAGAAAATTCGGGGTCCATTCCCCGAATTTTTTTAAATGAAGCTCTTTTGGGCAATAGTATAAAATGATATGATATAATAAAAAGACTGAATAATAGAAATTATTTTTCAGTCTATTTTTATTATCACAGGCTTAAGGGCAGTAAAATACCCATAATGGGAAAGGCATTTTAAGAGAAAAGGCCTATGCAGGGATCAACTGTCCGGCGATTGGGATACTTTCAATTAGTGAGGATGAGGAAAACCTGCTATTGAAGTTCACTATACCAGCAAAATTGTAAACGGTTACACTATTTGGAGGTGCAGAGAAATGTTGCTTGGAAAAAAAAGGAAATTAGGAAGAAATATTGAGGAAATATCAGTAGGCGAGAAATTGACGCTTACCGAAAAGATAGAAGATAAGGATTTGCTGCTGTATTTGGGTCTGACCAACGATGCCAACCCTCTTTATATCCAACATGATTATGCATCGCAGACGCCTTATAAAAAGCCGATTGTTCCAAGTGTTATGCTTAATGGAATCATAAACTCAGCAGTCTCAAAATACTTGCCAGGTCCGGGAAGCCATGTCTTAAAACAGGACCTTGAATATGTTAAGCCAGTCTATCATTATGGAACGGTTCAGTTCTTATTTGAGGTAACGGAAGTAAATACAAGCAGCCATACTATACAAATCAAGGTGCAGGGAACAAATGAAGAGGATGAAACTGTCATCAATGGCCAGCTGATTGTATGTCCTCCTTACAAACTTCAGCCTATGGACGGAAATGCCCTTGAAAACTTTTAGTAAAAAAAGATGTGCAGTCATTCTGTACATCTTTTTTTATGTCTTATTGCTCATTAGCTTTCAGTTGCTTATTATACTTTTATGTATATTATAATAGAGATATGGCAAATAGGGGTTTAATAGGCAGGAGGATAGCCTACTTTCCTATAAATAAAGCTGGGTTCATAGATAGTGTTTTTTAAGGGGTAATTCATTCAATCGGGGGATATTATGGACAAAAAAATTCTAGTTGTAGATGACGAACAATCAATCGTAACTTTACTGCAGTATAACCTGCAGCAGGCGGGATATGAGGTTATCACAGCAATGGATGGACAGGAAGGCAAGGATCGGGCAGTTTTGGAAAAGCCGGATCTTATTGTATTGGATCTTATGCTTCCGAAGCTTGATGGAATTGAAGTTTGCAAGCAGCTCAGGCAGCAGAAGGTTGCGACACCTATTTTGATGCTGACAGCGAAAGATGACGAATTTGATAAAGTGCTTGGCCTTGAACTGGGGGCAGATGATTATATGACAAAACCGTTCAGCCCGCGTGAAGTTGTTGCGAGAGTGAAAGCCATTTTGCGAAGGACTCAATTAATGCCTGAACCTTCTGAGGATAAAGCGGAAGAAGGAAGCGATTCATTCCGCATCGGCGGTTTGAGAATCTTCCCTGAGCATTATGAGGCTTATTTTGACGATGAGATCCTTGAATTGACTCCGAAAGAGTTTGAATTGCTTCTCTATCTTGCTAAAAATAAAGGGCGTGTTCTCACAAGAGACCAGCTTCTAAGCGCCGTCTGGAATTATGATTTTGCTGGAGACACAAGGATTGTGGACGTACATATAAGCCATCTAAGAGAGAAAATTGAGCAGAACACGAAGAAACCGGTTTATATTAAGACAATCCGCGGGTTAGGCTATAAATTGGAGGAGCCTAAAGGAGAATGACCAGATTTCGGACTCGGCTACTCTTTGCATTGCTTACATTAATTTTTGCTGTATTAATTGGAGTGGGGCTTCTTTTGGGGCAGCTTTTTAAAAGCTATTACCTAAAAGCCTTTGATGAACGCCTAAAAAAAGAGTCAGAAATGATTTCAAGTTATATAGAAGATAATGGCGGTATCCGTTCCCTGAATCAAGATAAAGTTAATGAATTCAGTGATATTCTTGATGTGCGTGTAACGGTCTCAGATAGCCGCGGCAGGATTTTAATAGATAGCAGCAATAAAGGTGCAACCACACAAAGCAGGCATCAGGAGATTATTTTAGAGATTTTACGTAAAGAAGCAAATGACGATCAAACAGGATGGGAGGTTGCTGGCGGGTATAACCTGTATTATTATTGGCAGCCAGTATTTGCCCATGGAGAAAAGGACGGCTACCTATTTTTAAGTACTAAGATGACAGAAACTCAGCAAGCCTATCAGCAAATTTGGTGGATATTGACCATCAGCCTGGGGCTTTCTCTGTTTGTCATCATTATGCTTGGAACAAGGATTACAGCACGCTATACGAAACCGATTGAGTCTGCCACCAAGGTTGCTATCGAACTTGCTAAAGGCAATTACCGGGCAAGGACCTATGAAGATCAGGCAGACGAAACAGGTATGCTCAGCACATCTATCAATGTATTGGCCAGGAACCTGCAGGAAATGGTGAAAGCCCAGGAAATGCAGCAGGACCGTCTGGGAGCACTTATTGAGAATATGGGCAGCAGCCTGATTCTCATTGACAGCCGGGGATATATCAATTTAATCAACCGTCCATACAAAGAAGTATTTAATGTAAACCCTTCCGAGTATTTATATAAGCTCTATTATGAAGTGATTGAGCATAAAGGCATTACTGATATGATTGAAGAAATTTTCATGACTGAGCAAAAAGCGAAAAAACAGTTGATCATACCAGTAAAAATAGAAAGGCGCTATTTTGAAGTATATGGTGTGCCTATAATCGGAATGAATGATGAATGGAAGGGAATATTGCTTGTTTTCCATGATATAACGGAGCTGAAAAAACTTGAGCAGATGAGGAAGGATTTTGTAGCGAATGTATCCCATGAACTGAAAACACCCATTACCTCGATCAAAGGGTTTTCGGAAACTCTTTTGGACGGCGCTATGGAAGACAAACAGGCTTTGAATGATTTCCTATCTATCATATTAAAAGAAAGCGATCGTTTGCAGTCACTTATTCAAGATCTGCTTGATCTATCAAAAATTGAACAGCAAGGATTCAGCCTATCCATCCAGCCAATGAACTTGACGGTAGCCATTGAAGAGGTATTAGCTATCATGAAAGGCAAAGCTCTTGAGAAGGATATTGTTATAGAGTACAGGAAAGAAGAAACGCCAGTTTATATTGAAGGAGATGTTCATCGGCTTAAGCAAGTCTTTATTAATATCATTTCTAATGCGATTTCTTATACCCCTAATCAAGGGATCATTTATATATCACTCGAAGAAACTGAAAAGGCAGTTTTGGCTGAGGTAAGGGATACAGGCATTGGAATTGAAGCAAGTGAGATTCCCCGCATCTTTGAACGCTTTTATCGGATAGACAAAGCAAGGAGCCGAAATTCCGGAGGCACAGGGTTGGGTCTTGCTATTGTAAAGCACCTAGTGGAAGCCCATAAAGGTACCATAACGGTAAAAAGTGAAGTTGGCAAAGGAACATCTTTTAAAATTGGGCTTCCTAAAAAGTTCCTTGATATTAATAAAGAAAATGGATGAAGCGGAAAGGGTTAACTTTACAATATTTTAACAACTGGTTTATGTTCGCTTTACATTCAGCTGTTAAAATCTTAATTGTTAAACCCCTTCATCCAAGGAGCCATAGAGAAAGGCGAAAGCTAACCCCGCTTTCGCCTTTCTTATTTTTTGTCATATTTCTGAAACCTTTCTGTAATTACAGCGTATGTACAGATATAGAAATAAGAGTAAGGGAAAGGGGAGAGAAAATGGTCAGCCTAAAGAGAGTTTACACCATTGCCGTGCTTGTTCTTGCGATTGTTCTTTTAAGCATCGTCGCTTTTACTACATGGTACACGGTTGATGAATCCGATCAAGCAGTTATTCTAACTTTTGGTAAAGTTGAAGAAGGCATTACAGAACCCGGGCTTCATTTTAAATTGCCGTGGCCAATTCAAAGCGTGGAAAAGCTTTCGAAAGAAACATTTTCCCTGCAGTTTGGCTATGAAGAAAAGGATGGGGAGATAAAGGATTTTCCAGAAGAGACGAAAATGATTACTGGCGATGAAAATATTGTCCTTGCCGATTTGGTTGTACAATGGAAAATTACTGATCCGGAAAAATACCTTTATAACGCTGAGGATCCTGAAGAAATTCTATATGATTCTACCTCAGCATCTTTGAGAAGCATCATAGGCAGCTCTAAAATTGATGATGCCTTAACTTCAGGAAAAGCAGAAATAGAGGCAGAAGTCAGAGAGCTATTAACTGCTTTAATCAGTAAATATGATATTGGAATTTCTGTTCTTGCTGTAAAGCTTCAGGATGTGGAGCTTCCAAATGAAGATGTAAGAAAAGCATTCACAGATGTTACAGATGCAAGGGAAACAGCCAATACAAAACTTAATGAGGCAGAGAAGTATAAAAATCAGAGAATGAACGAAGCAGAAGGCGAAAAGGATGCCCTTATTTCCAAAGCGGAAGGGGAGAAGGCAGCACGTCTGGAAAGGGCACGTGGAGATGTAGCAGTTTTTAATAAACTGTATGGTGAATATAAAAATAATCCTGATATTACGAGAGAGCGTCTTGTGCTTGAAACGCTTGAACAAGTCCTTCCAACTGCAGAGATTTATATCATGAATGACGATGGCAATACAATGAAATACTTCCCGATTAGGCCACTTGAGAAAGAGCAGGCTAAACCGAAAGAGGAAGCTGGTGAAGACAATGAGTGATCAAAATGTTGTGAATATGAATGAACGCAGCGGAAATTTTCAGTGGAAAAACTATACAAAACTAGGATTGATCCTAGTGATTATCATTGCCGCATTAGTAATTCTATTTAGCAACCTCTTTATCGTGAAAGAAGGGGAGTTTAAGGTTATCCGCCAATTTGGTGAGGTAGTCAGAATTGAGAGCGAACCAGGGCTTTCTTATAAAATCCCATTTATTCAAAGTGTGTCGACGCTTCCCAAATATCAAATGACTTATGATGTGTCTGAAGCTGAAATTAACACAAGGGACAAAAAGGTTATGATTATTGATAACTACGCTGTATGGAAAATAGAAGACCCAAAGAAGATGATCTCGAATGCAAGAACACTTGAGGGAGCTGAAGCGAGAATGGAAGAATTTATTTATTCTGTTACACGCTCCGAATTGGGCCAGCTGAATTATGATGAGATTATTAACGATGAAAAATCTTCGCGCGGTTCTTTGAATGACCAGATTACAGCCAAAGTGAACGAACTGCTTTTTAAAGACAATTACGGCATTACTGTAACGGATGTTCGAATCAAACGAACGGATTTACCGTCTGAGAATGAGCAATCCGTATTTACAAGGATGATTTCTGAACGCCAATCAACAGCACAGGAATATCTCTCAAAAGGAGATGCACAAAAGAATATCATCATTGCACAAACTGACAGGAATGTCAGGGAAATCCTTGCTAAGGCCCAAGCAGATGCTGAAGTCATCCGGGCTGAAGGAGAAGCAGGGGCTGCGAAAGTATATAATGAATCTTTCTCCAAAGACCCTGGATTTTACTCTTTATATCGCACTCTGGAATCTTACAAAAAGACAATCAATGGGGAGACTGTCATTGTTCTTCCATCTGATTCACCGTATGCTCGTTTGCTGATGGGCTATACTGATTAAAAAGTGCTGTAAACTCCAAAGCCGTTATTTTTCTTTCTCTATCTGCTCATGATAGAATATAGGAAAATAACGGCTTTTTTAATGGTGAATAAAGCTGGATGCTTTTTAGCTTGATCGCCTTTTATTCAGGGTATCTAACTGATAGATTGGGTTTCTGAGGAGGAGAATTTATTGGGTGAAAAAAAACTGGTTCTGATAGATGGCAACAGCATCGCGTATCGAGCATTCTTTGCTTTGCCGCTTTTAAACAATGATAAAGGAATACATACAAATGCAGTTTACGGGTTTACCATGATGCTGCAGAGAATCCTTGAAGATGAAAAACCTACACATCTCCTTGTCGCATTCGATGCCGGAAAAACGACTTTCCGTCATAAAACGTTCAGTGAATATAAAGGAGGAAGGCAGAAAACGCCTCCTGAGCTTTCAGAGCAGTTTCCTTATATCCGGGAGCTCCTTGATGCTTACAGGATTTCAAGGTATGAACTGGAAAATTATGAAGCGGACGATATTATCGGAACGCTATCGCTTCAAGCTGAAAAAGACGGGTATGAAGTAAAAGTAATCTCTGGGGACAAGGATTTAACACAGTTAAGTTCGGATGCCGTGACTGTCAGCATCACTAGAAAGGGCATCACGGATATTGAGGAATATACACCTGCCCATATTGAAGAGAAATACGGGATAACTGCCGATCGTATTATTGATATGAAAGGCCTTATGGGGGATAGTTCAGATAATATTCCTGGGGTGCCTGGAGTTGGGGAGAAAACCGCGCTTAAATTACTGAAGGAATTTGGCACACTTGAAAAGCTAATGGAGTCCATTGATCAGGTCAGCGGGAAAAAGCTAAAAGAAAAGCTGGAAGAGTTCAAGGATCAAGCGTTGATGAGCAAGGAGCTTGCGACCATCACAAGAGAGGCCCCGGTAGAAATAAAGGTTGAAGAGATTAAGTATGAAGGATACGAGAAAGAAAAAGTAGTAGGCATTTTTAAAGAGCTTGGCTTCAATTCTCTGCTTGAAAAGCTGGGGGCAGATATAGAAGCAACAGAAGAGAATCTGGAAGAGATCGAATTTACAATTGCGGAAGAAATTACAGGTGAAATGTTCTCAGATGAGAATGCATTTTATGTGGAAGTGCTCGATGATAATTACCATTATGCGGATATCATCGGTTTTTCAATTGCCAGTGTAGAGGGGAATTATTTTCTTCCTAAAGATAAGGCCCTTGAGTCGGACGTGTTTAAAAAATGGGCTGAAGATGAAACGAAAAAGAAAACAGTTTATGATGCAAAGCGATCTGAAGTTTCGCTCCGGCATCATGGAATTCATTTAAAAGGCGCTGATTTTGACCTTTATATTGCTTCCTACTTAATTAATCCTTCTCAAACCATAGAAGATATTGCTTCGGTTGCAAAAAATCATGGTTATCATGCAGTACAATCAGATGAATCATTCTATGGGAAGGGCGCGAAGAGAAGAATACCGGAAGAAAAGGAGCTTGCTGGGCATTTAGCTAGAAAAGCCGCTGCACTGCTGACGCTCAAGGATAAGCTGGATGGCGAGCTTAAAGAAAACCAGCAATCAGAACTTTTTTATGATCTGGAAATGCCTTTATCCCTAATTTTGGCTGATATGGAATCCACAGGGATCAAAGTCAATCTGGAGCGGCTGAAAACAATGGGCCAGGAACTTCTCTCTAAATTGGACGAAATTGAAAAACGAATCCATGAGCTGGCAGGGGAAGCCTTTAACATTAATTCTCCTAAGCAGCTGGGCGTGGTTCTTTTCGAAAAACTGGGCTTGCCAGTAATAAAAAAGACAAAAACAGGTTACTCAACTTCTGCAGATGTCCTTGAGAAGCTCGAAAGCGAACATGAAATAATCCGTGATATCCTGCATTACCGCCAGCTTGGAAAGCTGCAATCCACTTATATCGAGGGCCTGCTGAAGGTTGTTAATAATGAAACTGGCAAAGTTCATACCAGGTTTAATCAAGCACTTACACAAACGGGGAGATTAAGCTCGACAGACCCGAACCTGCAAAATATACCGATTCGTTTAGAGGAAGGGAGAAAGATTAGGCAGGCATTTGTCCCTTCAGAAAAAGGCTGGGTCATGTTTGCGGCAGATTATTCCCAAATTGAACTGCGTGTGCTGGCTCATATTGCGGACGACGAAAAGCTTATCGAAGCATTTAATGAAGATATGGACATTCATACCAAAACCGCTATGGAGGTGTTCCATGTCAGGGCAGATGAAGTCACTTCCAACATGCGCCGGCATGCAAAGGCTGTTAACTTTGGAATTGTTTACGGAATTAGTGACTACGGCCTTTCTCAAAGCCTTGGCATAACGCGAAAGGAAGCAGGGAAATTTATTGACCGCTATCTTGAAAGCTATCAAGGGGTTAAGCAATATATGGATGAGATCATTCTTGAAGCCAAGCAAAAGGGCTATGTATCCACCCTTCTTCATCGGAGGAGGTATTTGCCTGAAATAACAAGCCGAAATTTTAACCTCCGGAGTTTTGCAGAGCGTACAGCGATGAACACGCCTATTCAGGGAAGTGCCGCGGATATTATTAAAAAAGCCATGATTGATATGGCTGACCGGCTGCGAGAAGAGGGAGTAAAAGCCCGCTTATTGCTGCAGGTGCACGATGAACTGATCTTTGAAGCTCCTGAAGAAGAAGTTGAGACGCTGAAAAAAATCGTGCCTGATGTAATGGAGAATACAGTTGAATTAAAGGTCCCATTGAAAGTGGATTATTCTTATGGACCGACATGGTTTGATGCGAAGTAATTAGTGGTAGGCTTGTACGGTTAAAGAGGGCTTCATGGCGCTCTAAGTCACCGTATATCGGGGAGAAAAGGTCGCCATGGAGCGTTTATGAAGCCTGAAATCATAAGGAATGGTGGAAAAAGTCCGTTATGAAGCACGAATGATGCCCTTAGTAACCAGGAGGCACTTTAAAAACGGCTTCAAGAATGTTACTGCAACTATCAAAAGGCAATTTATCAGATTTTCTATTTTTGCACTGCACTGACAAAGGAGGGACTTTATATGCCAGAGCTTCCTGAGGTTGAAACAGTCAGAAGAACCTTGCAGGAACTGGTTGTTAGCAAAACAATAGCGCATGTTTCTGTCTTTTGGCCCAAAATGGTTAAACATCCGGACGAAGCTGCACAATTCCAGGACGCTTTAGCCGGACAGACATTTCGGGAAATTGGCAGGAGGGGCAAGTTTTTGATTCTTTATACAGATGATTACGCCCTTGTATCGCACCTGAGGATGGAAGGAAGGTATGGACTATTCTCAAATGCTGAACCGGCTGATAAACATACGCATGTTATATTTCATTTTTCGGATGGGACCGAGCTAAGATATAAAGACGTCCGCAAATTTGGAACCATGCATTTATATGCAAAAGGGGATGAATTTAACACCCTGCCGCTTTCCCATCTGGGGCCAGAGCCATTTACTGAAGAATTTACAGTGGACGAGCTTGCTGCCAAACTTAGAAGAACTACCCGAAACATTAAGACAGCACTCCTGGACCAGAAAACGATCGTTGGGCTAGGAAATATTTATGTCGATGAGGCGCTGTTCCGATCACGTATCCATCCGGAAAGACCTGCAAACAGCTTGTCGAGGAGAGAATTGGAAACGCTCCATAAGGAAATTTCCGATACTCTTAAGGAAGCGGTAGAAAAAGGAGGGAGCACAATTCGCTCCTATGTAAATTCCCAAGGGCAAATTGGCATGTTCCAGCTTGAGCTTTATGTTTATGGGCGAAAAGGGGAAGGGTGCAAAATCTGCGGCAATACACTTGAAAGGATTGTCACCGGTGGGCGGGGAACTGTCTATTGCCCGTCATGCCAGAAGTTAGATTAGCCACAGGTGACGAGTGACTCGTCTTTTTGTGCTTGAATACAGAGGGCAAGGAAAGCTTCGTCAGCTTTTTCATTGCACGAACGAAAGCTGCAGCCTTTGGGGAGTGTGGCGCTCTTAATCTGCGTCCCTTCGTTAACCAGGCGCTTCCGCTTTTCTAATAACATTGGATGGGCTTCTTCCATATACTATCGTAGCGATTGACAGGAAGGAGCTCTAATCTATGGCCCATGCGTTCTCCCTTTTGATACTTGCTTTTGCTGTCAGTCTTGACAGTTTTAGTGTCGGTTTGACATATGGTTTAAGAAAAATGTTTATACCATTTAAATCGATTAGCATAATCGCCTGCTGTTCAGCCATTACTTTAATGGCCGCGTTGTCAATTGGCCATCTCATAGAGGCCTTTTTATCGCCGGCTCTTGCAGAAAGTCTGGGAGGTATAATTCTCGTTTTGCTTGGAGCCTGGGTTCTTTACCAATTCTTCCGGCCTGAAAAGGCGAAAGATGCCTTGCCTCATGAAAAAACAATTGTAAACTTCGAAATTAAATCACTGGGGCTCGTTATTAATATCCTGAAAAAGCCAATGTCTGCAGACTTTGATAAATCAGGAACGATTACTGGTGTGGAAGCGATTATGCTTGGAATCGCCTTATCATTGGATGCCTTTGGAGCAGGGATTGGTGCCGCGATGCTGGGGTATTCACCCTATTATCTGGCTTTGACAGTTGCCATAATGAGTTCTTTGTTTGTGTTTATGGGAATGCAGGTGGGATCCATTTTTTCAAAAAGCGGATGGGTCCATAAATGCTCTTTTATCCCCGGAATTATTTTAATCATAATAGGCCTGTGGAAAATTTAAACAGGCCGCGAAAGGAACAAGCCATGTCATTGACTGTTGGATTGACAGGTGGCATCGCAAGCGGAAAAAGCACCGTTTCAGCCATCTTAATGAAAAGAGGAATCAGTATAATTGATGCAGATGTGGAAGCGAGATTAGCAGTTGAACAAGGTGAAGATGCCTACCGTGAGATTGTGCATCATTTTGGGGAACATATTCTGCTCGTGGATGGCTCCATCGACCGTGCAAAACTGGGATCAATCATCTTTCATGATGAAAAAGAACGTCTTAAGCTAAATAGTATTGTCCATCCCGCGGTCCGAAAAAGAATGATTGCCAAAAAAGAAAAAACTATTGAAAATGGTGAAAAGCTGGTCATCCTTGATATCCCGCTATTATTTGAAAGCAAGCTGACCTATATGGCTGATAAGACATTATTAGTTTATGCAGATGAAGATACACAGCTGAAGAGGCTCATGGCAAGAAACCAGCTTTCAAGCGATGAAGCCATTGCGAGAATCCGATCGCAAATGCCTTTAAAGGATAAAAGGCCGCTGGCTGATGCAGTTATTGATAATAATGGAAGCTTGGAAGAAACCGAGAGGCAATTATGGGATATTTTAAAACAATGGAATGCTATTTAAAGGCCTAATATAGGCTCTTTTTTTAATATCAGAATTTATATCCCTTTGAACTTAGAGAACTGTCTAGCGCAAGGCGCCTACCCCCCTAGAGGTCACAAGCTTGTCTAGTTACGGCTCCTAGGGACTCGGGGTCATAACCCAATCTTGCGCTTTTCTTAGTTTTTATTAAGCCTAATTAGTATGTCAAAATAAAAGCGTTAACATGCTTTTGGTTGATTAGATATAGGCATTTATAAACCTTTTTTAGTTAATAATATTTCTGAATTGTTAAACATTATAAAATCCGCAATTTAATCATCACAAATAAAGATTAATATGTTATACTAATTACATATTAACGGAATAAAAGTATAACATTAATGCGGGAGGGGCCGTAATATGAATGCAAGAATAGCGATTAACGGTTTTGGAAGAATTGGACGAATGGTTTTTAGAAAAGCCATCCTAGAAGATAATCTTGAGATAGTTGCCATTAATGCAAGTTATCCTGCTGAAACTTTGGCACACTTAATCAAATATGATACAAACCATGGACAATTCGAAGGAAGCGTAATTCCGGAAGACAATGCGATTGTTGTGAATGGAAAGAGAGTTCAGCTTGTCAGTAACCGCAATCCAGAGCAGCTTCCTTGGAAAGAAATGAATATCGATATCGTTATTGAAGCAACTGGTAAATTCAATTCACGCGATAAAGCGGGTCTTCACCTCGAAGCAGGAGCTAGAAAGGTTATTCTTACTGCACCTGGAAAGAATGAAGATGTTACGATTGTTATGGGCGTAAATGAAAGCGCATTAAATATTGATGAACATGATGTCATTTCAAATGCTTCTTGTACAACGAACTGCCTGGCACCAGTTGCAAAAGTTCTTGATGATCAATTTGGCATTGAGAATGGTCTTATGACAACAGTGCATGCCTATACAAATGACCAAAAAAATATCGATAACCCGCACAAGGATCTTCGCCGTGCACGTGCTTGCGGACAATCAATCATCCCTACTTCAACAGGAGCTGCCAAAGCTTTGTCGCTTGTGCTGCCTCAATTAAAAGGCAAATTGCATGGCATGGCTTTGCGTGTACCAACTCCGAACGTTTCATTGGTTGACTTAGTTGTAGACCTGAAGCGCGAAGTTACAATAGAAGAGATTAACGCTGCATTTGAAACTGCTTCACAAGGTTCTTTTAATGGAATTCTGGACATCACAGATGAACCACTGGTTTCAGTTGATTTCAACACAAATGAGCATTCAGCTATAATAGATGGTCTTTCCACAATGGTTATTGGTGAAAACAAAGTGAAAGTATTAGCTTGGTATGATAATGAGTGGGGCTATTCATGCCGCGTAGTAGATTTGACAAAATATGTAGCCCAGGAACTTTTCCAATCGTCAGCTGTAAAAGTTGGATAAAATCTAGCAATCTCTCGAAAATAAAACTACCCATACCCTTTAGCCTGCCATTCCCCGGCAGGCTTTTCCTGTGTGAAAACATCAATAAACCACACACCCCCAGCGGACAAACTCATATAATAAATTTGATAAAAAAATGTAGAACAATGTGTTGCAAAAAGAAAACAAACGAAGTATACTAATCCTCGTGAACTTCTCCGAGTTTTGGTACGGTAGCTACTTAAAGGGTTAGGACCTCTTTGGACTAACTTTCCCCCGTGGTAGTTATAGACCAGTATAAATCTGGAATTTCATTAATTAATAGCTTCAAAAAAGTTTAAAGGGGGAAATTTGAATATGGAAACTATGGGTCGTCACGTAATCTCAGAACTTTGGGGATGCGATTTTGAAAAGTTGAATAATATGGATTTTATTGAGCAGACATTCGTAAATGCAGCATTAAAGTCAGGTGCTGAAATTCGCGAGGTTGCCTTTCATAAGTTTGCGCCACAGGGTGTAAGCGGAGTGGTTATTATCTCTGAATCTCATTTAACTATTCACAGCTTCCCGGAGCATGGCTATGCCAGCATTGATGTATATACGTGTGGAGATCTTGACCCTAACATCGCTGCGGACTTCATTGCAGAATCGTTAGGCGCTCAAACGCGTGAGAATATCGAGCTTCCTCGCGGTATGGGTCCAGTTCAAGTTAAACAAGCTCAAGTACTTTAATAAATGAATGATAATCGGCAATTTCAGAGGTGTATTGACTACACCTCTTTTTATTTTGCATAAAACTCTTCCGCATTAGGGTTTCCCTGCAAAAAAAATAGTACAATAAGGATACACAAAATTAATGGAGGAAAGAGGATGTCTATTTTTCGGCAGATTTCCAACCGATATAATAAACAGTGTGAAACTAGCGAAAATCATTTTGATCCTGAATTGGCAACAAAATACTATAGAACGAACACTGCCCAAATGATGCAATCTATTGAAGAGATGTTTAATGCGGACCGGAATGTGCCGATCATAAGTACCTCGAAGGAGTATGGAGAGATTGCAGCAGAGATAAAAAGAGACAAAACATTTTTCGCGATTGTAACCGCTGTTACTGTAAAGCCATTTGAAACAGCTGTGGAAATCAGTATCTCGACTGAGCAAACAACTCTAGCTGGTGTAAACCCTTTACTTAAAAAAGAAGTGTTCGCCCTTTATAAAAAGCTCAATCAAAAACATGATTTTCTTGGTTCGGCAAGAAATGCAGACAGATAGTTCTGCTTGTACTGTCCCCCCCTTTTTTATAAGATAAGGGTATCAAAGAAATTTCGGAGAAGATCTTAATTAATTCAAGTAAAGCCATAAAAACAGGCGATTTACATAGACATCTTTAAGATAAAAAAGAATTCGGAGCTGATTGTATGAGATGCCCTTCGTGCCAAAATAATAATACCCGCGTTCTCGATTCCCGCCCTGTTGATGACAGCAGGTCAATCCGCCGCAGAAGGGAATGCGAAAAGTGCGGATATCGGTTTACGACTTTTGAAAAAGTGGAGGAAATTCCTTTAATCGTTGTCAAAAAGGAAGGAACAAGAGAAGAGTTCAGCCGTGAAAAAATTCTGCGCGGCCTTATTAAAGCTTGTGAGAAAAGACCGGTTGCCCTCAAGAACCTGGAAGAAATAACCTTTGAAGTAGAAAAAGAGCTGCGAAGCAACGGTGTGTCCGAAATCAAAAGCGATGAAATCGGCGAAATGGTCATGGACAGGCTCGCAAAAGTTGATGATGTGGCATACGTGCGTTTCGCCTCTGTCTACAGACAATTTAAGGATATTAATGTTTTTATTGATGAACTAAAGGAATTAATAAAGAAAGAACAATCATAAATTGAATCAGGTCCCGTTTTGTTGGCTGCCTCTGGTTCAGGTAATAGGAATGAAGGGCTGAAGGATTTTCTTTGGCTTTTTTTTTGCGATATATTTAATAGACATGATGATCGGCAATAGTGAATCAGTGGATAAGCGGCGAAAAATGATTCAGTGTTAGGCAGAAGATGCAGTCAATCGAGTGAACACTAATCGCCAACTCGCCTGGCCAAACAGACGATTGGCACACAGGGATAAGCAATGAGCACAAATCAGTCAATCTATATGTGACCACAAACTAAACTAAAATTAAACGGAAAAAGGTGAACGCTATGGCCCAGCATTGGCAAGAAATGCTTCCAATTGACCGATACACAGTAGCCGCCAGCGGGCTTTTGCATGATTATGATCGAAAAGTACTGACATTGCTCTACCAGCCACTTATTGGTTCAGCTTGTTTCAGCCTTTATATGACCCTCTGGGCTGAGCTGGAAGAGAACCGGCTTTGGTCTTCCTCTAATTCACATCATAGTTTAATGAATTTCATGGATATGGGGCTTAAGGATATTTATGAATCCCGCCTTAAACTGGAAGGCATCGGGCTTTTGAAGGTTTATGTCAATAAGGAAGAGGATACCCGCTCTTTTATCTATGAACTTCTTCCTCCTTTAACGCCCGAGCAGTTTTTTCTTGATGGCATGCTAAATATTTATCTCTATAAGAAATTGGGAAAAAACCAGTTTATGAGACTGAAACGCTTCTTTTCAGATCAGCGGGTAGAGTTGAAGTCTGGATATCAAGAAGTCACAAAAGCTTTTCAGGATGTGTATCAGTCCGGTTATCCCGGCTCTTTTGAGGTTGACGGGGAAATGAATCAGCTCATGAGTGAATCAGATGGGACAGGGTATATAGGAAGGCAGGAACGAGGAGGAATACAAATCTTAAATGAGACTTTTAATTTTGAATTGCTGCAGGCAGGGCTGAATGAATCACTCGTACCAAAAAAAGCTCTTACAGGTAAAGTGAAGGAATCAATCAGCAACCTTGCTTTTTTGTATGGAATCGATCCTATTCAAATGAAAAATATAGTAATTAGTGCTGTAAATGAAGATAATGAGATTAACATTGAAGAGTTAAGAAAGACTGCACGTGATTGGTATCAATTTCAGAATCAGGATCAGCTGCCATCCTTAATCGATCGGCTGCAGCCTGCCATTCACCAAACTCATAAAAAAGAACCTAAAACACAGGAAGAAGAGCTGGTCCGCTACTTGGAAACTACCTCGCCAAGGCAGCTATTGAAGGATATATCCGGAGGAGCTGAGCCATCCAAAAGCGACTTGCAAATTATTGAGGAAGTCATGTTCCAGCAAAAGCTCCTTCCTGGCGTAACCAATGTACTTATTCAGTATGTTATGCTTAAAACAGACATGAAACTGACAAAAGGCTATGTAGAAAAGATAGCTGGCCACTGGGCAAGAAAAAAAATCAAAACTCCCCAGGAGGCCATGCTTTTAGCTAAAAAGGAACATCGCCAATACCTTGATTGGGCAGAAGGGAAGAAAACAGCCAATCCAAAAGGTACCCGTAAGCAGCCAATCAGGACAGAAATGCTCCCTGACTGGTTCGATGATAAAAATAACACAAGCAATAATAAGTCTGAATCTCATCCGCCTAAGAGCGCAAAAGATCAGGATGCGCTTGAAATGAAAAAAAGAGAGGTTAAAGAAAAGCTAAAGAAATTGCGATCACAGGAGGTGAATGACTGATGGAAAAAATAAATGAAACACTTAGGCGACTTGCAGGAAATGAAGATTTTCAAAAAAGGTATGAAATGATGCGAAATCAAACGCTGAACCATCCGGAGGTTAAGGCTTTTTTGCGAAACCATCAAGAAGAATTGACTTCTCAAATGGTGGAAAAAGGCCTGTCCAAGCTATTTGAATATACACAGCAAAGCAAGGAATGCAATAAGTGTCCAAGCTTGGAGGGCTGTGTTAATTTCATGCAGGGCTATCATCCTGAACTGGTCATTCAAAGGGGTACCATTGATTTAAAATATGATAAATGTCCCAGGAAAGTTATGCATGACGAAAAGCGCAAAAATGAAAAGCTTATCCAGAGCTTGTATGTCCCAAGTGATATTCTTCATGCCACTTTTGACTCTCTATATGATGATGACGATCGGATCATGGCAGTGGACAAAGCTGCCTCATTCGTAATGGACTATCAGCCCCGCTCTAAGCAAAAGGGGATCTATTTTTACGGCAAATTCGGTGTGGGCAAATCCTATTTGCTTGGTGCCATCGCGAATAAGCTGGCAAGCAAAAAAGTGTCTTCCATGATTGTGTATGTTCCAGAGCTATTCAGGGAATTGAAAAATTCAATCGGCGACCAGACACTGAACAGCAAGATAGAAACGATCAAGAAGGCATCTGTCTTAATGTTTGATGACATCGGCGCTGAAACAATGTCCAGCTGGACCAGAGACGAAATTTTAGGCCCAATACTGCAATTCCGTATGCAGGAAAGCCTGCCAACCTTTTTTACCTCTAATTTTGACCTAAAAGGGCTGGAACATCATCTATCCTACAGTCAGCGTGGCGAGGAGGAGAAGATGAAGGCAAGAAGAATTATGGAACGCATTAAATATCTTGCTGAACCTGTCCTTGTCGAAGGTCCGAACAGAAGAGTATAGCAAGAAAAGCGCAAGCGCCTTGTCCACGAAGGAACGCAGGCTAAAAACACCACGCACAACCAAAAGCTGCCGCTTTCGGTTGTGCGTGGATATCCTCAAAAAAAGCTACCGCTTTTTTCTTCGTGCCAAAAGATTTGCTGACGAAGCCTTCCTTGTCCTGAGGGCCTCAAGCCCAAGACGGGCCTCCCGGAAAGACGTCCTTTGCTTTTTTGGGAGGATTGGTTTGGGAACTCGAGGGGGAGGCTGATTGCGCTAGACAGTTATCTAAGTTCGAAATTTTCTTATCTTTCAAATAAAGCTGCCGATAAAATTTTCGGCAGCTTTATTGTTATTCTGTAACCATGTTTTATTAGATTAAAAGGTCAAACCATACTTCTATTTTGACCAAGTCCACCATATACATAAAACAGAGATGTGTATAAAGGGGGGATTTGGTTGATCGAAATCATTTTCCAAAGCAGTGCAGATGCCAGGAATTTTCATGAACAGCTTCATGGACGGCTTCTGCCTTCTAGCCAAACGGATAAAAAAACTCTTCAATTTGAAGGTCAACATATAGTAAAAATCTTTATTGATCATCATATAAAAGATTTGGAATGTGTTAAAGAAGTATTTTGCCAGTTTATTGTGAACCGCAAGCAGGATGATTGGTTCAGAAAAATTTTAATGGAAAATTATTATTATGAAGATGAAGGTGAACAGCAGCAAATTTTAGAGATTATCCATTCTATTTTAGAAGGAAACCGGGAGGATCTTGCTGCATTTGTCAGTGATCTCGATGTTAATGGGAGCTTGAAATGCGCAATCGATCAGCTGTTTCAAGAGAATATTTCATTTTCTTTTGATTCCTTTGTAAAGTTTCGGATGCGTCCACTGATGGATCAGATGGCAAAATATGTGGAAGTATCCATTGATGAGTATAAGATGGAGCAGGAATACCAGATGTTTATTCAGACATTAAGGGACTTTTTATCAGGCAGGAAGGCTAAGCTGGATAAAATCCATATTCTTATGGATGAGGGCATTACGTTTTTTGATGATCAGTTTTATGAAATGAAACGCGGGGAGCTGTTAAGGATGATTGACCGGAAGCTAATCTCCAATCATCCTGTATATGTAGATTCCGGCACAATTGCACCGCTTCTATCCATAGCACCATCCTGCATTTATCTTTATTCGGATGATTACGAACAGCCACTGGTGAGAACCATTCGGAATATATTTGAAGAAAGGCTTGTGCTCGATTCCATTTCAGCCTTTTACGAAAATAAAAGATTCTATCCTTACGCAGCGGATGAAAAAATGTAAAGATACCCTTGATTTTCCTGAAGTAACAAACTATAATAACGTACATATTATGATAATTAAGCAAATGTTGCGATGAGGACAAGGGTATTCTTAAACGGTTCAAAGAGAGGGAAGGCATGGCTGAAACCTTCCTAACACGATTTGAATGCTTACCGCCTCTGAACTCCAGCCAGGAAATGGGCTGGCGGGAAAAGACCGTTATCTTACTACAGAGTCATTTTTTAGTTGCGAAAAGTGAGAAGTAGGGTGGAACCACGTGTTAATCATAACTCGTCCCTTTTTTAGGGGCGGGTTTTTTGTTTTTTAAACTGTAAAACGCGCTTTAGGAGTAAATCAGAATCAAAGCTCCTGCGCCTAGCCCCTCGAGGTCACAAGCTTGTCTGATGCTTGTCGTCCCTGGGCAGTCGCTCCACATTTCGGGCAAGCCTCCAAAAAAGGAAAGAACGCCTTTTTTGGAGGCTCGTCTTGTGCTTGTCGGGGCTGATCGAGGCGCTTCCCGCTTTTCGCAGTCTGACGGGCAGTAAATCCCTATGCAAGTTGGTGACACTCGATAAGATATGTAGAGATAACTGCCCGTTAGGCCCGATAAGTTCAACTAACAATCAGGAGAAAATCACTCCTGATTGAAGTTTCACTTTATAAATAAGGAGGAAATATCATGTCAGAAGTTGTTAAAGTTTCGTTTCCAGATGGTGCTGTAAAGGAATTTCCAAAGGGAACGACAACAGAAGATATTGCAGCTTCAATCAGCCCGGGCCTTAAGAAAAAGGCGATTGCCGGTAAACTGGATGGAGAAATGTATGATCTTCGCCGTCCGATTGAAAACGATGGGGCAATTGAAATTGTTACACCTGACTCAAGCGATTCGCTGGAGGTTCTTCGCCACAGCACAGCCCATTTGATGGCTCAGGCGATTAAACGTTTATATAAAAATGTAAAGCTTGGAGTAGGGCCCGTAATTGAAGGCGGTTTTTATTATGACATCGACCTGGAGGAATCATTGTCTCCAGAGGACCTTCCTGTGATCGAAAAAGAAATGAAAAAGATCATCAATGAGAACCTTGAAATTGTACGCAAAGAAGTCAGCCGCAATGAGGCGGTTGAGATGTACAAAGAAATTGGCGACGAATATAAACTTGAACTAATTGAAGCCATTCCTGAAGATGAAACAGTGACAATCTATGAGCAAGGTGAATTTTTTGACCTTTGCCGCGGCGTTCACGTTCCATCAACAGGAAAACTGAAAGAGTTCAAGTTATTGAGCATTGCGGGAGCATACTGGAGAGGCGACAGCGATAATAAAATGCTTCAGCGCATTTATGGAACAGCTTTCTTTAAGAAGGAAGACCTTGCTGAGCATTTACGTTTGCTTGAGGAAGCGAAAGAGAGAGACCACCGTAAAATCGGCAAAGAGCTTAATTTGTTCATGAACTCGCAAAAGGTTGGGCAGGGCTTGCCGCTATGGCTCCCGAAAGGCGCAACAATCCGCCGCAACATTGAGCGCTATATTGTTGATAAGGAAGAAAGACTGGGTTATGACCATGTGTACACTCCAATCATGGGAAGCGTGGATCTTTATAAAACATCCGGCCACTGGGATCATTATCAGGAAGACATGTTCCCTGTGATGGAAATGGATAACGAACAGCTTGTTCTTCGTCCAATGAACTGCCCTCATCACATGATGATCTACAAAAATGGCATTCACAGCTATAGAGAGCTTCCTATTCGGATTGCTGAACTTGGAACTATGCACCGCTATGAAATGTCTGGAGCATTATCGGGGCTTCAGCGTGTGCGCGGCATGACTTTAAATGATGCCCATATTTTTGTGCGTCCTGACCAAATCAAGGAAGAGTTCAAGCGCGTTGTTCACTTGATCCTTGAAGTATATAAAGATTTCGATATCAATGACTATTCATTCCGCCTGTCCTACAGAGATCCGCAAGATACGGAGAAATACTTTAATGATGATGAAATGTGGGAAAAAGCACAGGCAATGCTAAAAGAGGCCATGGATGAAATCGGCCTTGATTACTTTGAGGCAGAAGGCGAGGCAGCTTTCTACGGTCCGAAATTGGATGTTCAAGTTAAAACTGCGCTTGGCAAGGATGAGACATTATCTACTGTCCAGCTGGACTTCCTGCTTCCTGAACGTTTTGATTTAACTTATGTAGGAGAAGATGGAAAGCCTCACCGCCCTGTGGTTATTCACCGCGGTGTCGTTTCCACTATGGAACGATTTGTGGCATTCCTTATTGAAGAATACAAGGGAGCATTCCCGACGTGGCTCGCGCCTGTTCAACTCCAGGTAATTCCTGTCTCTCCTGATGTACACTTTGACTATGCAAAACAAGTACAGGAGCAGCTGCAAGCTGAGGGCTTCCGGGTTGAACTTGACGACCGCAATGAGAAAATTGGCTACAAGATCCGCGAGGCCCAAATGCAAAAAACTCCGTATATGCTTGTAGTTGGGGACAATGAAGTAGCTGAAAAAGCTGTCAATGTACGCAAATACGGAGAGCAAAAATCAGAAACCGTATCATTCGAAGACTTTATCGCTTCTTTAAAAGCTGAAGTAAAGCGCTGATGAAAGGAAGGGCTGCGTAATGTGCGGCCCTTTTTCCGTTTGCTGAGGGCGAAGGGTTGATCTATTTGAAACTTTGGTTGATAAATGCTTAATTTTGATTGATAAAACAGAGTTTCTGTTGATAAATTAAAGATTTTATTGATAGACTTTTTCAGTCATGTGTTAAGCAATCATGAAAAATGGGTACATAATTCTTTTCCGAAGAAAATAACAAAATCATATTGCAAAAAGTGATTTATTTTGATATGCTTTTCTTCGTTGTGATAAAAGTTATTCGTTTGACAAAAAATCATACTTTGTGATATAGTAGCTAATGAATTGAATACAGTTTGAGGAAAAGAAGAAGCACCCGCTTCTCACCTGATTGACGCAAAGTGCAGTTGGCAGGTTTTACGTGAACATTTTTTGTTTATATACGTAAGTGTGGGTGTTTTCATCCGCACTTTTTTATTTGGTTAAAAACAGTTCAGCTTCCCTTTCGGAAGAGAAATGTTTCATAACTTGCGATTCAGCTTTGGTCCGGTGCAGATAGCTGCTTATAAAGCTGTCAATCTCCAGCAGGCGCTTGCGCTTTTCTTGACCCAAACGTTGTGTTCGCATTAAACCTTGGAGGTGTCTAGCTATTAGCAAAGATATGTTGTTAAACGAGGGCATTCGCGCCCGCGAAGTCCGTCTTATTGATCAAAACGGCGAGCAGTTAGGTATTAAATCAAAATTCGACGCACTTGAGATTGCTTCTCGTGCCAATCTTGATCTGGTTCTGGTTGCACCGAACGCGAAGCCTCCGGTAGCCCGTATCATGGACTACGGAAAGTTCAAGTTCGAGCAGCAGAAGAAAGACAAAGAAGCTCGCAAAAACCAGAAGATTATCAGTATTAAAGAAGTTCGTCTTAGTCCGACTATTGAAGAGCATGACTTTAATACTAAACTTCGCAATGCGATTAAATTCCTTGAAAAAGGCGATAAAGTAAAAGCATCGATCCGATTCAAAGGTCGTGCCATTACGCATAAGGAAATCGGCCAGCGTGTTCTAGTCCGTTTTGCGGAATCTTGCAATGAAGTTGCAGCAGTAGAATCACATCCAAAAATGGATGGCCGAAGCATGTTTATGGTCTTAGCACCGAAAAACGACAAGTAAGAGGAGGAATTCCCCATGCCAAAAATGAAAACTCACCGCGGCGCTGCTAAGCGTTTCAAAAGAACAGGTTCTGGTAAACTGAAGCGTTCTCATGCTTACAGAAGCCATATGTTCGCTAACAAATCTCAAAAGCAAAAGCGCAAGCTTCGCAAAGGAACTCTTGTTTCTTCAGGCGATTACAAGCGTATTCGTAACTTATTAGTAAATCTTAAGTAATATCTCGAAAATAGGAGGGAAATAATATGCCACGTGTAAAAGGCGGTACAGTTACTCGCAAACGTCGTAAAAAAGTCATTAAATTAGCTAAAGGTTATTTCGGTTCAAAACATACATTATACAAAGTTGCTAACCAGCAGGTTATGAAATCCCTAATGTATGCTTACCGCGATCGTCGCCAGAAAAAGCGCGACTTCCGTAAACTTTGGGTTACTCGCATTAACGCAGCAGCTCGCATGAACGGTCTTTCTTACAGCCGTTTAATGCACGGATTAAAGCTTGCTGGCATCGAAGTTAACCGCAAAATGCTTGCTGAATTAGCAATCGCTGACGAAAAGGCATTTGCTGAATTAGCATCAGCTGCAAAGCAGCAGCTTAGCAAGTAATAATTGATCAACAGCCATTCTCTAACAGGGAGTGGCTGTTTTATTTTCTTTTCTTGGCTTAGTTAAATGATGGTGTTGATTTCCGTTCCAGGCACGCAGCAAACCCGCGGGGAGGGCGGTGAGCCTCATCGGCGCTCACGCCTGTGGGGTCTCGCCTGTCCCACTCCTCCTGCAGGACGTTGAATAAGCTTCCATGAATGAACACCGCACGAAGGAAATGCGAAGCATTTTCGAGGATCGAGCGCCTTCCGCTTCAATCAACTTAGTGAAAAATCTACAATAAGCTTTTTCTTAAGAGCAAATCGATCTTACAAAAAAAATTGCCATTTACTTATAGACAGAATCCTCCGCTTCTCTTAAGCTCATTACAGGCTTAATACATACAAAGGAGATCAAGCATGATTAAATCAATTTTTCTCATTTATCTGATTGTGAATTTTGCCGGCTTTTTCTTAATGAAGCTGGATAAAGAAAAGGCGAAAAGAAAACAGTACCGGATCAGTGAAAAGAATTTGTGGCTTGTTGCTTTCTTAAGTGGTGCTGCAGGGATGGCGCTTGGGATGAACACCTTTAGGCATAAAACAAAACATCTTCAATTTAAAATTGGTTTACCTGTTTTAGCTTTGCTGGAAGCAGGGTTAATCCTGTATCTGATTATTCAATTGTCATAAGCAGGCATGGCCTTCCATAAGCTTTAGTGAACACCCAGAATGTCAGCAGGGGAGAAGGTGGATGCATGAATGACCAATTGTCGCTGCTGTTTGTGATTGTGGAGACTGCAGGAATTCTTGCTCCCATTGCTTTTATTTTTTTCCATCTCATCAGGCAGTTTTTGTTTGTTCCTGTTCCGCTCGTTTGTGTGACAGGGGGAGTCTTATTTGGAAGCTTTTTTGGCGCTGCTTTTTCGATGATCGGATTATTTATGAGCAGCATTCTCTTCTACTTCATGATCAGTAAAATGCCAAAAACACATGAAAAGCTCTCCACCTTAAAGAAAAAATGGTTCGGTGAATACCGGAATTTGACTGTCGGGCAGGTAACAGTCTTAAGGCTTATTCCATTTATCCACTATCATCTGCTAAACTTTTGTTTGATGGAGAGAAACAGGAATTTTAGTGATTATGTAAAAAATTCCTGGATCAGCAATTTGCCTCTGGCGATTTTTTATACCGTATTCGGAGAGTTCATCAGCCGGTTTACTCCCTCAATGATTCTGTTAATTCTATTTTCTTTAGCTATTTTAGTGTTTGTTTTAAGGGAAAAAGTCACGGTGATAAAGTGGAGGGAATTCTTTAAAGCAGCATAAAAAAACGTTCGGTCAGCCGAACGTTTTTTACATATGATCATGAAATGGTTCCTCTGGGGAAGGGGCTTTATGCAAAAACTCCTTAACGGGGCTCTTCCAGTCGACTTTGGCATTTGGATAGGCTTCGCTGATTTTTCTTTCGATGAAAAGAAAATCTTCCCGAACCATTCCTTTAAGGGCAGCAGTGCTGCGCGGCCAGATAAAAATAGACACGACTTCAAAAGCATTGTCCGTTGTACCGAGATACTTTTCGCCTTCAAATAAAACACCTTTATACGTAATCAGGAAATTTTTCCGGACATTTTCCGGGTCATCCCAAAAATAATAACGTTTTTGTTCGTGGGCAAGTTCAAGCTTTCGCTTCGAATTCAGAAGATATTTTACCGCTGTGTATATAAGAAAAAGGATGAGTGCAAACAACAGCATGCGCAGGAGCCACATAATAACCAGCCCTCCAATATGATTTTCTTTACTTTACGGATGAGATCTAAAAAAGTTTCAACTTTTTATCAATTTGCTATAATTTTTTTAAACAGAAATAGTGAGATATAATTTATATAGTTATTTAAGTATATAGGATGGTGGAAAATGAATTATCAGCAATTATTTAAAATGCAAAAGGGATTGGATCAGCATATAGAAAAAAATCATCAGCTGCAGGATGAAGATTTATTTGAGCGCAAGGTTTTGGCCTTGCTTGTTGAATTAGGTGAGCTTGCAAACGAAACAAGATGTTTTAAATTTTGGAGCTTAAAACCTTCTTCTCCTCAGGAAACAGTATTGGAAGAGTTTGTAGACGGGATACACTTCATTCTATCAATCGGCATTGAGTGCGGATTTGACCGGGAAGCAGAGTATGCAATCACTTTAGAAAAAGAAGATTCCGTCAATGGGCAGTTTTTAGCTGTTTATGAAGCTATCGGCAAATTTCGGACAAGCCGTTCACCTTCCCATTACAAAGATCTAGTTACAGCTTATTTAAACCTTGGGGAAATGCTTGGATTCACCTCTTCAGATATAGAAAAGGCATATATAGACAAAAATGAAGTAAATTATAAAAGGCAGGCGGAAGGTTACTGAGATTAAAAATCCGTCTTCAGCAGGATTGGATACCTGTCTGATAATTCTTTATATTAATTCGCAGGTTCTGTATAATAGGAATGAATACATATTAAGGGAGTCGAAATGATGGCTGAATTAGATGAAACATTGACAATGCTTAAAGAATTAACAGATGCCAAAGGGATTCCGGGCAATGAGCGCGAACCGCGCGAAGTGATGAAAAAATACATTACAGCATACGCTGATGAAGTGACAACAGATGGACTAGGGAGTTTAATTGCGAAAAAGACCGGTCAGGAAGGCGGCCCTAAAATCATGATAGCAGGCCATCTGGATGAAGTTGGATTCATGGTAACAAGCATCGATGATAAAGGATTCATCCGCTTCCAGACTGTTGGCGGCTGGTGGTCCCAGGTTATGCTTGCACAGCGTGTCACGATCGTAACTTCCAAGGGAGATGTAACGGGGGTAATTGGATCAAAGCCACCTCATATCCTATCTCCGGAAGCACGCAAAAAGCCAGTTGAAATTAAAGACATGTTTATTGATATCGGGGCTTCCAGCCGTGAAGAAGTGAAGGAGTGGGGAGTTAAACCTGGTGACATGGTGGTTCCTTATTTCGAATTCACAGTAATGAACAATGAAAAAATGCTTTTGGCAAAAGCATGGGATAACCGCATTGGCTGTGCGATTGCCATTGATGTTTTAAAGCAATTGAAAGATGCTGACCATCCTAACGTTGTTTACGGTGTAGGAACAGTACAGGAAGAAGTTGGACTGCGTGGCGCCCGCACTTCTGCGCAAAAGATCGAGCCGGATATCGCATTTGGTGTCGATGTTGGAATTGCAGGAGACACTCCCGGAATTTCTGAAAAAGAAGCAATGAGTAAAATGGGCAAAGGGCCGCAAATCATTCTTTATGATGCATCCATGGTTTCGCATAAAGGTTTGCGTGATCTTGTTACTGATGCAGCCGATGAATTGAATATTCCATATCAGTTTGATGCGATTGCAGGCGGAGGAACAGATTCAGGCTCCATCCATGTGACGCATAATGGCGTACCTTCCCTTTCCATTACAATCGCAACACGCTATATCCATTCACACGCAGCAATGCTTCATCGTGATGACTACGAAAATGCAGTCAAGCTGATTACTGCAGTAATTAAGAAGCTTGATCGTGAAACAGTTGATAAAATTACTTTTGAGTAAGTTTCTTTAAAAACTCCGGGAGCATTCCCGATTTTTTGCTCTAATTAGGGGCTGCAAAAAACGTAAAACTGCGCTTAACATGATTCTTAGCCAGCAGATTAAAGATCAAAACACCCCCTTTAAATGGTTTACAAAAAGAATGCAAAAAAGATAGAATAGGGCCAGATATCAGAGCAGTTTTTATGTGAGGTGGAGAAGATTATCTGGGAATATATATTAGTTTTTATTCTGGCGGCTATTCCATGGATAGAAATTGCAGCAGTTATCCCTCTAGCCATTCTCAAGGGTTTGAATCCGTTTCTTGTTGCACTGCTTTCATTCGCGGGAAATTTTTTTACGGTTTTCCTGCTGATTGTTTTATTTGAACGGTTTCAGGAATGGAGAAGAAAAAGGAAAGGAGCAGAGGAGAAGGAAACTGGCCGTTCCAAAAGAGGCAAGGAGATTTGGAACCGATATGGGCTGCCAGGCTTGGCTCTCGCCGGCCCTATACTAATCGGGACCCATATTGCAGCTGCAATTGGGATGGGGTTAGGGGCAAAAAAGCAATGGACTACCCTTTGGATGACCATTTCACTTGTATTATGGAGCGGGATTTTTGCTGTCGCCAGCCATTTTGGTTTTGATTTTTTTAGAGGCTAAAGAAGAAAACTGCCCTTCGAGGAGCAGTTTTCTTCATTTCGGTTGTTAGTTATTTAAGTCCGCTTTCCAATGTTTGGAGCATCTCCTGTTTGTCTTCCTCAGAAGAGTTTCTCCAGATTACTTCAAATAAAACACCTAGACCAGGCAGCATTTTTTCTTCTCCGTTTTGAATCGCATCTACGATTGTATCTTTTAGTTCATCTTGAGAATTCCCTGAAACATTGTGTAAAATAGCATTGCGAAGGTTTAAGTTCACCTTTATGCACTCCTTCCAGATTTAATTCGTTATTATGTTCTCTATTTTCGCTTTTATTATGTATTTTAAATTGGATAAACTAAAAAAAATTGTATAAAAGAAATTCCGGATCTGCGGTTTTTCTATAAAAAGGAGAGACAGCGTTGAATCATATTCAATCTGCAAAAAACCCTAAAATAAAAGAGTGGAAAAAGCTCTTAACTAAAAAAGAGCGGGATCAAACAGGCACTTTTTTGGTTGAAGGCTTTCATCTGGTTGAAGAAGCCCTTGCAGGCGATCGAATTATAGAGATGATTATCATCGAAAGTAAGGACATGCCTCCTGGGTGGAATTATGGCGATATTCCTGTGACGATGGTAACTGATGAGATTATTGGAATGCTGGCTGACACAGAAACACCTCAAGGCATTCTTGCAGTCTGCGAACAGGATCATTCATCTGTTGATATTGAAGGCAGAAGGTATTTGCTGATTGATGCAGTTCAGGATCCGGGTAATCTCGGCACCATGATTCGTACAGCAGATGCTGCTGGGCTGGATGCCGTCATTGTGGGAGAAGGAAGCGTAGATGTTTATAATCCAAAGGTACTCCGCTCAGCTCAAGGGAGCCACTTTCATCTGCCTGTCATAAAAGGGAATTTGTTTGATTGGGTGAACAGACTTAAGGAGAATCATGTACCTGTTTATGGAACTGCTTTGGAAGGTGCCAGTGAATACACGGGGCACGGGCAATTAGATTCCTTTGCCCTCTTGGTCGGAAATGAAGGTAGGGGAGTTAACAAGGAGCTGTTAACTCAAACAACCGCTAATCTCTATATCCCGATATTAGGTAAAAGTGAATCACTTAATGTTGCAGTAGCTGCCGGAATCCTGCTTTATCATTTCAGAAAATAAAAAATGGGCAGCGTTTTTATGAAAACCGTTTGAAACAGCTTGAAGAATATAATATAATTAACAGCAAAATTATAAGAAATAAAACGATGATGGAGATCAGTACTTTGTCAAAACCTTTTCAGGGAGAAAATGCCTTAGACTGAAAGCATTTTTACAGGGATTGCAAAGGAATTTTCAACTCCTGAGTTGGCATCGGGACCATTGAAAGCATTGTTGGCGTTCGGCTGAGTTGTTCAGCTGCAGCGGCTGGCCCCTCGAGGTCATAAGCCAATCCTCTCAGAAAGGTAAAGAACGCCTTTCCAAGAGGCTCGCCTTATGCTTGTCGGACTTGCACAGGATGTGCTGACTTCAACGTTCGCCACAGGACGTGGCGGTTCTTAGTTGAAGTTCATCCTAAGCCACTTCCGCTTTTCTTTGTAAAGATGTACCGGCACATGCCGTTATCTCAATGAAGTGAACACGTGCTTTATGTACATATATGTGTTAAAAAGGGTGGTACCGCGAAACCTCGTCCCTTTATGGGGATAGAGGTTTTTTGTTTTGGCTAAAAAAGTAAAAGGAATCAATTAAAGGAGGATTTTCAGATGCAAGAGCGTTTAAAAGAACTGCAAACTGAAGCGTTGGAAAAAATCAGTACTGCTGCTGATTTAAAAGAACTTAATGATATCCGTGTATCTTATCTGGGCAAAAAAGGCCCAATTACAGAAGTTCTAAAAGGAATGGGAAAATTGTCTGCTGAAGAGCGCCCGAAAATGGGGGCCCTTGCGAATGAAGTGCGGGACAGCATTGCTGCTGGAATTGAACAAAAGCAGAAACACCATGAAGAAGCAGCTGTGAAGCAAAAGCTGGCCGCTGAAAAAATTGATGTCACTCTTCCAGGACGTCCTGTTAAAACAGGTAACCATCATCCATTAACACGCATTATCGAAGAAATAGAAGATTTGTTCATTGGAATGGGCTATACAGTGGCAGAAGGTCCTGAAGTTGAAAAAGATTATTATAATTTTGAAGCGCTGAATCTTCCTAAAGGCCACCCTGCCCGTGATATGCAGGATTCTTTCTATATTACAGAAGAGATTCTTCTTCGCACACATACTTCTCCAGTACAGGCAAGAACGATGGAGAAGCATGAAGGCAAAGGGCCGGTTAAAATCATTTGTCCGGGAAAAGTGTATCGCCGTGATAATGATGATGCAACACACTCTCATCAGTTCATGCAAATTGAAGGACTTGTTGTGGATGAGAATATCCGTATGACAGACCTTAAAGGAACACTTGAAGTGTTTGCAAAGAAAATGTTCGGAGATGACAGGGAGATTCGTCTTCGCCCAAGTTTCTTCCCATTTACAGAGCCATCTGTTGAAATGGATATCTCCTGTAAAATTTGCGGCGGAAAAGGATGCAGTGTATGTAAAGGAACTGGCTGGATTGAAATTCTCGGTGCCGGGATGGTTCATCCAAATGTTCTTGAAATGGCAGGATTCGACTCCAAGAAATACACAGGCTTTGCATTCGGAATGGGTCCTGAGCGAATTGCCATGCTGAAGTATGGTGTAGATGACATTCGCCACTTCTACACAAATGATGTTCGATTCTTAAAACAATTTTCAATTCATGAATAATTAGAAAAGCGGAGGCGGCTGCTCACATAAGAAGGCAGACTAAGAACGCCACGTCCTGTGGCAACGTCTGCATGACCCCATCCTGGGGGCCTCAAGCATAAGGCAAGCTGAAAGGAAGGTTGCACTTTAACCTTTATGGCAGAATGACTTATGATCTTGAGGGGTTAGGAGCCGAAGCTGGACAATTAAAGAGGAGGATATTACATGTTCGTTTCATATAAATGGCTCCAGGAATATGTTGATTTATCAGGAGTAACTCCTGTTGAGCTTGCAGAAAAGATTACAAAAAGCGGTATTGAAGTTGAAGGCGTAGAAGTTCTGAATGAGGGAATCAAGGGTGTTGTCGTTGGTCATGTCCTGGAAAGAGAACAGCATCCAAATGCCGATAAACTTAATAAGTGCTTGGTTGATACAGGAGCAGGCGAGCCAGTACAAATCATTTGTGGAGCTTCCAATGTCGATAAAGGACAGAAGGTGGCTGTTGCAACAGTCGGAGCTGTACTTCCAGGCAATTTTAAAATAAAGCGTGCTAAACTTCGCGGAGAAGAATCAAGCGGGATGATTTGCTCCCTGCAGGAGTTAGGCTTTGATAGCAAACTTGTCGCAAAGGAATATTCTGAAGGGATTTATGTGTTCCCTGAAGACGTTGAGGTTGGACAGAATGCCATTGAGCAATTAAACCGTGACGATCAGGTTCTTGAGCTTGGATTAACGCCAAACCGTTCAGACTGCTTAAGCATGCTGGGCGTTGCCTATGAAGTGGCAGCTATTTTAGGAAGAGAAGTAAGGCTCCCTGAGCCGCAAGTGGAGACTTCTTCTGAAGAGGCATCAGATTACATCGATGTTCAGGCGGAAGCAAAAGAAGATAACCCTTTATACGTTGCCAAGGTTATTAAGAATGTAAAAGTAGGCCCGTCACCAGTATGGATGCAGGCACGATTAATGGCAGCCGGAATCCGTCCTCACAATAATGTAGTGGATGTAACGAACTACATTCTGCTGGAATACGGACAGCCGCTTCATGCTTTTGACTATGACCGCTTGGGGTCAAAAGAAATTCTTATCCGCAGAGCAAAAGACGGAGAAGTGATTGTTACACTTGATGATGCAAAGCGTGAGTTAACATCTGACCATCTTTTAATTACAAATGGCTCAGAACCGATTGCGCTTGCTGGCGTTATGGGCGGAGCTAATTCTGAAGTGCAATCTGATACTAAGAATGTACTTATTGAATCAGCTTATTTCAAAGGTGCAACTGTAAGAAAGGCATCCAAGGATCATGGCCTTAGAAGTGAAGCGAGCTCCCGTTTCGAAAAAGGAGTAGACCCGAACAGAGTCAGGGATGCGGCTGAAAGAGCGGCCCAATTGCTTGCTGAATATGCTGGCGGTGAAGTGCTGGAAGGTTCTGTAGAGGCAGATTCACTAAAGGTTGAGCCTGCGGTGATTTCCGTAACACTCGAAAAGATTAACCGTGTGCTTGGTACAGCTTTGTCCATGAAGGAAGTAAAAGAAATCTTTGCCCGCCTTCAATTTGAAACTTCGGCTGACCATCATGAAATCACTGTGACAGTGCCCACACGCAGAGGCGACATCACGATCGAAGAAGACTTAATCGAGGAAGTTGGCCGTTTATATGGCTACGGTAATCTGGACTCTACACTGCCGGTTGGGGCTTCAGCACCAGGGCACCTTACCGATTATCAGAATAAGCGCAGATTGGTCCGCCGTTATCTTGAAGGTGCGGGACTTTATCAGGCCGTGACCTATTCTTTGACAAATGAAGCAAAGGCAACACAATATGCACTGGAGGAGCGCGAACCTGTCCAATTGGCAATGCCAATGAGTGAGGACCGCAGCCTGCTTCGCTTAAGCCTCGTTCCTCAGCTTCTTGAGGTATTAAAATATAATTCTGCCCGCCAAAACGATAGCCTGGCTGTTTATGAAACTGGAGCTGTTTTCCTTTCCAATAGCAAAGGTGAATTGCCGGAAGAGCGCGAGCATCTGGCTGGAGCAGTAACTGGCTTATGGGAAATCCACCCATGGCAGGGAGAAAAGAAACCTGTTGATTTTTATGTGGTAAAAGGGATTCTGGAAGGATTATTCGACAATCTGGGGATTTCCGGTAAAATTGCATACCGCCAATCTGAAAAAGATGGCATGCATCCTGGCAGAACAGCTGAAATATTGCTGTCTGGAAATTCTGTTGGCTTTGTTGGCCAGGTTCATCCGACTGTTGAAAAAGAGCTTGATTTGAAAGAGACATATGTATTTGAATTATCTTTGAAGGCTATTTTGGAAGCGGAAGTTGCTCCATTGCAGTATGAAGCGATCCCTCGCTTCCCATCCATCACCAGGGATATTGCCCTTGTGGTTGATAAGGCAGCTGCAGCTGGCGAGCTTGAGGCCATTATTAAAGAAGCTGGCGGCAAGCTATTAAAAGATGTTCATGTATTTGACCTGTACGAAGGCGAGCGTATGGAGCCAGGCAAAAAGTCGATTGCCTTCTCCTTAAAGTACTTCGATCCTGAACGTACATTAACAGATGAAGATGTCGCAAAAGCACATGATCAAGTATTGGATGCTGTGAAGGAAAAAGCCGGAGCGGTATTAAGAGGATAATAAAGAAAAGGGCAGCCTGATGGCTGCCTTTTCTTTATGGTTATTTTTGATTGGCCGTTAAAAGCTGAGTTGTGGCTGATAAAAATAGAAAATTCGCCAATAAATGTCCAATTATGGCCGATAAATAAAAAGTGAAAGCAGCAAAAACCCATTGTTTTCATCCTTATCAATAAAACGGACATTTTTCTTTTAGAGTTTTATTGCTTATATTTCCGGCTATAAAGCTTCATTGTTTTCTCAGTATTGGCAAAATGCAGCTTTACAAAAGTGGACAGGACTTCACGGCCTTTTTCTCTGATTAATCGTGCAGCCGCCTCATCTACCCTGGGACCGGCGCCTTTTGTCAGCCTGAAGCCGGCCGCTTTACTTAGATTTTCAAAATGGCGTACAAAAGCATAGCGTGCCAGTATGGATGCTGATGCTACTGCCAGGTGGATTCCTTCAGCTTTCGTGCTGAAAAATACACGCTCCCTTTGGATGGTTTGCTGATTTTTTAAATAGTTATAGTACACCTCTTCTTTGGCAAATTGGTCGATCAGTATTGCTTCGGGTTTTTCAGGAGCAATTTTACCAAGAACATGGCCAATCGCCTGATTGTGCAGCAATGCCTTAATTTTTCCCTGAGACATGCCTGATTGCTGCAGCTTGTTGTATTTTTCATTATGAAGTGTTAATAAGCTGTGCGGTACGATATCCTTAATTTGCTTAGCAATTTCAATGATTTTTTCGTCCCTAAGATTTTTTGAATCCTTTACACCGAGCTCCTTCAGTAAAGGAATCTGCTCTTTCTTTACATATGCTGCCACAACGGTGATCGGGCCAAAGTAATCACCGGTGCCAACTTCGTCTGACCCTATGACTGAAAGGGAGCTAATATTTTCCGGAAGGCTGGCTGCTGCCGGGCTCTTCTTTTTGCTTGGCTGAGCGCTCCTTGCAGTATCTCCCCATTTCTTAGCTTCTGTTTCACTCCCGCTGCCCTGGAACAGGACTTTGCCTGATTTATAGGCAGTGATCGAACAGCCTGGAACTTTTGCTGCAAATATGCTTCCTGGTGGCTGTTTTTCATTTAAATGCTTAGAATAATAGCTTTTCATTGCCGAAATTTCATTTGTTTTTTTTAAGAGTACCACTTGGCTCATTTCCATTTCTCCTCTAGTGAATTCATTTTTGTTTCATAGCCGTCTTTTTGGAAAAAGTTTTACATGAACTGAGCTCTTTTGACATGCTTTGACTTCCCACCCATTTGCGTTCATGTTATGATATTGATTAGGATTCTTAAAGAAGGAGGGCATGGACGTTGTCAGATATACAAAAAAATCGAACAAGTGTAGACATATATGGACAGCAATATGTAATAGTAGGCTCCGAGAGTTCGAGCCATGTTCGCCTCATTGCTTCGCTGGTTGACGATAAAATGCGTGAAATCAGTTCGAAGAATCCTTCACTCGACATTAGTAAGTTAGCCGTACTAACGGCAGTCAATGCTGTTAATGATTATATAAAGCTAAAAGACCGTCTGGAGCGGCTGGAAAACGAATTAAATAGAGTAAAGGACGGAAAATAGCCATGTTGGATCTCGCAATTATCATTATTTTAATTTTTGGCTTTTTTATCGGGCTAAAGAGAGGATTTATCCTTCAATTAATTCATTTAACAGGTTTTATTATCGCTTTTATTGTAGCTCGTATGTATTATGAAGAACTTGCTCCTAAATTGACCCTATGGGTGCCATATCCCAGCTTTAGCAGTGACTCAGCGATTCAAACGCTTTTTGAGAATGCAAATCTTGAAGATGCCTACTATCGCGCCATCGCATTTGTCGTGATTTTTTTTGCGGTCAAAATAGTATTGCAAATTATTGGCAGTATGCTCGACTTTGTTGCCCATCTTCCCGTTTTAAAGCAGCTAAACGTCTGGGCAGGCGGCGTTCTTGGGTTTATAGAAGTCTATCTTATCATGTTTATCCTATTATACATAGCCGCACTGGTTCCAATTGAAGTGCTGCAGGGACCTATTAATAATTCTTTTATGGCAGAATTAATGGTTAAGAACACGCCTGTTCTCTCTAGCCAGCTGAAAGAAATGTGGGTTGAATATATAGCAGCGTAACTTCTCTATTTTTAGAGGAGTTTTCTTTTTGAAATATTTGCAGCTGGTGTGCAAAAACCTTTATGAAAAAGCAATTTGAAATAGCCATTATTTGAAGTTGCACCACAAAATAAGAGATAATACGGATACGATTACAGTAACGGGCAGGTGTTATGTATGAGTATAAATAAAAAAGATGTGATCAGGCTGTTGGAAACAATAGCCGTTTATATGGAGCTAAAGGGTGAAAACCCCTTTAAAACCGCTGCCTTCCGCAAGGCGGCATTGGCACTTGAATCAAATGATGAAAGTCTGTCTGAAATTGAGGATTTTACCAAGCTGTCCGGTATCGGCAAAGGGACTGCAGCTGTAATAGATGAATATATTCAAGAAGGAAAGTCATCCGTTCTGGATGAGCTGAAGGTAGAGGTCCCATCTGGCTTAATCCCTCTTCTCCAGCTGCCAGGTTTAGGAGGCAAAAAAATCGCCAAGCTTTATAAAGAGCTGGGGGTTGAGAATGCAGCAGATCTTGAGGAGGCATGCCGCAATAAAAAAGTGCAGGCACTGGCAGGCTTTGGAAAGAAGACTGAGGAAAAGATTTTGGCTGCCCTGGAGAATGCAGGCTCAAGGCCGGATCGGCTTCCCCTGGCTTATATGCTGCCTATAGCAGAAGGCATTGAGGATGCCCTGGCTGAAATGAAGGATATTACTAAATACTCCAGAGCAGGAAGCTTAAGAAGAATGAGAGAGACGATTAAGGATCTTGATTTTATCATTGCCACCGAAAATCCTGCTTCCGTCAAAAACCAGTTATTAAACCTATCTGGAATTAAAGAGGTCATTGCAGCAGGAGATACAAAGGTATCCGTTGTTATTGAGCATTCTTATGATATATCTGCAGACTTCCGTTTAGTGGAGCCTCACGAGTTTGCGACAACTTTGCATCATTTTACCGGTTCAAAGGACCATAACGTCCGCATGCGCCAGCTTGCTAAAGAACGCGGCGAAAAAATCAGTGAATATGGTGTAGAAAACACTGAAACAGGTGCGATTCTCACTTTTTCAACAGAAGAAGAATTTTATGCTCATTTTGGACTCCCATTTTTCCCTCCTGAAATTAGGGAAGATGGGAAAGAAGTGGATGAATATAAAGAAGGTCTGGCATTGATATCCCTTGATGATATAAAGGGGGATCTTCATATGCATTCTACCTGGAGCGATGGTGCCTACTCAATTGAAGAAATGATTGAAGCCTGCCGTGCCCGCGGCTATAAGTACATGGCCATTACAGACCATTCACAGTACTTAAAGGTGGCTAACGGTTTAACGGCTGAAAGGCTGCGGCAGCAAAGCGAGGAAATTAAACGCCTTAATGAACAATTTGATGATGTTACTATTCTTTCAGGAGTAGAAATGGATATACTGCCTGATGGTACGCTTGATTATGATGATGAGCTTCTTGAGGAACTCGACATTGTTATTGCTTCCATCCATTCTTCATTTTCCCAGCCGAAGGAAAAAGTCATGGATCGGTTAAAAACAGCCTTGCAAAATGCCCATGTTGATATTATTGCACATCCTACCGGTAGATTGATTGGCCGGAGGGAAGGCTATGAAGTGGACATGGACATGCTGATCGAGCTGGCAAAGGAGACAAATACAGCTCTTGAGCTGAATGCGAACCCGCATCGGCTGGATCTTGCTTCAGAGCATATCCGAAAAGCTCAGGAAGCTGGTGTCAAAATTGTCATAAATACTGATGCACACAAAATTGATACACTAAACCATATGGAAATAGGCGTTTCCGCGGCCAAAAAAGGCTGGATTAAAAAGGAATCTGTCCTTAATGCCATGGAACCAGAAGATCTGCTCAAATTCCTGCAAGAACGAAAATAGGGAAGTTGGGTTTGAAAGGGGAAAGTCCTCATGCAAGAACGAGTTTTAAAGATTCTTGAATTCAATAAAGTAAAAGAACAGCTGCTGGAACACGTTTCCTCTTCCTTAGGAAGAAAAAAAGCGGAAAATATCCTTCCTTCAGCAAATTATGACGAAGTAATCCGCTGGCAGGAAGAAACTGATGAAGCAGTGACAGTCCTTAGAATAAAAGGGAATGTGCCGCTAGGAGGCATTTTCGATATTCGGCCTCATGTAAAAAGATCCGTTATCGGCGGTATGCTCAGCCCTCAGGAGCTCACGCAGGTTTCGAGTACAATCCATGCAAGCAGACTGATGAAAAGATTTATCGAGGATTTTGCAGAGGAAGAAAGCAGCCTGCCCATCTTGCATGGATATACTGATAAAATCATTGTCCTGGCAGATCTGGAAACATCTATCCGCAATGCTGTCGATGATAATGGGGAAGTGCTGGACAGTGCAAGCGAGACATTGCGATCGCTCCGCAATCAGCTGCGCACAAAGGAATCGCGAATCAGAGAACGCCTTGAGAGCATGATCCGCTCCTCAAATGCGCAAAAAATGCTTTCCGATGCAATTGTTACGATCAGGAATGACCGATTTGTCATTCCTGTTAAGCAGGAATACCGCGGACACTATGGAGGAATCATCCATGACCAAAGTTCATCCGGGCAGACATTGTTTATTGAACCGCAATCAATCGTCCAGCTGAATAACGAACTGCAGGGCATCCGGGTAAAAGAGCAGCAGGAAATTGAACGGATTTTGATTACACTCTCTGCACAAACAGCAGAACAGAGCGGTGAACTGGAGACGATTGTGGAAGTGCTTGGGGAAATCGACTTTATGTTTGCAAAAGCCAGATACAGCAAGCGGATAAAAGCTTCCAAACCGAAAATAAATAATGAAGGAAGGATTTCTCTGTTTAAGGCGCGGCATCCGCTTATTCCTGCTGACGAAGTGGTCGCAAATGATATCGCGCTGGGCGATGAATATTCGACCATCGTTATTACGGGTCCGAATACGGGCGGTAAAACTGTAACCCTAAAAACGGTTGGCCTATGTAACTTAATGGCTCAGGCAGGACTGCAGATACCTGCTCTTGATGGATCGGAGACAGCTGTTTTTGGAGCCGTCTTTGCGGATATCGGGGATGAACAGTCAATTGAGCAAAGCTTGAGTACCTTTTCTTCTCATATGGTCAATATTGTGGATATCCTGAATCACGTGGATTTTAACAGCCTTATCCTATTTGATGAGCTTGGGGCAGGAACAGATCCCCAGGAAGGGGCAGCCCTGGCAATATCCATCCTGGATGAAGTTTATAAGTGTGGAGCAAGAGTCATTGCCACAACGCATTATCCTGAGCTAAAGGCCTATGGGTATAATAGAGAAGGAGTCATTAACGCAAGTGTAGAATTTGATATTGAGACGCTAAGTCCTACTTATAAGTTGCTAATCGGTGTGCCTGGGCGAAGCAATGCATTTGAAATATCAAAGCGGCTCGGGCTTCATGACAAAGTCATTGATACAGCAAGATCCTATATTGGAGCAGACTCGAATCAGGTTGAAAACATGATCGCTTCTCTTGAAGAAAGCCGCAAGCAGGCTGAAGCTGACCGGGAAGAAGCAAATGCTCATCTGAAGGATGCAGAAAAAATCCATAAAGATCTGCAAAAGCAAATGATTGAATTTTATGAGCAGAAACATTCTATACATGAAAAGGCAGCTGAGAAAGCAGCAGATATCGTTGAAAAAGCGAAAGCGGAAGCTGAGCAAATCATCCGTGATTTAAGAAAGATGCGGATGGAAAAACATGCGGAAGTAAAAGAGCATGAACTGATTGAAGCAAAAAAACGATTGAATGAAGCAGTTCCGCAGATGAACAAAACTCAGAATAAAGCCAAGGCAGAGAATAACAAACGTGTTTTTGAGCCTGGGGATGAAGTGAAAGTTCTTAGCTTTGGCCAAAAGGGACATTTGCTGAAAAAAGTATCCGATAATGAGTGGCAGGTCCAAATTGGAATTTTAAAAATGAGGGTCGCTGAAAAAGAGTTGGAATATATTAAGAGACCGAAGCCAGTGGAAACCAAACCGATGGCGACAGTGAAGGGCAAAGATTTTCATGTCAGCCTTGAGCTGGACTTGCGGGGAGAACGCTATGAAAATGCACTCTTAAGGGTAGAAAAGTATATCGATGATGCGCTTTTGGCAGGCTATCCGCGTGTATCGATTATCCATGGTAAAGGCACTGGAGCCTTAAGACAGGGTGTTCAGGAATATCTGCGGTACCACAGAGCTGTTAAGAAAATCCGATTTGGCGAAGCTGGAGAAGGTGGCACTGGTGTTACAGTCGTTGAATTTAAATAAAGACTGTTTAATGCGGATAGCGCTAAAATATAATAGAGTCTAAAAGTTTTCTATTATCGGGCCCTGTTTTTATCATGAGCAGCTGACCAAGTGACTTCTTAAAATCACATTTGTCCTTGCGGTTTAAGGCAATGTATAGGAAAAGGTATTAAATTCCAATGGGGAGAATGGAAATGAACCAATTTTGGGAAAATGAATTTATTCAGACAGCTGCATATTATAGTGTTGTTATTTTGTGTATGATTGTCTTTTTAGCTATTTTTGAATTGGTCACAAAGTATCGGAATTGGGAAGAAATCAAAAATGGAAATGTGGCTGTTGCCATGGCAACAGGGGGCAAAATATTTGGAATTGCCAATATTTTCAGGCACTCCATTTTGCATAATGACACATTATTGACGATGATAACCTGGGGGATTTTCGGATTCTTTCTATTGCTGATTGGTTATTTTATTTTTGAGTTTTTAACGCCGAAGTTTAAGATTGATGAGGAAATCGAAAACAATAATAAGGCTGTCGGTTTTATTTCTATGATGTTATCTATCGGATTATCGTACGTTATCGGGGCAGGTTTATCTTAAGGGGAGATTTGACAGTGGAAAAGTTAGCGAAAGTTCTCCTGGTTCTTTGTGGAATATTTCTTCTTATAGGGGCCATTTATATTTTCTTTCTAGCATAATATTTTAGTGATATAGATATAAACAAGAAAACGCCATGATTGTGCGGCGTTTTTTTTGTTTTATTTTTACAGAAAATTCCCGGTTTTGGGGACAACCTATTTATAATCCCTTTATGTGTGAATGGTCTTATTCTAATTGTCATAGAGGGAGCATTATATTATAATAGGAATGAACAATTAGAATGTTCTAAAAATTTTCAGGTTTGTGTCCAATAAGCGAGTTTGCCTTTGGACATTAGATAAAGGAGGGATATAATGGCAGAAGCAAAACCATGGCTCGAGCAGTATCCGGCAGAAATCCCCTCAACTTTGTCCTACCCCAGCCAGCCGGTACAGGATTATTTGAAACAAGCTGCAGACGAATTTCCGGAAAAAATAGCCATCCATTTTATGGGGAAGGAATTCACCTTTGAATATGTGTATAATACTTCTCTTAAGCTGGCTGCGTATCTGCAAAGCATTGGGATAGAAAAGGGAGATAAGGTAGCTATCATGCTTCCCAATACTCCTCAATCTGTAATCAGCTATTACGGTATTTTGATGGCTGGAGGTGTCGTTGTACAAACGAATCCATTATATATGGAACGTGAACTTGAATATCAAATGAAAGATTCAGGGGCAAAGGCAATCATTACGATCGATATTTTATATCCAAGAGTGAGTAAGGTAATGCCTCAAACAGATATTGAACACATTATTGTAACCGCTATCAAAGATTTTCTCCCATTTCCAAAAAATTTGGTTTATCCATTTATCCAGAAAAAGCAATATGGCATTGTTGTTAATGTAAGGCATGAAGGACATAATCATTTGCTTACTGAGATTTTAAAAAGGCCTTTTGAGCCTCTCAAGATTTATGAATTTGATTTTGAGGAAGACCTGGCTTTGCTGCAATACACAGGGGGCACAACCGGTTTTCCAAAAGGTGTAATGCTATCGCATCGGAACCTGGTCTCCAATGCTGCAATGTGCAAAGCATGGCTTTATAAATGCAGGCGAGGCGAGGAAGTCGTACTGGGCATTTTACCATTTTTCCATGTGTATGGAATGACAGCAGTTATGATTTTGTCTGTAATGGATGCACACAAAATGGTGCTTCTGCCTAAGTTTGACCCTGAAACGACATTGAAAACGATTCAAAAGCAGCGTCCTACCTTATTCCCTGGCGCACCTACAATCTATATTGGCTTATTGAATCATCCTGATCTGAAAAAATATGATTTGTCTTCCATTGATTCTTGCATCAGCGGATCAGCAGCCCTTCCTGTTGAAGTTCAGCAGAAATTTGAAGAAATAACAGGCGGAAAACTTGTTGAAGGATACGGCTTAACCGAGTCTTCACCCGTTACTCACGCGAATTTCCTATGGGATCGTCCGCGGGTAAAAGGAAGCATAGGCGTACCTTGGCCGGATACTGATGCAGCAATTTTTTCACTGGAGACAGGAGAATCGCTTCCGGTAGGTGAAGTAGGTGAGATAGCAGTAAAAGGCCCTCAGGTAATGAAAGGCTATTGGAACCGGCCGGAAGATACCGAACAGACTTTAAGGGATGGCTGGCTCCTGACAGGTGATCTTGGTTACATGGATGATAATGGATATTTCTATGTTGTGGACAGGAAAAAAGATATGATCATTGCAGGCGGGTTCAATATTTACCCGCGTGAAATAGAAGAAGTTCTTTACGAGCATCCTGAAGTACAAGAAGTAGTAGCTGCAGGAATTCCAGACCCTTATCGGGGTGAAACCGTAAAAGCTTATATTGTGCTGAAAGAGGGTTCAAAAGCAACTGAAGATGAGTTGAATCAATTTGCGAGAAAGCATCTTGCCTCCTATAAGGTACCCAGGCTATATGAATTCCGTCAAGAGCTTCCAAAGACAGCTGTCGGAAAGATATTGAGAAGGGCACTTGTAGATGAGGAAAAAAAGAGATTAAAAGAAGAAGAGGAAAAGCGGGCTTAATTGCAGAGACCGATTCTCATCGGCTCTTTATTTTTGATGAATTATGCTTGTCCGCGGTTTAAAGGAATGTCATAATGAACCATATATTTCCGGGGGTAACTTCTTGACAGAAATGAATTGTACTACTATTATAAAATTATGAATGATTATTCATTCATAATAGGACATCGGGACGATTTTTAGAAATATTTAAAATCATAGTTAAACATACTGGCTTACTAGTTCTTATTTTACTGGTTAATACAGCAGCGGGGATGGTACTTCACGTATAACGAAGGCGATCCTATGCGGCTGCACCTAACTAAGATTGAAAAAAGGCACTGCCGTTTAGCTGGTTTTATTCTTGAAAGGAGGGAAAAGCTTGAAGAAAACGAAACCCAAATACCGGCAAATTATTGATGCGGCAGTAGTCGTGATTGCTGAAAATGGCTATCACCAGGCACAGGTATCAAAAATTGCAAAGCAGGCAGGTGTCGCTGATGGCACCATATACTTATATTTTAAAAACAAAGAAGATATCTTAATATCCCTCTTTCAGGATAAAATGGGTTACTTTGTTGAGAAAATCGAGGAAAAAATTGCAGGAAAAGAGAAATCTGCAGAGAAACTATTAATGATGGTAGAATCGCACTTTAAAATGCTCTCAGAAGATCGGCACCTGGCAATTGTCACCCAGCTCGAATTAAGGCAATCAAATAAAGATCTCCGCCATAAAATCAATGAAGTCCTAAAGGGATATCTTACATTAGTTGAAAGGATTCTGGCTGATGGAAAGGAAAGCGGAGAGTTTGCAAGTGACCTGGATATAAGGCTTGCCCGCCAAATGATCTTTGGTACGATGGATGAAACAGTAACGACATGGGTGATGAATGAACAAAAATATGATCTGACTGCTTTGGCAGAACCTGTGCACAAACTGCTGATTAGCGGGTGTGGAAGAGTATGATCCGAAAGTGCTCATAAAATATTGTGAGGAGGGATAGGATGGAGTACTTAAAATGGTCCCATCAGGATATGGTAGCGACAATTACAATTGAACGTCCACCGGCAAACGCTCTTTCATCCGGCCTGTTAAAAGAGCTATCATCAGTACTGGATGAAATTGAACCAAATGATGATATAAGGATAGTCCTTATTCACGGGGAAGGCAGATTTTTCTCTGCCGGTGCCGATATTAAAGAATTTACTACAATTGAAAGCGGAGAAGATTTTTCTAATCTGTCTGCCTATGGCCAGGATCTTTTTGAAAGAATGGAAAAATTCCCTAAGCCAATTATTGCAGCCATTCATGGCGCTGCGCTCGGCGGCGGATTGGAACTTGCGATGGGCTGCCACTTCCGGCTTGTTTCTGAGAATGCAAAGCTTGGGCTTCCTGAGCTTCAGCTAGGCTTGATTCCAGGCTTCGCTGGGACTCAGCGGCTTCCACGCTTTGTTGGAACAGCCCGTGCAGCAGAAATGTTATTTACAAGTGACCCGATTACAGGACTGGAAGCTGTTCAATATGGTTTAGCAAATCATGCTTATCCAGAAGAAGAGCTTTTGGAAAATGCCTATAAAATGGCGAAAAAAATAGCCAAAAAGAGTCCAGGCTCGATCAAGGCAGCCATTGAACTGTTGAATTATGGGAAAAATGGCCAGTTCACCGAAGGTGTAAAAAAGGAAGCAGAATTGTTTGGTCAGGTCTTTGTTTCCAAGGATGGCAAGGAAGGCATATCTGCCTTTATTGAAAAACGGGAACCAAAGTTTACCGGCCAATAGTATTTTTAAAGATTTGCCCTGAAAGATTACATTCATTCTCATTATCTATTATAATAGACTTGTATGCGGATGATTTAATCTTCAGAAGATTCATTGGTTAAATTATGATCTGTGAACGAGCGCCCGCTCAATTTCAAAAAGCTTGGCGTTCGCAGCAGATATACCTTTCTGTATGCCTTGAATATTTTCAATCTTTCGAAGTAAAGAAATGTTTTTATTACTAGGAGGGAAATCATGAACATCTACGTATTAATGAAGAGAACATTTGATACTGAAGAAAAAATTACGATCTCCGGCGGCAAAATCAACGAAGATGGCGCTGAATTTATCATTAACCCTTATGATGAATATGCGATTGAAGAAGCCATTCAGGTTCGTGATGCACAAGGCGGAGAAGTTACAGTTGTTTCTGTGGGTACAGAAGAAGCTGAGAAGCAGCTTCGCACAGCCCTTGCCATGGGTGTGGACAAAGCAGTATTAATCAATACTGAAGATGACCTTGAAGACGGAGATCCATTTACAACTGCAAAAATACTATCAGAATACCTGAAAGATAAAGATGCTGACTTAATCATTGGCGGAAATGTAGCCATTGACGGCGGTTCTGGACAAGTGGGGCCAAGAGTGGCAGAACTTCTGGGCATTACCTATGTAACAACAATCACTAAGCTTGAAATCAGCGGCAGCTCTGCAACTGTAGTGCGCGATGTTGAGGGTGATTCCGAAGTCATTGAAACATCACTTCCACTATTAGTAACTGCACAGCAAGGTTTGAATGAGCCTCGCTATCCGTCTTTACCTGGAATTATGAAGGCAAAGAAAAAGCCTCTTGATGAGCTGGAGCTTGACGACCTTGGCCTTGATGAGGACGATGTTGAAGCAAAAACAAAGACAATTGAAATCTATTTGCCTCCTAAGAAAGAAGCAGGAAAGGTTCTTGAAGGCGAACTGGAAGATCAAGTGAAAGAGCTTGTAAACCTTCTTCATACTGAATCCAAAGTTGTCTGATCGTCAATAACTGATAATAATAACGCAGGGGGTAAAACATATGGCTAGAAAAGTATTAGTATTAGGTGAAGTCCGTGACGGTTTATTGCGTAATGTATCCTTCGAAGCCGTGGCAGCAGGAAAAACTGCAGCTGAGGGCGGAGAAGTTATTGGTGTTTTAATTGGTGATTCTGTAAGCGCTTTAACGCAAGGGATGATTCATTATGGAGCTGACCGTGTTGTAACGGTTGAGGATGAAAAGCTTAAACAATATACTTCAGATGGCTTTTCACAGGCTCTAATGGCTGTAATTAATTCAGAAAGCCCAGAGGGCCTTATTTTTGGACATACAGCATTAGGAAAGGATCTTGCTCCTAAAATTGCAGCCAAAATGGAATCAGGATTAATCTCTGATGTTACAAGCCTTGAAGAAGCAGGTGGAAATCTTGTATTTACACGTCCTATTTATTCAGGAAAAGCATTCGAAAAGAAAATTGTAACAGATGGAATCCTATTTGCGACAATCCGACCTAACAACATTGCTCCACTTGAAAAAGATGAGTCAAGATCTGGGGACGTTACTTCTGTGTCTGCAGAAATCAAGGAACTTCGTACCATCATTAAAGAAGTTGTCCGCAAAGCAAGCGAAGGCGTTGACCTTTCTGAAGCAAAAGTTATTATTGCCGGCGGACGCGGTGTTAAGAGTGAGGAAGGCTTTGAGCCATTAAAAGAACTTGCTGCTGTATTAAACGGAGCTGTGGGTGCATCCCGCGGTGCATGTGATGCTGATTACTGTGACTATTCACTGCAAATTGGCCAGACAGGAAAGGTAGTTACACCAGACCTTTATATTGCATGCGGTATCTCAGGAGCGATTCAGCATTTAGCGGGTATGTCAAACTCAAAAGTAATTGTAGCCATCAATAAAGATCCTGAAGCTAATATTTTTAAAGTGGCGGATTACGGCATAGTTGGCGACCTGTTTGAAGTTGTCCCAATGCTGACGGAAGAGTTTAAAAAATTAAAAGTAAACGCATAAGAATCAGCTGAGCAAGTTTTTTCTGGCTGTATTTCGGTAAAAAGGGCGGCTTATGGCTGCCCTTTATACATAAGCCTAAAATAAAGGCAAAGTAGAATAATTCCCTTTAAATAGGGTAAATTACGATCGAGCAAATTGTTAGCAACATAATATAAACGATGATATACTGTCGTTAGTATTTGAGTTAAATTTTAGGAGGCATATTAAATGGCTATTACACATGCAACGGATCAAAATTTCTCTACTGAGACAGGCTCTGGCTTAGTATTGGCTGATTTCTGGGCTCCATGGTGCGGACCTTGCAAGATGATTGCACCTGTATTGGAAGAGCTTGATGCAGAAATGGGCGATAAAGTAAAAATCGTAAAAATTGATGTGGATGAAAACCAGGAAACAGCTGGCAAATTTGGCGTAATGAGCATCCCAACACTAATTGTCCTTAAAGACGGTGAAGTTGTAGATAAAGTGGTTGGCTTCCAGCCTAAAGAAGCTCTTGCTGAACTTCTTACAAAACATGCATAATGCATTAGGAGCCTCTCGATGTCCGGTAGAGACATCGGGGGTTTTTTTGTAATATTTGTAATATCAGAATTTATATCCTTTTGAACTTTGATAACTGTCTATCGCAAGGAGCCCTGCGCTTTTCTTACAGCGTATAGCTTTTATGTATGGGCCCCCTTGATTTTTGCCTCTCTATTATTACAGCCACTATACCCCATATCCAATACCCGTTATAATTAGATTGTTGATTCTCGCATCAGACATCACAGCGGACTAAAATGTACAAAAGCAGGCTGAAAGATGCCTTTAGGCAATGCGTTCAGGATGGTTAATTATATCGTTTTATATAAATGAAGTGAAAACCCGGGAGGTGAGACTGGTGAATGACACGATAAAAAATAAGCTGATGCTGCTTCCGGCACAGCCAGGCTGTTATTTGATGAAGGACAGGCAAGGGACCATTATTTACGTAGGCAAGGCAAAAATTTTAAAAAATCGCGTCAGATCCTATTTTACCGGTTCACATGATGGGAAAACATTAAGGCTTGTCAATGAAATTGAGGATTTTGAATATATTGTTACATCTTCAGATATGGAAGCGTTGATCCTTGAGCTGAACCTTATTAAGAAATATGATCCCAAATATAATGTGATGCTTAAGGATGATAAGAGCTATCCATTTATCAAATTGACAGCTGAAAGACATCCGAGGCTGATTACAACCCGTAAGGTTAAAAAGGATAAAGGAAAATACTTTGGACCTTATCCAAATGTCCATGCTGCCAATGAAACAAAGAAGCTGCTCGACCGGATATATCCTCTCCGGAAATGCTCGACTCTTCCTGATCGAGTTTGTCTATATTATCATTTGGACCAATGCCTGGCACCCTGTATAAAGGATGTCAGTGAAGAAGAATACAAAAAAATGACAGAGGAAATTGCCAGATTCTTGAATGGAGGATACAAAGATATAAAAAAAGAATTGATGGAAAAAATGACGGCTGCTGCAGAAGAACTCGATTTTGAGAGAGCTAAAGAGATCAGGGATAAAATTGCCCATATTGATGCTACGATGGAAAAGCAGAAAATGACGATGACAGACTTTACAGACCGGGATGTGTTTGGCTATGCGGTTGATAAAGGCTGGATGTGCGTTCAGGTCTTCTTCATCAGGCAAGGAAAACTCATTGAACGAGATGTATCAATGTTCCCGATTTATAATGAATCGGAGGAAGAAATCTTAACCTTCCTTGGCCAGTTTTATTCTAAGGCCAACCATTTTAAGCCTCGTGAAATTTTGGCTCCAGACTCCGTAAATACGGAAATGGCAGAACAGCTTCTAGGAGTAAAAGTGTTAAAGCCACAGCGCGGCCAAAAGAAGGATCTTGTAAAATTCGCCTATAAAAATGCCAAAATTGCTCTTCAGGAGAAATTCTCATTGATTGAGCGGGATGAGGAACGCACAATTAAGGCAGTAGAAAACCTCGGCCAGCAACTCGGCATATATACCCCTTACAGAATTGAAGCATTCGATAATTCAAATATACAGGGATCAGATCCAGTATCTGCCATGATTGTTTTTATTGATGGAAAGCCTGAAAAAAGGGAATACAGAAAATATAAAATTAAGTCTGTAAAGGGCCCTGATGACTATGAATCCATGAGGGAAGTGGTTCGGCGCAGGTATACAAGAGTTCTGAAAGAAGAGCTGCCGCTACCTGACTTGATTATGATTGATGGCGGAAAAGGTCATGTGGAAGCTGTGAGAGATGTGCTTGAAAATGAATTGGGCCTTGATATTCCGATCTCAGGCATGGTTAAAGATGAAAAGCACAGGACCTCCCAGCTTCTATACGGAAGTCCGCTGGAAATCATTCCGCTTGCGAGAAACAGTCAGGAATTTTATTTGCTGCAGAGAATTCAGGATGAGGTGCACCGTTTTGCCATCACTTTTCACCGCCAGCTTCGTGGGAAAAGTGCTTTTCAATCAATACTTGATGAGATTCCGGGAATTGGCGAGAAAAGGAAGAAGCAGCTGCTGAAAGCCTTTGGATCTGTAAAAAAGATGAAAGAGGCAACGCCTGAAGAATTTAGGGAAATAGGCATCCCGGTAAAAGTTGCTGAAGAACTTATGCAGCGCCTTGAGGAAGAAAGCGGGAAGGCTTCCACGTAAATTGGATATAGACAGCGAATATCTGATATGTTATACTAATTGAAACTTTATATCAATATCACTTTATAGCGATAAAGTATGTGTTCGAATAAGGGATAAAGGAGCTAAATGCTTTTTATCTCAGGCTTTTTGAACTGCATCGTTAAGTGAAGGTAGAGGTGCAAACTTCATCAGTAAAGGCTTGGAGAAGAATGAGCTTCCGTGAAGAGCTTTGAAAGGGAATGTTTGCCGAAGTGGAGAAAATCTCATCATTTTCTTTGCTGGTTTTGCATTGAATAAATGCGGGATTGTCAGGGCTATGCCGTCCTGGAGAGCTATCTCACTGTGTTTGCTCACTTTTATACATTTGGCGCACAGCAATGGGATAGTATTATATCCCATTGCTTTTTTTATTGTCAAAAAGCGGAAGTAAACTGGTAAAGGGTAATTTACATAAGGACGGCAAACAATACAACAAGATTGATTAGAAAGAAGGGGAAGCTGTGGGAATTATTGTGCAGAAATTTGGAGGCACCTCTGTAGGTACTGTCGACAGAATTCAAAATGTGGCAAATCGGGTGATTGAAGAAAAGAAAAAAGGAAATGCTGTTGTCGTGGTTGTATCAGCTATGGGAAAAACGACAGATCAGCTAGTCGGTATGGCGAAGGAGATATCTCCTTCGCCAAATAAACGGGAAATGGATATGCTGCTTACAACCGGTGAACAGGTGACCATCTCTTTATTAGCAATGGCTTTGGGTGCGAAAGGCCACCCTGCTGTTTCTTTTACAGGCTGGCAGGCCGGTATAAAGACTGAACCCATTCACGGAAATGCAAGAATCCTGGACATTGACACAAGTAAAATCCAAGGAGAACTGCAACAGGGGAATATCGTCATTGCTGCAGGGTTTCAGGGTGTGACAGAAAATGGTGCAATCACTACGCTGGGACGCGGAGGATCAGATACAACAGCTGTGGCATTGGCGGCTGCACTTAAGGCAGATAAGTGCGATATTTATACAGATGTAACTGGGGTATTTACAACTGATCCCCGCTATATAAAAAGTGCCAGAAAACTTCATTCTGTTTCATATGATGAGATGCTTGAACTGGCAAATTTAGGTGCTGGTGTACTTCACCCTAGAGCTGTAGAATTTGCCAAAAACTATGGCCTTCCGCTAGAAGTGCGTTCAAGCCTAGAGAAGGAATCCGGGACAATAATTGAGGAGGAAGTAAAAATGGAGCAAAATTTAGTCGTTCGCGGTGTGGCATTTGAAGATGATATTACAAGGGTGACGATACTTGGTCTTCCTAATTCACTGACCGGCTTGTCTACCATTTTTTCAGCCCTTGCAAAAAGTCACATCAACGTCGACATCATTATTCAAAGCATGACAGAAGCCCAAACAACTAACCTGTCATTCTCGATTAAAAATGAAGACCTGACTGATACGATAAAGGTACTGGAAAAGAACAGAGAAAGCTTAAACTACGATCGGATTGAATGGGAATCGGGACTTGCCAAGGTTTCAATAGTCGGATCAGGCATGATCTCCAATCCTGGTGTGGCAGCTGAAATGTTTGAAGTTCTTTCAGCCAATGAAGTTCAGGTGAAAATGGTAAGTACATCGGAAATAAAGGTCTCAGCTGTAATAGAGAACGGAAAAATGCTGGATGCTGTTGATGCTTTGCATGATGCTTTCCGGCTTTCGGGTTCTGCAGTTCAAGCTTAACTGTTAAGTCTGTTAATGCTTGAATGAACAAAAAGCTTTCAAAGGGAGTGTTTGAAAGCTTTTTGTCCTGGAAATGAAATCAAACAGCTGTATCTTTTTTATCCCATTTGATTGTAATGAGGATTTTTCCGGTTTTTTTGCGGGGGTGTTCAAAAGCCTCGCAAATGACTTCCTTCTGGAATTCTATTTGCTGGGCTATAAATCCGGCTTCCAGCTGAAATGTGCATCCCTTATTTTTTTTGCAGCGTTCGGCGATCAGCGGGCTGAATAGTTCCATTTCTACTTCATTTTTTGTTTCATTTTTAATGGAGAGATTTCCCCAGCCGGCATCTTGAAAAAACTGTGCAATATGCTCGGCTGATTCAAGAGGATATTTGCGTGCAAGCTTTTTGCCTGCCCAATATAAGATTTCTGGTGCTTCATCTCCTAATAGGTCATGGAGCAGCACTTCCCGAATTAGTTCATAACCAAATGCCGGGACTGACTGTACGTGATCTTCGTTAGTGATTTTCGCAGATGCTAATTCGCTCAATAGTCTCCCCTCTTTCTATTATTCTATTATATACAATATGCAGAGGGTTGTAATATCCATTCAAGAAAAAATAGAACGATATACACAGAAAAAATTACTATTTTAATATATGTCGAGCTTAAAAATACTGCCAAGCTGAAAGCATGCTGGAGATGGATTTATAGTATAAAATATTCTAAAAGAATTTTATTAATATGGAACATTTTGTGTATTCGTTTTCTTGACGCTCTAATATCTTGGGAGTAAAATGGACATGTCACATAATTGTAAGAAAATGAATAACATTTTCGAGATGATGTTCTGAGCGGGGGCTCAGCATCGTTTTATACAAATCAGGGGGGAAAGTTTATGGCAGGTAATCGAGAGTTTTTTAATCGCAGATTGCATTCATTACTTGGAGTTATACCGGTTGGACTGTTTTTAGTTCAGCACCTTGTAGTGAACCATTTTGCAACAGGGGGAGAAGAGTCTTTTAATAATGCGGCGCATTTTATGGAGAGTCTTCCTTTCAGGATTTTCCTTGAAACGTTTGTTATTTATCTACCTTTGTTGTTCCACGCAATTTACGGCCTTTATATTGCTTTTACTGCGAAAAATAATACGAGCAGATATGGATTCTTCCGAAACTGGATGTTTATGCTTCAGCGTGTGTCGGGTGTAATCACATTGGTTTTTGTTGCATGGCACGTTTGGGAAACTCGTGTAGCGGCAGCCTTTGGATCAGAAGTTAATTTCCAGATGATGGAAAATATCCTCTCTAATCCTTTCATGTTCTGGTTCTATATTATTGGTGTTATTTCTGCGATTTTCCACTTCGCAAATGGCCTATGGTCATTCCTTGTAAGCTGGGGAATTACAGTATCACCTCGTTCTCAAGTTATTTCCACTTATGTAACGATCGGCATTTTCATTGTTCTATCGATTGTTGGCGTGCGTGCACTTACAGCATTCATTTAATAGTCATTAAAAGACTGAAAGACTAGATTGGAATATTAAAATTTTGAAGATACAAGCTTTAGAGTAGACAGCTGTCTAGCTCAGGCGCCATCGGCTTAAGAGAATTCTTGCCGATATACGGGCGCCATACGCTTTTCTTTGTACTAGGATTAAGGGAGTGAGTCACGATGGGTAAAGGAAAGGTTATAGTTGTCGGCGGCGGATTAGCTGGATTAATGGCGACAATTAAAGTTGCAGAATCAGGGACTCCGGTTGAATTATTTTCATTAGTGCCGGTTAAACGTTCTCACTCCGTTTGTGCCCAGGGCGGTATTAACGGAGCAGTAAATACTAAAGGAGAAGGAGATTCTCCTTATATTCATTTTGACGATACAATCTATGGCGGTGACTTTTTGGCAAACCAGCCCCCTGTTAAAGCAATGGCTGAAGCTGCACCAGGCATCATCCATTTATTTGACCGTATGGGTGTAATGTTTAACCGTACACCTGAAGGATTGCTTGACTTCCGCCGCTTCGGTGGAACACAGCATCACCGCACAGCATTTGCGGGTGCTACGACTGGCCAGCAGCTGCTTTATGCGATGGACGAGCAGGTTCGCCGCCATGAAGTTGCCGGCTTGGTTACGAAGTATGAAGGCTGGGAATTCCTGGGGGTAGTGATTGACGATGATGGAGCTTGTAAAGGTGTCGTTGTCCAGAATCTGACTTCAATGGAAATCAAATCATTTGCAGCAGATGCTGTTATTATGGCAACTGGCGGACCAGGAATCATTTTTGGAAAATCAACGAACTCTGTCATTAACACTGGTTCAGCAGCTTCGATTGTGTATCAGCAAGGTGTTTATTATGCGAATGGAGAATTCATTCAAATTCATCCAACAGCTATCCCAGGAGATGATAAGCTTCGTCTTATGAGTGAATCAGCCCGCGGTGAGGGTGGGCGAGTTTGGACTTATAAAGATGGCAAGCCTTGGTATTTCCTTGAAGAGAAATATCCTGCCTATGGAAACTTGGTGCCGCGTGATATTGCAACACGTGAAATCTTTGACGTATGTGTTAACCAAAAGCTTGGCGTTAATGGGGAGAACATGGTTTATTTGGATCTATCCCATAAAGATCCTAAAGAATTAGATATCAAGCTGGGCGGAATTATTGAAATTTATGAGAAATTCCAGGGTGAAGATCCTCGTAAAGTACCAATGAAAATCTTCCCTGCAGTCCACTATTCAATGGGCGGACTGTGGGTCGATTATGACCAAATGACAAATATTCCTGGCTTGTTTGCAGCAGGTGAATGCGATTATTCACAGCATGGTGCAAATCGTCTGGGTGCCAACTCACTACTTTCAGCCATTTATGGCGGAATGATAGCAGGCCCTAATGCAGTTAAATATATCAGCGGATTGGATAAGAGTGCAGAGGATCTGCCATTATCACTATTTGACCGCTATGTGAAACAGGAAGAAGAAAAATGGAATAACATTATGTCTCTTAATGGTACAGAAAATGCCTATGTCCTTCATAAAGAGCTTGGCGAATGGATGACTGATAATGTGACAGTTGTTCGCCACAATGACAGGCTATTAAAAACAGATGAAAAAATTATTGAACTGATGGAGCGATATAAAAAAATCAATATTAACGACACAGCGAAGTGGAGCAACCAGGGTGCTAGCTTTACACGCCAATTGCAGAATATGCTTCAATTGGCTCGCGTTATTACAATCGGTGCTTATAACCGTAATGAAAGCCGCGGTGCTCACTATAAGCCTGAATTCCCAGAACGTAATGATGAGGAGTTCATGAAAACAACCATGGCGAAGTTTGTAGATGCAAACTCTGCTCCTGAGTTTCATTACGAAGATATTGATGTAAGTTTAATTAAACCGCGCAAGCGTGACTATTCCAAAAAGAAAGGGGAGAATTAAGCAATGCAAGAAACGAAAACGAAAACTGTCCGTTTCATAATCAGCCGCCAGGATACTACTGATTCAGCCCCTTATCAGGAAGAATTTGAGATTGAATACCGTCCAAATATGAACGTTATTTCCGCTCTTATGGAAATCCGCCGTAATCCGGTTACTGTGAAAGGTGAAAGTACTACACCGATTGCATGGGATATGAACTGTCTTGAAGAAGTTTGCGGAGCATGTTCTATGATAATAAACGGAAAGCCTCGCCAGTCATGTACGGCACTTGTTGATCAGCTCGAGCAGCCAATCCGCCTTGAACCAATGCGCACTTTCCCAGTAGTCCGTGACTTGCAGGTGGACCGAAGCCGCATGTTCGATTCTCTAAAAAAAGTTAAGGCATGGATTCCAATCGATGGAACATATGATTTGGGACCAGGGCCTCGTATGCCTGAAAGAAAGCGCCAATGGGCTTATGAGCTGTCTAAATGCATGACTTGCGGAGTTTGCCTGGAAGCATGTCCGAACGTAAACAGCAAATCCGATTTCATTGGGCCAGCTCCTTTATCACAAGTTCGTTTATTCAATGCCCATCCAACAGGGGAAATGAATAAAGCTGAACGCTTGGAACAAATTATGGGTGATGGCGGACTTGCCAACTGCGGCAACTCCCAAAACTGTGTACAGTCCTGCCCTAAAGGAATTCCTTTGACAACATCGATTGCAGCGCTAAACCGTGATACCACCTTCCAGTCTTTCAAAAACTTCTTTGGAAGCGACAGAATCTAAATCGTATAGAACCCCCTTTCCAGTTCGGAGAGGGGGTTTTTGTGAATTTCAGAGGCCGAAAGGTTTTCAAAAAAATTCTAAAAATATTATAATGAATAAAAAAGTGAATGTTCATTCATAATTTGCCGGGAGGATACAACATGGTAAAATTAAGCTATATAGAGGACTTTAAAAGATGGGAAGGGGAATTTAATTTTTTTCATCCAGTAAAGGTGCGTTTTTCTGAAACAGATATGTTTGGCCACTTGAACAATACTGTTCCATTCACATACTATGAAGAAGCAAGGATCGAATTCTTTAAGAGCAAGGGATTTATGCAGGAATGGGTAAAGCCGGAGAATGAAACCATTCCAGTGGTAGCGGATCTGCAATGCGATTTTTTAAGCCAGGTTTTCTTTGATGAAAAAATTAACATATATGTAAAAGCTGCTTCCATAGGGAGGTCCTCTGTTGATATTCACTATATGGGGAAGAAATCGGACAATTCAATCTGTTTTGCCGGAAGGGGGACTATGGTGCAAATATCAAAAAAGACCGGCAAAGGCATCCCTTGGTCTGTAGATATGAAAGAAATGCTGAAAAGCGGAGTGAGAGTACAGGCCTAGGATCACAAATGCACATTGTAAAAAATAACTTTCTCCTTTACGTAAATATAGTCACTTCAATACTTTTGCTGACATATGATATGGTGACTAAATATATACCCACCCGTGGTTCATAGCTGGCGAAAGGCAAGGAGGGTTACATTACTTGAAGGAGAATGAATATACTCACAAGCCATTACTCACCAAACGAGAAAGAGAAGTATTCGAATTGTTAGTACAAGATAAAACAACAAGGGAAATCGCTGGTGAATTGTTTATAAGTGAAAAAACCGTTCGGAACCACATTTCCAATGCGATGCAAAAGCTTGGTGTAAAGGGGCGTTCACAAGCTGTTGTAGAGCTCCTTCGAATGGGAGAGCTAGAACTTTAATCTAGACCGGCTATCCTTCTGGGATGCCGGTTAATACTTTTATACGGGGATATTTTTCAGTTATGGATTTAATTCTTTCTTGAAATTTATGCTGAAAAAGGTGAAAATATATGCACAAGAGCAAAAATATCGTTTTTTTTTTTTTTTATACGGTAAAAGCTGAAATGGGAGTGTTTATATTATGAAGCTTGAAGATCCTAAACTCAATGAAATAAATGATGTTGTGGCTGACATAGAAAAAGACCTTAGATACATATCCGGCATAATCAAGCAAAAGGGAAGGGAAATTTTGAGTGATTTCACCATCACACCTCCTCAATTTGTGGCTTTGCAATGGCTTTTTGAAGAAGGCGACATGACGATTGGCGAGCTTTCAAACAAGATGTATCTGGCCTGCAGCACAACAACAGACCTTGTCGACCGTATGGAAAAGAATAATCTTGTGAAAAGGGTAAAAGATCCCAATGACCGAAGGGTAGTCCGCATTCACTTGCTGGAAGAAGGCGAGCGGATTATTGAGGAAGTGATTAGAAAGCGTCAGGAATATTTGAAAGAGGTTCTTAAAGACTTTTCACATGATGAGGTATTGTTCCTTAAAGACAATCTTATGAAATTACACCATGATATGCGCGTAGAATGAGGCGGTACGTTTGAAACAACCTATAGGAATTATTGACTCCGGAGTAGGAGGCTTAACAGTCGCAAAGGAAATTATGCGGCAGCTGCCAAATGAAGATATTGTTTACCTTGGGGATACGGCCCGCTGTCCATACGGTCCGCGGACTGGCGAAGAGGTAAAAGCCTTCACATGGCAATTGACTCAATTTTTACTCGGTAATAATATTAAAATGCTTGTGATCGCATGCAATACAGCTACGGCTGTAGCTCTTGAAGAAATTCGCCATGAGCTGTCCATACCGGTAATTGGCGTTATATATCCAGGGGCAAGAACGGCCATTAAAGTAACAAAGAATCTTACAATCGGTGTGATTGGTACTGAAGGTACGGTCAAAAGCAAGGCTTATGAAAAAGCATTGATACAGATAAACAGCAAATCCACTATCCATAGCCTGGCATGCCCTAAATTTGTTCCACTTGTTGAAAGCGGGGAATATGAAGGGCCTGTAGCCAAAAAAATTGTGGCTGAAACCTTGCAGACACTAAAAGGCAGAGGGATGGACACCCTGATTCTTGGGTGTACACATTATCCGCTTTTAGAACCAATTATAAAAAATATTATGGGGAAAAACGTAAAAGTAATTAGTTCTGGGGAAGAAACAGCAAGGGAAGCCAGTACAATTCTGCACCATCACGGATTGCTGAAGGAAAATGCGGAGGAACCTGAATATACGTTCTTCACAACCGGTTCTACGGCAATTTTTTCAAAAATTGCTGCCAAGTGGCTAAAAACCCCTGTAAATAAAGTTGAAAAAATTTCGCTTTAAAAACGATAGACACCTTCTTAGCATTCCCTGCAGAAGGTGTTTTGATTTTTATGGTTACAATTAAAAAATGCTTTGGTATCATGAAGTTGCAAAACAAATTTTAATCGAAGTTGGTGGTCAATTTGCTGGCACAAGCAGAAACTTATTTGAATGAATACTTTGGTTACACCTCTTTCCGTCCAGGGCAAGAGGAAATTATCCGAAATATCATCGGACAAACAAATACACTCGGAATACTCCCTACAGGAGGCGGTAAGTCGATTTGCTTCCAAATACCTGCTCTTGTTCTCCCCGGAACGGCCATCGTCATTTCTCCATTAATTTCCTTAATGAAGGACCAAGTAGATGCTCTCCTGACAGCGGGTATACCCGCTGCTTATCTCAACAGTTCATTGTCAGCTGATGAGTACCATAACATCATAGCAGGTATCCGGAATCGTGAGTATAAGCTTGTGTATGTTGCACCCGAAAGATTTGGCTCCCTGGCATTTTTAGAACTGTTAAACGATGTGCAGGTTAGTTCGATTATTTTTGATGAGGCGCATTGTATCTCTCAGTGGGGACACGACTTTAGACCAAGCTACAGGTCTGTTGTCGGTCAGCTTGAGAGCTTGAGCCAGAAGCCTGTGGTCGCTGCTTTGACAGCAACAGCGACACAGGATGTAGCTGGTGATATTCGGAGGCTTTTAAACATAAGCGAGGAAAATACGTTTATAACTGGTTTTGCCCGGGAAAATCTCTCTTTTCAAGTACTGAAAGGTGTTAACAAAAGGGATTTTATTCTGCAGACGATTGAAAAACACAAGAATGAAGCAGGCATCATTTATACATCTAGCCGCAAGGAAACAGACCAGCTTCATCACTTTTTAAAAGGGAAAAGTTATTCAGCTGCAAAATATCATGCGGGACTAAAAGAAGAGGAGAGAAAAGAAGCCCAAAATGCGTTTGTATATGATGAAGCAGATATTATGATAGCAACAAATGCATTTGGGATGGGAATCGATAAATCAAATGTCAGATATGTGATCCATTATAACTTGCCCCGCAATATTGAAGCTTATTACCAGGAAGCGGGCAGAGCGGGGAGGGATGGTGAAGAGAGTTCATGCTATCTGCTGTTTGCTCCACAGGATATTCAGCTGCAGAAATTCCTGATTGAAGAGAGCCGTTTAGACCTTCAGAAGATGGAGCAGGAATATAGAAAGCTAAAGGATATGGTGAATTATTGCCATACAGAAAAATGCCTTCAATCCTACATTATTGAATACTTTGATGAGAATGCAGACCCTTCTACATGCGGTAAATGCAGCAGCTGTCTGGATGATCGGAAGAGCATCGATATTACCCAAGAAGCATTAATGATCTTTTCATGCATTAAGAGAATGGGAGAAAGGTTTGGAGTTACGCTGACTGCCCAGGTTTTAAAAGGATCGAATAATAAAAGAATCCGTGAAATGAAGTTTAATGAGCTATCCACATTCGGGTTATTGAAAAACCGAAAGGAAAAGGAAATTATTGATATACTGAATTATTTGCTTTCAGAGGGATTCATAGCTTTAACAGATGGGAAATATCCAACAGTGAAACTATCAGCCAATTCCCTTCCGGTGCTTAAGGGTCAGGAAAAAATCGCTATGAAGATAAAAGAGCCGGATGCTGTTCAGGAAACAGAAGGAAACAGTGAACTCTTCGAGGTACTGAGAGCACTAAGAAAGAAACTTGCTGACGAAGAGAAAGTCCCGCCATATGTAGTATTTGCCGATACCGCCTTAAAAGAAATGAGCCGCTATTATCCGGTTGCGAAGAATCTGATGTTAAATATCAAGGGTGTTGGGCAAATGAAGTTCGAAAAGTATGGGGAGCATTTTATACAAGAAATCAAACACTTTGTTGAAAAGCATAATATCTCACTTGAAGATGCAGGGCCTGAGCAATCGGCAAAGGCAGAGGAGCCTATGGATGATCGCCCTAGTTATCAGATCTCGTATAATTATTATATGGATGGACTTTCAATAAGCGAGATTGCTAAAAGGCGGAATTTTTCACCGATAACGGTTCAGGAGCACATTCTTCGTTCGATAAAAGAAGGCAATGCAATCGACTGTTCTGATATTTTTAACGAAACAGAGGAAGACCTCGTTTTGCAAGCAGCTGATCAAGTCGGAAGGGACAAGCTTAAACCAATTAAAGAAAAGCTATCGGAAGAAATTGATTATTTTAAAATAAAAGCAGTTTTGGCTAAAAATGAAATGCCAGAGTAAGCATACAAAAGGAAGCTTCCGTTTGGAGCTTCTTTTTGTATGCTTGCTTTTTTTAAAAATCCTATTTATTAAGAATTTGTCCAAATCTGTCAAAAATCTATTTATACTTTTCTGCTGAAAGGCGGTCTAAATTACAGATAGGCTCGTATACATGTAGTACAAACTGTCTCAGGGGGGATTAAATATGTCTATAAATAAAAAAACGACTATAGTTTCAGCTGTACTCGTTTCATCTGTATTATTATCAGGATGCGGTCTATTTGGAAGCCAGGGGAAGGAAAAGGTGGATCCGCCAAAAGCGGTAACGTACTCCGATGAAGGCGAAAATACTGCTGAAGAAACGAACGGAACGGAAGCAGAGTCAGCAGAGAACGAAGAAGGTGTTGTGGCAAACCTTAAGACAGAACTTTATTTAATTGATAAAAACGGATATGTCGTATCGCAGACACTTGAGCTTCCAAAAACCAATTCTGTAGCTACTCAGGCGTTGGAATATCTGGTAGAGAACGGACCTGTAACCGATTTGCTTCCTAACGATTTCCGGGCAGTACTTCCTGCTGATACGAAGGTTTCAGTGAATATCGAAGATAAGGTTGCCACTGTTGATTTCTCGAAAGAATTCCAGGAATACGCTCCTGAAGATGAAATGAAAATTCTGGAATCAGTTACATGGACGCTGACCCAATTTGACTCTATCGATAAGGTAAAGCTTACATTGAACGGACATGAATTAAAAGAAATGCCTGTAAACGGAACGCCGATCAGCGGATCATTAAGCAGGGCCAATGGCATAAATATGGATACTGCAGAAGTGGTAGATATTACTAATACAAAGCCTGTTACAGTATACTATCTAGGCGGAGATGAAGAAAACTATTATTATGTCCCTGTCACAAAACGTGTCAGCAATAAAACGGATAATAATGTTGAAGCGGTTGTTAACGAATTGGTTAAAGGCCCTAACTATGCTTCTAATCTGGTAACAGATTTCCTTCCAGATGTTGAGCTCCTTGAAGATCCAATGATAGAGGACGGCAAAGTCACACTCAACTTTAATGAAAGTGTCTTCAGCAGCTTTGAAGAAAAAATCATTTCAAAACATCTGCTGAATGCCTTAGTACTCTCATTGACGGAACAAAAAGATATTGAAAGCGTTGCTGTGACAGTTGATGGCAAAGCGGAAATTGTGAATGAGGACGGGGAGAAATTAACAGAGCCAGTGACTCGTCCTGAAAATGTGAATACAGGAAGTTTTTAAAAAAGAATAATTTGTTATACTATATAGTAAAAGGAAAGAGGTAGGCATAAATTGCCGCCTCTTCTTTCTTGCAGAAAAACGAAGGGCGTAGCTCCATTTCACTGCCCTTTTTGATTGGGCTGTTATATTGCCATAACCAAAAACGTTTTATTGCATTAAAAAAATCAAGGGGGAATCAGATCGTGCGTGCAGATGGACGTAAACCAATGCAGCTAAGGCCAATACATATTGAAACAGAATACTTAAAGCATCCTGAGGGCTCAGTCCTTATTACAGTAGGAGATACAAAGGTGATTTGTACAGCGAGTATTGATGAAAGAGTCCCTCCTTTTATGAGGGGAAAGGGAAAAGGCTGGATCACAGCTGAATATTCAATGCTTCCAAGAGCTACAGAACAAAGAAACATAAGGGAATCAGCCAAAGGGAAAATTTCAGGCAGAACAATGGAAATACAGCGCCTAATTGGCCGTGCCCTTCGTGCCGTTGCAGATTTGGAGGCAATGGGCGAAAGAACCGTTTGGCTTGATTGTGACGTTATTCAGGCAGATGGTGGGACGCGCACTGCCTCCATAACTGGCGCATTTATTGCAATGGCGTATGCAATGGACAAGCTTTACAGCAATAAGAAGCTTTCCCAATACCCAATCAATGATTTTCTTGCTGCTACAAGTGTCGGTATCCTTGATAATAAGCTTGCAGTGGCAGACTTGAATTATATGGAAGACTCTGCTGCACAAGTTGACATGAATGTAGTCATGACAGGAAATGGAGAGTTTGTAGAACTTCAGGGGACCGGGGAAGAGGCAACCTTTTCTTATTCTCAGCTTCAGGAGCTGTTAAGTGCTGCCCAGGGAGGCATCTCAGAGCTCTTTGAACACCAGAAGGAAGCACTTGGAAACAAAATTACATCAAGCATTCAAAACAAAAGAGAAAAGCTGGAAGGGAAGGCTTAGCATGCAGGAAGTAATCATCGCAACAAAAAATTCAGGTAAGGCAAGAGAGTTTGAGCGAATGTTCAAGCCTCTTGGTTATAGGGTTAAAACGCTATTGGACTATCCGGATTTTCAGGATGTGGAAGAAACAGGCAGCACCTTTGAAGAGAATGCCATTCTAAAAGCCGAAACCGTTTCTAAAGCATTTGGAACGATGGTTATTGCTGATGATTCCGGATTAATGGCAGATGCCCTTGGCGGAAAGCCTGGCATTTACTCCGCACGATATGCAGGTGAAGATAAAAATGACCAGAAAAATATAAATAAAGTGCTGGAAGAAATGGAAAGCATACCTGATAATAGCCGGCAGGCGAGGTTTTATTGTGCGCTTGCAATTGCTGCACCAGGGAAAGATACAATTACAGTTTCAGGAACATGTGAAGGCTATGTTTTGAGAGAACAAAAAGGCACTCATGGATTTGGCTATGATCCCATTTTCTTTGCGGAGGAAAAAGGAAAAGCAATGGCAGAACTAATGCCTGAAGAAAAAAGCCAGATCAGCCATAGGGCGAAAGCTCTGAAAAAACTGGAAGAAGTGCTTCCATCATTTCTTTCTGGAGCTGAAAAACGATGAAGCTTCTGGTCGTTAGTGACAGTCATGGATTAACTGCTGACCTGAAGAGAATTCGTGAAAGGCATTCAGACATGGATTTGATGATTCATTGCGGAGATTCTGAACTGCAGGCTGATGACGATTCAATTAATGGATATACAGTTGTCAGAGGAAATTGCGACTTTGATGCAGGGTTCCCGGAAGACCGTGTTGAAAAGGCTGGGGGGCTTCTTATTTTTGTCACGCATGGACATAGATATTCGGTAAAATCAACTCTTATGAATCTCTCATATCGCGCACGCGAAATAGATGCAGATATTGTTTGTTTCGGCCACTCCCATTTTCTTGGGGCAGCAATGGAAGAGGGAATATTATTTATTAACCCAGGAAGCATCAGGCTGCCAAGAGGAAGAAAGGAAAAGACTTATGTAATCCTTGAGGCTGAGGGAAAAGAAATTTTATTGGATATTTATGATTTAACTGGCGGGAAAATTCCTGAACTAACACAAAAATTTTCACTGGCAAAAACGCAATAATTTAAATATAATAATTGAGGGAAGAATTGCTTCCCTCTTTCAAAAAAAATTTAATAAAGTGTTGACTTTGTATTATTTGTCTAATATAATAAAACTTGTCGTTGAGGTAATATATCCAAAAAATTAATATTATTTCATGTCCCAGTAGCTCAGCAGGATAGAGCAACGGCCTTCTAAGCCGTCGGTCGGGAGTTCGAATCTCTCCTGGGACGCCATTTACACACCAAGCAACACTACATATCTTACCGAATTTCACTCACCATTCCGGTGAGTTTTTTTGTGTTCTGATGTTCCCCGCAATTCCCTCGAACATGTCAGCGATCTTCGGTATTAGGAAAATTTTCAAAAAAAATTTTGTCCAACAGAATGTGAATACATCAACATTGTAAGCGGATACAAAAAAGCGCACTAGTCTAAATTATCAAATAATTCACAAAAGGGGTGTTGACGGCTTGTGAAAATGGGCGTAAGATAGTCCTCAATATAAGAAATTCAAATCTGAATCAATTGGAATTTCAACCGCTTAAATGGAATGATTGATCATGCCGTTTGCAGATTTTTTTAATCTGAAAATTCAGCGGTTTAAAGTGTTAAACAATAACGATGAGTATCCTGAGATACGTCTCCTTAATGAGAAATTGAAACACTAAATATGAAAAGCGTAGAAGAGGATAAGTAGTTTTATGATCAGGCATTCACAGAGAGCCGGAGGTGCTGAAAACCGGCAATGCCTTCATGAAATGAACTCACCTCGGAGCGCAGGCCTGAAAGAAAACTCCTCGAGTAGGGGCTGCCGGGTGTATTGCACCCGTTATCAAAACGGATAGCAGTTTTGCTATCCATGAGTGCACGTGTTACGCGTGAATCAGGGTGGTACCGTGGAACAGGTTTATCAAAGCCTTTTCATCCCTTAAGCCTAGAATCAATAGGCATGTATAGGGATGGAAGGGCTTTTTATATTGGAGTAAAAACCAGAGGAGGTTATCAACAAATGTTGCAGGAAGCTGCCTTAACAGAAACAAAAACGGAGACCGAAACGGTTACCGGTGCAGATCTGTTATTAAGAGCCTTGGAATTTGAAAATGTTGAAGTGATTTTTGGTTACCCAGGAGGTGCAGTTCTTCCAATCTACGATAAGCTGTATGATTCAAAAATTCTTCATGTTTTGCCCCGGCATGAACAGGGAGGAATACATGCAGCCGAAGGATATGCCCGCATTTCAGGAAAGCCGGGTGTAGTAATTGCCACATCAGGTCCAGGGGCTACGAATATTGTAACAGGGCTTGCGGACGCAATGATGGATTCACTTCCTCTGATTGTTTTTACAGGCCAGGTGGCTACAGGCGTCATTGGATCGGATGCCTTTCAGGAGGCGGATATCCTCGGGATCACAACGCCTATCACGAAATATAACTATCAGATCCGCAGTATTGAAGATATACCAAGAATTGTGAAGGAAGCTTTTTATATCGCTTCAACTGGAAGGCCTGGTCCGGTATTGATTGATATTCCTAAAGATATCGCAGCATCAATTGCGCAGCCTCCGGAAGAAAAAGAAGTGGATTTGCCAGGGTATCAGCCTACATTAAAACCTAATTATTTGCAAGTAAGGAAATTAACAGAGGCGGTAAGCAGAGCGAAAAAGCCTGTCATATTGGCAGGAGCAGGCGTTCTCCATGCCAAAGCTTCCGCCGAATTAAAGGAGTATGCAGAGCAGCAGCAGATCCCGGTTATCCACACACTGTTGGGACTGGGCGGGTTCCCGGCAAACCATTCGCTATTTGTTGGAATGGCAGGTATGCACGGCTGCTACGCAGCGAATATGGGTTTAACAGAATGTGATTTGCTGATAAATATAGGAGCTCGATTCGATGACAGGCTGACTGGCAATTTGAAGCATTTTGCCCCTCATGCAACAGTAGCCCATATCGATATCGATCCTGCTGAAATTGGCAAAAATGTTCCGACATCGATCCCGATTGTAGCAGATGCTAAGGAAGCTCTTCAGCAGCTGATCCAGCAGGATGGAAAACCGCCGGCACAAAAAGAATGGATGGAAACCATTCAGCAATGGCAAGAGGAGTATCCCTACTTCTACGATAGAGAAGCGGAAAGATTAAAGCCACAAAAGGTTATGGAAATGCTCCATGCAAAAACGAACGGAGATGCCATTGTAGTCACCGATGTAGGCCAGCATCAAATGTGGGCAGCCCAGTATTACCGCTTTAAAAGAGCAGACAGATGGGTAACTTCAGGCGGGCTTGGAACAATGGGATTCGGCTTTCCGGCAAGCATAGGCGCACAGCTGGCAGATCCTGATGCATGTGTTATTGCTGTTTGCGGAGATGGCGGCTTCCAAATGTCCACTCAGGAGCTCGCAATCATCAAGGAATTGAACTTGCCGGTTAAAATAGTCATTTTAAATAATATGGCGCTTGGCATGGTTCGCCAATGGCAGGAAATCTTTTATGAATCACGCTTCTCCCATAGCAAGATCCCAGTACAGCCATCGTTTGTGAAACTGGCAGAAGCATATGATATTAAAGGCTATATGATTCAATCAGAAAAAGAAGCAGAAGCTGTTCTGGATGAGGTTCTCAACAGCCGCGAACCGGTTCTTTTGGACTTCAGGGTTGATCCGGATGAAAATGTTTATCCAATGATAGCTCCTGGAAAAGGACTACACGAAATGGTAGGTGTTAAACCATGAAAAGAATCATTTGCCTGACTGTTATGAACAGGCCGGGTGTTCTGAATAGAATTACAAATTTATTTTCCAAAAGGAATTTCAATATAGAAAGCATCTCAGTAGGCCTCTCTGAACACGAAGGGATGTCCCGCATCACTTGCGTGGTTCATGTAGAAGATGACAGGGCTAGCGAACAAATTACAAAACAATTAAACAAGCAAATTGATGTGATCAAGGTAACGGATATCACAGATCAATCAATTGTTGCAAGGGAACTTGCTCTTATCAAAGTCCAGGCTGTACCGTACACAAGGAATGAAGTTTACTCATTAATTGAGCCGTTCAGGGCTTCGGTTATAGACGTCAGCAAAGACAGCATGACGATTCAAATAACCGGGGAATCCGATAAAGTGGAAGCTTTCATTGACTTGATCAAACCATATGGCATTAAGGAGCTTGCCCGTACAGGAACCACAGCATTCCCAAGGGGGACACAGCGTAATTCCCAGCAGCACAAGTCTTATTCTATTATTTAATGAAGGAATATTTAAAAAATAAAAAATTTTAATTAGAGAGGGAGATTTAACATGGCAAAAATGTATTATAACGGAGATGCAAATCCAGCATATTTAAACGGAAAGAAAGTAGCGGTAATCGGCTATGGATCCCAGGGACATGCGCATGCATTAAACATGAGGGACAGCGGTGTTGAAGTAGTCATCGGCCTTCGCAAAGGAAAGTCATGGGAAAAGGCTGCAGAAGACGGTTTCCAAGTATACACAGTAGGGGAAGCAGTCGCACAGGCAGATGTGGTGATGATTTTGTTGCCTGATGAACTTCAGCCAAAAGTATATAAGGAAGAAATCGAACCGAATTTAACCAGCCAGGCATTAATGTTTGCCCATGGTTTTAATATCCACTTTAATCAGATCGTACCTCCAGAAAAATGTGATGTGTTGCTTGTGGCCCCTAAAGGCCCAGGACATCTTGTACGAAGAACATACGAACAGGATGCAGGTGTACCGGCGCTATTTGCAGTCTATCAGGATGTGACTGGAGAGGCACAGGAATTGGCTCTTGCTTATGCCAAAGCCATTGGCGCTCTTCGTGCTGGTGCTTTGGAAACAACATTTAAAGAAGAAACTGAAACGGATCTATTTGGAGAACAGGCGGTGCTTTGCGGGGGGCTGACTTCACTTGTAAAAGCTGGTTTTGAAACCTTAACGGAAGCAGGCTATCAGCCGGAATTGGCATACTTTGAGTGTCTTCATGAATTAAAGCTCATTGTCGACCTTATGTATGAAGGCGGCTTGGAAGGAATGCGCTATTCAATCTCGGATACAGCACAATGGGGAGATTTTGTCAGCGGTCCGCGAGTGGTAGATGCAAGGGTGAAAGAAGAAATGAAGGCAGTCCTAAAGGATATTCAGGAAGGCAAGTTTGCTAAAGGCTGGATCTTGGAAAATCAGGCGAACCGCCCAGTTTTCAATGCTGTGAACCAAAGCGAGAATGAGCATCCAATTGAGCAAGTAGGAAGAGAACTTCGGAAAATGATGCCGTTTGTAAACAGCGGCAAAAAGAAAGAAGTGGTTGTCAGTGCGAACAATTAAGATTTTTGATACGACTTTAAGAGATGGTGAACAGTCAGCCGGTGTGAACTTGAACTTCTCTGAAAAACTGGAGATTGCAAGGCAGCTGGAGAGATTGAACGTTGATATTATTGAAGCTGGATTCCCTGCTGCTTCGAATGGCGATTTTGCTTCCGTTCAAAAAATTGCCCAAACAATTAAAAACTGTTCTGTAACAGGGCTGGCAAGAGCTGTTATTTCTGATATAGATGCAGCTTGGGGAGCCTTGAAGGACGGAGCGGAGCCAAGAATACATACATTCCTGGCTACCTCTCCGATCCATAGACAATATAAATTGAAAAAGTCAAAGGAAGAAGTAATCGAGACTGCTGTCGAAACAGTTAAGTATGCAGCAGCAAAGTTCCCAATCGTCCAATGGTCAGCCGAGGACGCTTCCAGGACTGAATTGCCATTTCTTGCTGAAATAATTGAAAAGGTCATTCAGGCAGGGGCAAGGATTATCAATATTCCGGATACTGTCGGATATACGACGCCGCAGGAGTACGGAGAAATTTTTCAATATTTAAAAAATAATGTTCCTTCCATTGATAAGGTTTCCCTTTCTGCACACTGCCATGATGACCTTGGGATGGCCATTGCTAATTCTTTATCTGCCATCCAAAATGGGGCAACACAAATTGAAGGGACCATTAATGGCATTGGTGAGAGAGCAGGAAATGCAGCTTTAGAAGAATTAGCAGTTGCTCTTTATATCCGAAATGACTATTATCAGGCGTCAACCCGTTTATACCTTAACGAAATCAGCCGGACCAGCGGCTTAGTCAGCAAACTGACCGGCATGGTGGTTCCAGCCAATAAAGCGGTTGTTGGAGGTAATGCTTTCGCTCATGAATCGGGCATTCATCAGGATGGCGTCTTAAAAGAAAAAACAACCTACGAAATTATTTCTCCGAATTTGGTTGGATTTCAATCCAATTCCATGGTACTGGGAAAGCACTCAGGTCGGCATGCATTTAAAAACCGCCTGATGGAACTGGGGCTTGAGGTTTCAGATGAAGAAGCCAATCGATTATTTGCGGTATTCAAAGATTTGGCTGACCGCAAAAAGGAAATGACAGATGATGATCTGGCTGCCATCGTATTGGAGGAAAAGCTTTCCAAAGAGCAGCGCTTCTACGAACTGATTGGAATCCAAATCCAATATGGCACAAATTCTGTTCCAACGGCAACTGTTACTCTATCTGGTTCAAACAATGAGTTTATACAGGAAGCGGGTACAGGAGCGGGAAGCATTGAAGCACTATATAACACATTGGAGAAATGCGTAAATGGGTCAGTCAACCTGCTTGATTACCGGATTCAATCCGTTGGGGCGGGAAGAGATGCTCTGGCTCAGGTATATGTGAAACTAAAATATGATGGAGTTGAAACCAGCGGACGCGGGTTAGCCCAGGACGTACTGGAAGCTTCATCAAAGGCCTATTTGAATGCCGTTAATCGAGTGATCTATATGAATGAGAAAGCGGCAGTGCCCGCAGCTGAAGCAAATTAAACAGATGAGATAGAGGTGCCGGCTGATGTGGCACCTCAAACTATAAAACTAGGCGGAGGGATAAAGAATGAAAAAACGTATCGCTGTACTTCCTGGAGATGGAATCGGCAAAGAAGTAGTGAAGGGGGCAATTGAAGTTCTGCAGGCTGTAGGGGAACGTTTCGGCCACCAATTTGACTTTTCATACGGAAAGATTGGTGGAACGGCGATTGATGCAGCTGGCACTCCGCTGCCCGATGAAACACTGGAGCTTTGCAAAGAATGCGATGCGGTCTTACTTGGAGCAGTAGGCGGACCGAAGTGGGACTGTCAGCCTCCACACCTTCGTCCTGAAAGGGGACTCTTGAAGCTCCGCAAGGAATTGGCCTTATATGCTAATTTAAGACCTACACAGTATTATTCAAGCCTTTCTGATACTTCTCCATTAAGAAAGGAAGTAATCGAGGGTGTGGATATGCTGATGGTCAGGGAACTAACCGGCGGCCTTTATTTTGGAAAACCGAGTGAACGAACGAAGCAAAACGGGGAAGATGCTGTAGTAGACACTTTATATTATCAAAAAGATGAAATGCACCGTGTCATTAAGCTGGCTTTTGAGCTTGCCAGAAAACGGCGTGGGAAAGTTACATCCATTGATAAAGCAAATGTCCTTGAATCCAGCAGAATGTGGAGAGAGGTAGCTGAAGACCTTTCCAAGCGATATCCGGACGTGACTTTAGAACATATGCTTGTTGACAATGCAGCTATGCAAATGATCAAAAATCCAAAACAATTTGATGTTGTAGTAACCGAGAATATGTTTGGGGATATTCTCAGTGATGAGGCATCGGTATTGACTGGTTCTTTGGGAATGCTGCCATCTGCCAGCATTTCAGAAAATGGGCCGTATTTATATGAGCCGATCCATGGCTCAGCGCCTGATATCGAAGGAAAAAATACTGCTAATCCAATTGCCATGATATTATCAGCCGCTATGATGCTGCGTTTATCTTTTGGAATGGAAGAAGAAGCGGCAGCAATCGAAAATGCGGTCAATCAAGTATTAGATGCCGGTTGCCGCACAAGAGATATCGTCTCATTTGGCAAAAAGCAGGTCTCTACTTCGGAAATGATCGAAGAGGTAAAGGCTACTCTTTTGGACAATGAAGCAATCTTAAACATTATGGGGGCTTATGCTTAGAATAAAAATTTTAAAACTGAAACACGGCCATCGGCGGTCGTGTTTCTTTTAAAAAGGGAGTCGAGCAAAAATGGGAAAATCAATAATAGATAAGATTTGGGAAAGACATGTTGTCCACAAGGAAGAAGGAAAGCCAGATTTAATATATATTGATCTTCATTTAGTGCATGAAGTTACATCCCCTCAAGCTTTTTCAGGCTTAAGGATGAAAAATAGGAAGGTTAGAAGGCCAGATAAAACGTTTGCAACAGTGGATCATAATATCCCAACCGATAACCGCAAGGTAATAAATGACCCGGTTGCGTTGAACCAGATGACTACTCTTGAAAAAAACTGCATGGAGTTTGGCATCCAGCTTGCCGGATTGGATAGCCCTGAACAGGGGATTGTACATGTCATTGGCCCTGAACTGGGGCTGACCCAGCCGGGAATGACGATTGTATGCGGTGATAGCCATACATCAACCCACGGAGCATTTGGGTCCATTGCCTTCGGGATTGGCACAAGTGAAGTAGAGCATGTGATGGCAACCCAGACACTATGGCAAACAAAACCTAAAAGTTTAAAGTTGGAAATTAATGGAGAGTTAAATAAGGGTGTTTCAGCTAAGGATGTAATCCTTTATGTGATTGCCAAAAATGGGATTGGTTTTGGCACGGGCTATATTATCGAGTATTGCGGGGATACCATTGCAAATATGAGCATGGAAGAAAGAATGACGATTTGCAATATGTCAATTGAAGGTGGCGCAAGAGCTGGGCTGGTTAGTCCGGACGATACTACATTTGCCTATTTAGAAGGCCGTAAGTATGTTCCAAAAGGAGAAGGCTTTGAGCAGGCAGTTGAAAACTGGATAGACCTTGCCTCCGATTCTGATGCAACCTACGATAAAACTATTAAAATAGATGCAGCGGATATTGCGCCGATGGTCAGCTGGGGAACAAATCCATCGATGACATCAAAAGTGACAGAAGAAATACCGCGCCTGGAGGATTGCGAAACAGAACTTGAGAAAAAATCTTTGTCCGGAGCATTAGCCTATATGGGGCTGAAGGAAGGGCAAAAAATAGAAGATATTCAAATTCAGCATGTTTTTATTGGATCATGCACTAATTCCCGTTTAGAGGACTTAAGGCAGGCTACGGAAATAATCAGAGGAAAAAAGATTCACCCGCAAGTTAGAGCACTGGTTGTTCCAGGTTCGCAGCAGGTTAAGAAGCAGGCTGAGGCTGAAGGCCTAGATGTTATTTTCAAGCAAGCAGGATTCGAATGGAGAGAGTCAGGCTGCAGTATGTGCTTAAGCATGAATAATGATATTGTGCCAAGCGGAGAGCATTGTGCATCAACATCAAACCGGAATTTTGAAGGGCGCCAGGGGTCTGGTGCAAGAACGCATCTTGTCAGCCCTATGATGGCAGCTGCAGCAGCAATATATGGCCATTTTGTCGATGTCGGTGCTTTGCTTGCAGCGGAAACAGTTCAATAAGATAGGGGAGAGCGGAATGGACGGATTTAAGACGTTACATGGAAAAGCAATAGCTCTTGATAGAGCGAACGTGGATACAGATCAAATTATTCCAAAACAATTTTTAAAAAGAATAGAAAAGACAGGATTTGGACAGTTCTTATTCTATGATTGGAGATTTACAAAAGAGGGAGAGCCAAATCCGGATTTTGAATTAAATAGAAAAGAGAATCAGGGAGCTCCAATTCTTATTGCGAATGAAAATTTTGGCTGTGGCTCTTCGCGTGAACACGCTCCATGGGCACTAGGAGATTACGGTTTTAAAGTGATCATCGCCCCTTCATTTGCTGACATTTTTCATCAAAACTGTTTAAAAAATGGACTTTTGCCGATCAGCCTGCCTGCTGAAACGGTAGACTATCTGCTGGAGCGGGCTAAAAATCAGCCGTATGAGCTGAAGGTTGACCTGGAGAATGAATGTATTGAAGATGGGCAGGGCTTTACCGCTAAATTTTTTATTAACGACTATTGGAAGAAAATGCTCATTAACGGGTGGGATGAAATAGAGATAACACTTCAACTGGAAGATCACATAGGAAACTTTGAAAGAAAAGAGATTGTAAGACAATAAATTCTTGAAGGTTCATGGCAACTGCCATGAATCTTTTTGTTTTTTTATTCATTCATGCTAAACTAATTTCAAAAATAAAGTTGAGGCGGTTCTGGCATGGATAAACGGGAACAGAAAAAACAAAATAATAAAATCATTCTATTTCCCGGCGTTGCAGAAAGATTGATGGAAAAAGGGCTTGAGAGTTTTCAGCAGAACAAGTATCAGGAGTCGATCTGTTTTTTTGAGGAAGCAATGGAGATCGAACCAGATCATACAGATATCCACATAGGCCTGGTTTTGGCTTATTTCGAAGCTGGCAATCTTCAGAAAGCAAAGGAGCTTGCGAATAAAATGCTTCAATCAGGCATTGGGGATTACATACAAGTAATGGATTTATATTTAATGATCCTTGTCCAGCTCCATCAGTATAATGAAATTGTTGCAACCGTTGAAGTTCTGCTGGAAGAGAGGGAGATACCGAAAGAAAAGTTTGACCATTTTAGCAGAATGCTTGCCTTCTGCAGAAGAATGGAGAGAACAAGTCCTGAAAAACAGGAGCGTGAAGCGATACCTGTAGAAGAAAATAAAAATAAAAAACTGAATCTGTTTTCATATCAGGACCAAAATGCACAAATGATGCTGGCTGCACAGCTGGCAGAACAGAATATAAGACCCTATATAGATGATATTAAAGCATACCTCGTATCTGAACAAGGCCATCCCTTCTTTAAAACAATGCTTTTAAATGTGATGTCAGAGCATGAGTATGATAAGGAAGTGGTGCTGGAGAAATTCGGAAAATCCTTAAGTCTTAATCCGTCTGATCTTCCTCCGGTACATCAGCAGCCGAAGCTGTCAGCAATTGTCAGCCAACTGGCTGCACAACTGGAACAAGAAGACCCTATTTTATATGAAAATATAAAAGGCCTCATTGAAAGGCAGTTTTTTTTAGTTTATCCGCTTGAGCTGGAACCTTTCAATGCAGCATCATGGGCAGCAGCTTATCACAGGCTTGCCAGCGAATATCATGGTCTTGAGGCTTCCAGTGGGAAGATGGCAAAGCTTTATGGGATTTCTGAAGAGGAATTGGAAGAAGCCCTTAGCTGTATTAGAAAGATAGAAGAAATTTCTTATCCCAATATATAGCCTGATTGTTGAAAGACCACGTACGTATGTTATAATATAATGGTTGTATTATGTGTATATATACATTTAATCCATGAATATGCCTTGCAAACCAGGAGATATTCATAACATTCTGCAGTGAATGAAATGAT
>NZ_BRVM01000001.1:426542-528906 GCF_026011715.1 Cytobacillus sp. NCCP-133 | reverse complement strand
GCATTTAAAAAAGTAGTTAAACAAGTAAATGTGCCTGGCTTCCGTAAAGGAAAAATGCCTCGCGGAATGTTTGAAAAACGTTTCGGAATTGAATCTCTATACCAGGATGCAGTAGATTTCCTGCTTCCAGAAGCTTATGCAAATGCAATCGGCGAAACAGGAATTGAGCCTGTTGACCGTCCTGAAATTGATGTTGAGCAAATTGAAAAGGGCAAGAGCCTAATTTTCAAAGCTACAGTGACTGTTAAGCCTGAAGTAAAGCTAGGTGAATATAAAGGCCTTGAAGTTAAGCCGCTTGACACAAATGTTACAGAAGAAGATGTTAGCAATGAGTTAACTTCCCTTCAGGAAAGACAAGCTGAGCTTGCTGTTAAAGAAGAAGGCAAAGCAGAAAATGGCGATACAGTTGTTATGGACTTTGAAGGATTCGTTGACGGAGAAGCTTTCGAAGGCGGAAAAGCTGAAAATTACTCTCTAGAACTTGGCTCAGGTCAATTCATTCCAGGATTCGAAGATCAATTGGCAGGTACTGCTGCTGGAGAATCCAAAGATGTGGAAATTACATTCCCTGAGGAATATCATGCTGCTGAGTTAGCTGGCAAGCCTGCAACTTTCAAAGTAACTGTACATGAAATCAAAACGAAGCAGCTTCCTGAATTGGATGATGAGTTTGCGAAGGATGCAGACGAAGAAGTTGAAACGCTGGATGCATTAAAAGAAAAAATCAAAACTCGTTTAGAAGAAAGCAAGAAGCATGAAGCTGAGCATCATGTTCGCGACACTGTAGTTGAAGAAGCTGCTGCTAATGCAGAAATGGAAATTCCGTCTGCGATGGTTGACACAGAAGTTAACCGCATGATGCAGGAATTTGAACAGCGCCTGCAAATGCAAGGCATGAACCTTGAACTTTACTTCCAGTTCTCTGGACAAGATGAAGCTGCATTACGTGAGCAAATGAAAGAGGAAGCTGAAAAGCGTGTGCGCGTGAACCTTACTCTTGAAGCAATCGCAAAAGCGGAAAACATCGAAGTAACGGATGAAGAAGCAACAGAAGAACTTAACAAAATGGCAGAAACGTACAAAATGTCTGTTGACCAGATGAAACAAGCTATTGGAAGCCTTGAAGGCCTAAAAGCTGATCTTCAAATTAAAAAAGCAATTGATTTCCTTGTGGAAAACAGTAAAACTGTTGCATAATAAAAAAAAGCGAAGCCTGTGCAAGTCCGACAAGCATAAGTCGAATTACGGAGGAGGTTGTTAAACCTCAGCAGTAATTTGGCTTATGACCTCGAGGGACAAGGAGGCGGAGCTAGACAATAGTCTAACTCCGGAGGCAGAAACTTTTTTCCTTTTAATAGAAACAAGGCGCGAGTGTATCGTGCCTTGTTTTATACAATCAAGACTTTACATACATAACAGAATAGCCCTTATTGACATGGACAGGAATACAAATACATATAAATAGAAAATTTTATATCGGCCATGATGGCCGACTTAATTTAGCCATTTTTGGTTAAGCTTATGGAAGTACATATATTTCAGCCTGTTTTTATTTAGAAATACAATCACATGCATGCATACATAATCTGCTGGGTTTCTGAGCGTTATTATTTCCTGTCCACTGTAAAAATGTGTTACAATGCAATACATAACTGCTGAAGGTTTTGAGTTTTGAGAAAGTGTGAATTATTAAAGATAGGCTCATTTACGGACTTTGGCGCCTTTTTATGAAGATTTCCGCTTTTTATATGGCTGAACATTGAATTGTTTGCATGTGATATCGCAAGCTTTATATATCGTTTTGAAGTTTTTTCAAGGGGTGAAGGATTTGTTTAAATTTAATGATGAAAAAGGGCAGTTAAAATGTTCTTTCTGCGGAAAGACACAGGACCAGGTTCGCAAGCTTGTTGCCGGACCAGGGGTTTATATATGTGATGAATGTATCGAGCTCTGCACTGAAATCGTTGAAGAGGAGCTTGGTACTGAAGAAGAAGTTGAGTTCAAGGATGTGCCGAAGCCGGCAGAAATCCGTGACATTCTTGATGAGTACGTGATTGGCCAGGAACAGGCGAAAAAATCTTTGTCTGTCGCTGTGTATAACCACTACAAACGCATCAATTCCAACAGTAAAATTGATGAAGTAGAACTATCAAAAAGTAATATTGCCATGATTGGGCCGACTGGCAGCGGTAAAACATTGCTTGCCCAGACATTGGCAAGAATTCTAAATGTTCCATTTGCCATTGCCGATGCAACTTCATTGACTGAGGCAGGATACGTTGGAGAAGATGTTGAAAATATTCTCTTAAAGCTGATCCAGGCAGCAGATTATGATGTAGAAAAGGCTGAAAAAGGAATTATTTATATTGATGAGATTGATAAAGTGGCTCGAAAGTCGGAAAATCCTTCCATTACACGTGATGTTTCAGGTGAAGGCGTACAGCAGGCCTTATTGAAAATTCTGGAAGGTACAGTAGCAAGCGTTCCGCCTCAAGGCGGCCGTAAGCATCCTCATCAGGAGTTCATTCAAATCGATACAACCAATATCCTATTTATTTGCGGCGGTGCATTCGATGGCATCGAGCAAATCATTAAGCGCCGACTGGGCCAAAAAGTAATTGGCTTTGGCTCAGACCAAAAGCAAAAGGATATTGAACCAAAGGATCTTTTATCAAAAGTACTGCCAGAAGATTTGCTTAAGTTTGGTTTGATTCCGGAATTCATCGGACGTCTTCCGGTTATCGCTAGCCTTTCACAGCTGGATGAAGCCGCATTGATTGAGATTTTAACAGAGCCGAAAAACGCACTTGTTAAACAATATCAAAAAATGCTTGAACTGGATGATGTTGAACTGGAATTTGAAGAAGGCGCCCTCGAAGAAATTGCTAAAAAAGCAATTGAAAGAAAGACAGGGGCACGCGGACTTCGTTCTATCATTGAAGGAATCATGCTGGATGTTATGTTTGATCTTCCTTCACGCGAAGATATTAAAAAATGTATTATCACAAAAGAAACGGTGATTAGCAACGGCACTCCAAAGCTGATTTTAGACGATGGGACTGTTGTTGAAGAAGAACGCAAAACTTCTGCATAATTGTATGGCCAGCCCTTTAGGGCTTGGCCATTTTTATATGGAATTGCTGGTTTATCCTAAGTCCTTCTTTCCATACTTTTAAGTGAATTCCTTGTTTATTCCAACTAAGTGAGGGAGATACTAGCATTATCAGCGAGAACTAATAATGCAGGAGGGAACACAATGAGTTGGACGGGGATTGCTTTATTTATCCAATTGTTTTTTGGCATTGTCATCGGGCTTTATTTTTGGAATCTGCTTAGAAGCCAGCGAACCCAAAAGGTTTCTATTGATCGGGAATCACGAAAAGAAATGGATGTATTAAAAAAGATGCGCTCTATATCACTGACAGAGCCTTTAGCAGAAAAAGTGCGTCCTTCCAGCTTTGCGGATATTGTTGGGCAGGAAGACGGGATTAAATCTCTTAAAGCAGCATTGTGCGGACCCAATCCTCAGCATGTTATTATTTACGGTCCTCCCGGTGTGGGGAAAACTGCTGCAGCCAGGTTAGTATTGGAGGAAGCGAAAAAAAATGCAAAGTCTCCATTTCAGCCCTCCTCCATATTTATAGAGCTGGATGCAACAACAGCCCGGTTTGATGAACGTGGAATTGCCGATCCGCTCATAGGCTCTGTTCATGATCCGATTTATCAGGGAGCGGGTGCGATGGGACAGGCTGGGATTCCACAGCCTAAACAAGGTGCGGTCACAAATGCTCATGGGGGAGTACTGTTTATTGATGAAATCGGGGAACTTCATCCCATACAGATGAACAAGCTACTGAAGGTGCTTGAAGATCGAAAAGTGTTTCTTGAAAGTGCTTACTATAATGAAGAAAATACACAAATACCCAACCATATCCACGATATATTCAAAAATGGGCTGCCAGCAGATTTTAGGCTAATTGGAGCAACGACCCGAACACCAAACGAAATTCCGCCTGCAATCCGATCCAGATGCATGGAGGTATTCTTCAGGGAGTTAGCAGAAGAAGAAATTGCTGCGGTTGGAAAAAAAGCTGCAGAAAAGGTTAACCTGAAAATTAGCGAAAATGCACTTGGAATCCTTTCGAATTATGCAAGAAATGGCCGTGAAGCGGTTAATATGATACAAATTTCTGCTGGACTTTCCATTCAGGAAGAAAGAGATTACATAAAAGATGAGGATATTGAATGGGTTATACAATCAAGCCAGCTGACACCAAGGATGGAACGAAAAATCAATTCCATTGCAGCGGTTGGCCTTGTTAATGGTCTTGCTGTCTATGGCCCAAATACAGGAGCATTGCTTGAAATTGAAGTGACGGTTATCCCAGCAAAAGAGAAGGGAAGCATTAATATAACCGGCATTGTGGAAGAAGAAAGCATTGGGGGCCAAGGGAAATCCATTCGCAGAAAAAGTATGGCGAAAGGATCGATTGAAAACGTAATCACTGTTTTGCGGTCAATGGGTGTTCCGGCAGATGAATATGATATACATGTTAATTTTCCAGGCGGTGTACCAATAGATGGACCATCTGCCGGCATTGCCATGGCTACCGGCATTTATTCAGCAATTTATAAGCGGCCTGTTGATCATACAGTGGCAATGACAGGAGAAATTAGCATACATGGGTATGTAAAGCCAATTGGCGGTGTTTATCCGAAGATAAAAGCAGCAAAGAAAGCGGGAGCACGAACTGTGATTATCCCGAAGGAAAATATGCAATCTATTTTAAAAGAAATTACAGGCATAAAAATAGTACCTGTAAGCCACTTAAACGAAGTATTCGATATGGCCTTACAAAAAGACTTTCATAAAGAGCAAGCCATAAGCGCTACAATCGAATTATCGAAAAAAGAGAGCATCTAATGTCTCCAAGCTCAATCTTATTAGATGCATCGTCAAGATTTCCCTTGCCACACGCCTCCCGCTAATCGCGGTAAAAAACTTCGGTTTGCAGTTTAGGCTACAAACCGAAGTTTTATTTGCGTAAAGAAGGATAAAGTGTAGTAATAAGTTAATAAATTTTCTATAAGCCCAAAATAAGTTCAGCTCTGAGTTGATTGCAGCGGAGGGCAGTTGATCCTCGAAATTGCTGCTGCATTTCCTTCGTGCGGTGTCAAATCGAGGAAGCTTATTCAATGTCCTGCGGGAAGTGAGAGACCCCACAGGCGAAGATGAGGAAGCTTTCATTCCTCCCTGCGGAAAGCAAGTGTCGCAGGGAAAATCAGCACTAGAATTCATAAGCAAAAACAACAATTTATGAGAAAAGAACGTACTTTTTTCTATATGGCGAATTTGGCTAAGTGGTGAAAAAGCACAAATTGTCAGACGTGTTTTTAACTGAGTTTTCTCTTTAATAGACACTCTAGATCAAATAAGTTAGAATTGTACATTATTAGCAATTTGGGGTAAATTAACTAGATATGCATTTGGAGGTGCAATGGAATGGCGAAAAAGAAAGAAATCATCGTCCCCCTCCTGCCGCTTCGGGGTCTGCTTGTCTATCCGACCATGGTTCTGCATTTGGATGTTGGCCGTGAGAGATCGATTCAGGCTCTTGAAAAAGCAATGGTAGATGACCATTTAATCTTTTTAACAACACAAAAGGATATTTCTATAGATGAACCTTCTGAGGAAGATTTGTATCATATGGGAACGCTAACCCGCGTAAAGCAAATGCTCAAGCTGCCAAACGGAACAATCCGTGTCCTCGTTGAAGGGCTTAAAAGAGCTGAAATTCTTGAATTTCAGGAAGAGGCAGATCATTATTCGGTTAGTGTGAAGGTTTTTGAAGATCCTGAAACAAAGGATGCAGAAGATCAGGCTTTAATGAGAACTATGCTGGAGTACTTTGAGCAGTACATAAAGGTATCGAAGAAAGTTTCTGCGGAAACCTATTCATCTGTTGCCGATATTGAAGAGCCAGGCCGTATGGCAGATATTATCTCTTCGCATTTGCCTCTAAAGCTCAAGGAAAAGCAGGAAATTCTTGAAACTATTGACGTAAAAAAACGCATGAATCAGGTAATTGATATTATTCATAATGAAAAGGAAGTTCTTAACCTGGAAAAGAAGATCGGCCAGCGTGTCAAAAAGTCAATGGAAAGAACACAAAAAGAATATTACTTGCGTGAACAGATGAAAGCAATCCAAAAGGAGCTCGGGGATAAGGAAGGCAAGACTGGGGAAATCGCTGAGCTTACAGAAAAGATTGAAATTGCAGGCATGCCTGAGCATGTCCAGTTAACGGCTTTTAAAGAATTGGACCGTTATGAAAAAGTGCCATCCAGCTCTGCAGAAAGTGCTGTAATTCGAAACTATATTGAATGGCTTGTCACATTGCCATGGTCTAATGCAACAGAAGATGATCTGGATATCCGCAAAGCGGAGCGCATCCTCAATGAAGATCATTATGGGCTGGAAAAGGTAAAAGAACGGGTTCTGGAATATCTTGCTGTCCAAAAGCTGACAAATTCCCTTAAAGGTCCTATTCTATGTCTGGCCGGCCCTCCAGGGGTAGGAAAAACTAGTTTGGCACGTTCCATTGCGACATCGCTTAATCGGAATTTTGTCAGGGTTTCTCTCGGAGGCGTGCGGGATGAGTCTGAAATCCGCGGACATAGAAGAACGTATGTGGGAGCTATGCCGGGACGCATAATCCAGGGAATGAAAAAGGCGGGTACCATTAATCCTGTATTTTTGCTGGATGAAATAGATAAAATGTCGTCTGACTTCCGCGGTGATCCTTCGTCCGCTATGCTGGAAGTTTTGGATCCGGAGCAAAACCACAATTTTAGTGATCATTATATTGAAGAGACATATGACCTTTCCAAAGTTATGTTTATTGCAACAGCTAACAATCTGGGCACTATACCAAGCCCGCTGCTGGACAGGATGGAAGTTATCACAATCGCAGGATATACTGAACAGGAAAAAATCCACATTGCAAAAGATCATTTGCTGCCGAAGCAAGTAAAGGAACATGGCCTTACTAAATCACAGCTTCAAATTCGCGAAGATGGGCTGCAAATGATTGTCCGCTATTATACCCGTGAAGCTGGAGTCCGTGGGTTGGAGCGTCAGCTAGCTGCCATTTGCAGGAAAACAGCAAAGATTATCGTTTCAGGTGATAAGAAGAAGGTTATTATTTCCTCAAAGAATGTTGAAGAATTCCTCGGGAAACCAAAGTACCGATATGGGCAGGCTGAACATGAGGATCAGGTTGGTGTTGCTACAGGGCTGGCATATACGACAGTCGGCGGCGATACACTGCAAATTGAAGTATCCCTTTCTCCTGGAAAAGGAAAACTTGTTTTAACAGGAAAGCTGGGGGACGTCATGAAAGAATCCGCTCAAGCTGCGTTCAGCTATGTGCGTTCAAAGGCAAAGGAACTGGACATTGACGAGAACTTCCATGAAAAGCATGACATCCATATCCATGTACCGGAGGGTGCTGTTCCCAAGGATGGTCCATCTGCCGGTATTACGATTACAACTGCATTGGTTTCTGCTCTATCAGGCAAGCCAATCCGAAAAGAAGTAGGCATGACAGGCGAAATCACATTAAGAGGACGGGTTCTTCCTATTGGCGGCTTAAAAGAAAAATCTTTAAGCGCCCATCGTGCAGGACTGACAAAAATTATCCTTCCAAAAGATAATGAGAAGGATATTGAGGATATTCCTGAAAGCATCCGGGAAGAATTGGATTTTGTTTTGGTGTCCCATGTGGATGAAGTGCTGAAGCATGCTCTGAATGGCGGTGCACAAGCATGAAAGTAACCAGCTCAGAAATCGTCATCAGTGCTGTTAAGCCAGTTCAGTATCCGGATAGTGACTTGCCTGAATTTGCCCTTGCTGGCCGTTCAAATGTCGGCAAATCCTCTTTTATCAATAAAATGCTCAATAGGAGGGGATTGGCAAGAATCTCCTCCAAGCCGGGAAAAACGCAAACTCTAAACTTTTACATCATAAATGAGGTGCTGCACTTTGTAGATGTACCAGGCTACGGTTATGCAAAGGTGTCTAAAAAAGAACGTGAAGCATGGGGGAAGATGATTGAAACGTATCTAACATCGAGAGAGCAGCTAAAGGCGGTCGTTCTCATTGTTGATTTGCGGCATCCTCCTACAAGTGATGATGTCATGATGTACGATTTCTTAAAACACTATGATATCCCTTGTGTTGTCATTGCTACTAAAGCGGATAAAATTCCAAAATCCAAATGGCAAAAGCATATGAAGATTACTAAAGAAACACTTGATATTGATCCGAATGATCATATGATCATGTTTTCATCTGAAACAGGATATGGAAAGGATAAGGCATGGTCAGTATTGCTAAGCTATATGTGAAAAAACCCCGCTGTATGAGCAGCGGGGTTTTTGTGTTCCTCGATAGGTAAAATTAACTAGTGGAATAAAGTTTCATAAAGAAAGCTTCGGTGTACAGATGGAAGGCATTGGGTGAAAATTTTGTCGGATATAAAGGAATCTGCAGGATTAAAGAGAATCTAGGGTCATAACAGAGCAGAAATCCTGTCACTTCATGAGAACATGTTATTTCCCTTTATATCAAAAATTATCATAAAATACGAATTTTGAGAAAATTTTAAAAAGATGTTACAGTTAAAAGAGATTGTTAATGTTAATAGAGAGAAGCTGAAGGGGGAATTTAGACTAGTGAGACATTGGTTAAAAGGAATTATGGCAGCTGCTTTCGTATTGGCCCTGGCAGCATGCGGATCAGAGGAAGCGTCTAAAGATGGAATGGACCTTGTAGAAGATGGGAAGTTTACATATGCGGCATCAGGTGAGTTCAAGCCTTTTAGTTTTACAAATGATGATGGAAGCATGAGCGGCTTTGATATTGAGGTGGCTGAAGCAGTAGCAAATGAGCTTGGCTTGGAGCCAGTTCAAAATAAATTTAAATTTGGCGGTATTGTGGAAGGTGTAAAATCCGGCCGTTTTGATGCTGCCGTAGCCAGTCATACGATTACAGAAGACCGCCTGAAAGCTGTCAACTTCTCGACGCCTTATTACTATTCCGGCCCGCAAATCTATGTGCGACCAGATAGCTCTGTTGAAACGCTGGAAGATTTGGAAGGATTGGAAATTGCAGTATCAAAAGGATCTACCTATACTGCAAATGCAGAGGAAGTCACAGATAATATTCATTTTTACGACAGTGATGTTGTTGCCTTGGAAGCTTTAAGCAAAGGCAAGCATGATGCTGTTATCACAGACTTTATTACAGGAAAAGAAGCCATTGGCGCCGGAATGGAAATTGAAGGTAAGGAGCTTCTTGGCCGCAGTGAGCAGGCAATTGCTGTTGCAAAGGATAATGAAGAACTGCTTGGAAAAGTAAATGAAGCTCTTGAAACACTTCGCGAGAATGGAACACTCACAGAAATCAGCAAGAAATATATCGGTGAAGATATAACGGTTGATCCTGAGAAGGAATAACATTGTGGGCGGATGTGTGTAAGAATGCATTCGCCTGTTTTTCTTTTAGGCAAGACAACAAACAGAAAAAGGCACCTGTAAGGGGGGATCCATTTGGATTTGCTGACTAAGTTTATTGATACATATCCGGTATTTATAAAAGGGATGCTGTTAACCTTTCAATTAACAGTGGTAGCGGTTTTTATTGCTATTTTCATAGGGTTGTTTTTTGCCTTTTTAAAGATATCAAAAATAAAAGTTTTAGAATGGATTGCTGACATTTATATTTTCCTTGTAAGGGGAACACCGCTGGTTGTTCAAATATTCATTTTCTATTTCGGATTGACTGCCTTGGATATTTCACAGTTCTGGTCGGTAGTGCTTGGCCTTGCTTTCCACAACGGAGCCTACATTGCAGAAATTTTCAGAGGATCCATCCAATCCATCGATAAGGGACAAATGGAAGCTGGGCGCTCGCTTGGCATGACAGCGGGTCTGGCGATGAGAAGAATTATCCTCCCGCAGGCTTTTCGCCGTGCTATGCCGCCCCTTGGCAACCAGTTTATTATTGCATTGAAGGATTCTTCACTCGCTTCATTCATCGGCATGTACGAGCTCTTTAATGTGGCGACAACTTATGGTTCAAACGAATACGACTACATGAGCTATTTGCTGATCGTAGCTGTTTACTATTTAGTACTTGTACTTATTTTCTCCGTCCTTGTGAATATGGCAGAGAAAAAAATGGCAAGCAGTGATTAAGGAGGAAAGATATGCATGAGTGAAACTTACATGATAAAAGTAGAAAAGCTTAACAAATCATTTGGTGATTTACATGTATTAAAGGATATTGATATAACGGTTAAAGAAAGTGATGTGGTTTGCCTAATCGGTGCAAGCGGATCCGGCAAAAGCACGCTGCTCCGATGCTTGAACTTTCTTGAATTGAAGGATAGCGGCAACATCATTTTTGAAGGTGAAAAAGTGGAACAAGAAACCCACGATCTAAACAAGGTCAGGCAGAAAGTGGGGATGGTATTTCAGCATTTTCACCTTTTCCCTCATATGACCGTCCTGGAGAATGTAATGGAAGCTCCTGTCTATGTAAAAAGCATGCCTAAAGATCAAGCAAAGAAAGAAGCACAGGATCTTTTAAGAAAAGTTGGGCTTTCTGATAAGGAAAACGTGTATCCTTCAAAACTATCGGGAGGGCAGAAGCAGCGTGTCGCCATCGCAAGGGCATTGGCCATGAAACCGGATATCATGCTTTTCGATGAGCCAACTTCTGCTTTGGATCCTGAATTGGTGGGAGAAGTTCTGTCAACAATGAAAGAATTGGCTGAAGAAGGGATGACAATGGTTGTTGTCACCCATGAAATGGGATTTGCTAAAGAAGTGGCAGATTGGGCTGTCTATCTGCATGACGGAAAAATCGTCGAAGTAGGACATCCAGAAGATCTGTTCAATAATCCAAAAGAAGAACGAACCAAGAACTTTTTAGATTCAGTTTTATAATAGAAAAGACAGGGGAAAAGTAGCATATCCCCTGTCTTTTCTATTTCTTCTTTATGATTAGAAAATATAGGCCTATGAGCATCAGCAGGATCGGCCAAAATCGCCAGGCAGTCGAAACGCCGTTTTCAAGCAGGCCCATCCATTCAATGACTCTGTCATAAAATAGAAGCATGGCGGCAAGAATTAATAATAAGATACCTTGAAATAGGCCAGTTCCTGTTTTTTGGTGGCGCAGCAGAAAGCCAAGTGCAATGATCAAAATAAATATCCCTATATGATCCGGCCATATTTCCAGTCGGTTAACGACATGGAAGTGCAGTCCGAATCCTGTTAAAATCACACCTGGAAGAATGGACTCATAGTCCCTGGCGCCATAAGCCTGAAATAAAAAGGCAGCCCCCACGATGACCAGAAGTGTTGGCCAAGTGTAGAATGGCAGCAAGGCGCTGAAATTTGTTTGCTGGAGGAAGAAGTAGGCTCCGAATCCGATTAAAATTATTCCCGGGAAAATACGCTGATTTTTCATAAAAACACCACTTCCAATAAGGTTCACTTGAATCTGGCAAGTTTTTTTGTTAATGTACTTAAGGGACTATTTATCTAACAAAGAATTTTCATTCCAAGATCATAGTAACATATGTGTTCAATTTCTGTTCACATTTAAGCCTTAAAGCAACAAATAGAAATGATATACTTATATTAGTGAATTATGCAATTTATCTGGGGGTGTCAATCACAAATGCATATCTTGGTCGTCGGTCTTAATTATAAAACTGCCCCTGTTGAAATTCGTGAGCGTCTAACCTTTAATTCTTCCCAATTTGGCGATGCGATGAAGACATTGAATGATAAAAAGAGCATTCTTGAAAATGTTATTCTGTCAACATGTAATCGTACCGAAATTTATGCGGTGGTGGACCAGCTTCATACTGGCCGATATTATATAAAAGAATTTTTGGCAGAGTATTTTAATATAGAGCAAAGCGAATTTTCTCCATACCTATTCATTTATGAAGAGGATGGGGCAATAGAGCATTTATTTAATGTGGCATGTGGCCTTAATTCCATGATTCTTGGTGAGACGCAGATTTTGGGACAGGTGCGGTCAAGCTTTCTAGAGGCTCAATCAGAATATACGACTGGTACGGTATTTAACCACCTGTTTAAACAAGCGGTAACCCTTGCAAAGCGTGCCCATTCAGAAACAGATATCGGTGCAAATGCCGTCTCTGTCAGCTATGCCGCTGTGGAATTGGCAAAAAAAATATTCGGTGCACTTGATCATAAGCATGTTCTTATACTAGGTGCCGGCAAAATGGGTGAGCTTGCAATCCAGAACCTCCATGCGAATGGAGCAAGCAAAGTTACGGTCATTAACCGTACATTTGAAAAGGCTCAGGACCTTGCAAGCCGTTATGCTGGGGAAGCTAAGACCTTGAATGAACTACAATGTGCCCTTATTGATGCAGATATTCTGATCAGTTCAACAGGAGCTAAAGAGTTTGTTGTTACGAAGGACATCATGGCAAACGTAGAGAAAATGCGCAAAGGCAAGCCGTTATTTATGGTGGATATTGCGGTTCCGAGGGACCTGGATCCTAAATTGGCAGACTTGGAAAGTGTATTCCTATATGATATCGATGATCTTGAAGGCATTGTCGAAGCTAACCTTCAAGAACGAAAAAAAGCGGCAGCAAAGATTCAGCTTATGATTGAAGGAGAAATTGTTGATTTCAAACAGTGGCTGAACTTGCTGGGGGTTGTCCCAGTTATTTCCGCATTGCGTGAGAAGGCACTGGCTATACAGAGTGAAACCATGACAAGCATTGAAAGAAAGCTGCCTCAATTGAGTGAACGTGATAAAAAAGTACTAAACAAGCACACCAAGAGCATTATTAATCAGCTATTAAAAGATCCTATCCTACAAGCAAAGGAAATGGCTGGACAGAAAAACTCCGAACAGGCATTAGACCTATTTGTAAAAATCTTTAATATAGAAGAACTTGTTTCAGAGCAGCAGAACGTGTATGCAGCGAAATCAAAACACGCAATTGCTCAATCGCCGCAGGCTTCCTTTCAATCAAAATGTGAAACATCCACCAGTGGGGGCTTTTATTCCCACTGATGGTTAGCCGCGTTCTATTGTCTCTAAGATATCCGCTATCAATTCGATTAATCGACAATACGAACCCGATTGGGTCCAGCTAAGACTCTGCTGCGCATCGGCAAGTTTCACTGTATCTCACGAATCGGGCTTTTACGGGCAGCTGGGCCCCCACTTATCCTTTAATTTACCCTCAAAGTCTTGAAGTGGGGGTCTTACTGCCCTTTAATGCGGGATAAAAGGGGTTCTGTCCATGTCTGACATCTATATGACACGGCTGCATGAATTTACGGTGGTTCTGTATGCTTTATGTGTCCTCTTATATTTTATCGATTTTCTCCATCATAACCGGAAGGCGAACCGAATTGCCTTCTGGTTACTTGCATTTGTATGGGTATTGCAAACGATATTCCTTGTTCTTTATATGATGAATACAGGAAGGTTCCCTGTTTTGACCATTTTCGAGGGGCTGTATTTTTATGCCTGGGTCTTAATCACTCTTTCTTTGGGAATTAACCGGTTTCTCAGAGTCGATTTTACCGTCTTTTTTACAAATGTGCTGGGTTTCATTATTATGGCAATCCATACCTTTGCACCCGTACAGATTGAGTCGTATGTCATGGCTCAGCAGCTGATCTCAGAACTGCTGCTGATCCATATAACCGTTGCAATTCTTTCATATGGGGCTTTTTCACTCTCCTTTGTTTTTTCTTTACTCTATCTCATTCAATATGATTTGCTTAAAAGGAAAAAATGGGGAACTAGATTGCTGCGGATCACAGATTTATCAAAACTTGAACATATGTCATATGTATTAAACGTGATCGGTGTACCTATGCTGATGATAAGTTTGATATTAGGAATTCAATGGGCATATCTGAAAGTGCCTGATATGATCTGGTATGATTCAAAAGTCATCGGATCATTCATTCTTCTTGCTTTATACAGTATTTATCTATACTTGAGAGTTGGGAAAGGCTTGTACGGCAAATCCCTGACGCTTTGGAATATAGCATCTTTTCTAATTGTATTAATTAATTTCTTTCTATTTGGGAAACTTTCTTCTTTTCATTTTTGGTATTCATAAAGCCCGGCTGGCGTAATTAATTGCCAGCTGGACAAATTGCAGGAGGCTGTCATGAGAAAAATTATTGTAGGTTCAAGACGAAGCAAGCTAGCCCTTACACAAACAAAGTGGGTAATCAATCAATTGGAAAGCATCGATCCTTCCTTTGAGTTTGAAGTGAAAGAAATTGTGACAAAGGGAGATAAGATTCTTGATGTTACACTTTCAAAGGTCGGTGGAAAGGGACTATTTGTTAAAGAAATCGAGCAGGCTATGCTTGATAAAGAAATTGATATGGCTGTACATAGCATGAAGGATATGCCGGCTGTCCTTCCTGAAGGGCTTGTGATTGGCAGCATCCCTGAAAGAGAAGACCACCGTGATGCTCTTATTTCAAAAGGACATGTAAAACTCTCTGATCTAGAAGCCGGATCTGTAATCGGAACAAGCAGCTTGCGCAGAGGAGCACAAATTTTAGCCCAGCGCCCTGACCTGGAAATTAAGTGGATCAGAGGGAATATTGATACAAGATTGGCGAAACTCGAAACAGAAGAATATGATGCGATCATTCTTGCAGCTGCAGGACTTTCGAGAATGGGCTGGGCCTCTGATGTTGTGACAGAATTTCTGGAGCCGGATGTCTGTGTGCCAGCTGTCGGCCAAGGTGCTCTTTCCATTGAGTGCCGCGAAAGCGATGAAGAGCTTCTTGCATTGCTTGATAAGCTCGCATGCCGTGAAACAAGCCAAACCGTACGGGCAGAGCGTGCATTTCTTCATAAAATGGAGGGAGGCTGCCAGGTGCCGATTGCAGGGTATGCCACACTTGATGAAACTGGTGTAATTGAATTAACGGGACTTGTCGGTTCTCCAGACGGAAAAGTCATTTATAAAGAGACCATAAAAGGCTCAAATCCTGAAGATATAGGGGTTAAAATGGCTAAGGTGTTAACCGAACAGGGTGCAAAAGAGTTAATAGACAGAGTAAAAGAGGAGCTTGACGGGCAATGAGCCCGGCCTCCCCTTTAAAAGGCATGGCTGTTTTGGTGCCAAGAGGGAAAAAACAGGCCCAGTCCTTTTCCAGGCTAATCAAAGACTATGGAGGGATACCGGTTGAGATCCCTTTTATTGCTTTTGAGCCTTTGCAAAATTCAGAATCTCTCTTTGAAGCACAGAATCGGATTCAATCATATGACTGGCTGATTTTCACTAGCAATACAGCTGTTGAGGCATTTTTAAATCACGATTTTCCTGGCAATAAACCTTTCCCAAAAATAGCTGTTATCGGCGATAAGACAAAGAAGTGCCTTCTGGATAAAGGATTTAATGTGGATTTTACACCTAGGGAGTATGTTGCTGAAGGATTTGTAAAGGACTTCATGCCTTTCATTGATAAAGGGACGAAGATATTAATACCGAAAGGAAATCTTGCACGAAGCTATATAGCCTCATCACTTTCTGGAAAAGGTGCTGACGTTGACGAAATCATCGTTTACGAAACGATTTTTCCAAAAGAAAGCATCAGCTTGTTAAAAAATCAGCTTTCAGGGAAAGGGATAGATATCCTGACCTTTACCAGTCCGTCAACTGTTGATCATTTTATGGAAGCTGTAAAAGAACTCGGATATCAAGATGATATAAAGAATTGTCTGGTGGGCTGCATAGGCCCTGTAACCAAAGTACGTGCAGAGGCGCATGGCCTTCACGTTCATGCAGTCCCGGAAGAATATACAGTACATAGCATGCTGAAAAGCATTATTGATTATTTGGAAGAAAACAGGAGGGAAAGATAATGGATCCATTTACTAGGCACAGGCGCCTTCGCCAAACGCCAAATATGAGAGCGCTTGTCCGTGAAAACTTCTTGCGGACTGAGGATTTAATTTATCCGATTTTCGTTGCAGAAGGCAATGATATTAAACGGGAAATTCCTTCTATGCCGGGTATTTACAATTTATCTTTGGACCATTTGGAAGAAGAAATGAATGAAGTTGATTCTCTTGGTATTAAATCCGTTTTATTATTCGGAATTCCGAAAGAAAAAGATGCATGCGGGCAGCAGGCTTACCATGACCATGGCATCGTTCAGGAAGCCACAAGATTTATTAAATCAAAGTTTCCTGAAATCATCGTTATTGCTGATACGTGTCTTTGTGAATATACGGACCATGGCCATTGCGGTCTAATCGAAAATGGGGAAGTCTTAAATGATGAGTCGCTTGAATTGCTTGTACAGACAGCTGTCAGCCAGGCAAAAGCAGGTGCAGATATTATTGCCCCTTCAAATATGATGGATGGTTTTACTGCTGCTATCCGTGCAGGTCTTGATGAAGCAGGCTTTGAAACTATACCGGTCATGTCTTATGCGGTAAAATATGCTTCGGCATTCTATGGACCTTTCCGGGATGCAGCAGATAGCACTCCGCAATTTGGCGACCGAAAAGCCTATCAGATGGACCCTGCCAACCGCCTGGAAGCACTGCGTGAAGCAGAGTCCGATTTGATCGAAGGTGCAGACTTCCTGATTGTCAAACCGGGAATGCCTTATCTCGATATTGTCCGGGATGTTAAAAATAACATGAATCTGCCGATCGTCATTTACAATGTGAGCGGTGAATACTCAATGGTTAAAGCAGCTGCACATAACGGATGGATGGATGAACAGAAAATTGTTATGGAAATGCTTACAGGCATGAAACGTGCCGGCAGCGATCTGATTATTACCTATCATGCAAAAGATGCAGCAAGGTGGATTAAAGAACAATAAGTAAAAGCTGAGAGTGCTTAGTTCTCGGCGATGAACTTGAAGCCAAGCACCCTGAATGATTTTAAAAATGTAAATAGATTTTAATAAATTCCTAAAAAAATGAAAAGAGGGATGACATGCGCTCTTACAATAAATCAATTGAAGCTTTCAAAGAAGCCAGCGAGTTGATGCCTGGAGGAGTTAACTCCCCAGTCCGGGCTTTTAAATCGGTAAATATGGATCCCATTTTTATGGAACGGGGCAAAGGTTCCAAAATCTATGATATTGATGGCAACGAATATATTGATTACGTGTTGTCCTGGGGACCATTAATCCTGGGTCATACAAATGACCGTGTACTCGAGTCCATTAAGAAGGTTGCTGAAATGGGAACAAGCTTTGGGGCACCGACTGAAATTGAAAATGAACTTGCTAAGCTGGTCATTGACCGGGTACCATCTATTGAAGTAGTCCGCATGGTTTCTTCAGGTACAGAAGCAACAATGAGTGCTTTGCGATTAGCACGCGGCTATACGGGCCGAGATAAAATCATGAAATTCGAAGGATGCTATCACGGCCATGGGGATTCCCTGCTCATCAAAGCAGGTTCAGGTGTGGCTACGCTTGGCCTTCCTGATAGCCCTGGTGTACCTGAGGGGGTTGCCAAAAATACGATTACCGTACCTTATAATGACCATGAAAGTGTCAGGTATGCATTTGAACAATATGGAGATGATCTCGCAGGTGTGATTGTTGAGCCGGTTGCAGGGAATATGGGAGTAGTTCCTCCTCAGCCAGGCTTCCTTGAAGGTTTAAGAGAAATTACAAAGCAAAATGGCTCATTGCTGATTTTTGATGAAGTGATGACTGGTTTCCGGGTCGGCTATAACTGTGCACAAGGGTTTTTCAATGTAACACCGGACCTTACTTGCCTTGGAAAAGTTATTGGGGGAGGTCTGCCTGTAGGTGCTTATGGCGGAAAAGCTGAAATCATGAAGCAGATTGCTCCAAGTGGTCCAATATACCAGGCAGGCACTTTATCCGGTAATCCGCTTGCGATGACAGCGGGCTATGAAACCTTAAGCCAGCTGACGCCTGAATCCTATAAAGAATTCGAACACAAGGCTGACAGATTGGAAGAAGGTTTAAAAGCCGCTGCTGAAAAGTATGATATCCCTCATACAATTAACCGTGCCGGTTCCATGATTGGTTTCTTCTTCACGAATGAAGATGTCATCAATTATGAAAAAGCCAAAACATCCAACCTCGAATACTTTGCGGAATATTACAGGGAAATGGCCAATCAAGGTGTCTTCCTTCCTCCTTCCCAATTTGAAGGACTCTTCCTCTCCACTGCGCATACAAATGAAGATATAGAAAAGACAATCAAGGCTGCTGAAAGGGCGTTCTCTAAATTAAAATAAGCAAGACCAGGAGGCTGGGACAAAACTAAATCATTCAGTTCTAAAGGCGAATAATTATAAAACAAAATAGTTATATAAAGAAAAAATCCGAACTAACTAGAATTCTAATTAAGAAATTCTAAGTTATAGTTCGGATTTTTATTTGATTAAAACACTTTTGTCCCAGACTCTTTTTATTTTTTCAATTTGTCGACAAGAATCTAGATAGTTTCTATTTTGTCCCAGTATTAGTTTTACAAATGTAGGATTGGATATCTAAAAGATTCGCTGTGATCATGATGAATTTTTATTTTGCTTGGTGTTGATTGTAGAGGAAGGCGGGAGACTCCTCGGGAGGAGCGAGTCAAAGGTAGACCCCGGAGGCGCAGTGCAAAGGAGGCTCCCGGACGCCTGCGGCAGCTTGAGTACCTGCAGTGGGAATCACAAGCAGCCGCGAGAAACGTAGTTCCAAGGAGCTTTATCTAAACACAAGAATTTTATCCAAGATTCCCTCAAAGTTTTTTTCTAATCATAAATTCTAGAAACCTCTCATAGGATTGTTAATGACATAGTGATTAAACGTGAAGATTTGAAGGGAGGAGTCGCTTTGTCTCAGGGGAATCCATCGTGCTTACGATTTTCTTTAGAAGAATCGGTCTGGTTTCAAAAAGGACAGGAAGTATCAGAAATGATCTCCATATCGTTAGATCCTAATATAACTATTCAGGAAAGCGATCAATATGTAACAATTCAGGGAGCGCTTGAACTGGCGGGCGAATATAAACGCACTGAGGAAGAAGGCGCCGCTGATGAAGAAGCTGCAGCCGGGGCCAAATTTGTTCAGGCAGTCGAGGAAAGAGAAGAGGGAATCTGCGAATTTAAACACTGCTTTCCTGTAGATATTACGATCCCAAATAATAGAATCCAAAGCATCTACGATATTGATGTAGCGGTAGAATCATTTGACTATGTTCTGCCCGAAAGAAGCTGCATGAAGCTGGCAGCGAATTTAACGATAACGGGATTATATGGTGATCAGCAGCATATTCCTGTTCAGGAATGGCAGGAAGGACTTGAAGTAGAAGAACTTGAACCGCTTTATAGATCTTCAAAAGATTTGGAAGAAATTCAAGAAGAAACAGTATATAGGGAAGAATGGTCAGCTTATCAGGAAGAAGAACAAGAGCAAGAAGCAGCTGAACCAGTTTACGAGGCTGAAGATGAAGAGAATCGCGAACAGGAGGCGGAAGAAGACGAGAATGAGCCTGAAGAGGTTTATATTCCGTTTGAGGCAAAGGCCAGGAAACAGCCTGTGAAGGAAGAACAGGAAGCAAAACCTTCAGAGGTTCCAGCTGCCCTTGATGTAAAATCATCTCAAGCTGCAGCAGCATTTGAAGCAAAATCATCTCAAGCTGCAGCAGCATTTGAAGCAAAATCATCGGAAGCCTCAGCTTCACTTGAAGAAAAACTGGAAAAGGAAGAAGAAAAGCCTGCTGAATCTACACCAGAAATATCATTTGCATCCCAGAGGAGCGAAGAAGCGGCACCAACAGCGCAAGAAATCTATGAAATGACTGAGGCGTCTGAGTCAGATAGCCCTTCTTACGAAAAGAAACCTGTGGAAGCAGCTGCACAGGAAAGTCCTGAGGAGGTAGAAGATGAATCATCATCTTCTTCAGAACAGGAAGCCAAAAAGAAGAAGTTCTCAAAGAAGAAAAGTATGTCATTAACAGAATTCTTCGCTCGCAAAGAAGAGGAAGAGGAACATGTAAAGCTAAAAGTTTGCATCGTTCAGAACGGAGATACCATCGATGCGATTGCAGAAAGGTATGAGATTCCTGCCCAGCAATTGCTGAGGGTGAATCAGTTGGAGATAAATCAGGATATTTATGAAGGGCAAGTGCTGTACATTCCTGTTGCGGTAGCCCATTAAATGGTAAACAGCTGAGCAGGTAGAGATCCCCTGCTCAGCTCTTTTCATTTGATGAAATAATTGTTGCCATATCTAAAGAAATACCAAGAATAAAGCTGAACAAACAGGCTTAAAAGTTCCAGAGAGTGGAGTTTTCTCTTACTGGGATCAAGCGTTTGGAAAGAGAGTGGTTACCGTGGAAGAAAAAAATCGGCTGCAAAAAGTCTCTCCCATTTTAAAACATTATTCGGTAGAGCCGCATTTCGTTGAGGAATTTGGGAGAGTCCAAAAAATTTACAGCAATAAAGGCGTTTTTGCCTTAAAGAAAATTAAGCCACAGCATGGGGCAGATTTCATACGGCATGTCCAGAACCTTTATCAAAAAGGATATAACAGAATTGTTCCTATATATCCTTCGGTGGATGGCAGATATGCGGTCCTGCATCAGAATGAGCTTTTTTATTTGATGCCCTGGCTGCCTAATGAAGAGAAAGAAGACCGGTTTGAACGCCATCAGCAAATGCTCAGGGAGCTTGCCCGCCTGCACACGCTGTCATCGCGTGAAGTTCCCATCCAAAAGGAAGAGAGAACCGAACATTATGAAAAAACATTGGAGGAGTGGGAGAAAGAGAACGAGTTTTTGGTTGGTTTTATCGAATCTTGTGAAAGAAAAGAATATATGTCACCCTTTGAGCTGATGTTTACTCTTTACTATCATGATGTTAGCCAGGCCCTAAAATACTCGACTAATAAACTAAAGAGCTGGTACCAAAAAACAAAAGATAGTGATAAAGCTCGGACGGTCATCGTTCATGGAAAGGTATCTACGGAACATTTTTTATATGATGACAGAGGATACGGATACTTCATGAATTTTGAGAATGCGAGGCAAAGCTCTCCTCTTCATGATTTGCTGCCATTTTTATCACGGACGCTGAAAACTTTTCCGAAGAGATCGGATGAAAGTGTAGATTGGATTTACACTTATTTAAAGTATTTCCCTTTTAAAGAGGATGAGATGCTGTTATTTCAGAGTTATTTTGCTCATCCAGGATCCATCATCAGAGCTGCGGAACAATATCATAAAGGAGCCCAGAAGAGGGGGGAAAGAAAATCCGTCCAGCATCTTCAAAGGCAGTATTGGCTGTTGAAAAATACTGAATATGCAGCAATGAGAATAGATGAAATCGAACGTCAAAAGCAGGAAGCAAAAGCTGCTGCTGAAGCTCAAGAGCAAGAAGGAGCCCAAAGCTGATAGTTTGGGCTCCTAAATTAATTCAATATGGAAAGCAATCGCAATCAGAATAAACAGTGAAAGCAGCAGCACATCAAACGTTGTGGGCAATAAGATGGTTCTAATGCCCTGAAAAACACAGAATGGAATAATGAACTGTGCACACACGTTCCTCGCAGTCCTTAACCAGGGAGGCAGTGTGTAAGGGTTGTATTTTCTTCTCAATGTCCCATGCCCCTTTCCAAGATGTCCTTATTTATCGCAGTCTAACGGGCAGTAAGCCTCCCTCTCCCAAGACCCAGAGGAATCGAAGTAGGATAAGCGGGAGTCCAACTGCCCGTAAAGGCCCGATAGGTTCAACTAACAATCAGTGGGGAAAAGCATCCCACTGATTGAAGTTTCACTTTATTTCTATTCTATGAGCGTTCCCTATGCATAGTGCCTATTTTTAAAAGAACGGCCTATTGATGGCCTAATTTATAAGTGATTAGTACGCTTGAACGAAAAAAACGTATAATATATAAAAAACTCGGTTATCCTTATTGACTATAACAGCCTTTTTTCGGTAGTATATTTTATATATAAACTGCATATCGTTGCTAAGACAGGGAAGAGTACAATAGCCCTTTGCCTTTAGAGAGGAAGACCAATAGCTGAAAGGTTTTCCAGGCAGAACTGTTGGAAGGTCGCCCTCGAGCATTTTTTGCGAAAGGTTCCATCCGAGTAGTGAAAGACGGGAAATCCGTTATCTGTTTAAGAGTCAATCCTTTAAGGGAATTCTGCATATAAATAATTATTTCCTTATCCGATTGAAAAAAAGGTGGTACCGCGAAGCAAACTCCATTCGTCCTTTTATGGCGATTGGAGTTTTTTATTTTATTGAAGCAAAGCTTTAGAAAGGAAGAAAACATATGGAAAACAACGAATTATCTATGCCGACTAAATATGATCCGCAGTCGATTGAAAAAGGACGATATGACTGGTGGCTCGAGGGCCAATTTTTCGAGGCGAAGGACGATGCCAAAAAGCAGCCTTACACAATCGTTATACCGCCGCCAAACGTAACAGGAAAACTTCATCTTGGCCATGCATGGGATACGACTCTTCAAGATATCCTGACACGCATGAAGCGTATGCAGGGTTATGATGTTTTATGGCTGCCTGGCATGGACCATGCAGGAATCGCAACACAGGCAAAGGTGGAAGAGAAGCTTCGCGGTGAAGGCAAAAGCCGCTATGAACTTGGCCGCGAGAAGTTTGTTGAAGAAACATGGAAATGGAAAGAGAAATATGCCAGCCATATCCGCCAGCAATGGTCAAAGCTTGGATTAGGTTTGGATTACAGCCGTGAGCGTTTCACTCTGGATGAAGGACTGTCTAAAGCTGTAAGAGAGGTTTTCGTTTCTCTTTATAATAAAGGGTTGATCTATCGAGGCGAGTACATCATCAACTGGGACCCATCCACTAAAACGGCTCTTTCTGATATTGAGGTTATTTATAAAGATGTACAGGGTGCCTTCTATCATATGAGATACCCGCTTACTGATGGTTCAGGCCATATAGAAATTGCTACTACACGCCCTGAGACAATGCTTGGCGATACAGCTGTTGCCGTACATCCGGAAGATGTCCGCTATAAGCATTTGATCGGCAAGACGGTTAAGCTGCCGATCACAGGACGGGAAATTCCGATTGTGGCCGATGACTATGTAGAAATGGATTTCGGTTCTGGTGCTGTAAAAATTACGCCTGCACACGATCCGAATGATTTTGAAATCGGAAATCGCCACAATCTTGAAAGAATTCTCGTTATGAATGAAGATGGCACATTGAACAGTAAAGCAGGAAAATACCAAGGGATGGACCGTTTTGAATGCCGCAAGCAAATCGTGAAGGATCTTCAGGAAGAGGGAGTTCTTTTCAAAATTGAAGAGCATATGCATTCTGTTGGGCATTCTGAGCGCAGCGGTGCAGTTGTGGAACCGTACCTTTCAACACAATGGTTTGTAAAAATGCAGCCTCTTGCGGATGAAGCCATCGCTCTCCAAAATCAAGAGGATAAAGTAAATTTTGTGCCAGAGCGGTTTGAAAAAACATATCTGCGCTGGATGGAAAATATTCGTGACTGGTGTATTTCACGCCAGCTTTGGTGGGGACACCGCATCCCGGCCTGGTATCACAAGGAAACTGGTGAAGTTCACGTAGGACACGAAGCTCCTCGAGATATTGAAAACTGGGAACAGGACAAAGATGTTCTGGATACTTGGTTCAGTTCAGCACTATGGCCATTTTCGACAATGGGTTGGCCGGATACTGACTCAAGCGACTATAAAAGATACTATCCAACAGCTGCCCTTGTAACAGGCTATGATATCATTTTCTTCTGGGTATCACGAATGATCTTCCAGGGAATCGAGTTTACAGGACAGCGTCCATTCCAGGATGTATTAATCCATGGACTGGTTCGTGACTCACAGGGACGCAAAATGAGTAAGTCTCTTGGAAATGGCGTTGATCCGATGGATGTAATTGATCAGTATGGTGCCGATTCACTCCGCTACTTCCTTTCTACAGGAAGCTCACCAGGGCAGGATTTGCGCTTCAGTATGGAAAAGGTTGAGGCAACATGGAACTTTGCAAATAAAATCTGGAACGCATCCCGCTTTGCATTAATGAACATGGATGGATTAACATACGAAGAAATTGATTTAAGCGGTGAAAAGTCTGTTGCTGACAAATGGATATTAACCCGTTTGAATGAAACAATTGAGACGGTTACAAGATTGTCTGACCGCTATGAGTTTGGCGAGGTTGGCCGAGTCCTATACAACTTCATATGGGATGACTTCTGTGATTGGTATATCGAAATGGCGAAACTTCCGCTGTATGGTGAAGATGAATCGGCCAAGAAAACAACCCGTTCCATCCTGGCATATGTTCTGGATAATACAATGCGGCTGCTGCACCCATTTATGCCATTTATCACGGAAGAGATTTGGCAGAATATTCCACACTCAGGTGAATCCATTACGGCTGCCCAGTGGCCGGCAGTAAATAATGAATACACAGATAACCAGGCTGTAAATGAAATGAAGCTGCTTGTTGAAATCATTCGCTCTGTCCGCAATAGCCGTGCTGAAGTAAATACGCCGATGAGCAAGAAGATTAAAATGATGGTTAAAGCCAAGGACCAGAGTGTTCTTGCAACTCTAGAAAATAACCGTGGGTATATTGAACGCTTCTGTAATCCTGAGGAACTGGTATTGGCGCAGGATGCTGAGACACCTGATAAGGCGATGACAGCAGTTGTAACAGGAGCAGAAATTATCCTGCCGCTTGAAGGTCTGATTAACATCGAAGAAGAAGTTGCCCGTCTTCAGAAAGAGCGGGATAAATTAAATAAAGAAGTGGAGCGTGTTCAAAAGAAACTTTCAAATGAAGGTTTTATTAAAAAAGCGCCTGAAAAAGTGATTGAAGAAGAAAAGGCAAAAGAACAGGATTACAGCGAGAAGAGAGCAGCTGTAGAAGCTCGCATTAAAGAATTAAAAGGAGAATAAATAATCTTTATTGGAAGGCGAGTCCAAATATAGGATTCGTCTTCCTTCCTGTATAACGGAGGTGCAAAATAAATGTTTACGACTTATGATGAAGCACTGGAGTGGATTCATTCCAGATTAAGGCTTGGGATGAAGCCGGGACTTCAGAGGATGGAATGGATGATGGATAGGCTCGGTCATCCTGAAAGAAGAATCAAATCCGTACACATAGGCGGAACGAATGGCAAAGGCTCAACAGTAACCTTTTTGAGGTCGATTCTTCAGGAGGCAGGTTATTCTGTCGGGACCTTTACATCCCCTTATTTTGAGCAATTTAATGAGCGGATTTCCCTAAATGGTGTTCCGATCAAGGATGAAGATATTGTCCGGCTGGCAAATGATATTTATCCGCTTGCAGCTGAGCTGGAAAATACAGAACTCGGAGGGCCAACCGAATTTGAAATCATCACCGCCATGGCATTCCAGTATTTTGGGCATGTACATCCTCCTGATATTGTGCTGTTTGAAGTTGGTTTAGGAGGCCGGTATGATTCCACCAATATCATTTATCCCATCCTCTCAATCATTACAAGCATTGGGCTTGACCATACAGCAATCCTTGGGGATACATATGAAAAAATAGCATTTGAGAAAGCAGGAATTATTAAACCAGGAGTAAGTGTCATTACAGGTGTTAAACAGGAAGAAGCGTTAACGGTTATAAAAGATCAGGCTTTTGAAAAAAAGGCACCTGTTTATCAGCTGGGAAATGAATTTAGCATTGGAGGTCACCAATCCTTGGCAAGGGGGGAATTCTTTAACCTAAACACAGTCTTTGAGGAATATTCAGGCCTTGAAACAGGAATGTCCGGCAAACACCAGACTGAAAATGCATCACTTGCTGTGATGGCGGCAGAGCTATTACTGAATTTTTATTCCTTTCTAATAGGAGACGAACATATAAGAGCTGGCCTTAAAAAAGCATACTGGCCAGGGAGATTTGAAATACTGTCAGAAGACCCATTCGTTATCATTGATGGGGCACATAATGAAGAAGGAATAACCGCTCTGACAGCAGAATTGGCAAATCGCTTCCAAGATAAAAGAAAAAAACTTGTTTTTGCTGCTTTATCTGATAAAAAGCTCGACAAAATGATTGGGAGCCTTGACTTTACAGCAGATCAAATCGCTTTTACAGAATTCAATTTTCCAAGAGCATCCAGGGCAGAGGAACTATATGCAATAAGTACAAACAGACATAAGCATTATCAGAAAGACTGGAAACTGCTTTTGGAGAATGAACTGAAAGAAACAGATAAAGACAGTATCCTGGTCGTAACAGGTTCTCTCTATTTCTTGTCAGAAATAAAACCCTATTTAATAGAACTAATAAATGACAAAAATTGATAATGTGACAAAAGTTAGAAAATTTGATAAAATATCCATATTATCCGACTTTTTTCCTAAAGTCTTATGTGGAGGAGGGTTAAAATGGTTAGTTCAAAATCAAAAAAAATGATTTGGCTGATCTGGCTTATCATTTTTCCTGCAGGATTATTGCTGACTTATCATTTCTTCCCTCCTCAGATTGCAGGACAGGAAGTCAATCTATTCGCCTTCTTTATACTAATGTTTTTTGTATCAGCCATGCCAATGGTAATTAACAATACTCCTATTTTTTTACTTCAATGGGTTTCAATGGCGGTGTTTTTGACATTTGGACTTTTTGTGGAAATGGTTATGGTACAGTTGGGGGTTATAATACTCCTTTTAAAGCTGAAGGTACAAAAAGACCAGCTCTTCCGTCTGCCGCTAAACTCTTTAATGTTTTTTGCAGTGTCATTGGCAAGCGGGATTGCCTATTTTGCGATGGGTGGGAAAACGGGAGCTGATGTTATTGCCAACCCGGAATACTTTTGGATTGCCACATCCTATCCCGTTATCCATTTTACTTTAAATCAGCTGCTGCTCAGTATCATTCAGTATACGGTGTATGGCAGAAAAAGCTCTTTTTTCGAAAAGGATCTTGTTTGGGAATCTGTCACATCGCTGATTACTTTCCCAATTGGGCTGGTTCTTTATATTCTTTATCTTGAGGTAGGGCTGCTGGCATTGTTATTTGTGGGTGTTCCATTTGTGAGCCTCTCGATTATTCTTCACCTTTATTACTCTAGTGTAAAAATAAATGATTACCTTCAAAAGGCAACAGAAATTGGACATCAAATGGCGGAACGACTCCAAGTCAATGATGTCATGGAACTTTTTATTTTTAAATTGAGTGAGATGCTTCCAGTAGATCATGCCTTTATCCTTGATGTTATGGATCGAGAGCAATTGCATTTAATCTATCGGGTTGAAAAAGGACGAAAGAAGCCGCTTGATTTACCCCCCCTTAGGAAAAATGAAGGGATTAGCGGACTAGTTTGGTCTACAAGAAAATCCGCATTATTTCATTCTAAAAAAGAGTGGAAAAGCATTACGAAGGAATTCCTTCCAGATGCAGCAGAAAGTATTATCTGTGTCCCAATTGTTCGCAGCAATGAAGTAGTCGGAGTGCTTCTGCTTTCTTCAAATAAAAAGCAGGCTTTTGAAAAATCCCAATTGATGATCGTCGATATATTATGTTCACACTTTGCAATTGCAATTGAAAATGCAAAGCACCATGAAGAAACGAAAGCAATAAGCGAACGATGTGCACTAACCAGGCTTTACAATTATCGCTATATTGAAAATAAACTTAATGACGAATTCAGTCGCATGCAAATGGGTGAAAGGGAACTTTTGTCCTTAATTATCCTAGACATTGATCATTTTAAACAAGTAAATGATACATATGGACACCAAAGCGGAAATGAAATACTTTGTGAACTCGCAGATCGGCTCACACATTTGATGAATAAGGCAGGAATTGCTGCCAGATATGGCGGCGAAGAATTTGTCGTATTAATGCCTGATACCAGCAAAGGTGATGCACTAGACTGGGCAGAACTTATCAGACAGAATATTGCCAACCGTCCATTCTTACTCAAACAGCACATTGATGAAAGCGGTAAAAACCTAGCCGTTCATATCACCGCCTCCATTGGTGTAGCATCAGCACCAGAGGATGCAGATGATCCGCTTGCTTTGATTCGCCATGCAGATAGGGCTTTATATGTTGGGGCTAAACGGGCAGGGCGGAATAGGGTTGCGGAATATGTTAAGTAGAAAGCATCGGTATGATGCTTTTTTTATTTGTAAATCTTTCTAGAAAGCAGCTTACTTTATTTGGAGAAAAACTAAAAAGCAGAAATAAAAACCTTGAAGAAAAATATATACAATACAGTGAAAAAAATGTAAAAAATGATAAATTTATATACCTTTTTGTCATTTCGCATGATAGAATATGATAGAAATCATCGCGGTACATTTGGACTATTTTTGTATAGTACAAATGAAACAGAAAAATAGAGGAAGCGTTGAAGTATGACTTGTAAATGGGCACCTAAGTCATACGAAGCTACTGGTGCAACCGGCCTTTACTATTTGTATAGCAATATACATATTTGTAATGGCTTTTTTATTTACTTTAAGAGATTATAAAAGACTCTTAAAATATTTTAGGAGCTATTATATGATTAAGAGGAGGAAAAGGATTAAATGAAAAAACTGCTGAACAGAAAAATGAAACTGTTAAAAAACCAGCAAGGCTTAACACTGGTTGAACTGCTAGTGGTGATTGTGATTTTGGGGATTATCGCGGCGATAGCGATTCCGATGGTTATCAGCAATAAAGATGATGCTGCTGAAAAAGCAGCAAAACAGACCAATGCAATTGTGCTGGATGCTGCTAGCCGTTATGAGGCAGTTGAAGGTAGTGCGCCAGATAGTTTTGCAGTTCTTGTAACTTCAAAATATCTTGCAAAAACACCAGAATGTCCAGGTGACTATAAGGTTAACACTGATACTGATTTCAAAAACTATTGTGTTAAATAATAAGATAGGCTTCTGGTTTTCTTATTCTGATTTGATTAGAACTGAGGGCATCTGTCTGCTGCTGTGGTAAGGTAACCGTAGGCTATATAGGCAAAGCAGGCTCCCGTTCCTCCCCGCGGAAAGCAAGTGTCCGGAGCGGAAATCAACGGACAACATTATATAAAAAAATTCCTTTAAAAAAGCTGTCGCGTCATTATTGGCGGCGACAGCTTTTTTCTAATACATACTGGCATTTGAGAAGGGATGGTTTTAGTTGATTTATATTGATATGTTCGTATTCATCTATGCACTGCTCTTGGGAAGTTTCCTGAATGTGGCGGCAATCCGCCTGTTGAAGAAGGAATCAGTGTCCTTCCCCCCTTCTCATTGTCCAACCTGCAAAAATAAGTTAAACGTATTCGATTTGGTTCCTGTCTTTAGCTATCTGTTTCTCAGAGGGAAGTGCCGCTATTGCAAACAGAGAATTTCGGCTTTATACCCGTTTGGTGAGTTGTTAACAGCATTCACTATTTTTCTTGTTTATAAAGAAATCGGCTGGACTCTTGAGCTGATACCCGCCTTACTTCTTACAGTTTTGCTGCTTCTTTCTGTTCTAACAGATATACGTGAAAAGCTGATCCTGGACATTATTACTTTCCCCATGCTTGGTTTGCTGGTGCTTATTCGTTATTTTATTGGAACGGAGCCCTTTATGCATTATCTGCTGGGTGGAGTGGTTGGGTTTTCTTTATTATTAATCATAGCGATTGTCAGCAAAGGAGGCATGGGCGGGGGGGATATTAAACTATACGCAGCAATAGGCGTTGGTTTAGGTCCATTATTAACCATTATGAGTCTTGTTCTTGCGTCCTTTGCTGGAGCAATTGCAGGTGTATTTTTATTGCTGACTGGAAAAGTAAAGCGGCAGGAGCCGATTCCGTTTGCTCCATTTATTTTTATTGGGACTATTCTATCATTTCTTTATGGAAATGAGATATTTCAGTGGTACATCAGCTTTTACTAGAGGTGAGAAATCGTGAAAAATGAGCGCGGGATCACGTTAATTGAACTTTTGGCTGCGATTGCAATTTCTGGCATGATCATTGTCCCTTTACTTACCATTACCACAGGCACCTTAAATAGGACAGCCTCTCAAGGAGAAGAAACACAGCTTTTCTATTTTGCTCAAGAAGTAATGGAGGTTATTAGAAGTGAAGGATATGACCCTAATAAGGTACTGTATTATTGTTCTGTGGATGATGGCTGTGATTTAAACAAAGGTACTGGCGATGCTGCGGAGGTTGTCGTTACCAAAACGGACAGGGAGTACCACAATCATATATATTTTAAAATAACTGTAACCGCCCATTCACTTGATTCGGCTGAAGAAGCCGAAGAGCTGGTAACGGTGGTGAAGCCATAGTGAATCAGAAGGGAGTAACTTTAATAGAACTTTTAGTCACCGTAACCATTATGTCAGCAGTATTATCAGTAAGCATCCTTCTAGTGAATGTGGCACTAAAGTCTGAGCAAGAAGTGACAGTGAAAAATGAATTACAGCGTGAGGCAAGATTTATTGCTGAAAGCGTTACAGAGAAAATAAGAGATGGAGTTAAGGCAAGTTATGATGCAGAAGCTGGAAAGATCGTATTTTCGGATGGTAGGTCTCTTGCTATTGAAACTGGAAATATAGATCAATTTGATCTCTCACCCAAAAGGGAAAACGTCTATGATTTACATCTGATCTTAAATCATTCTGATAGCCCTATCAATTATGAGTTAAATACTGAAATTGTCATTTCTGAGAGGTTTCGTTATTAGGAGGATGATACATAATTGAAACTATGCCTGAAGAGTCAAAATGGCTCAGCGCTGATACTAGTCCTTTTTTTGATTGTATTTTTAACCATTGCTGGAACAGCCCTGCTTAATACTACTACTTACAGCATGAAAACCATTGAGAACAACCAAATAGATCAGGAAGAATTTTACAGATCCGAAGGAGCATTAGAAATCGTTTTAAATGAAATGTCGGAGTATACAGATGCAAAAGGCAATACGGGGCCGTATTTTTACTTATTAAACGGTGAATCTACGGAAAGCCCGTATAATATTGGATCGCAAAATATAGATGTTGGCATCCAGGTTGATCCCATGACCCCAATAATTGACCCGCATTCGTTTAAGCCAGGAGATGCTTATAATGTAAATGTTGAATTATTAGCAAAAAAAAGCTCCAACTCAAGAATAGAAAGAAAGCTTAAATTTACGACAACGCTTTCGATTCCAGCCATTGGAACGGTAGATATTTCTGATAAGGCTGTTAATTATGTAACGGACGCTATTAAGAAACAAAATAATTATAAAGTACCTATGGATACAAGATTTCAGCTTTCTCATAATATGTATGAAAATATTTTAACATATGTAAATGAGAATTGGGGAGCGGTACCCCAAATCAATGTTGATACCAAACAATATTATCAATTTCTTAAAGGATTCAGCAGAGTAAATAGGATTGATTTATCAGGGAAGAATGCACAGGTTTATATACCCGGTGATTCTATTGTTCTTGCTGATTCTATTTCTATTACCGGTAATGGAAATAGCACTTATTCAGTAAAAGTGGATGGAGTATTAATTGTTCAAGACTTTTATATTAATGGCAATGCCAAGGTTGTTATTAACAGCGGAATCATTGCAGATACGATTCGCGGTAACTCTAATGCTGCAGAAATTACCGGTGAGGCTAAGGGAATTGATTGCACGTTATTGCCCATTGTGTGCAGCATTCCTTCTGATAAAGGTGAAGGCAAAGATATACCTTTAAATACAAATGTTAACAGCAACAGTGTTAATTTATCAACTCATCGGTAAATAGGGCTTTCATGAATTAAAGAGGTGATAATATGTTTCGCAGCAAAAATTTTTCCGGATTAGATATGAACGGCAAGCAAGTCTTCTGTGCTGCAGTCAAAATAGAAAGAGGGCTCCCTGTTTTACAGGAAATTTGTCACATTACATTGAAAGATGAGATCGTTTCAGGAGGACGAATCTCTCAAACAGAAACGATTTCATCAGAATTAGCAAATGCTTTAAGAAAAGGCGTTCTTTCTAAGAATATTCACATAGCTATTCCTACTCAAAATATTTTAGTTCGGAAAATTGTTTCATTGCCTGATGTGGAAAAGGAGGAATTGGGAAAACTGCTGGAATTCCAAATAGGCGAGAGCATTCACCTCCCCTTTGAAGAGCCAGTCTATGATTTTGTGAAAATAGGATCTATTATGCCTAATGCAATTAGAAACTTAAATGAAGAATTATCTTTAGATGAATTGGCAAAAGGTATAGAAGAAAATTTGGAAGGCCCTAAAAGTGAAGTAATCTTGTTTGCTGCTTCAAAAACGCTTGCTGCGGATTTAGCTGAAGTCTGTATTTCAGCTGGACTTAAGCCATTATCCGCTGAAGTCAGGGCCCTGGCTCTTCAGCGGCTGCTATTATATGTTCATCCTATGTGGCTGAAAGAGACTGAAATGATTCTGGATGTCGCAGAAGATTCGATTGAAATTCATATCTTTAAAGAAAATAAAATCATTTTCTCCAGAATGATGTCAATAAATCAAAATGTATATTCATTTAATCAGGAAAATACTCCCTCTCTTTCTAGTGAAACATTAATTTTAGATGAAGACAAGACTCTGTCCTTTGAGAGCAATAAAGAGATTGCTGCTTCAACCGATGGTTCAAAGTATTCATTTGAAGAATCATTTTTGGATGAAATTATAAGGGAGATTGAGAGAGCGCAAAACTTTTTTCGATATTCATTAAATGAACGAGATAGTGATTTAAAGAGAATAATTGTAACAGGAAAGAAAACAAATCAAGTTCTTAAACCACTAAAAGAAAGACTGGGAAGCGAATTAGTTGTGCGGATTGATTATAGTTCAATCTTAGCTGATAGCTTTAAAAGTGAAAGTTTGCTGGATGCCTGCAGTGTCGCTATCGGTTTGGCTTTAAGAGCTAAAGATCATTAGCATATGTAAAGTGATGTCAGAATGGAGGATCATCGTGGAAATTAGGATAAATTTGTTGCCTCAAGTTAATAGCCGCAAAGAAAGGCGTTCTGCTTATTTACTTCCTTTCCTGGCAGTCACGGCAATCATTTTCTTCGCTGCGTTTCTTGTTTATACATATTTTGATGCCAAAGAGTCTTTAAGGACTCTGACAGAAAAAGTTACGGCACAAACTTCAGAACGTGACCAAAAAAGAGAAGAATTAACCAAAAGGACAAACGGAATTAATGAATATAACTTTAAGGATAAGCATAAATTACTAAACAATGCTTTAAATGGGATTTATAAAAATACCATTGAGCTTCAAAAAAGTATTTATATGCTATTGCCTGAGAATGCTAAAGTGGCGTCGTTTTCCTACCTAAATACTGGAGAGGCATCTCTAACTATTAAGTTTTATTCTAAGGGTGATTCAGCCATTTTTCTTCATGATTTGCTTAACGCGGAATTTATTGAGGATGCCAAATTAATAAGCATTTCTGCAAATGATAAGGAACTTATATATGAATCAGATTTCGAGTTAAAGCTAAAAATTTTAAAGGGTGACGGACTATGACGAAATGGCTAGAGCATAACAAGAAGGTATTGTATGTCATTATTCTGTTAACGTTCTGTCTTTTAATCTCTTTTTACATTTTTGCTATTAGGTCAATACAGGTGGAAGAAAAGCACCAAGGTGAACAATTAAATAGAATCAAAGAAGATAATATTTTTTATCAGTATCAACTATCGGGAGTAACACCTCAAAAACTAACTGAAAATGAAAAAAGCCGAATGGATCAGCAAATACCATCCAAACCGAAGATAGAAGAAATGATAAAAGACCTGGAAAAAATAGAGTTATCACAAGAAGTTCTCATTGAAAATATTGAAGTTGCCAAATCGCAATATATGGAAACAGATGAAGAAAACCCTCAGAATGAAGAAGGTAATCAGCAGGCCAAAGGTAGCTGGCAGGAAGGATTACCGCAGGGGTCTTTGGAGGAAATTAAAAAGAACTTCCCTGATATCGAGAATATAGCCCTTTCGTACATAGATTTTACTATCAACGTCGTTGGCGAAGAAAAGGATGTTAATAGTTTTGTAAACAAACTTGAAACTTTGGAAAGAGCCATCCATATTCAAAGCTATGATTACAGGATAAATGAAGAAAGAGAAAATCTATCAGAAGGAACCGTAATGATCCGGACATATTATAGCGAAGAATTTTCAAATTTAATGGAAAGCAGCAGAGATTTTAAGCTTGACTATGACTTTGATCCTCAGAAAATAAAAAAATACTTAGAAACTGAGAAAGGTTCGACGATGGATGCGATATCTATTGATAGCGGGACTCAAACAGAAAGTAGTCAACAGCTGGAGAATGAGTCATCTAGAATGGAGCCGGTCAATAACCAACGAGTTCAAAGGATGCCGCAAGAAAGTGAGCATAGTAATATAGATCTGAGTAATCCTTATGTCGTTTCTCCGGAAGCTGCTGAAAAAGAGCAGGTATTCCATGTTGTGCAAACAGGCGCATATTCTAACAATCAATATATGTACCTTGAAGTCAATAAATTAATAGATGCTGGAATATACCCAAGAATTATCGGGGAAGAAATGAGTTATATTTATGCAGCAGCAGATAATCAAAAAGCATCTGCTCAAAAAATAAGCGAAATCTTAAAACAAACAGGAGTTAATTCTTATGTGAAAACTCTGCCTTATCGTTTAACAGAGCATGAAAAAAAGGTGTTGCTTAAAGAGGTATATGAAGTAACAGGTGCGATCGCAGACATTCTCTCTACTGGTATTGCTTATCAGAATTATCTTGTTAAAGAAGACCAATTAGGCAGCGTGAACCAAAAAATAAAGAATTATGAAGAAAAAGTGAAGCTTCTGCAAAATGACGGTACGGTGTTGCGCGGTCAGGAATTGAAGGAGACTGCAGCATTGTTATCAGAAATTTATTCCTTACTAGAGCACAATGCCTATAAGGATAGTCAACTTATATCTTATTGGAAAGCAGAAGGATTACTTTTAGATTTTATGTTAGTTTTGAACGGGTATGAGTCTGCCAACTTGAAATAGCTGGTGAACTAGTCTGGCGAAGAGAAGGGATAATATGATTCAAAAAAGAAAAAGGTTAGGAGATTTACTGGTAGACTCTTCTGTTATTTCTGAAAAGCAGCTTATGCAGGCGCTTCATGAGCAGAAAAACACAGGGCTGAGACTTGGAGATCAGTTAATCGAGATGAATCTTGTCAGTGAACAGCAAATTATTGAGGTTTTGGAATTTCAGCTGGGCATACCACATGTTGATTTATATAGGCAAAGGCTAGACAAGAAACTGGTTAACATTATTAGTGAAGATTTAGCGCGAAAACATCAAATTCTGCCTCTGAAAAAAACAAATAACAGGCTTATGGTTGCTATGTATGATCCTCTGGACTACTTTGCGCTCGATGATTTGCGATTAAGCACAGGGTTTGAAATTGATCCGGCCATAGCAAAAAAGGAAGAGCTCCGCTTAGCTATTAGTCGTTTTTATGGAATTCAAAAATCTATCGATCAAATGCTGAAAGAGATGCCCTTTAGCGAGGAAGACCAGGATTTTTTAGAATCACAGCAATCGGATGATTCTCCAGTCGCAAAGATGGTAAATCAATTAATTAGCCAGGCAGTACAACTGGGTGCCAGTGATATACATATTGACCCATTTGAAACTGAAACTCTGATAAGGCTTAGGGTAGATGGTATCCTTCGAACAGAGAGAACGCTACCGAAGAAAATGAACAATATGTTGGTTTCAAGAATTAAGATTATGTCCAGCTTAAATATCGCTGAAAAAAGGCTGCCTCAAGATGGCAGATTTAATTTAGATTTAGAACTTAAAACAATTGATCTTCGCGTGTCCATTCTTCCAACTGTACATGGTGAGAAAGTCGTTATGCGCTTGCTGGATACTGGGAGTGTTAAATTAGGAATAGAAAGATTAGGTTTTTCAGAGAGTAATGAAATCAATTTTCGCAGGATGATTAATTATCCTTATGGAATCATACTCGTTACGGGTCCGACTGGTTCCGGTAAATCTACGACTTTATATACGGCATTAAATGAACTTAATTCAGATGCTGTAAATTTAATCACAGTAGAAGATCCAGTGGAATACCAAATAAAAGGGATTAATCAACTTCAGGTGAAGCCTTCTATCGGCCTTACTTTTGCGGCGGGCTTGCGCTCCATTCTGCGACAGGATCCTGATGTTATTATGGTCGGAGAAATTCGGGATTCAGAAACGGCTGAAATCGCTTTGCGATCAGCTATGACTGGACATTTAGTTTTAAGTACACTGCACACAAACGATTCAGCAGGAGCAATAAGCAGATTAAATGATATGGGCATTGAACCATTCTTAATTGCTTCGTCTATCGTTGGTGTAGTAGCGCAGCGCCTTGTTCGAAAGGTATGCCCGCACTGTTCATCAAAATATACCTTATCCAAGGAAGAAGAAGAGTTATTTACTTCCAGAGGATTAAAAACCAATGGAATTGTAAAGGGAGCAGGGTGCTCTTATTGCAATAGTACAGGCTATATAGGGAGATTCGCAATTCATGAGATGATAGTCGTAGATGACCACCTGCGTCAAATGATTAACATTAAACAGTCCGATGCTACTTATCGTGAGTATGTAAAAGAACAAGGGTTTAAGTCATTACTCGATGATGGACTAACAAAGGCATCGCAGGGGAAAACCACATTAGAGGAAATTTACCGGGTTCTATCATATTAATGGAAAGGAATTGTAAGCAATGGATGCAACAAATACATTAAGTATGGAAAAAATGCTACATTTTGCTTATAAAAATAATGCTTCAGACTTACATGTTACAGCAGGTATAACACCAATTGTCCGAATTAATGGGAGGTTAAAAAAAATTGGGACAAAAAATTTGGCGCATAATGAAACAATGCAATTGGTTAAAGAGATTACCACAGAAGAACAATTAGCATGTTTTCATCATGCTAGAGAGCTTGATTTTTCCTACGCGCTTCCGGGTATTTGCAGGTTTAGGGTGAACTTATATATGCAGCGTGGATCGGCAGGTATTGTATGCCGTATCATAAATAGCAAAATTCCAACTTTGGATTCTTTGAAACTGCCGCTTATTACAAAAGAACTAGCCAAAAAAACGCAGGGCATACTGCTTGTTACTGGGCCTACCGGCAGCGGAAAATCAACGACTCTGGCAGCGATAATAGATTATATTAATGAAAACTGCAGCAAGCATATTCTGACATTAGAAGACCCAATAGAGTATCTTCATAGTCATAAAAACAGCATTATCAATCAGCGGGAAATCGGCCAGGATAGCAAGTCCTTTTCAGTTGCCCTCCGTGCAGCGCTCAGACAAGACCCAGATGTCATTCTCGTTGGAGAAATGCGAGACCTTGATACCATACAAACGGCAATCACTGCAGCGGAAACCGGCCATCTCGTATTGGCTACGCTGCACACCACTAGTGCAGCCCAGACGATTGACAGGATTATTGATGTTTTTCCAGCGGAACAGCAGCAGCAGATCCGTATCCAGCTTGCAAATACTTTAACAGGAGTCATTTCACAGCGGCTGCTTCCTACTGCAGACAGCAGGGGACGCGTGGCAGCCCTTGAAATAGTAGTCTCCAACAATGCGGTTGCGAATCTAATCCGTTCAAATAAGATACATCAGATACAAACAGTAATCGAAACAAGTAAAGCGCAGGGAATGCAGTCTTTAAATCAGGCAGTAACACATTTAGTTAAACAAGGTCTTGTTACTCAAGGTATTGCTGATGAATATATCCCAGACTGGAATTATTATGAGTAATTTTCATCCGGAGAGGGGATAAGCGATGCTTTATAAGTATAAAGGGATAGAATCTCAAAGCGGGAAGCAAGTAAAAGGGAAGCTTGATGCAGGATCGAAATCCGAAGCAATGGAAGCGCTAAAAAGAAAGGGATTCTATTTATCTGAACTGACCGAGAAAAAAGAATCCATATTGAATAAAAATCTAAACATCACAATCGGCCAGCCGGTATCAAAGCAGGAATTTGTTGTTTTTTGCAGGCTCCTGGCCACTTTATTAAATGCTGGCACTCCAATAGTTGACTCTATAAGGCTGCTTATTGATCAGATAACTTCTAAAGCGTTTAAAGGTGTATTAATGGATGTTTATCGTGATATTCAATCCGGAACTTCCTTTTCGGATGCTTGTAAAAAGTTCCCTAAATTCTTTGATACAGTCTTTGTTAATATGGTTCTTGCCGGTGAGACGAGTGGTCATTTAGAAAATGTCATAGAAAGGTTAGCTGTTTTCTATGAGAAGGAGCATAAAATAAGAGGAAAAGTAAAATCGGCGATGATGTATCCTATTGCTGTCACAATTATAGCAATAGTCGTTGTCATTGTCCTTCTAACAAAAGTATTACCAAGCTTGCTTAATAATCTTATTTCCGTAGGGGGGGAAATCCCATTACCTACTAAGCTAGTTATAGCCGCTTCTGATTTTCTGATAGAAAAGTGGTATATTTGTTTACTAGTTGTTTTGCTGGCTGTTGTTATGTACTTAGCGATAAAACGAAGTTCAAAAGGTCAATATATGCTTGATTATCTAAAGTTAAAAGTACCTGTATTTGGCATGCTGAACCAAAAGCAAATAATTGCAAGAGTTACAAGGACGATGGCATCTCAATTCTCCAGTTCAGTACCAGTTTTGCAAACGCTAAAAATGAGTGCGGAAGTTGCGGATAATTTAGTGATTGCGAAAGTGCTGGAAGAATCAGGAGAATCTCTTCGCGGGGGGGATAGTTTATCGGCTCCTTTTTCACAGAGCTGGGTTTTTCCAAAGATGGTTTCCCATATGGTTGCAATAGGAGAAGAGACAGGTCAGTTAGATTCAATGCTTGATAAAATTGCAGAATTTTATGAAGAAGAAGTCGATCAGATGGCCACTCGATTAAGTTCTATTTTAGAGCCGCTTCTAATCGCGATACTCGGTGGTATAGTCGGATTAATTGTACTGGCTGCGATGCTTCCTATGTTTTCCATATATAATAACTTCTAGGATTATTTTTTCACTTTATTGCTTTCAAGCTTATTTTATTCGCTGAGTTGATTGGAGCGGAAGGCGCTAAACTCCAATAGGAGCAATGTTCAAGGGAAGGTCCGGCAGATCCATAGTTTTGATGAGGTTTTACGGTCGCCCTTTGGATTTGCTGAGTGCCTCGTGCTGAAATAAAAGGGGGAAATTCTTAAGCAAAACAAAAACCTATACGAAAAGAACCAATCTAAAAAATTTGACGAAATCATTCAATAACAAGACGACAAAAGTCTTGTTATTTTTTTTTTGCAGTATGTTAGGATGAAACCAATTCAGCAATCGACATGGAAGGAGGGCAAGTTGTGGACAAGCCTAATAATAACGGGAAAACGATCACCATAAAGATAAATGGCAAAGACCGGCCGTTTCAGGAGAAAAGGGATGAAAAGCAGGAAGAGTCCTGGAAGGTAAAAGAGCTGGATCGAAAAAAACAGAAAGAAGAAGAGACGGAGTTTTTTGCTTCGATTCAGACAGCCGCTGGAAAAGAAGCAGATGATCGCTTTGATTGGATCCTGCCGGAAGAAACGGAGGATTCTGAGATAAAAGAATTTAAAATTGCCAGTCCTTCAAAAAAAACGGCCTATCAAGGACTCAATTCATTGGCCAAAACGTTCAAAAGAAAAAATAAGCAAGGGTTTCTTACGTCTATTTTTCTGGCTGTCTTTTTTGCTGTCTTGCTTGGGACAAGCTTTGGTTTCATCATGCTTAAGTTAGTATTCACGGATCAGTCAGTCGAGACTGCTTCTCCTCCTGCTGTCAGCGAACCAGCTGTTTTTTCTGATCAGCCGGCCGGAATGGAAAGTTTGACATTGGAATCTATTACTACCTATGTGATACAAGAAGGTGTTTACAAAAACAAAGAGTCTGCAAAACAATTTCAAGCATCTATTGAGAAAAAAGGTGTTCCAGTTCAAATGTATGAAATGAACGGAGACACGGTATTATATTTAGGAGTATCAGATACCCTTAATAATGCTAAAGCAATTGGCAATCAGATTAAAAATAGCAATGGGCTAAATTTTTACGCAAAAGAGATTACTTTTGATGGAAAGTCAATTGATGGATTGAATGCCGAAGAGAAAAAGCTTCTTAAAATGGTTCCGGCCATATACCAAAGCCTTGCAGCAGGGGCAGCGGATGCTTCAATTGAAAAGTCCATTCATGCAAACGTGCTCGAGGAATTAAAAACACACAGCGAAAATCTTAATAAGCTGCCCGCTGACCAAATTAAGAAACAAGGTCTTATTACGATTAAAGAGGAACTAATTAATGCCTCAAAGCAGCTGGATGCATTTCAGCAGTATGGAGATTCTGCATCAGCCGTAAAAGGCCAGCAGCATCTGCTTGCGTTTTTAGCTGCCTATCAATCCTTGTAAGCAAATAGTGCCAAAATCCTCTTCTATTCGAATATTTTCTGGGAAATATCGCATAATAAAGGGAGTCTGTTCGGGAAATTTCGGCAGGCTCTTTTCATTTTGCTGATATCCTTCAGCTTTTATAAAAAAAAATTGGGCTAGCGCTCCTTTTTAAATTGTCTGTCTTGGCTATTTTTGATACGATTAGTCTGTATCTCCCAAAATGATACATAAAGGTAAGGTGATAAGATGCAAAACCTCATTTTAGCCTCTTCTTCCCCACGGCGAAAAGAACTTCTTGAAAATCTACATTTAACATTTGAAGTTTCCAGCAGTGATGTTGATGAAAGTTTTGATCCCGGGCTGACACCTGAAGAAATTGTGAAAGAACTCGCCTTCAGAAAAGCAAATGCTGTCTTTAAACAGTCCTCTGATTCTTATGTTATTGGTTCAGATACTGTGGTAGTTAAGGACGGTCAGGTCTTAGGAAAACCTGCAAGCAGCGAAGAAGCATTCAGCATGTTAAAAAGCTTGTCGGGAACCACTCATTCTGTATACACAGGAGTAGCCATTCTGGCACCAGGTAAGCAAGTGAAATTCTATGAAAAAACCGATGTGGTATTCTGGGAGTTGACTGATGAAGAAATCAACTCTTATATCGGCACCGGTGAACCTTTCGATAAGGCAGGGGCATATGGCATTCAAGGCTTCGGCGGTATGCTTGTAAAAAGCATCAGCGGAGACTATTTTTCGGTTGTTGGCCTTCCTGTGTCAAGAACGGTTCGGGAATTAAGGAAAGCGGGCTATTCCCTTCCTTAATATACTTTCCTCATCTACGGCTCCCTGGCCACAAGGTTAGGGAGGAAAAGATATGCAAACAGAATCTTTTATGATTAAGGATTTCCCTCAAGATGAACGTCCTCGTGAACGATTTATGCAAAGTGGTCCACAAAGTCTATCCAATCACGAATTGATTGCTATTCTCCTCAGAACAGGCACGAAGGATGAGTCCGTATTGCAGTTAGCAAATAGGGTTCTCACCCAATTTGAAGGTCTCCGGCTGCTGAAGGATGCATCGCTGGATGAAATTACTGCAATCAAAGGAATTGGGGCAGCGAAAGCAATCCAATTGCTTGCTGCGGTGGAAATTGGCCGGAGGATCTCAAATCTCACCTATGATGACAGATATATCATCCGCTCTCCTGAAGATGGAGCCAATTATGTTATGAACGATATGCGGTTTCTGTCCCAGGAACATTTTGTATGCCTTTATTTAAATACCAAAAACCAGGTCATTCATAAGCAAACCATCTTTATCGGGAGCCTGAATGCTTCGATTGTACATCCGCGAGAGGTATTTAAAGAGGCGTTTCGAAGGTCGGCAGCATCGATTATTTGTATCCACAATCATCCGAGCGGAGACCCGACTCCGAGCAGGGAGGATATTGAGGTAACAAAAAGGCTTGCAGAGTCAGGCAGAATCATTGGAATCGATGTACTTGACCATCTTATTATTGGCGAAAACAAATTTGTCAGCTTGAAAGAGAAAGGCTACCTATAATATGGCTTTTGAAATTACCTTTAAAAAGGCTATGTTTTTATTTGACGATACGATATAATATTGGTTATGATTTTTGAGATGCCCTTGTGTTTAAAAGGCTCATTTCACCTGATAAATTAGAGAAATTTCAATGATTATACCTTATCTTAAATTTTAGCAATATGGATCAGAAAGGGAGATACCATTTATGTTTGGAATCGGTACTAGAGACCTTGGAATAGATTTAGGGACAGCTAATACACTTGTATATGTAAAAGGAAAAGGAATTGTCGTCAGAGAGCCGTCTGTAGTTGCCCTGCAGACAGATACAAAGAATATTGTTGCAGTAGGTAACGACGCGAAGAATATGATTGGCCGTACGCCTGGCAATATCGTTGCTTTGCGTCCAATGAAGGATGGGGTAATTGCGGATTATGAAACAACGGCTGTTATGATGAAATATTATATCAAACAGGCCAACAAAAATAAGAGCTTTTTCTCAGGAAAGCCTTATGTAATGGTTTGTGTTCCATCTGGAATTACAGCTGTAGAAGAACGTGCAGTTGTCGATGCCACACGGCAGGCAGGAGCGCGTGATGCCTATACAATTGAGGAGCCTTTTGCTGCTGCAATAGGGGCTAACCTCCCTGTATGGGAACCAACAGGAAGCATGGTTGTCGATATCGGAGGAGGCACCACCGAGGTAGCCATCATTTCCTTGGGAGGCATTGTAACAAGCCAATCGATCCGCATTGCCGGCGATGAAATGGATGATGCCATTATTAATTATATCCGTAAAAATTATAACCTGATGATCGGAGACCGCACGGCCGAAATGATTAAAGTTGAGGTTGGTTCGGCAGGAGATACAGAAGGCGTAGAAAACATGGAAATCCGTGGACGTGACTTATTGACTGGGTTGCCAAAAACAATCGAAATTACGGCAGAGGAAATCTCTAAAGCTCTAAATGATACGGTTTATGCCATTTTAGATGCAGTAAAAAATACGCTGGAAAAAACACCGCCCGAATTAGCTGCGGATATTATGGACAGAGGAATTGTGCTAACTGGCGGGGGTGCATTGCTCCGCAATTTGGACAAGGTAATCAGTGAAGAAACTAAAATGCCGGTGCTTATAGCTGAAAATCCGCTTGATTGTGTAGCAATCGGCACTGGCAAAGCTCTTGACCATATTGATTTATTTAAAAATAAAGCTAAAGAATCACGTTAATTGAGTAAATTTCATACGAAAAAATACAAAGCCCATTCACTTCTTTGAAGTGTTTGGGCTAAACTTTCGTATATCTTGCAGATGATAAAATAGTAGATTTTTGTCATTTGTCAAATTGTTTTATTAGGTTCATGCCCTTGCTTCAGGTGCCTGTAGGCAAGGTGTGTCCGTTTTTGTATACGACTATGGAAAAAATACTAATCGAGGTGTAAAGGATGCCACAATTCTTCTTGAATAAACGCCTGATTATTTTGCTTGTCAGCATCATTATTCTCGTGGCATTGATTGGGTTTTCTTTAAAAGATAGAGAAAATTTAACCTGGCCTGAGCAATTTTTAAAAGATACGACCGGTTTTGTTCAAAATGCCGTATCCCGGCCTGTGAATTATGTGGCTGGTTTCTTTGAAAATATTCAAGACTTGCAAAATACATACAAAGAAAATAAAGAGCTGAAAACAAGGCTGGATGAACTGGCCCGTTTGGAGTCGGAAGTTCAAAGGCTTAAGAAAGACAACACAGAACTTCGGGAAGTACTTGATAAACAGGATTCATTAAGTGAGTTTGAACCGAAGCAGGCAACGGTGATCGGAAGGAATCCTGATCGATGGCATGAATTGCTTATCATTAATAAAGGGGAAAATGCCGGAATTGAACCGAATATGGCAGTCATTACGTCAAAAGGGCTTATCGGCAAGGTGAAAAGCAGCAACACGTTTACATCTACTGTTCAACTGCTTAGTTCTATGGATCCTACTAACCGGATATCAGCTGAAATCCAAGCAAAAGATGGTAGTTTTTTTGGCCTTATTGAAGGCTATGACAAGGAAAAGGGGCTCCTGCTTCTTAAGCGAATCCCTTATGATGCCAAAGTTGAAAAGGGTCAAAACGTTATCACGTCAGGCCTCGGAGGCGTTTTCCCTAAGAGCCTTCCAATTGGGAAAGTTGTCGATGTTGTTCCTGATGAATTTGGACTGACACAAACAGCATATGTGGAACCAGGAGCGGATTTTTACGATATTGGGCATGTTATGGTCGTAAAGAGAGGGGTTCTGCAGCCAGAATTAATGGAAATGATTGATGAGAAGGAGGAGGAACTGTGAGAAGATTCCTTCTTCCTCTTATACTCCTGGGATTATTTATTGCAGAAAGCATATTTGTTCAACTCACTCCGCCTGGGCTGTTTGGCAGCGGGAAAATTGCTGTTCCGCGTTTTCTGATTGTCAGTTTGCTTTTTTTAACGATTTATGGATCGAAAAAGCATGGGGTGATTTACGGTCTTTTATTCGGTTTGCTGTTTGATATAGTGTACGTAGAAATTATAGGCATCTATTTGTTCTTGTTTCCTCTCATTGCTTATATCACGACAAAGCTGATGAAGATTCTGCAGACGAATGTAGCGATGGCTTCCATTATTGTGATTGTTGGTGTAGCGCTGCTGGAGGCTGGTGCGTACCAATTGAACTTTTTGATTCATCGGACTGATATGGATTTTGCTTCCTTTTTATCGGTCCGTCTGGCACCCACTCTTATCCTGAACCTGATTTTTATCATCCTGGCGGCCTTTCCATTCAAGAGGCTATTTGAAAAATATGCATTAAGCTTAAATGATTAGTGTTCTGGGTATAGAATCCAAAGTGCCTATTAAATATTTCACAAAAGAAACCGGATGATCCCGGTTTCTTTTAAATGATTATTTTTTGGGAAAAAGGAATTTGGAAGGTTTCTGTCGAATTCTATTAACCATGGGCAATTTAGAATAGGGATAATTGACATATTTTGTTTTTATCACAGTCTGAGCTGATCATCTGTTTGCCAGTTCTAAGGGCTGAATGTGAATTGAGTGCAAAAGGCACTTATGTGTTTCTTATCATTGAGGTGAACATCTTGAAATGAAAAAAAACCAAAACGTTACGATTAAAGGGACTAAAGACGGGCTGACATTACATCTCGATGATTCCTGCTCCTATAGTGAACTGAAGAAAGAACTTGACATAAAGCTTTCAGAGAGCTCGAGAGCCGGGGAGGATCGGCTTATATCGGTCAGGGTCCAAGTGGGGAATCGATATCTTACTTCAGTGCAGCAGGAAGAACTGAAGGAGCTGATTCGACAAAAGAAAAATCTGATTGTTGAGTCCATCAGTTCTAATGTGATAACGAAAGAAGAAGCTGCAAAACAAAGGGAAGAAAATGAAATTACTTCTGCTGCCAAAATGATTCGTTCCGGACAGGTTTTGGAAGTGCCTGGAGATTTGCTGCTTATCGGGGATGTAAACCCTGGTGGGACTGTATTGGCTGGCGGAAATATTTTTATCATGGGTGCCTTAAAAGGAATTGCACATGCAGGCTGCCGCGGAAATAAAAAAGCTGTTGTAGTCGCTTCCCTTATGAAGCCTTCTCAATTAAGGATCAGCGATTGCATAAACAGAGCTCCTGACAAGGATCAGCACGATGAAAAAAGAGAAATGGAATGTGCTTACATAGATGAAAATGAGCAAATTACAGTAGATAGATTGCAAGTGTTAATGCATCTGAGACCAAATATTACTAGATTGCAAGGGGGAAGCTAGGATGGGAGAAGCGATTGTCATTACGTCCGGAAAAGGCGGTGTCGGAAAAACGACTACCTCCGCAAATGTAGGCACTGCTCTTGCTCTGCATGGGAAAAGGGTTTGCCTTGTAGATACAGATATTGGCCTGCGCAACCTTGATGTTGTGATGGGGCTGGAGAACCGCATCATTTATGATCTTGTTGATGTAGTAGAAGGACGCTGCAAGATTCATCAGGCACTTGTTAAGGATAAGCGGTTTGATGACTTGCTTTACTTGCTGCCAGCCGCTCAGACAAGTGATAAATCAGCTGTAAAGCCTGATCAGATGAAAAAACTCGTCGATGAACTGAAACAGGACTATGATTATATTGTAATCGACTGTCCGGCAGGAATTGAGCAGGGCTATAAGAATGCGGTCGCTGGAGCCGATCAGGCACTTGTTGTTACGACTCCGGAGGTTTCGGCTGTCCGGGATGCTGACCGGATTATTGGTTTGCTGGAAAAAGAGGAAAATGTCGAGGCACCCAAACTGATCATTAACAGGATACGCAGCCATATGATGAAAAATGGCGATATGCTTGATGTGGATGAAATCACAGCCCATTTGTCGATAGATCTAATTGGGATAGTGGCAGATGATGATGAAGTCATCAAGGCTTCCAATCATGGTGAGCCGATTGCTTTGAATCCTAACAGCAAAGCGTCGGTGGCTTACCGGAATATTGCCCGACGTATTCTAGGCGAATCGGTGCCGCTACAGCCGCTAGAGGAAGAGAACAAAAGTGTCTTTTCAAAAATTAAAAAGTTTTTTGGTGTTAAATAAATTCGATATGAGAACCGGGGAGTTTCCCCGGTTTATTTTTTTTGACCGCCACATAGTGTCATACTCTATTTGGGCAACTCATAAACTTGTACAAATAGAGCTACTTAAGAATGGTGGGGATATTATTGAATTCAAGAGCGGATGAGATACGCAAGAGGATTGAACGGCGTAAAAAGGAAAAAGATAGAATGTCCAGGAACACGGAATCAAACATTCTATGGACGGAGGATGAGGAGCGTTATGGCTTCAATAAGCTCCCTTCCTACGAAAGTAAATTGAATGAAGGGAACTACCCTTTATTCCGCAAAGAATTATTCCTGTTCAAGATGCTTGCCTCTGCCTGCATTTTCTTGCTTGCAGCCATCCTTTTTAAAAATGAGGCGGTGAAACTAGACCCAGCAAGGGACTTTGTAAAAGCGACGATGGAAAAAGATTTTCAATTTGCTGCTGTTTCGGGCTGGTATGAAGAACAGTTTGGAAAGCCGCTGGCACTTCTTCCTTTCTCAGATGAAAAAAAAGAATCACAGAATCTATCAGAAAACAGTGATTATGCCCTTCCTGCTTCTGCTAAAATTCTTGAAGACTTTAACGATAATGGACAAAGAATTACAATTGAAACCGAAAAGGAATCAGCGGTTGAAGCAATGAGTGAAGGTCTTGTTCGCTTTGCTGGAAAGAAGGATGGGTTTGGCAATACAGTTATTATTCAGCATGGCGATAAAAGTGAATCCTGGTATGGCAATTTAGCTGATATTAATGTGAATCTATATCAATATATCGATAAAGGAACAGGGATTGGCACTGCAGGGAAAACAGAAGATGAAGAAAAAGGTTCGTTCTATTTTGCGATTAAAAAAGGCGATGACTTTATTGATCCGATTCAGGTGATGCCATTTGAGTAAACTGGCAGATTTGGTAAAAAATATATATATTCATCCCTTGCTGTGGGCTGTGATTGGGCTGGCAGTAATTACAGCCCATTTTATTGAGGTGTGCCTTTTGATGCTGATCATCTTTGTGCATGAGATGGGCCATGCAGCAGCCGCTGCTCTTTTTTCATGGAGAATTAAAAGAATCGCCCTTTTGCCTTTTGGCGGTGTTGCGGAAATGGATGAGCATGGAAACCGGCCGCTTAAGGAAGAAATTATGGTTATTATATCTGGACCGCTTCAGCATATTTGGATGATGGGAGCGGCATTCCTTTTTTTAGAATTGAACTGGTTGCCCGAACATATTTTTCAGTTATTTATACAATTCAATTTAATGATTCTGATTTTTAATCTGCTTCCTGTCTGGCCCTTGGATGGCGGTAAGCTGGTTTTTTTATGGACGTCCCTATCCCGGTCATTTCCTGAGGCACACCGGATTACTATTCTGATATCAGCTGCCGGCATTATTGGGATGATCCTTTTTACATTGCTGACTTCTCCTGTTAACCTGAATCTATGGGTGATTCTCGCTTTTTTGCTGTTTTCGCTATATCATGAATGGAAGCAGAGCAGATACGTTTTTATCCGCTTTCTCCTTGAAAGATATTATGGGAAAAACAGTGATTTTCGTACGCTAAAGCCCCTGGTTGTCAAAGAAGAAGAGTTGGTTATTCATGTTCTGGAAAGATTTCAGCGTGGATGCAAGCACCCCATCATTATCGAAAAAGATGGGAAAGAAAAAGGGATTTTGGATGAAAATGAGCTGCTGCACGCCTATTTTGCAGAGAAGGTGTTAACAGCAAAAATCGGGGATTTACTGTATGTTTATTAAAAGCAAGCACTCGAAATAGCCATAGCTTGCAATACTGCATTAAAGTGAGGAATATTATTTGGATAGGCTAGTTGTGAATTATGTATCAAGAGAACGGAGAGCTGCTTGCATAATTAATGGCAAAGTCGAGAAGCTATTCATCGATCAGCCAAAACAGCAGTCGACTGTTGGAAATATCTATTTAGGAACAGTTGCCAAAGTTATGCCTGGACTGAACGCAGCATTTGTGGAAATCGGAGAAGAACAAAGCGGGTTTCTTCATCGTGATAAATTGGCTTCATATGCAGGTTCCGGCGAAGAAAGGCAGTTTAAGGACAAACGGAGCATTTCTTCTTACGTGCACCAGGGAGAAAAGATTCTAGTTCAAGTCGAGAAGGAGGCGACGGGAACAAAGGGCCCAAGACTTTCTGGATTGATTGAGTTTCCGGGGGATTCCATTATTTATTTGCCTGAAGGCCGATATGTTGCAGTCTCAAAAAAAATTGATCATCCTGCTGCTAGAGAAAAATGGCGCCAGTTAGGCTACCTTATAAAAGAAGAGAGAGAAGGTCTGATTTTTAGAACTTCCTGTGAAAATAAGCAAGAACATGAAATAAGGGAAGAGCTCGACAAGTTAAGGCATGATTACAATAGTCTATTAAGGTCTGCTAAGGCTTTAAAAAAGCCAGGTAAGGTATTTGAAGCAGATTCCTTTGTGGAGGATATCCTGGAGGAAATGAAGAAAATGGCAGCAGGCGAAGTCATTGTAGACGATTTGAATGTAAAAAGAATGCTGCAGCAAAAAAGTTCTATTCCGATTCACTTGTATAATGGCAAGGAAAATATTTTTGCTGCCCATAAAATTGAAGCTGAAATTGAGAAAGCACTAAAGCGCATTGTCTGGATTGAAAACGGGGCTTATCTAATTTTTGATGAAGCAGAAGCTTTGACGGTTATTGATGTGAATACCGGAAAGTATACCGGCAAGCACGACCGCCGGGAGACTGTTTTGAAGACGAATGAATGGGCGGCTGAAGAAGCCGCCAGGCAAATTCGCCTAAGGGATATTGGCGGCATGATTTTAATAGACTTTATTGATATGAAAGAAGAAGGTGACCGAAAACAGATCCTTTCAAAAATGGAGTCAGCTTTGAAAAAAGATGAAAGGCGAACGAACCTGATTGGATTCACCCCTCTTGGAATTCTTCAGCTGACGCGAAAAAAAACGAAGCCTGCCATTACGGAGTCGCTTACCAAAAGATGCCAGGTATGTGAAGGTGCAGGATGGGTCTTAAGTGCTGAAACAATCGCATTCAGGATGGAAAGAGAGTTATGGGAGCTTAGGGGCCGGGAACATGAAGCCGTTTGGGTGGAGGCCAGTAAAGAGGTAGGAGAGGTCTTTTCTGGTGAAAATAGCATTCATAAAAAAAGAATAGAAGATAGCATCGGCATGAAAGTGATCTTCACTTTTAGAGAGGATTGCAAGCCGTTTTATGAAATCAGGCAGCTTGGCCAAGCAAAAGATTTAAAGGCAAAAGCAGGCAGGGGATGAACAATCTCCCGCCTCATTTGGGTGCTTGATTTTGCCACTTTGCAAAGAATGGCATTGGCTTTATAATTGTTTAAGCACGCTAATACTTTTAGGTGCCGAACAAGAGAATCATATAATTGTTTATTGACATGATGATTCATTATATGATAGTATTTTCATGTTATGTTTGTAGCGCACCCGTGCTACAACCGCACAGAACAGGTTTGAAAGCTCGAGCGGTTATGACTAGCTGCGAGTGCCATCGGCTCAAGGTCTTAAGCTTGTCGCCGATAAGCGGGCACTTTCCGCTTTTCGTTTCGGCGCCTGGGATGGCGAGTCTTAGTCTAAGAGGAGGTGCAGTTCATGTACGCGATTATTGAAACTGGCGGAAAGCAATTACGTGTAGAAGAGGGTCAAGCTATCTACATCGAAAAGCTTAACGCAGAAGCAGGCGAAACAGTTACTTTTGAAAAAGTTCTTTTCGTTGGCGGAGATAATGTAAAAGTAGGAAGCCCTGTAGTTGAAGGTGCTACTGTTACAGCTAAAGTTGAAAAACAAGGCCGTCAAAAGAAAATCACTGTATTCAAGTACAAAGCGAAGAAAAACTACCGCAAGAAGCAAGGTCATCGTCAGCCATACACTAAAGTTATGATTGAAAAAATCAACGCTTAATAAGGCGATATAGATGATTGAGGTAACGATTAATCGTAAGGACTCCGATGAAATTCATTCGTTTGAAATAAGCGGTCATGCATTTTTTGCAAATAGGGGCAAAGATATCGTCTGTGCAGGCGTATCTGCAGTAACCATCGGCGCAATCAATGCTGTTCATGCCTTAACAGGTGTGACACCAGAGATTGGCCATGATGATGGATTTCTCCGCTGTGTTCTTCCAGATCTTGAGGATGACATAAATGAGAAGGTGCAGCTTCTTCTTGAAGGCATGGTTGTTTCATTGCAGACGATTGAAGAAGACTACGGAAAGTATATAAAGATTACCTTCAAAAAACAGGAGGTGGAATAAATGCTATTAAAATTAGATCTTCAGTTGTTCGCTTCTAAAAAGGGAGTAGGTTCTACAAAGAACGGCCGTGATTCAATCTCTAAGCGTCTTGGCGCTAAGCGTGCAGACGGACAATTCGTAACTGGCGGCTCTATCCTGTACCGTCAGCGCGGTACTAAGATCTACCCAGGTGTAAACGTGGGTAAAGGCGGCGATGACACGCTATTCGCGAAAGTAGACGGTGTTGTTAAGTTCGAGCGTCTTGGACGTGACCGCAAACAAGTGAGCGTATATCCTGCAGCTCAAGAGGCGTAAGCCTACTAGAGAAAACCCTAGCCCATAAGGTTAGGGTTTTCTTTTTGACTAAAAACTTTAATAATGCACTTCTGATTTTTAAGCTGTGTTAAATCTCTTTTTTGATTGTTAATTCAATTGCTGGTTAATTTAACAGAGTCTATACAAAAAGCAATATTTTCTTATTTAGCATAAAATTGCTTACGGACATTTGTTTTTTTGATATACTTACAGCAAGCACAGTCTTCTGACACCTTAATAATCCTACAGGAGTGCATATATGGAAAAAGACTGGAATATGATTGAGGTGCTGCGTCATGCCCGGCATGACTGGCTAAATAAAATACAATTAATTAAAGGTAACCTTTCCCTTAACAAGGTTGACAGGGCAAAGGAAATTATAGACGAAATTGTGGTGGAAGCACAGCAGGAAGCAAAGCTTACGAATTTAAACCTTCCTGAGTTTGCCTCACTTTTATTCACATATAATTGGGAAAACCATTCCTTTCAACTTGAATATGAAGTGCTTGATGATGCAATGGCAGGACGATTGGATGATCGCATCCTTTCTAAGTGGACAGGCTCTTTTTTTGCCTGTTTGGATTCAGCGGCAAAGACTTACCATGAAAATCATTTATCCGTTTCAATTAGTCAGGAAAAAGAAGGGGCTCGTTTCTTTTTTGATTTTAGCGGAATAATAACAGATATGGACAGAATGGAAAAATTCTTAAACAAAGAATACGCTGACATATGCGTTGCTGTTCAGGAACTAGCTGAACAGGAGCTTGCGCTGGAGCTTTTTATGCCATTTTATTCAAATGGCAGAGAGTGATTCCGTCGTAAATAGTAATACTAATTGTGAAACTCTGCAGGTTTTGGGGTAATCCTTACATAAAGGAGTGGATCCAGTCAGTGCCGGCTGTTTGGCTGAAAGGCGGACAAAAGGGACATACTGCAGACGGGAGGAATAAAATAATGTTTGTCGATCAAGTCAAAGTTTATGTAAAAGGCGGCGACGGGGGCAATGGAATGGTTGCTTTCCGCCGTGAAAAATATGTGCCGAATGGCGGCCCTGCCGGCGGAGACGGCGGTAAAGGCGCCGATGTTGTTTTTGAAGTGAATGAGGGTTTGCGTACGTTAATGGATTTCCGTTATCAGCGCCATTTTAAAGCGCCACGCGGTGAACACGGCATGTCCAAAAACATGCATGGCAGAAATTCTAAAGATATGATTGTAAAAGTCCCGCCTGGCACAGTTGTAACGGATGCAGAAACAGGCGAAGTTATAGCAGACTTAACGGAACATGGCCAAAGAGCCGTTATTGCAAGAGGCGGACGGGGCGGCAGAGGAAACACCCGCTTTGCAACACCTGCGAATCCAGCGCCAGAATTGTCAGAGCATGGTGAGCCTGGGCAGGAAAGGGATGTCGTTCTTGAATTAAAGCTTCTTGCAGATGCAGGTTTGGTCGGTTTCCCAAGTGTAGGAAAATCTACGCTTTTATCTGTTGTATCCTCTGCAAGGCCAAAAATTGCCGAGTATCATTTTACAACCATTGTACCTAATTTGGGTATGGTCGAAACAGAAGACGGGCGTAGCTTTGTTATGGCAGATTTGCCGGGGTTAATCGAAGGTGCCCATTCAGGAGTAGGCCTTGGCCATCAATTTTTAAGGCATATTGAGCGGACAAGGGTCATAGTTCATGTTATTGATATGGCGGCAGTAGAGGGAAAAGATCCTTATGAAGATTATTTAACCATCAATAACGAACTGAAAGAATACAATCTGCGATTAACGGAAAGACCGCAAATTATTGTTGCTAATAAAATGGATATGCCCGAATCCGAAGAAAACTTTAAAAAGTTTAAAGAGCGATTAGAAGAGGATTACCCAATTTTCCCTATCTCAGCTGTTACGCGCCAGGGACTCAGGGACTTATTATTTGCAATCGCTGATAAAATCGAAGTAACACCTGAATTTCCTCTTGCACATGAAGAAGAGGGAGAAGAAACCGGAGTCCATCGCGTACTTTACAAACATGAAGCCGATCAGACAGAGTTTGTTATTACAAGGGATCCGGCTGGCGTGTTTGTCGTATCCGGAGATGCAATTGAGAAGCTCTTTAAGATGACGGATTTCTCAAGGGACGAATCTGTCCGCAGGTTTGCAAGGCAGCTGCGCGGCATGGGTGTGGATGATGCTCTTCGCGAAAAAGGAGCCAAAGACGGCGACATCGTTAAGCTTCTTGATTACGAATTCGAGTTTATTGACTAACCTTCTCGATTGACGGGGTGGAGAAATGAGAAAAGATAGATTCGATAAAAAATTTTATTTAGTTCGCGAAGATGTTTTGCCTGAAGCAATGAAAAAAACATTGGATGCGAAGGAAATGATCGAACGGGGAAAAGCGGAATCAGTTTGGGATGCTGTACAAAAAGTCGATTTAAGCCGCAGTGCTTTTTATAAATACAGGGACACTGTGTTTCCTTTTCACACCGTGGTAAAAGAACGGCTTATCACGCTATTCTTCCATTTGGAAGACAGATCGGGGACATTGTCACATCTGCTGGGTGTTGTAGCTTCTTCTGGATGCAATGTACTCACGATTCACCAGACGATTCCTCTTCAAGGGAGAGCAAATGTCACGCTCTCCTTGAATGTTACAGAAATGGGAATCGAAATGGATGAGCTTTTGGCCAGGCTCCGCAAACTGGAATTTGTAGAAAAAGTAGAGGTGCTGGGAACAGGTGCGTAAGAAATTGCGCTCCGGTATCCGGCGCTTTTTTTTGCCATTGTTTAGAAAATGGAGCAGTCTTTATTAAGGAAAAATAAAGTGTTCACACAGCGTTCCGGGGCATAATTATTTAAATATTTCCAATTGAGAATTTACATACATCTGTTAAAGTGATAAAGTATAAAGAAAAGTTTTCAAACAACTCTGAAGAAAGGAAGGAAGATACCGTGAAAATAGGATTCCTGGGCCCTAAGGCCACATTTACAGATATAGCGGCAAGGAGTTTATTTCCAAAAGAGTCAGCAGTTCCCTACCCGACAATACCTGACTGCTTTGATGCTTTAATTGATAATGAAATAGACCTGGCGGTAGTTCCTCTTGAAAATGCATTGGAAGGTTCAGTGAATATTACGCTTGATTATCTAATCCATGAGGTAGATTTGCCGATTGTCGGGGAATTAACAGCTCCTATACGCCAGCATTTCATGGTCCATCCGGATAACTTGGGAAAATGGGCTGAAACAGATGTAGTCTACAGTCATTCCCATGCTATCGCACAATGCCATAAATTTTTGCATAAAGAGCTCAAAGGAATTCCATGTGAAAGTACCACTTCTACGGCTGCAGCAGCCCAATATGTAAGAGAAAATCCTGGGAAAAGGGCAGGAGCCATCGCAAATGAATTAGCGGCGGAAGTTTATGGATTGGCCATTGCCAAACAGGATGTCCACGACTTTGATTTTAACCACACGAAATTCATTGTTCTTTCTCAAAAGAAAGTGTTAATCCATGAAGGCCGTGAAGAGTTTTCCGGGCATAAATCAACTGTAATGGTTACCTTGCCGGCTGACAGGGCAGGAGCTCTCCATCAAGTGCTTTCAGCGTTTGCCTGGAGAAAACTTAACTTGACTAAAATTGAGTCAAGGCCGATGAAGACTGGGCTGGGGAATTACTTTTTTATAATTGATGTAGACATGAAGTTGGATGATGTGCTGATTCCCGGGGCAGTAGCTGAATTGGAAGCACTTGGTTGCGGTGTTAAAATCCTGGGGAGTTATCCATATTTCCAGCTTAATCAAAAAGACAAAAAGGTACTTCAGGACTGATTGAAAAAAGGATCCGGTTCAGTTCACCGGATCCTTTTCTATGATATCAGTCCCTTTGAACTTAGAGAACTGTCTAGCTCCAGGAGTCATCGGCTATCGGGTCTAAGCCAATCCGTCCAAAAGCTTAAAAAACAACCTTTCAGCCGGTTCGTCTTATGCTTGAGTTCCCCAGGATGGAGGTCATGCAAACGGTGCCGCAGGACGTGGCATTCCTAGTCTGCATTCCGTAGGCGGACGCCTTGCGCTTTTATTACTTTTCAATATCAATCAGAAAGCCAGCTTGTCTTAATGAATCTTCGGCTTCATCCAATTTTTGTTCGGAGGGCGCCGAGATCGTATGAAGATGGATCCCATCTGTTAGTTCTGATAAGAATGCTGCATTTGTGTTTTTTATTTTCTCCATAAACTGCTTGACTTCTTTTCGTGTTGATACCATAACGGATGCAGTTAGGTCCCCATATACAGGATGCTCTATTTTAACATCCTTTATTGTAACGCCATGGTCGACAAGGAGGTACAATTCTTCTTCGGTCCTTTCAGGGGAGTGATGGCAGGCAATGGTTCGTTCCGCTGAAACCGAAGGAGACACCTGGTGAAGATACATATACCCCTGGCTAGTGGCAATAATTGGCTCGTTTTTCGCTTTAAGCAAAGTGACATCACCAACAATCACCTGCCGGCTTACATTAGTTTTGGCAGCAAGCTCACCGCCTGTAATAGGCTGGCCGCTTTCTTTCAGAAGCTGAAGCAAAAAGGACCTTCGTTCATCTCCAAGTACCTTTTTTTGTTCCTTCATGTTTGACTCTCCCTTACATACCGATAATGTTTCATTCTACCATACTACCCGAAGAACATAAAAAACTAGAGCTGCACTGGTTCGTGTGTCAATTCTGCAAGTGTTTTGCCCAAAGCTTTGGCATCCTCGGCTGATGTGTTCCACCCGAACGAAATACGGATAAACTCCTTGCCGCTTTTACCGTTGACGCCAAGCGCTTCCATTGTTTTAGAGATAGATTGCATGCCTGTACGGCAGGCGCTTCCAGTTGAAATGGCAAATCCATGCCTATTGCATTCAAGCATGATATATTGACCTTCTAGTCCTTTCATCCGCAATCCTAATGTCGAAGGGAGTTGATATTCGTGTTCAAAGTCGTAGGCATCAATAAGATCTTTTGCAGGCTCAAGTTCTTTTAAAAGGGCAGCGCGCAGCAGCAGGAAATGGCTGTGATGGACGTTCAGGTTCGCGTAGGCCTTTTGAGCAGCAACTGTCATTGCTGCAACGCCTGGAACATTGACGGTTCCTGGCCTGAATCCTTTTTCATGGGATCCTCCGGGCAGAAAAGGATCCCACCGGAGCCGTGGATGAATATAAACCGCTCCGATCCCTTTTGGACCATAAAATTTATGTCCTGAAATCGTTAAACTATCTGCACTTTGTGCTATTTTTACTAAATCTGCTTTGCCAAATGTATGGACACAATCGCTATGCAGCAAAATGCCTCTTTGTTTGCAAATGCTGCTGATTTCAAGAATGGGCTGCAATGTTCCGATTTCAGAATTGCCATGCTGAATGGAAATAAGTACGGTATCGTACCTTAAGGCTGCCTTTAATTTTTGTAAGTCTATGCGGCCATCTTCCCCAAATGGAATTTTGGTAATTTCATAACCTTTATCCTGGCTAAGCATATCTAAAACGCTATGAATAGAAGAATGTTCGGCTACCCCTGTGATGATATGTTTCCCATTTGGTTGAGAAGCTGAGAGCAATGAGTGAATCGCAAGAAAGTTTCCTTCCGTACCCCCGCTGGTAAAATAAATCCCTTCCCGCTCAGCCCCCAATATCCTTGCAATTTCTCCTCTGCAATTTTCGAGAAGCCCTTCTGCCTCGCTGCCTGTGTCATGGAGGCTTCTTGAATTTCCGAAGAATTCTGTGGAAGCTTTAATATAAGCATCTGCCGCTTCCTTATCTAGTGGACATGAAGCTGCATAGTCAAAGTATTTTATAGTCCCACCTGCTTTCAATATGAAAATGATATACCAGTAAGTAGTTTCTCTAATTCTATGAAAAACTCTTGTCATAATTCTAAATCTATGTAAATATAGGTGTCAAGACACCTGTAAAAACAGGAGGTAAATAAAAATGCATGCCGACGTTCTAATTATTGGAAGCGGAGTGGCAGCTTTGCAGTTGGCAAAGAAGCTGCGTCAAGACTTAAATGTGATAGTTCTCACAAAGTCAACTGTAAGGGACGGAAACTCATATTTGGCACAGGGCGGCATTGCTGCTGCCATTGGAGAAAATGATCATCCTTCAAAGCATTACATGGATACACTTGAAGCAGGAAGGTTCCATAATGATCTTGATGCAGTAATGGCTCTTACTAGTGAAGCGCCTTCCCTTATAAAAAGCCTCTTTGAGGATGGATGCATGTTTGATATGGATTCCAGAGGCAGTATGGCATTAGGCAGGGAAGGAGCCCATAGGGAAAATAGAATTGTCCATGGAGGCGGAGATGCAACAGGAAAAACGGTCATTGAGTTTATGCTATCAAAGACCAGCGGAAATATTAGAATCATAGAAAACATTCATGTCATTGATCTGCTGGTCAACGAGGAGGATGGCAGCTGCATAGGAGCAAAAGGAAAAGATGCTCATGGGAAAGTTCACCGATTCTATTCAGCACATGTCGTGCTGGCTAGCGGCGGCTGCGGTCAAATATATGAATATACATCCAATGCGGTAACCGCAACAGGAGATGGCATTGCTCTAGCTTACAGGGCAGGTGCGAAAATAGCAGATATGGAATTCATACAATTTCACCCTACACTACTTTACAAAGAAGGCAAAGCTTTAGGATTAATATCGGAAGCAGTAAGGGGAGAAGGCGGCCGCCTGATTACCGAAGACGGAGAACCAGTGATGGAAGGGATTCATCAGCAAGAAGATCTGGCACCAAGACATATCGTGTCACAGACAATATTTAATCTTTTAAATGAAGGAAAATCAGTCTTTTTAGATATCACGGCTATAGAAAATTTTAATTCAAGATTTCCAACTATAACAGCGATCTGCGAGCAAAGCGGAGTAGATATAAGCCTAGGCAGAATACCCGTTTCACCAGGCAGCCATTTTTTAATGGGAGGCATCCTAACGGATTTGGTTGGGAGAAGCAGCATTCCAGGATTATATGCCATAGGGGAGGCGGCATGCACAGGAATACATGGTGCAAACAGGCTTGCGAGCAACTCATTGCTTGAGGGATTATTTTTTGGCAAAAGGCTGGCGGAATGGATTAATGGACAGCCTTTACTTACGATGGCCAACCCCCTTCGAAGCCTGGAGCAAGGCGGAGAGGCACCAGTTTCCTTGCCAGCAATTGGAGAAATTAAAAGAAGAATGATGAAGAACGCCGGGATAATCAAAACAAAGGAAGGGCTGTTAAAGCAGCTTGCCTGGCTAAAAGAAATTCAAATAGAAAAATGGATTAAAGCAAGCTGGGATCATCTTTCACCAGATGAAGCAACAAGAGCTTGCATGCTTATTGCATCATATCTTGTGACTGTTTCTGCATTAAAAAGAACGGAGAGCAGAGGTGGACATTTCCGCGAGGATTTTCCCGCCGAAAAAAATGAATGGCTTCGAAAAAGAGTTATTCACTGCCTAATAACAGAAAAGGATGGTAAAAATGAACAAATTAAAGCTGAGGTTGCAACTTGAACAATTTCTTCTAGAAGATATCGGTGAACGGGATCTGACAAGCGATCTGGTTTTTGGGGAGAGCCAGACAGGAAAGGTTGTTTTCCTTGCAAAAGAAAAAGGTGTTTTTTGCGGTGAAAACATAATCAGGTTAGGATATCAGATACTGAATCAATCGGTGGATATAGATGTAAAAGTACAGGATGGTGAACCTATCGGGAAGGGCGAGGTCCTTGCTGAAGCATTCGGCCCTGTAGGCGTTCTTTTAAGAGGAGAAAGAGTTATATTGAACCTTATCCAAAGAATGAGCGGGATTGCAACAAAAACAAATGAAGCTGTCCGGGTTCTTAATAGTACTCATACAAAAATTTGCGATACGAGAAAAACAACTCCTGGACTTAGGATGCTGGAAAAATATGCAGTCCGGTGCGGGGGCGGATTTAACCACCGTTATGGTCTATATGATGCAGTTATGATTAAAGATAATCACATTTCTTTTGCAGGATCGATTTCAAAAGCTGTGGAAACTGTCCGGGCGAAAATTGGGCATATGGTCAAAACCGAAGTTGAAACAGAAACAAGAGAACAAGTAATTGAAGCAGCTGATGCAGGAGCGGATGTGATTATGTTCGATAACAGGAGTCCAGAAGAAATTAAAGAATGGATCAGCATCGTGCCTAAGGGGATTCTGACAGAAGCTTCCGGGGGAATCACACTGGAAAACCTGTCCAGATACAGTGATACCGGGGTTGATTTTATTTCACTCGGTTTTCTTACACATTCAGTAAAGGCGCTTGATATCAGTGTGAAAGTTACAGTTGAATAAAAACAAGCTTATATGGCAAAGGGGTAGGAAAGACATGAATATCTTTCAGACAGCAGAACAACAAGCCAATATACTTCCTGAAAAATACCGCAGGATGACAGTGAAAGAACTTGAGGACCGGGCAAAGGAGATAAAAGAAAAATTGGGGAATAAACTGTTTATTCCCGGACATCATTACCAAAAAGATGAAGTGATCCAGTTTGCGGATGCCACGGGTGATTCTTTAAAGCTTGCTCAGCTTTCCAAGGAGAACACAGAGGCTGAATATATTGTATTTTGCGGCGTACACTTTATGGCAGAAACGGCTGATATACTGACGGCTCCTGAACAAAAAGTTCTTCTGCCTGATATGCGTGCAGGCTGCTCCATGGCTGATATGGCAAATTTTCACCAAACCGAAAGAGCCTGGATAAAGCTGTTGGAGCTATTCGGCGAATCCATGATTCCCTTGACATATGTAAACTCTACTGCAGCCATAAAAGCTTTCGTTGGCACTTATGGGGGAGCTACCGTTACCTCTTCTAACGCCGAGAAGATGGTGACCTGGGCAATGACACAGAAACCCAGAATTTTATTCTTGCCAGATCAGCATTTAGGCAGAAATACGGCATATAAGTTAGGAATAGGGTTAGATGAGATGGCTGTTTGGAATCCTGTCACTGACCAGCTCGAATACGAAGGACTTATCGAAAATGTTAAAGTGATCCTTTGGAAAGGTCATTGTTCCGTCCATGAAAATTTTACGGTTGAGAATGTAATTGAAGTTCGTAAACAGTATCCCGAAATGAAAATCATTGTCCACCCTGAGTGCAGAAGAGAAGTTGTAGCACTTTCTGATATGGCAGGTTCAACAAATTATATAATAGAGGCAATCGAAAACTCAGATCCGGGATCTTTATGGGCAATCGGCACCGAAATGAATTTGGTCAAAAGGATCATAAATCAGCATCCGGATAAGCATATAATATCGCTAAATCCGCATATGTGCCCGTGCCTGACAATGAACCGGATCGATTTGCCGCACCTAGTTTGGTGCCTCGAAACCCTTGAACACGGAAGAAGTCATAATCGAATACAAGTAGAAGAACAAACTGCATATTTTGCGAAAATGGCATTAGATAGAATGCTCGAGCGGCCATAATGATAAAAAATCCTCCTAAGCAGGAGGGTTTTTTAATTCCTTGTTAGCCTCTGACGTAATTAGGGTTTGTAGAAATGATGAATCATATTTTTGGGGGGAAATGCATATCTTTTTGTGTAGATTGTTAGCAATTTGCCCATTTCTTCATACACTATATGGACTTACGCATAGGAGGGAATTCAGAGTGAAAATCCATATCGTACAGAAAGGGGACACTCTTTGGAAGATTGCCAAGAAGTACGGCGTGAATTTTGAAGAGCTGAAAAAGATGAATACACAGCTCAGCAACCCTGATATGATAATGCCCGGTATGAAAATTAAAGTCCCGGCAAATGGAGGCTCTATAAAAAAAGAAGCTCCAATAGGGACAAAACCGGAAGCTAAAATAAACATGGGTGCCAAAAAGGAAATGCCAAAAGCAGACCACCCTTTTGCCAAAGAGAAGCCTATTACAATGCCAGTTGTGGAAGCGCCAAAGGAGAAGCCAGTAAAAGAAGAACAAAAGCCGGCACCTCCAAAAAAGGAAATGCCAAAAGTAACAGCTCCAAAGGTTGAGATTCCAAAAGAAGTTCCTAAAGTTACTGCACCTAAAGCAGAGGCGCCGAAGGAAGTTCCCAAAAAGCCTTATACACCAAAAATGCCAAAGCCAGTTATACCTGAAATTGATATAAATAACTATTATATGATGAATATGTCCGTCCAGCAGCCAGCACCACAGCAAAAGCCACTCCCGGCTGCAGAAGTTAAACCGAAGCAAAAGCCACTGCCTATTTCTGAAACTAAACCACAGCCGCAGCTCCCGCCTAAACCAGTTAATGTTCTTCCGCAGGTAAAGCCAATCGCGGAAGAAGAAAGCCCAGAAACCCAGGATAGTGAATCACCTGTTTACACACAACAAGGAGGTCAATATCAGCCAATGTATTCTTATAATCCATGTCATCCTCAAATGCCGTTTCCGCAAGTACAGGGAGCAATGATGCCGCACCAGATGCCACATCAGATGCCACATCAGATGCCGCAAGTTCAAGGGGCCATGATGCCGCAAATGCCACATCAAATGCCAATGGCTCAAATACCGCATCAAATGCCGCAAGTTCAAGGAGCCATGATGCAAGATCATCAAATGCCGCATATGGGGATGATGGCAGGAGTTGAGAGCCCTGATTATGATGAATCCTCTCCGTTTATGCCAATGGCCCAGATGCCGCAAATGCCGACAGGAGTAATGGGAGCGGGAGATATGGGCTATCAGATGCCGCACCAAACGCCTGCAGGAGTAATGGGAGCGGAAGATATGGGTTATCAGATGCCGTATCAAATGCCGACAGGAGTAATGGGAGCACAGTATCCTGGCTATCAGATGCCGCACCAAATGCCGCAGGTACAAGGGGCTATGATGCCGCAAATGCCACATCAGATGCCGCACCAAATGCCGCAGGTGCAAGGGGCTATGATGCCGCAAATGCCACATCAGATGCCGCATCAAATGCCGCAGGTGCAAGGGGCTATGATGCCGCAAATGCCACATCAGATGCCGTACCAAATGCCGCAGGTGCAAGGGGCCATGATGCCGCAAATGCCACACCAAATGCCGCAGGTTCAGGGTGTAATGGATGAATCTCCGGGTATGGTTCAAAAGCCGCTTATGCTATCTCAGAGCCAAATGCCATTCATGCCAGGCTCAGTCATGGGTGCAGCGGATAATTGTGGATGTGGAGGGCCGCAGATGGGTCCTGGAGCTTATGGATCAGGCCTTGGATTCGGATACGGCCCAGGGCCGGAATTCGGATACGGTCCAGGATTTGGAGCTGGCCCAATGGGCGGGCAGCCATTTGGCATGCCGAGAAACTTAGAAGAAAGCAGTGAATACGACGGCTAAACACAGGGGAGACGATTTATTTAAAAATCGTCTCCTCACCTATTTGCAAGAACAGTTTTCTTTTGACATTGATGGAATAAAACCAATCCGAAAACAGGTTTATCAGGTCAGGACACACGACCGGACCTTTATTTTGAAGGGATTTTCATCTTATCACCGTTTAAAGCTTCAAGAAACTTTCACAGCTTCTTTATTAAATGAAGGCTTTGCAAACACGTATGCTTTTTATGAGTTTGCCAAAGAGCCGCCTTTGTTTTTTGACCGCACTTATTACGGCTGCCTGGAATATATACAGCCCTCTGAGGATTCTTTCTCCTATCATTTGAAAAAAGATCGTTTAGAGGGACTTGACCTGCTGAAAGCCTTTCACGATACCTCGGAAAAGCTTGTCAGCCGTTACCAAACAGTTATACCGATGTTTAAGCAAACAGAGAAATGGAGGGAAAGAGCATCTCTTTTTCTAAATAATCTTCCTGTTATAAGATATTTTGTCCAAAAGGAAATTATTAATGAATTATTGTCATGGGCGGACTGGTCCCTAAAAGGAATTGAGGAGGCTTCACATTTCCAAACTGAAAGGCAAGTTATTCTCCATGGTGATGTTGCCCATCATAACTTTTTAAGGGCGAAGAATCAGTCTTTATACCTTTTGGACTTTGACTTGATTGCTAAAGGTGCCCCCCACGCCGATTATCTCCAATATGCCAACCGTATTCTTCCTTTTATGAAATGGTCATTTGAAGATTTAGTGAAGTATCCATTAATGAAACAATATTTGGATGAAAAAGATTTCTTATATGCTCTTGCTTTTCCAACGGATATCTTTAGGGAGTGGAATAGAATCATTAGGGAAAGAACCTACCTGGATCCTGTAAAAATCCGCCCTGTTCTGGAATTAACAGCAGGACAATTTGCAGAAAGACAGCGGTTTATTCGTGCTTTGAAAAAAGCCGCAGACGAATATAAATAACTAATTGAAATTGGACGTAAATGACAGAATGAAACCCCCTCTCTGCTCACAAGCTATGAAGGAGCAAAATTGCTCAAGGCTTGTAATATTAGCGAGGGAGGTTTTTCGCTTGCACAAGAAGTTAATTGCAGTGCCGCTGGCTGCCATCATGTCGATGGGATTAACAGGCTGCGGAACAAACGATGAAACCGCAGTTCAGGATCGATACAATGAACAGGGGCAGCCGATGGGCTATTATTCAAATGAAAACCATGGAAACCGCGGAGGAAATGCTCGAGTTGAAGACGGAGCAGATAACGATGGACCGCTTACAGAAATAATGGACCATACTTTGGGCGTTGAAGGAAGGAATAATGGCTACAATCGCAACAATAACAGAAATGCACTTCGGGTCAGGAATGAAAATACCGGGAACCCTACTGTACCACTTGCTGACAGGGACCGTAATTTCTATCAAAAAGATAACCGTTTTAGCCATAGTGATGCAAATTACCATGGACATCTTGACGATAACACACGCAAAGCCAAAAGTTCGTATTACCAGGCTTACGAAGGTGAACTCGCTGAAAAAATTGGTGATGTAACTGCTTCTGTACCTAATGTAGAGGATGTCCGCTCAGTAACTTATGGCAGCAATGTGCTGATTGCTGTGGACCTTGCGGATTACAGCAAGGAAGAGAAGACAAAAGCAGCCATCCACGAAGCGGTTCAGCCCTACCTTCGCGGGAGATCAACGACAGTCGTTACGGATGAGGGTACATTCAGCAGGCTAAGAAACATTGACAATAACCTGCGGGACGGCGGGCCAAGAGAACAGATTGATTGGGATTTAAAAAATCTATTCCGTAAAGAAAGTTAATTTGGATTCTGGATAAGGGAGTAAAGCCATTGCGCTTTGCTCCTTTTCATTTAGTACCTTATTAAATTATGGCAGGATAAACAAGAAAATATTGGTCATACTAGGAATATAGAGCATATGGTGAAAATTGCGTAATGGATGCTTTTGCAGAAGTAACATTTTATTTGAGGTGATCGATTATGAGAACCATGCGGGGTTTGTTCATTATTCAAATGGCGGTCATTATGATTTTCTTTTATACAGAGGGAAGCCCCCTTGCCTGCATGGCAGGCTATTTTGCCAATGAGGGGCAACCGGAGAACAGCGATAAGCCCATTAAAGGTCCGCTTCAAATGAAGGTTATGTTGGAAAGAGTATACCTGGATGGAGAAGTGAGCCAGGAAACGATAGAGGAAACGGTTTGGACGATGGAAGATTTTTGGGCTAAATATGATCAATGGCAGCTTGTTGAAATGGATATAGATAATATGGTGTTTCGCAGGCAAATGGATGATATTTCTCCATTATTAAAAGCAAATGGCTATTTTGGAATTACAGATGACGGAACCTTAACCATATTTAATGGCCGCCCGCAAAGGACAAACATTATCCAGTCTTTTTTTCAAATTGATTTAGGAAAACTGGAAAGCACTAAATGCGAAGAACTGAAAAAAGGCATTCCAATTATGACAAAAGATCGGTATGTAGAAGTGCTTGAAACATTTAAAAGTTATTCTACAGAAGAAAAGCAGGCAAATTAATGGCAGACTGGCTTGCGCCGGCCTGCCATTAATTTGCAATAAAATGCCCGTCTTTCTTATAAAGGACGGGAAAAAAATTTTATTTTTCAATGTTTGTTATCAAGTAACCACTATCCAGCAGCTCTAGTTGATATGAGTATTTTCCTGCTTTTACGGTTGCTTCGTTAAGATCTCCGCTGACTTCAGCCTCTTCCATTGTTGTATCTAGTACGGAAGGAGAGAAGTAGGGTTCTTCATTTACGATCATTTCGCCATCTTCAGTCTTTTGATTGGTTGCGTAGTGTGTATATATTTCTTTAGCCACATCTTTGCTATAGTACTTGGCAAGGAAGGCAACTGCTGATTGCTCATCTGCAAAACTTGCATTGATCACGGGCGTTGTTTCATCTGCAGCCATTTCTTTATGAAATACTTCATTTACTTTAAGCTCACCAACACGGACAGAATTATAAAATTTTGATTTATCTTCATCTGTCATTCCAGCGTTTGCTTCAGTCTCAGGCTCTTCTGTTTTTTCTTCGGTGGATGTGCAACCCGCAACAGCGAAAAGCAAAAGGAAAAGGGTAAATAGTGCGAATAGTTTCTTCAATTCATGACCTCCAGTCAATTTATTTAAAACCTCCATCATTATATTTAAGATTTCATGAATACCGCAACTTTTTTCTTCGTGCCTTAATTATTGTATGGTACAATGAGATACAGCTATATCAGGGGAGCGAAAGGTATTGTTAGAATTTGTAAAAGGTAAATTAGAGTACATCGGACCGGAATATGTTGTTATTGAAAATAACGGGATTGGCTATCAAATATTAGCGCCTAATCCATTTAGTTATACTCCAGAGTTTGGGCAGGAAGTCAGAATTTATACATACCATTATGTAAGAGAAGATATCATGGCTTTGTACGGTTTTCATTCGAGAGAGGAAAAGACATTGTTTACAAAGCTGCTGAATGTCACAGGCATCGGACCTAAGGGAGCTCTTGCGATTTTGGCTTCAGGTGAACCCGAACAGGTGGTCCAGGCAATTGAGAAAGAGGATGAAGCATTTCTTGTTAAGTTTCCTGGCGTTGGAAAGAAAACGGCAAGGCAAATGATTCTTGACCTTAAAGGGAAACTGCCTGATATCGTACCTGACTTTTTCCCTGATTTATTCTCAGCAGATAAAATCGTTTTTGAAAAAAGTGGCGGTTCAGCTGATCTTGAAGAGGCGTTGCTTGCACTGAAAGCGCTGGGCTATTCAGATAAGGAATTGAAAAAGATCACTCCTGATCTAAAAAAGGAGAAGCTTACAACAGATCAGTACATAAAGAAGGCTCTTCAGAAGCTTTTAAATCTATAATTTCCCCTAGAACCGCCGCTGGCTAATGCTGATACGTGAAGAAGGTGATAAGTATGGAAGACCGGATCATTTCCGGTGAAGCAGATCTTCAAGATATGTCATTTGAACAAAGTCTCCGTCCGCAAACACTTAAACAGTATATCGGACAGGATAAAATAAAGGAAAACCTTGAGATTTTTATTAAAGCTGCAAGGATTCGCGAGGAAACTTTGGATCATGTCCTCCTTTATGGACCTCCAGGCTTAGGGAAAACGACGCTGGGTTCTATTATTGCAAATGAGATGGGTGTCAATATCAGAACAACTGCAGGTCCGGCTATTGAAAGACCAGGGGATTTGGCGGCCATTCTGACTGCCTTGGAACCAGGCGATGTGCTCTTTATAGATGAAATACACCGTCTGCCCCGTTCAATTGAAGAAGTTCTTTATCCGGCAATGGAGGATTTTTGCTTGGACATTGTTATAGGAAAGGGGTCTAGTGCGAGATCAGTTAGACTTGATTTGCCTCCATTTACCCTCGTCGGAGCAACTACCAGGGCAGGATCATTATCTGCTCCATTACGAGACCGCTTTGGCGTTCTCAGCAGGCTTGAATATTATTCAGAAGAGCAGTTGACAGATATTGTGGTCCGTACTGCCGAGGTTTTGGACACAAGGATTGATGGAAAAGCTGCAATCGAGGTAGCGAGACGATCAAGAGGCACACCGAGAATTGCAAACAGGCTTTTGCGCCGGGTCCGGGATTTTGCACAGGTTAAAGCAAATGGCAATGTGGATGAAGAACTTGCCAAGGAAGCCCTGGAGCTACTTCAGGTTGACCGTTTAGGGCTCGACCATATTGACCATAAATTATTAAGAGGGATTATTGAGAAGTTCCGCGGAGGACCAGTTGGCCTTGAAACAATTGCTGCAACGATTGGGGAAGAAGCACATACAATTGAAGACGTATACGAACCATATTTACTGCAGATTGGTTTTCTTCAGCGGACACCGAGAGGAAGAATCGTAACCGATTTGGTGTACCACCATTTCCAAATGGAGGTACCTGCCGATTGAGTGGGAATAGCTAAGTGGAAGCCTCTCGATCAAGAAATCTGGAAGCTGGACATAGTAAATGGCTCATGGTGATGGGCGCGAGTAGTTAAAGTATGAATAACAGATAGGGTGACATCATGAAAGTAGATTTATTTGATTTCCATTTGCCGGAGGAGTTAATTGCACAGACGCCTTTGGCTGAACGGACAAGCAGCAGGCTTATGGTCCTTGATAAAAAAAACGGCGAAATTCAGCATAGTGTTTTTAAGGATATAAAGGATCACTTGAAATCTGGGGATTGCCTTGTATTAAATGACACCCGAGTTCTTCCTGCCAGGCTGTTTGGAGAAAAATTAGGAACTGGTGCAAAAATTGAAGTGCTCCTTTTGAAACAGCTTGATGGCGATGCCTGGGAAACACTAATCAAGCCGGCAAAGAGGGTAAAAGAAGGAACAGAAATAACGTTTGGCAATGGCAGCCTGACTGCTGTATGCACGGGGACTTCTGAACATGGCGGCAGAGTTTTGGAGTTTAAATATGAAGGGATTTTTTATGAAGTTCTGGAGCAATTAGGCGAGATGCCTTTGCCTCCATATATTAAAGAACAGCTAGATGACCGGGAGCGTTACCAGACGGTTTTTGCCCGTGAAAGAGGTTCGGCGGCAGCTCCGACAGCGGGCCTTCATTTTACGGAGGAGCTCCTTGATGAAATCAAAGAAATGGGTGTGCATATTGCTTTTATTACTCTGCATGTCGGACTTGGAACATTCAGGCCAGTTAGTGTAGAAGACTTAAATGAGCATGAAATGCATGCAGAATTTTATCAGGTTACTGAAGGTACAGCTAGGCTCTTGAATGAAGTCCGGGAACAAGGAGGAAGAATTATCAGTGTAGGTACAACTTCCACCAGGACATTGGAAACAATCGCATCTGCCCATAATGGAAGGTTTGAGGAAGCCAGCGGCTGGACCGACATTTTTATTTATCCGGGCTACGAATTTAAAGCGATTGATGGTATGATTACAAACTTCCATTTGCCAAAATCGACACTGATTATGCTTGTTAGTGCTTTAGCGGGAAGGGAGAATGTATTGAATGCCTATAATAAGGCTGTAGAGGAGCGCTATCGCTTTTTCAGTTTTGGAGATGCCATGCTCATACTGTAATTAAGTAAGAAACTGCATAACGCTGAGTGCACTAGGATTGAGCTCCGCAGATGTGATCTGGTCCTCGGGGCTATGCACAAATGGAAGGAGAACACACAACTTGACTGCAATTCGCTATGAATTAATTAAGACATGCAAGCAGACTGGTGCGCGATTGGGACGTGTACATACACCCCATGGTTCTTTTGAGACACCAGTATTTATGCCTGTTGGAACTTTGGCTACGGTGAAAACAATGTCCCCTGAAGAATTGATTGAAATGGGAGCGGGCATTATTTTAAGCAATACCTATCACCTTTGGCTTCGGCCTGGCCAGGAAATTATTGAAGAAGCAGGCGGCCTGCATAAATTTATGAATTGGAATCGTGCTATCCTGACGGATTCGGGCGGATTTCAGGTATTCAGCCTAAGCGAATTCCGCAAAATTGAAGAGGAAGGCGTACACTTCCGAAATCATTTGAATGGTGACAAACTATTTTTGTCCCCCGAAAAAGCAATGGATATTCAAAATTCCCTTGGATCTGATATTATGATGGCCTTTGATGAGTGTCCCCCATATCCGGCTTCATATGAATATATGCAGAAGTCTGTTGAGAGAACTTCACGATGGGGAGAACGCTGCTTAAAAGCTCATAAGCGGCCGAATGAGCAGGGTCTTTTCGGTATTGTGCAGGGCGGAGAATATGAAGAACTTCGCAAACAAAGTGCGAAAGATTTAACTTCCCTTGATTTCCCTGGGTATGCTGTAGGAGGATTATCTGTAGGCGAACCTAAGGATGTTATGAACCGAGTGCTCGAATTTACGACGCCGCTGCTTCCATCAGATAAGCCAAGATACCTTATGGGGGTCGGCTCTCCTGACTCATTGATTGATGGTTCCATCAGAGGCATTGATATGTTTGACTGTGTTCTCCCTACCCGAATCGCGAGGAATGGAACTTTAATGACAAGCAATGGACGTTTAGTCGTGAAGAATGCGAAATATGCCAGAGACTTTGGTCCTATCGATGAGAATTGTGATTGCTACACTTGCCGGAATTACAGCCGTGCCTATATCAGGCATTTAATCCGCTGTGATGAAACGTTCGGAATCAGACTTACAACTTACCATAATCTATATTTTCTGTTAAAATTAATGGAGCAGGTCAGACAAGCGATCAGAGAAGATCGTCTCGGTGACTTTAGAGAAGAGTTCTTCGAGAGATATGGATTTAACAAGCCAAACGCGAGGAACTTTTAATAACTAAAAATGAGTGTTCAATTTTTTGGAAAAGCGCTTGATTGCTTTTTTCCTAAAGGTGGACAATGTTTGAAAGGGGGGAAAACAATGGAGCTATTAGGAACATTAGGACCATTATTGCTAATGTTTGTTTTATTCTATTTCCTATTAATTCGTCCGCAGCAAAAACGTCAAAAGTCAGTTCAGCGGATGCAAAGCGATTTGAAAAAGGGAGATAAGGTTGTAACAATCGGCGGCCTTCATGGGTTCGTGGATGCAATCGACGAAGATAAAGTAGTCATTAAATGCGGTGACGGCAGCCGTCTTACATATGATCGCGCAGCTATTCGCGAAGTAACGCAAGCAACTGGCGATGCTTTGGCTAAATCTTAATATTGAAAAAGAAGAAGGTCCATATTTGAGGCCTTCTTCTTTCTTTTAATATCAGAATTTATATCCTTTTGAACTTTGATAACTGTCTAGCTCCAGGCTCCACCCCCTCAAGGCCACAAGCCTGTCTAATTGCGGCTCCTAGGGACTCGGGGTCATAAGCCCATCCCTTTCAGAAGGAAAAAACGCCTCTTAGAGGGGCTTGTCTTATGCTGTCCTTTTTGAATTCAGGTTCACACCGAGTATACCGCCCATCATGGCAGTGAGCATGAAACATGTATGATAAATAATTTGTTCCATAGAAAATAAGCTGTCATGCCCCAAATATTGAAAAAGGAAAATGATTAACGTGTAGACTAGACCGGTCAATCCTCCAAGCAGCCAGCCCTTTTGCTTACCTTTTCCGCCGGAAACAAATCCCCCAGCAAATAGTGAAACAAATGAAACAGCTGTAATAATATACTGTAAGGATGACTCCTGAAGTGATGTGAAACGCAGCAGCAGCGAAAAAATAAGACTGCCTGCAATGGCGATGGCAAAAATCCCAATGATTCCATAGAGCACGGCACTCCCTAAATTCTTTGAATCTTCTATATTTCCCCTCTCCCTTCTGAAATATGAATTGGAATAGCCTGAAAGCCACGCAGCTTTTCAGCTTTTTCCCTAGTACAAGCATATTCAGGCAAAGGAAAATTAGAATATAAAAAATTGCGATGATTCTGCAATGGGATCTGAGAAAAATTTCATAAATAACACGCATTTGCGAAAGAATAATAAAGATTGCATCAAAAGGGGTGCTGTTTCAGTGGAAGAATATTTAATGATTATAATTAGAACTTTATTTCTATATGCAGTCATTCTTTTGATATTTAGATTGATGGGCAAAAGGGAGATTGGAGAACTTAGCATTCTGGATTTGGTGGTTTATATCATGATTGCGGAGCTTGCGGTGGTGGCAATTGAAAACCCAGATTCCCAAATCCTTAAGAACGTCTTGCCGATGCTTCTTTTAATGATCGTTCAAATTGTATTAGCTGTGTTTTCCCTTAAGAGCAAAACATTCCGGGATGTGGTGGATGGGAAACCGACTATCATTATTAACAAAGGGAAAATAGACGAAAATGCTATGCGAAAACAGCGGTATAACTTTGATGATCTTCTGCTGCAGCTGAGAGAAAAAGATATAGCCAAAATCTCTGATGTTGAATTTGCTATACTTGAATCATCCGGAACTTTATCGGTGTTTGAGAAAAAAGACAGTAAAGATGGCGGAATTACAATTCCTTTAATTATTGATGGTGCTATTCAAAAATCAAATCTTGAAAAAATCAGCAAAAGTGATTTTTGGCTTCGGCAGGAGCTTCGAAAACAAGGATATAAAGAGATACCCAAAATTTCTTTCTGCAGTTATGAAAATGGCCAGTTCTATGTAGACATGATGGATGAGAGGAAATAGAGTACAAACAAAAGGCTGCCTTGTCAAAACTAAGCAGCCTTTTTGTTATTTAAAAGCAAGTTTTGAAAGCAACCTTCCAACTACTGGAATCCGAATAAGCTCAGCCTTTTTTATTAACCCAAAGATTAATAACAGCAAGAAGTAAATCACAAAAATGGCAGCTGATATGATAATGACCCTTATGGATGTATTCATGCTTTGAGGAAGCATATGATTCAGCATCCAGAAGCCGATCCCCCCGGAAAACCCCATTGCTATAAACGTTTTAACATAATCCCACACATAAAAGGTAAAGGAAATGGTTTTTAAAACAGTTGCAAAGTGGAGCAGGGTTACAAGGACTGTGCCTACCAATATGCCCATTGCCACACCGTTTATGCCGAAAGCAGACTGGCTTGCCAGCAGAAAAATGACAGCTGTTTTAACGATTGCCCCAATCAAGCTATTGATCATCGCAGCCCTCGCTAGATTCAATGCCTGTAATGTTGCCTGAAGGGGACCTTGATAATAATAAAAAAGGAAAAATGGAGCCATTAATTTAATAAACTGTGAACCGCTTGATGATCCATACATTACTTCCATCAATTGATCGGAAAGGACATATAGGACCACTACTGCCAATCCTCCGGTAATAAAAGCAAATCGAAGTGCCTGCTGGAGCCTGTATTCAATTAGGCTCATATTGTTTTTGGAATTCGCTTCACTAATTGCAGGGACAAGGGAAGTTGACAAAGAGTAAGTAATAAAGGACGGCAGCATAAGTAGAGGCATGGCGAAACCAGTTAGTGCACCGTATTGTTTCGTCGCAGTAATCGCAGCTACACCAGCAAGAGCAAGGCTCTGAGCAACAACAATCGGCTCAAAAAACCAAGCCACCGAACCGATCATTCTGCTTCCAGTTGTCGGCAGTGCAACCGTCATTAGTTCATTGAACGTACTTTTGCCGGAATACACGTATTTAAAAAATTGTTTTCTAACTCTAAATTTCTTCTTTAATTTAAATGTAGTTAATAGATAAATGAGAGATGATAGCTCTCCAACAACAGCTGCCAGCATTGCTCCTGCAGCTGCATATTCAATCCCATACGGAAGAAAAGCTTTGGTCATAAGGGCAATCAGGCTGATTCTGACAACTTGTTCGATTACCTGGGAGTATGCAGCGGGCTTCATATTTTGTCTTCCTTGAAAATACCCCCTAATGACAGATGAAATGGCAATGATCGGAACGACAGGTGCTATGGCCATCAAGGGCCAAAGAGTACGTTTATCGGTAAATAACGTTTCTGATAGAAGTGGTGCAAGCAGTATTAAAGCAGGAGTAAAAATAACAGAAAGTGAAATAGTAGCTGCTAATGATACAACTAATATTTTCTTGATTTTTGCCGTATCTCCACGTGCTTCCGCTTCGGCAATGTTTTTAGAAATGGCTACCGGCAGGCCAAGCTGGGTAATGGTGACAACAAGAATCATGGTAGGAAAAGCCATCATATAAAGGCCGACGCCCTCTTCTCCGATAAATCGGGCAATGACAATCCGGTTGATAAACCCCAAGACCCTGGTCACCAGGCCTGCAGCCAAAAGGATCATGGTACCTTTCAGAAATTTGGACATTCAACTCCCTGCCTTCTCAAAATAGGTGATATCATATACAATTAACTATATGCAAGATACTGGACAAAGCATGACAAGCTATATGAATTTCCATTTGATTTAGCGAAAGAAATTTGGCGGGGGGGGGCGGCTGAGAATGAAGATCGGCCATGATTATGATTATTTTCGCACTAAAGTAGAACCAGCATTGGAGAGCAAACTGGATGAGTTTCGGCTGCTCGGCTATAAAAAGGTGACGGAGCAGGAGCTGTGGGGATTTCTTACAAAGAAAAAATGGAAAAAACCGAAAGAAAATGTCAGGCTATTCGAAATAGTGGAAGAGATAATGGCCGTTAAAGTCAGTGAGTACATCCATTTTGCAACCATTGAAGCATTTAAGGGCTCTGAATTCGCCTTTGATAATGAAAAAGAGAGAAGGGAACTTTTAAAATAAACGGTAAGTTTGTTGCTTTGGGCCATCAACGGGTTATTTATACCTCAAACAGCAATTTATGAAAAGAAAGGCTTTAATAAAGAACAAAGCTATGGTTATTTAATCCCATATTTTTCAAGTGTTAACAGGATCTAAGACAAATTGACAGGTTTTGCAATCTGTTTCATAATAAAACGTGGAGTTTAACGACTAGCACAGTCCAAACATATATCCATTTTTATGGAGCATTCTATGCCCTAGTGGAAAAGATGCTTTTAATTCCATAAAGTTGTAATGTGATTGTCTGTTTAAGCCCGTTTTGTAAAAAACATCATGGTTAAGTGCTGTGATAAAAAGCTTCAATTTATATGCCTGTTACGGGCGAGTGTTTAAGGAGGATTTTTACATAATGATAAAGCGCAGCCGTATCGTTGCTTTCTTCCTTATTGTTTTATTAATAGGGAGTTTGGCAGGGGCAACGACTAATAACATTTTGAAAAATATTAAGCTAGGCCTCGATTTGCAGGGCGGTTTTGAGGTGCTTTATGAAGTAAAACCGAAGGATGGCCAGAAAATTGACAAAGAAATTTTGGCCAGTACAGCAGAAGCGCTGGACAGACGTATCAACGTTTTGGGTGTGAGTGAACCAAACATTCAAATTGAAGGCGATAACCGCATCCGTGTTCAGCTTGCAGGTGTAACGGATCAGAATAAGGCACGTGAAATTCTTTCAACTGAAGCCAATCTATCTTTCAGGGATGTTAATGACCAAAAGATGATGGATGGATCGGACCTGGCAGAAGGCGGGGCAAAACAAACTTTTGACGAAAATGGGAAGCCCAGTGTTTCTCTAAAGCTTAAGAGCGCCAGTAAATTTAAAGATGTCACCCAGAAGATTGTTAATATGGGACCTCCAAATAACTTGCTTGTCATTTGGCTTGATTTTGAGGAGGGGCAAGATTCCTTCCAGGCTGAAGCCGGGAAGGAAGATCCAAAATATTTATCTGCTCCTCAAGTTAGCCAGGTATTTAACCAGGATACAGTTTCCATTGTCGGGAATTTTACACTCGAAGAAGCCCAAACATTGGCGGATTTATTAAATGCCGGATCTTTGCCGGTACAGCTTGATGAAGTTTATTCGACTTCGGTTGGGGCAAAATTCGGGGAGCAGGCAATGGACAAGACGATTCTTGCCGGCATCATTGGAATATCGATTATATTCCTTTATATGCTTGTGGTATATCGTTTCCCAGGGCTAATCGCGACAATTACTTTATCCATTTATATCTATCTTATCTTACTTGTTTTTGACTGGATGAATGGGGTATTAACACTTCCTGGGATCGCCGCACTCATTCTGGGTGTTGGTATGGCAGTTGATGCAAACATCATCACATATGAGAGAATTAAAGAAGAAATGAAAGTGGGACGTACGATAAAGTCAGCTTTCCAGGCCGGCGGCAAAAATTCCCTTTCTACAATCTTTGATGCCAATATTACAACCATTCTTGCAGCAACCGTTTTGTTCCTATATGGAACAAGCTCTGTAAAAGGCTTTGCAACCATGCTTATCATAAGTATCCTGGCCAGCTTTATCACAGCTGTTTATGGGTCACGGCTACTCCTTGGCCTTTGGGTAAACAGCAAAGCATTCAATAAGAAGCCGGGCTGGTTTGGTGTAAAGAAGAGTGAAATAAAGGATATTGCCGAGAACTATGACACACTTGACCTGCCAACAAAGTTTGATAAGTTTGATTTTGTTGCCCATCGAAAAAAATTCTTTGTTATTTCGGGAGCATTGGTTGCTGCTGGAATAATCATTCTAGCAGTTCTTCGCTTGAATCTTGGAATCGATTTTTCAAGCGGAACACGTATCGAGCTGCTTTCTAATGATTCATTATCCAAAGAAGAAGTGCAAACACAATTGTCACAGGTGGGTCTTGAAACAGATGATATTGTTATTTCCGGAAATAATAAAGAAATAGGGGTAGCTAGAATAAAAGATGTTCTTACAAAAGATGCAATTGCTGACTTGAAGTCACATTTCAAGGAAGAGTTCGATGCAGAACCAAATGTAAGCACAGTCTCTCCGACAGTAGGAAAAGAACTTGCAAAAAATGCGATCATTGCCTTAGCGATCGCGTCTGTCGGCATTATCATCTATGTAACGATTCGCTTTGAAATTTATATGGCGATTGCCGCAGTAATTGCTTTACTGCACGATGCTTTCTTTATCATTGCTGTATTTAGCTTTACTCGTTTTGAAGTGGATTTAACATTTATTGCCGCTGTGTTGACTGTGGTCGGTTATTCAATCAATGATACGATCGTAACGTTTGACCGCATGCGTGAAAATATGCAGAAGAAGAAAAAACTTAAGACTTTCGAAGATATAGCAGAGGTTGTGAACCTTAGCCTCCGGCAAACGCTGGGCCGGTCCATTAATACTGTATTGACAGTCGTGATAGCTGTAGTAGCACTAATGATTTTTGGTAGTGAATCAATCAGAAACTTCTCCTTTGCATTGCTGATCGGTTTGATTGCCGGTACGTACTCATCCATCTTCCTTGCAGCACAGCTATGGGCTGTATGGAAAGGCAAGGAGCTAAAGAAAACAGGTGTTATTATAACAGTAAAAGAAAAGCGCAAAATCAGTGATGACCCCCAAGTATAAGCTTTAAGCCCAATACCTCAGGCTAAATGCCTGGGGTTTTTCTTTTATCAATTTGGTAACTCTAAAGCTTGGGAGCAGAAGAGTAGGATTATATTAAGCAAATAAAGGTTAATGATTCCGGGAAATAGGTTAAACTAAAAATAGGACTAGGGAGGAAGGGAAGTTAACGTTGGAAAAAAATGATCGTTTTAAGAAAGCTGAATTTGCTGCCATGATTGGCATCGTAGGCAATATTATTCTTGCTGCTCTTAAATGGGGAATTGGCGTTTATTCTGGAAGTAAAGCATTGGTGGCTGATGCCGTCCATTCTGCCTCAGATGTCGCTGGTTCCTTTGCTGTTTATTTGGGATTAAGGGCCGCAAAACAGCCGCCGGATGAAGACCATCCTTATGGACATGGAAAAGCGGAAATGATTGCAGCCATCATCGTGGCAGTCTTATTATTCCTGGTGGGAATTGAAATTGGCAAATCATCCTTTGAGGCCTTTTTTTCACCCATTGAACCTCCAAAGGCAATTGCCATCGTGGCAGTGATCATTTCAATCCTTGTAAAGGAAGCGATGTTTCGCTATAAGTATAAATTGGGAAAAAGATTAAATAGTGACGCATTAATTGTAAATGCCTACGAGCACCGTTCAGACGTCTATTCTTCTATTGCAGCCTTAATAGGAATCGGCAGTGCAGTCCTTGGCGGAAAATTTGGAATTGAATGGCTGGAATATGCAGACCCGGTTGCCGGTCTTATTGTGTCGCTTATGGTTATTAAAATGGCATGGCATCTAGGAAAGGAATCCATTCACAGCACTTTGGATCACGTCCTGCATGAAGAAGACACATTAGAGATGCGCAAAACTGCGGAATCTGTAAATCAGGTTAAAAGAATTGATGAATTGCATGCTCGGGAACACGGCCATTATGTGATTGTGGATATTAAAGTTTCTGTTGACCCTGCTATGACTGTGGAAGATGGACACGGGGTTGGAAAAGAGGTAAAACGGAGATTGCTGGAACTTGAAAACGTGCAAAATGTTTTTGTCCATATCAACCCTTATAGCAAAGAAGGAGAACACTAATGAAAAAGTAAAGGGAGAGAATTATGAAGTTTCAATGGGCTTTATTACTCGGTTTTTTATTTGCCTTAGTAGTGGCTGTTTTTGCAGTGATTAATGTCGATAATGTAACAGTAAATTATTTGTTTGGGGAAAGTGAGTGGCCATTAATTCTTGTTATCTTAGGTTCCGTCCTGATGGGAGGGCTTATTGCTGGATCAGTTGGCATTGTTCGAATGTATTCGCTGCAAAGGCAAGTAAGATTGCTGAAAAAGGAAAACGACAAGTTGAATGCTGAAAAAGAAAAAGCAGAGGATAGCGAAAAGAAAGAGTTGCAGAAAGAACTAAACAGAGATATTCACTAGAGGCTTGGGCTTTCGTTAGCCCGGGTCTTTTCTGTTGGTGAATGCTGCTTCAATTGGTGTGTAGCCGTGATTTAACAGGGAGAAGATCAGATTCAGGATTTCATTTTCAAAAAATGTATGGAATAACCCGTCTTTCGGTTATTGAAACACCAGCCCCCCTCTTGTATAATTAATAAGCTGAGGGGTGAAGGTATGTTACATTCAAGAACGCGATGGATTGTTCGGCAAACGCAGGAAGAAAAAGTGCAGCAGCTTGCAAAAGAGTTGGATGTGGCACCTCTTGTAGCGTCGTTATTAATAAATCGCGGCATGGATACCGCAGAATCAGCGCGGTATTTTTTATTGGATAAAGAGCAGAAATTTCATGATCCTTTTTTGATGTCAGATATGGAGATAGCTGTCTCCCGAATAAAAGAAGCGATAGAAAAACAGGAACCAATTCTAATATTTGGTGATTATGATGCGGACGGAGTTACGAGCACTTCACTCATGATGATGGCATTAAGGGAGCTTGGGGCCAACGTCCAATTCTACATACCCAATCGTTTTACGGAAGGCTATGGGCCCAATATTCCTGCATTTACCCATGCCGCTGAGACTGGGATTCGCCTAATTATAACTGTAGATACAGGCATATCAGCAGTTAATGAAGCGAAGGCTGCAAAAGATTTGGGGATGGATCTGATTATTACAGACCATCATGAACCCGGTCCGGTGCTACCTGAGGCCTTGGCCATCGTCCATCCTAAGCATCCCGGCAGCAATTACCCGTTTCAGGAATTGGCCGGTGTTGGAGTAGCTTTTAAGCTGGCACATGCGCTGTTTGGGGAAATGCCTGCGCATCTTTTAGAAATCGCTGCTATAGGCACGATTGCTGACCTTGTTTCACTAAAAGGAGAAAACAGGCTGATTGCAAAGCGGGGAATTCAAAAACTAAAGTCAACTAAAAATATTGGCCTCACTGCTTTATTTAAAGTGGCTGGCGCAGAGCTTCCTTCCATAACAGAAGAAACAATCGGCTTTTCAATAGCCCCCCGCCTAAATGCAGTGGGAAGGCTGGAAAGCGCTGATCCTGCAGTGGATCTGCTGCTGACCGACGATTTACTTGAAGCTCAAACAATTGCCGAGGAAATTGAACTTCTTAATAAAGATAGACAGGCGATCGTAAACAATATTGCACAGCAGGCCATTTTGGAAGTTGAAAGCAAATTTCCGATCAGCGAGAATTCTGTCATTGTTGTTGGCAAAGAAGACTGGAATGCAGGAGTGATCGGCATTGTTGCCTCTAAACTTGTAGAAAAGTTCTATCGTCCAGCAATTGTTCTCAGTTATGACCTTGAAAAAGGACAAGCAAAGGGATCTGCCAGAAGCATAGAAGGATTTGATTTGTTTAAAAATCTATCTGAATGCCGAGACATTCTTCCTCATTTCGGCGGGCATCCAATGGCCGCAGGTATGACACTGGCAATTGACTCTGTTGATGAACTGAGGAGAAAGCTGAATACACTGGCAAATGAGCAGCTAACAGAGGAAGATTTTATACCTGTAACGTCTGTTGATGGCGTTTTTAGTCTTAAAGATATTAGCTTATCTTCGATAGAAGAGATGCAATTGCTTTCTCCATTCGGGATGGGAAACCCAAAGCCGAAAATTTTGATAAATGATGCAAATATTGCTGGAATGAGAAAGATTGGCTCGGAAAAAAACCATATTAAAGTTACAATTGAGGACGAGGGTTCTTCTCTGGAAGGGGTTGGATTCGGCCTCGGCCATTTATATGAACATATCTCGCCTTATTCCAAGCTATCTGTTATTGGAGAGTTATCGATTAATGAATGGAATAACATCAAAAAGCCGCAAATCTTTTTGCAGGATATGGCTGTGCGCACCTGGCAGCTTTTTGATATAAGAAGTGTAAAGAGGCTAGAAAGGCTTCAAAGTGTCATTCCCGAAGATAATACAATCTGGATTTTTTTCCGTGATGAGAATGTTTCCAAATTCAGGACATATGCCGGCCAAAAAATGGTCAAAATACATTCTATAGAGGATGCTTCATCAATAGAGGTGGATGGTTCTAATCTTGTCTTGGCAGATTTGCCTCCTACAAAAGAATTGATGGTTAAATTAATCTCAGGCAAAAGACCTGCGAGAATTTACGCGCATTTCTTTAAGGAAGATAGTGACTATTTTAGCACGCTACCGACAAGAGATCATTTTAAATGGTTTTTTGCATTGCTTGCCAAAAAAGGTTCTATCGATATAAAACGGTATGGAAATGATATTGCCAAGCATAAGGGATGGAGCAGAGAAACGGTAGACTTTATGTCACAAGTGTTTTTTGAATTGGACTTTGTTAAAATAGAAAATGGTGTTATTTCATTAAATAATACATCAAATAAACGTGACTTGGCTGATTCAAAAACCTATCAGCTTAAGCAGGCACAATACATTCTCGAAAGTGATTTGCTCTATTCATCCTTTCAGCAGCTCAAAGACTCTTTTGATGAGATCTTGCAAGGAGCTGTTAAATTTGAGGAGGCAAAGGAAGAAAAATGGACTTAAAACAGTATGTAACAATTGTTGAAGACTGGCCAAAGCCAGGGATTAAATTTAAAGATATTACAACATTAATGGATAACGGCGATGCGTATAAATATGCGACTGACCAGATTGTGGAATATGCACGTGAAAAACAGATCGATCTAGTTGTTGGGCCGGAAGCACGCGGATTCATTATTGGCTGCCCTGTAGCCTATTCTTTAGGGGTAGGATTCGCTCCTGTCCGAAAGGAAGGAAAGCTTCCTCGCGAAACGGTTAAAGTTAATTATGGTCTTGAGTACGGCAAAGATGTATTAACTATTCATAAAGATGCCATCAAACCTGGACAAAGAGTACTAATCACTGATGATCTGCTTGCAACTGGCGGAACAATTGATGCAACGATCCAGCTTGTTGAGGAGCTTGGCGGAGTGGTAGCCGGTATCGCTTTCCTAATCGAATTGACATATCTGGATGGCCGCAAAAAGCTGGATCATTACGATATCCTAACACTAATGCAATATTAATTTTATCTATACTTCAGGGAGAGCGCCGTATGAACGGGCGCTCTTTTTTCATTAGTTAGGAAATTATTAAATACGCTACAGGTTGATAAATAGTTAATAAGTTTATCTGCGTCTAGCGCTAGCATCCTGTCCACTCTACAAAAGAATTTTTGCTGCCTGCTGATTGGATTGGAATAATAAAGAGTACAAACGCATTTAAAGGGTTTCTATTTCCAATACAGGAAAAACTAAAAGAATTCCCAACAAAATACGACATTTTTTTTGCTATTCCCATAAAAATAACAGTCTATCCCTTTACATATTCACTTTTTTTTTCGATAATAGTAGCAATATTAATTTTTTTATTATCATTTCCTTTTTTATGGATTTTTTATATACGAAAGCTGTGTTAAAGCTAATTATTGTTTAAGTAGTGTGTTGCTTGAAGCTTAAGGTCCGTGACCCCAACGGGAAAAGCGAGATTTCTAAAGTACAGGATGGCCAAGAAGGCTCCCTGACTGCCAGAGGAATGCGAGTGCCTGCAGGTGAATTCAGCAGCAAGGTTAACAGAGCCTAATAAACACATTATGCATTTGCATAAAATTCAGTGAGATAAAGGTGATCCCATGGCGAACGATCAAGTTCTTACCGCCGAGCAAGTCATCGACAGGGCAAAAGAATATTTGAACGATGAGCATGCAGAGCTTGTAAAAAAGGCATACGAGTTTGGCAAGCAGGCTCACCGTGAACAATATAGAAAATCCGGTGAGCCTTACATCATCCATCCCATTCAGGTAGCAGGCATTCTGGCAGATTTGGAGATGGATCCTTCTACAGTTGCAGCCGGTTTTCTTCACGATGTTGTTGAAGATACCGATGTCTCATTAGAGGATATTAAGGAAGCCTTCAACGCAGAAGTGGCGATGCTGGTCGATGGAGTTACAAAACTAGGGAAAATTAAATATAAATCCCAGGAAGAACAGCAGGCTGAAAACCATCGGAAAATGTTCGTTGCGATGGCGCAGGATATCAGAGTCATTTTAATTAAACTTGCAGACCGCCTTCATAATATGCGGACCCTCAAGCACTTGCCTGCTGAAAAACAGCGCAGGATATCAAATGAGACTCTTGAAATTTTTGCTCCTTTGGCTCATAGGCTGGGGATTTCAAAGATAAAATGGGAGCTTGAAGATACAGCTCTAAGATACTTAAATCCGCAGCAGTATTATCGGATTGTCAATCTGATGAAAAAGAAAAGAGCGGAACGTGAAGAGTATCTGGATGATGTAATTAATGTAATGAGAGGCAGGCTGGCTGAAGTCTCGATTAAGGCGGAGATTTCCGGACGCCCCAAACATATCTATAGCATCTACCGTAAAATGGCCCTTCAAAACAAACAATTTACTGAGATTTATGATTTGCTTGCAGTAAGGATTGTTGTGAACAGCATTAAAGATTGCTACGCAGTCCTGGGGATCATCCATACCTGCTGGAAACCGATGCCTGGCCGTTTTAAAGATTATATAGCAATGCCTAAACAGAATATGTACCAATCTCTTCATACTACGGTTATTGGTCCAAAAGGTGACCCGCTCGAGGTCCAAATCCGTACGTTGGATATGCATAGAATTGCAGAGTACGGGATTGCGGCACACTGGGCCTATAAAGAAGGCAAACGAGTGAACGAGGGTTCGTCCTTCGAGGAAAAGCTAACTTGGTTCCGTGAAATTCTTGAATTTCAGGATGACGCAGCTAATGCTGAAGAGTTTATGGAATCATTGAAGATTGACCTATTTTCGGATATGGTTTTTGTATTCACGCCAAAAGGGGATGTTATTGAGCTGCCGTCAGGTTCTGTCCCTATTGATTTCGCTTACCGCATCCACTCGGAAATCGGAAATAAAACAATTGGTGCCAAGGTAAATGGCAAGATGGTAACATTGGATTATAAGCTCAAAACCGGAGATATTATCGAGATACTCACTTCAAAGCATTCTTATGGACCAAGCAAGGATTGGCTGAAGCTTGCCCAGACCTCTCAAGCCAAAAACAGGATCAGAACTTTCTTTAAAAAGCAAAGAAAAGAAGAAAATGTAGAAAAAGGGAAAGAGCTTGTAGAGAAAGAAATTCGTAATATGGACTTCGATTTGAAGGAAATCCTGACACAGGATAATGTCAAAAGGGTTGCTGAAAAATTTAACTTTGCTACGGAAGAAGATATGTATGCTGCGGTTGGCTATAACGGGGTGACAGCCCTCCAGATGGCTAATAGGCTTACAGAGAAATGGCGCAAGAAGCGCGATCTTGAACAGACCGCTGATATTACTAATGCAGTTTCCGAACTAAAGACATTCACATCAGCTAAAAAACGGGAATCCGGTGTTAGGGTTTCTGGCATTGACAATTTGCTTATTCGTCTTTCCCGCTGCTGCAACCCGGTGCCGGGTGATGAAATTGTAGGCTTTATTACGAAGGGCAGAGGAGTGTCTGTACACCGTGCAGACTGTCCAAATATGGACACTGAAGATGCTAAGGAAAGGCTCATTCCTGTTGAGTGGGAGACAGCACTTAATGATCGGAAAGAATATAACGTTGAAATTGAAATCACTGGATATGATCGCCGTGGGTTGCTAAACGAAGTATTGCAGGCTGTAAATGAAACGAAAACAAATATATCTGCGGTATCAGGACGGTCAGACCGCAATAAGGCGGCAACGATCAATATGTCAATTGCCATACACAATGTCAGCCATCTGTATAAGGTTGTTGACCGTATTAAACAAATTCCTGATATTTATGCAGTAAGAAGGATTATGAACTAGAGGGAGCAGATAGCATGCGTGTTGTAGTGCAGCGAAGCAAGGAAGCCAGCGTGACAGTTGGCGGCAAAACCATTGGGACCATCCAAAAGGGGTTTGTGTTGCTCGTTGGGGTTACTCATGAAGATAAGGGAGAGGATGCGGCTTTTTTGGCAGATAAAATTGCCAATCTTCGCGTCTTTGAAGATGAGAATGGGAAGATGAACTTGTCTCTCCTGGATCTGGAGGGAGAAATCCTTTCAGTCTCACAATTCACACTATATGGCGACTGCAGGAAAGGAAGGCGCCCCAATTTTATGGATGCAGCCAAACCAGACCATGCCATTAAAATTTATGAAGCATTTAACAGATTTTTAGAAGAAAAAGGCCTAAGGGTGGCAACAGGGGAATTTGGTGCTATGATGGAAGTCCAACTAACCAATGATGGCCCTGTCACGCTGATCATAGAAAGTAAATAAGATTCACAAAAGCTAACGGAAAGCGATTAGGATCATTGGTGTATGAAGCAAGCCCCGGCAGCCAAAATTGGCTGCCGGGGCTTTTATTAATTTTGGATGTTTTCGTTGCTTTCGAGTAAGCTAACTTAGTTTGATCTCTGGAGCGGAGAGCACTTGACTTCTGCGGGAGGCTCCCGTTCCTCCCCGAGGAAAGCAAGAGCCTCCTGCAGAAATCAACGGGCAGGCTTTTAAATAAAAAACAAAAATTTAGAAGGAGTCTTAATTTTTAAAGTAGCGTGCCAATCCCTGATAGATTCCTGCAGTAACAGATTGCTGATACTGTCCTGATGTAATCAGAATCTCTTCAGCAGGATTACTTAAGTATCCGAGTTCTAAAAGGACAGCATTCCGTTTATTTTCTCTGATTACGTGATAGTCACCGACACGATATCCGCGGTCCCTGACATTTGTCATTGCTGTTACATCTGAATGGATGGAGGCTGCCAGATTCTTTTGGAAAGAGTGATAATAGTAGGTTGTCATTCCTCTGACTGTCCGATCCGAAATACTGTCATAGTGGAGGCTAATAAAAGCATCAGCATTATGATAGTGTGATACGCCTACTCTTGACGGAAGAGGAAGATAAGAATCACTATTTCGGGTTAGAATGACATGAGCCCCAGCAGCTCTTAACTTATCGGAGAGGAGCTGTGCTGTCCTGAGTGTTAACGATTTTTCCAATGTTCCTCTGGCGCCTGTCGTCCCGTTATCTCTGCCTCCATGCCCTGGATCCAGAACAATCGTCTTATTCTTTAGATGCATCTCTGCACCGGGTTTTTCCACTTTAGGAGCGGATCCTCTCACAGATACAATCCATCCGGCCACAAAACCTGTTCCGCCGTTTGGCAGGCGAATTTCATACCAATCGCTTTTCAAGCTGATTATCTCAAAGCTGTCTCCCTGGTTTGCTCTTTGGATAACAGGGGATTGTGCGCTCGCTTTTTTTCTTATATTAGATCCGTTATGTAAAATGATTGCTGAACTTCTGTTAACAGGCTGCTGGGCAGAACCGGTATTTCTCTCTGATGTGATGTCCATAAACCAGCTTGCAACCCATCCAAATGAACCGGATTGATACTCTATCTTAGACCAATTATTAGATTCCGCAAGGATGGCAAAATATTGACCCTTCGTAACCGAACCTAAAGGTTTTCCGTTTAATGATCCCTTATTCCTGACAGTCAAGGATGTAGCGGTAACAGTTCCGGTTTTTCCGGTATTGTGCTGTTCGGAAGTGTTCCCAGCAGATTGGGGTGATTGAACCTGGACATATTGGCTGCTGATCCAGCCGCTTTTCCCTGAAAATAAAATTTCTGACCAGCTGCCGCTCTGAGCTGTAATCGTTACAGTTTCTCCAGCATTAAGCTTGCCAATTACCGTACTGTGAATTGAAGGTTTGTTTCTTACGTTAAGAGAGTTTGCTGTAATTTTCCCCTTTTGGTTTTTGGAATCTTGTTGCTTATTGTCATTCAGTTGGACATATTGACTAGAAACCCATCCTTTTCCGAAAGGTGTTTGGAGCTTTATCCAGCTCCCTTCGTATCCTTGGATTTTATAGGAAGCTCCTTTCAGCACAGTCCCCATTACGGCATAGTCTGTGCCTGGGCCTTTTCGGACTCTAAGCCCATCTGTTTTAATCACTGCCTGTGCTTTGCCTGTTTTTATTGAGTTTTCCTGACTGGACGTGCTTAAGGCCACAAGCCAGCTGGCAACCCATCCCTTTTTGCCTTGAAATTTAATTTCAATCCAATCTCCTTTTTGGGAGAGCACCTTATATTGGTCGCCTTTTGGGGCTTGTCCTAAAATTGGATAACTTAAGCCGGGACCTTGGCGAATATTTAAATTATGAGTGCTAATTGTTACTGTTATGCTGTCTGCTTTTATAGATGTTGGCGGCTGTATTAGTCCAGCCAGAATCATGAAGCAAATTGCCAGGGTCAATGTTCGTTTTCTCTGCAACAGTTCTCCTCCTTTTATTTTAACTTTCCATCAGAGAAATTTTTTTCCTTACTAAAAGAAAAACAAACCAGCCCCTGATAGTCAAGATAACTTTTGCACTAGTCCAATTTTGGTACTATATGAAGTATTTCTGCTTCCAGGACTATTTCCCTTTTTATATCGGCCTATTTAAATGCCCAATTTAGCAAAAGTTAATTTTTCAACCCATGAAACATTTCAATCATTAATGGCAAGAATAAAACAGACTACATAACAAAGGGTGAATACTATGAGATTTGGAGATAAGGGAATGTCTGCACATTCAGGGGAAAATCAGCTGTTCGGTGTTGATTTTCATGATTTTATCCAGAAAGAACAAAATTCAAATATGATTGAACTTGCATCCGAGTTTGGATTAACGCTTAGGGATGTCCGCAAACTAAAAAAGAAGCTGGAACGATCTTAAAAATAATTCGGTCTTGACATTGGTGAAAATGCTCCGTATTATAATATAAATAAAATGGAATGTGAGAATTAAAACTATAGTTGCAGCGCGTGACCAATGCGCTTCCGCTTTTCGAAAAAACCATTGATGGAGAAGAGTAGTTAAACCCCACATGAAAAGAGAGAAGATGCCGCTGGCTGAAAGCATCTTCACATGATGATTTAACGAAAGAACACTTCGTAGGTTTCTCTCTGAAAAAGGCATAGCCTTTAGTAGGAGCTGAACGTTAACAGGCGTTAACTGTAAAAGAGGAAGTCATTTATGGCTTCAACTAGGGTGGCACCACGGGAAATCCAAACTCTCGTCCCTTGTATTTATATACAAGGAGGCGGGAGTTTTTTTATTTTTGGCTGTTTTTGTAAAGTTTGTTGCTTTTCAAAAACGTTAAATTTACTGAGTTGATTGGAGCGGAGGGCACTTGACTCCTGCGGGAGGAGAGGAGGCTCCCGTTCCTCCCCGCGGAAAGCAAGTGTCCCGAAGCGGAAATCAACGGGCTGAATTCATAAGCAAAAACAACAATCTTGAGAAAAAAGCCTTATTTTTTAAGGGTGTTCAAAACATACTCTTATTTGAACGTTTCTTAAATTACATATCTTATCAATTTATTTTTTTAGGAGGAACTTTTCATGTCAATCCGAATACCGAGGGGAACTCAGGATATCCTGCCGGGAGAAGTAGAAAAATGGCAGCTGATTGAAGAGAAGGCCAGAGAGCTTTGTGAGAGATTTCAATACCATGAGATCAGAACACCTATTTTTGAACATACAGAATTATTTTTGCGCAGTGTCGGGGATACAACGGATATCGTGCAAAAGGAAATGTATACCTTTGAAGATCGGGGTGGGCGCAGCCTTACATTGCGGCCAGAAGGAACGGCTTCTGCTGTCAGATCTTTTGTAGAGCACAAAATGTATGGGTATGCGAACCAGCCGGTGAAGATTTATTACATGGGACCCATGTTCCGCTATGAACGGCCACAGGCAGGCCGTTTCCGCCAATTTGTGCAGTTTGGTGTAGAATCCATCGGAAGTGCTGACCCTGCAATTGATGCAGAAGTCATTGCTCTCGCTATGTCACTATATCAGAATATGGGACTGAAGAAGCTGAAGCTGATTGTTAATAGCCTCGGTGATAAAGACAGCAGAGCTGTACACCGGGAAGCATTAATCAATTATTTCAAGCCGCGAATCGGTGAATTTTGTAATGATTGCCAAAGCCGCCTTGAAAAAAATCCGATGCGTATCCTGGACTGCAAGCAGGATCGTGATCATGAATTGATGGAATCTGCGCCTTCAATCATTGATTACTTAAACGAGGACTCCAAGGTTTATTTTGAAAAGGTACAGAAGTACTTAACGAATCTTGGCATTGACTTTACAGTTGATCCGAATCTTGTCCGAGGGCTTGATTATTATAACCATACAGCCTTTGAAGTCATGAGTGATTCAGAGGGCTTTGGAGCGATTACGACCCTATGCGGCGGCGGCCGCTATAACGGCCTCACAGAGGAGATTGGCGGTCCGGAAGCACCTGGAATAGGATTTGCTTTAAGCATTGAGCGATTCATTGCAGCACTTGAAGCTGAAAAAGTCGATCTTCCGCTTACTAAAGAAATTGACTGCTACCTTGTATCTTTAGGTGAAGATGCCAAGGACTATACAGTAGGACTGCTTCAAAAGCTTAGAATGGCAGGATTTTCAGCAGAAAGAGATTATCTTGACCGAAAAATCAAAGCTCAGTTTAAAGCAGCAGACCGTTCCAATGCAAAGTTTGTTGCTGTCTTGGGTGAAGATGAACTGAAGAAAAATAAAATCAATGTGAAATCTATGGAATCAGGTGAACAAACTGAAGTTGATCTTGATTCTTTTATAGAGAAATTTACAGAGCTTTATCAATCATAAAACAGCGTCTTATGGACAGTATGGGAGGAATAGGAATGTTTGGGCGAACGTATTATTGTGGGGAAGTAACTGAAGATGCCATCGGAGAAAAAGTTACCTTAAAAGGATGGGTGCAGAAACGGCGTGATCTGGGCGGTTTGATTTTCATCGATTTTCGTGATCGCACTGGAATCGTACAGGTTGTGTTTAATCCGGAGGTTTCCCCGGAAGCACTTGCAGCAGCAGAAAAAGTAAGAAATGAATTTGTACTTGATATTGTAGGGAAAGTCATTTCGCGTGAAGAAGGGACTATTAATGAGAATCTAAAAACAGGGCGGATTGAAATTCAGGCTGAGAAAATCACGATCATTAATGAAGCAAAAACTCCACCTTTTGTAATCGATGATAAAACAGATGTTTCTGAAGACATCCGCCTTAAATACCGTTATCTTGATTTAAGAAGGTCTATTATGTTTGAGACTTTTAAGATGCGCCATCAGGTAACAAAATCTATGAGGGATTTCCTTGATAGCGAAGGCTTCCTTGACGTGGAGACCCCTATTTTAACTAAAAGCACTCCAGAAGGAGCGAGGGATTATTTAGTTCCAAGCCGAGTACATCCAGGAGAGTTTTATGCCCTCCCTCAATCTCCGCAAATTTTTAAGCAGCTATTAATGGTGGGAGGATTTGAACGTTATTACCAAATTGCCAGATGCTTCCGTGATGAAGACTTGCGGGCTGACCGGCAGCCTGAATTTACTCAGGTTGATATTGAGATGAGTTTTATGAACCAGGATGAAATCATCGGTTTAATGGAAAACATGATGAAAAAAATCATGAAAGAAGTCAAGGACGTGGATGTTCAAATTCCATTCCCGCGCATGTCTTATCAAGATGCAATGGACCGATTTGGTTCTGATAAGCCGGATACGCGTTTTGAAATGGAGCTGACAGACCTTTCTGAGATTGTAAAAAATTCAAGTTTCAAGGTGTTTGCTGGAGCCGTATCATCCGGCGGACAGGTAAAAGCCATTAATGTTAAAGACGCTGCTGGCAAGTATTCCCGCAAAGATATCGATGCATTGACAGAGTTTGTCTCTATTTATGGTGCGAAAGGGCTTGCCTGGCTAAAAGCAGAAGAAGATGGATTAAAAGGCCCGATTTCAAAGTTCGTAACAGAGGAAGAACAAAAGGCGTTTTATGAAGCATTATCTGTTCAACCTGGTGACTTGCTTTTATTCGTTGCTGATAAGAAGAAAGTTGTTGCAGATGCACTTGGAGCTCTAAGATTAAAGCTTGGAAAAGAATTGGATTTGATTGATCAAAGCAAATTTAATTTCCTTTGGGTTACAGATTGGCCGCTTCTTGAGTACGATGAGGAAGAAGGACGCTATTATGCGGCCCATCATCCATTTACAATGCCTGCCAGAGAGGATCTGGTGAAGCTTGATAATGAACCATCCGATGTACGGGCACAGGCATATGACCTTGTTTTAAACGGATACGAGCTGGGTGGAGGTTCATTGCGTATTTTCGAAAGAGAAGTGCAGGAGAAGATGTTCAGCATTCTGGGTTTCTCTAAAGAAGAGGCAGTGGAACAATTTGGATTCCTTCTTGAGGCATTTGAATATGGAACACCGCCACATGGAGGAATAGCGCTCGGTTTGGATAGACTTGTCATGCTATTGGCAGGCAGGACCAATCTGCGTGATACGATCGCATTTCCGAAAACAGCCAGTGCAAGCTGTATCCTGACAGATGCGCCTGGTGAAGTAAGTGAAGCACAGTTAAATGACTTGCATCTGGCTTTGAATTTGAAAAAAGTGAGTAATGGCCTAGCAGGACAGTAAAAGGGTTTATGCTGCTTAATTTTCAGAGACTCAAACTGGGAAGATGCTCCTAATTTTTATAGCTTTTCCATAAATTTTAAGACAAAAAATGGAGATGGAGTAAAGACCAGCTTAGCTGATCCATCTTGAAAAAATAAAAGCCATATGGTATGATTATTTCAAATAATAAATACAGAGTCCTGAAGTGTTCGTTGCAAAACCTGAAATTTTGACCAACATTATTCCTTCGGGAGTCCGGAGTTTTTCTGCAGCGTAAATGCCTCATGGATGAGGACTTACAAACGCAGAATACAGGACACCCACCTGCTGAGTGCGGGTTCAAAATGAGGGCAACAATGCGACGGCACAATTGGGACTCTAATACATACGTTGAAAAATCCATGCTTTTTTTGCATGGATTTTTTATATGCTATCAAGAAGCCTGCGGGGACAGCAGGCTTCTTGATCATAAAGCTTTTGCTTTTTGATATTCAGAGGCAATATTTTTTATTATCTCCTTTACAGGCAGAATTTCTCTAATTTCCGAAACTCTTGAACCGGCAAAAACGAGACCGTTTTCTACATCACCGCCAACTGACTTTAGCAGTGAATCCAATGTGCAAAAACGGTAGGAACAATTTTTTAAACAGTCGTGGCATTTTTGGATTTTTAGTTTATCTGTGCCGGCAATAAGGGCAGTGAATTTATTTTTAATGGCTCTTCCCTGCAGTCCAACTGTAGTTTTTACAAGGACCGTATCCCCTTCCTGTGCATTTACATACTTCTCTTTAAACGGAAGGGGCGCATCACACTCCTCACTCGCAACAAATCGAGTTCCCATTTGTACACCTGATGCTCCCGAATTTACAGCCTTAGCAAGGTCCATTCCTGTTAAAATCCTGCCTGCTGCGATAACAGGGATATTTACTGTTTTCACTACCTCTGGAAGGATATCAAATAATGGCTTGTCTGTCCCCAAATGTCCGCCTGCCTCATGGCCTTCTACAACCACAGCTGATGCTCCGAGTCTCTCGGAAAGTTTGGCAAGTTTTGCTGAAGACACTATTGAAATCACAGGTACTCCATATTCCTTTCCCCATGAATACATGTCGCGGGATATCCCTGCGCCGGAAATGATAAAGTCAACTTTTTCTTCCAATGCCGCCTTCATTTTTTCTGCAAAGTCGTTCATGGCAAAAAGGACATTTACACCAATATAGCCAGTCTCATTTTTTAATTGAGCCCTTGCTTTCTTTATATGTCTTCTTAATTCTTCTGTAGAAATGCCGGTTCCGGAAATAATGCCTATTCCTCCTGCATTGGCTACTGCGGATGCAAGCCCGCTAAGGGAAATGCCTACACCCATGCCTCCTTGAAGAATAGGAAACCTGGTCTTCATATGGCCGATTTGCAGCTGTGGTAGATTCATTGTTTTATCCTCATTTCAAAAGTGTATTTGTAAGACTAAGGGCATCTTATCATTATTTTTTAAAAAAAGATGTGATCTTTATTACCTGGTCATATAACTTGATAAATATTTCTGGTGATTATTAACATCATTAAACCTATAGAACTACTTGCTTTAATACGGAAGTATGATATATTCATTATCGGGTAATAGATAATGAATGCTTGTATTTTTTATAAACTTGTTATGGAGTGGATATAGATGCTTCACCAATTTTCGAGAAATGAATTGGCCATCGGCAAGGAAGGCCTTGAGAAAATGAAAAATAGTACGGTTGCAGTGCTTGGCATAGGAGGGGTTGGATCCTTTGCAGCAGAAGCTCTTGCCCGTTCAGGGGTGGGCCGGCTTGTGCTTGTCGACAAGGATGATGTTGATATTACGAATGTAAATCGTCAGGTTATTGCGCTTTTATCAACTGTTGGAAAACCGAAAGTAGATTTAATGAAAGAAAGAATAGAGGACATTAATCCTGAATGCGAAGTGATTGCACTGAAGATGTTTTATACAGAAGAAACCTATGAGCAATTTTTCGAATATGGCTTGGACTTCGTAGTGGATGCTTCAGATACGATTTCTTATAAAATTCATTTAATGAAGGAGTGCCTTAAGAGGAATATTCCGTTGATATCAAGCATGGGTGCTGCCAATAAAATGGATCCAACAAGATTCCAGATCGCAGATATTTTCAAAACGCATACGGATCCGATTGCGAAGGTCATCCGTACACGTCTGAGAAAAGAAGGGATCCGCAAAGGGGTTCCGGTTGTCTTTTCTGATGAAAGCCCGATTATCATCCGTGAAGATATCCGCAAAACAGTTGGAAAGGACGATGCAGAAATCAGAAAGGCGAAAATGCCGCCTTCTTCTAATGCATTCGTCCCTTCCGTGGCAGGATTAGTCATGGCAAGTTATGTGGTAAGACAGCTATTAAGCGATATTCAAATTACTCGTGTGAATGACTGATAAAGGCCGGCTAAAATGCCGGTCTTTTAGTTGAGTGGAGGGTCTGCGTAATCCGAGTGGTCTTAACAACACCGCAGAACCTTACTGGACAGCTCTTTTCTCCGCTCTGCCTTCTTGCTTAAGCAGATGGTCGGCTTCTTTAAGGATCCCGGCCATTTCTTCGTATTGAAGAAGTTCCTTTTCGAATGCTTTTCTCTTGTCTTCAAGCTTTTTTCTTAGCTGCCCATTTAACAGCTTTAATTGGGTGTGTTCGTTATGCAGGATTTTATTTTGTTCAAGCAGCTCGGAATTGGGCTTTGTTTTGGCAAAATTTTTTAAGAAGCTGATGACTTGGTCCAAGTTTGTAAGTGGATCTGTTTCGAGATTAGTATAGGGCTGCCTGGCTGTTGTATCGCTGGAGGAAACATTTTTATCAGCTGATGAGAATGCTTCTTTCTTTAACACTGCGTTCCATCTGTATTGGCATGCCGAAACTGTCCGTCCTAACTCGATGCTTGCTTTTTTAAATGCTGATGCTTTTGGATCGCCATTTGAAGTATATTCGAGCACTGTCTCTTTTAAAAAATGATCCTCTTTCGGCTTCCATAGGTCTTTTCTTTCCTTCATGCATTCACCACCTTGAAATGACGTTTATAGGCTTATCGTCACCCTTATGATTGAAAATATTCCATTATGAAATGGCTAAAGGGATGTTTCTGCGCAATGAAAAAGGAATGGCAATTGAAGAATCAGAGCGAGTGGATAATATTTCTTGGGAAGTTGATGATAGAATATAGGCTTATCATGCCTATTACAAAAAGGTCTGGCATCGCCAGACCTTTTAAGATTTTAAAAGCTTATCATATACGGCTGCTAAAGCCTGTTCAAATTTTCCTGTTTTTTTAGGCTCGTAATAGACTTTATTTTTAATCCTGTCAGGCAGGTACTGCTGCTTGACCCAGCCTGTATCATAATCATGAGGATATAAATAGTCAATGCCTCTTCCCAGTTCTTTGGCGCCTTTGTAGTGTGCGTCCTTAAGATGGTCAGGAATTTCCCCGCTTTTGCCGGCCCGAATGTCCGCGATGGCTGCATCCAATGCTTTATAGGCAGAATTGGATTTTGGAGATAGGCAAAGCTCTATCACAGCATTGGCGAGCGGTATTCTTGCTTCAGGGAATCCGATCCTTTCAGCACTCTCAATGGCTGCAAGTGTTCTCGCCCCTGCTTGAGGAGAAGCAAGTCCAATATCTTCATAGGCGATGACTAAAAGGCGTCTGTTAATGCTCTGCAGGTCGCCGGCTTCAATCAGTCTGCCTAAGTAGTGCAGGGCTGCGTTTACATCGCTTCCTCGTATTGACTTTTGAAAGCCCGATAAAACATCATAATGTGCATCGCCATCTTTATCATGTGTGAAGCTTTTACGCTGAATGCACTCCTCAGCGACAGACAAATCGATCCTGATTATTCCGTCTTCATCAGGCTTGGTTGATAAAACAGCAAGTTCAAGGGCATTTAGCGAGCTTCTGACATCGCCATTTGATGCTGAGGCGAGATGGGTGAGCGCTTCATCGGTAACCTTTGTATCCTTGTTTCCGAGACCTCGTTCTTTATCCTCTAATGCTTCATTCAGCGCTTTTTTTATATGTTCAGCTGATAGCGGCTTCAGCTCGAAAATCTGACAGCGGCTTCTAATTGCGGGGTTTATGGCATGATATGGGTTGCTTGTTGTAGCCCCAATTAGTGTAATGCTTCCATTTTCCAGATACGGAAGAAGGAAGTCTTGTTTTCCTTTATCAAGCCTGTGAACCTCATCAAGAAGAAGAATGACTTTTCCTGACATTTTGGCTTCAGCTGCAACAGCTTCCATGTCCTTTTTATTATTCGCAACAGCATTAAGCGTCCGGAAAGCATATTTTGTACTCCCGGCAATGGCGCTTGCAATAGAAGTTTTGCCTATTCCAGGGGGCCCATACAGAATCATGGAAGAAAGCTGTTTGGCCTGTACCATCCGATATATGATTTTTCCTTCAGAAACAAGATGCTCCTGGCCGATAATTTCCTCAATTCTTCGCGGCCTCATTCGAAATGCAAGAGGTTTGATGCTCAAAATAATCACTCCAACCTATTAAATGCTTTTGCCCTGATTCATTCTTTCTATTCTCTAGCTCCATGTATGAGAATGTTTTGTCATATTAAATAAGATACCATAACTGACCCAGGTGCAAAATGAATATGCCATTCCAAAATGGAAAAGGTATGGAAGCCCATTCCCCTTTTTCACCTAAAATATGCTATAATGTCAAAAGTCTATATTATTACTAAGGATTTATTAACATAATTATTTGTCTGTCCGGCGGGGAGCGTATGGCATGTTGTTAAAAAATACAGGCCAGATAGGCCAAAGGTTTTTGGTGTATCTAACCGGGTTGCTTGTCATGAGCCTCGGGATTGTTTTATTGATTGTGGCTGATTTAGGGGCAACACCGTGGGATGTTCTCCATGTTGGATTGTACTACCGGCTTGGCTTGACAATAGGAAGCTGGTCCATCATTGTCGGAGTTTTTATATTAGCGATTGCTGCACTAATATCCAAGGAATTCCCGCTAGTGGGAGCTTTCTTGAATATGGTGCTCATTGGATTTTTTATTGATATGTATTTGTTTTTGCCCTTTATGCAAACACCAAATACGTTTAGTGGAAAAGCAGCGATGTTTGTATGCGGTATTGTTATTTATTGCTATGGAATGGGACTGTACATCTCAGCAAAGCTTGGCACAGGGCCTCGCGACAGTCTGATGATTGCATTAACAGCAAGAACCGGCTGGAAGGTCAGGAATGTAAGAGCCTTAATGGAAATCTTTGTTTTAGTGATTGGCTGGCAGCTGGGCGGTCCGGTATTTTGGGGAACCATTATTCTTAGTTTGACAGTTGGACCAATCGTCGGAATCGCTTTGCCTCAATGCCAGGCTTTAACTGACAGGTTTTTGGCAAAGCTTAAAGGTGAGAAAGAAATTCATATGAATCAAATGCTGAAAGAAAAGAATAGAGGTGCCAGCTGATGAAAATATCTACTAAAGGCCGTTATGGTCTAACTATTATGATTGAATTAGCAAAGAAACATGGTGAGGGTCCTACTTCATTAAAATCGATTGCCCAAACAAATGATCTGTCTGAACATTATCTGGAACAGCTAATTGCACCGCTCCGAAACGCAGGGCTTGTGAAAAGTATTCGGGGTGCATATGGAGGCTACGTTTTAGGAAATGACCCAACCAAAATAACGGCAGGTGATATCATCAGGGTTCTGGAAGGACCGATCAGTCCAGTGGAAGGCATAGAAGATGAAGAACCAGCAAAAAGAGAACTATGGCTGCGTATCCGCGATGCAGTGAAGGATGTGCTTGATAACACAACTTTAGAGGATCTTGCCAGCCATACAGATACAGGTGAATCTGATGCTTATATGTTTTATATTTGAGCAGGACTAAAGACTTTAATGAAAACACTAATGAGAATAAGTCCTATTTTTATAGGAAAAATGCAAGTAGCAGGACAAATGAAGTAGGTGAAATAGATTGGAACGAATATATCTTGACCATGCAGCAACTTCTCCTATGCATCCGGAAGTCATCAGCCGGGTGGCAGAGATCATGGAAACAGAGTTTGGAAACCCGTCCAGTATCCATTTTTTTGGGCGAAGCGCCCGCTATATTATTGACGAAGCACGGGTAGCTTTAGCGAAAAGCATTGGTGCGAATGCGAATGATATTATATTTACGAGCGGCGGAACAGAAGCCGATAACCATGCGATCTTTGGCGTTGCCGAAGCATACCGGGAGAATGGAAAACATATCATTACTACTCAAATTGAACATCATGCGGTTTTGCATGCATGTGAGCAGCTTGAAAAGCAAGGTTATGAAGTAACGTATTTACCGGTTGATCAAGATGGGCGTGTTGCTGTGGAGGATGTATCGGAGGCTTTAAGAGATGATACCATTCTAGTGACAATCATGTATGGGAATAATGAGGTCGGTACAATCCAGCCGATTAAGGAAATTGGACAGCTGCTTGCTGGCCATCCTGCAAAATTCCATACGGATGCAGTCCAGGCGTATGGTCTGGAGAATATTAGTGTTGCTGAGTTGGGGATCGATTTGCTGTCTGTTTCGGCACATAAAATTAATGGCCCGAAAGGAATCGGCTTTTTGTATGCACATCCGCATGTATTGCTTTCTTCACGTCTATATGGAGGAGAACAGGAGCGAAAGCGCCGGGCAGGCACAGAAAATGTTCCTTCGATTGCTGGCTTCCAGGAAGCGGTAAAAATTTCTCAGCGGGATATGGAATCTAAACAAGAAGAGTATATAGCATTTAAAATGTTATTTATGAAAAAGCTCGAACAAGAGGAAGTTGAATTTGAAGTGAACGGATTTCTTGATTATTCCCTGCCTCATGTTCTAAACTTAAGCTTTCCAGGAACTAACGTAGAAGCTATGCTTGTTAATCTTGACTTAGCTGGTGTTGCAGCTTCAAGCGGATCAGCTTGTACAGCAGGGTCCATTGATCCTTCCCATGTGCTTGTCAGCATGTTCGGGAAAAAATCGGAGAAGCTGCAAAACTCTATTCGATTCAGCTTCGGCCTTTTCAATACAAAGCAACAGGTTGAAAAAGCTGCAGAAGAAACAGCCAAAATTGTCAAGCGGCTGGCAAAATAGATAGAATCATTAAGAAGAACTTCTATTAACTGATGCTTTTTCTCATGGTGATGAAATGAGGTGAAGATAGATGAAAAAAGACCCAAAGGATACCCGAGTGGTGGTTGGAATGTCCGGAGGAGTAGATTCCTCAGTTGCGGCCCTTCTTTTGAAGGAACAGGGCTATGATGTGATCGGCATTTTTATGAAGAACTGGGACGATACGGATGAAAACGGTGTTTGCACTGCTACAGAGGATTATAATGATGTCATTAGGGTTTGTAACCAGATAGGCATCCCTTATTATGCCGTTAATTTTGAAAAGCAATATTGGGATAAAGTGTTCACTTACTTCCTTGAGGAGTACAAGGCGGGAAGGACGCCAAATCCGGATGTTATGTGCAATAAGGAAATTAAGTTTAAGGCATTTCTAGAGCATGCTATGAGCCTTGGAGCTGATTATTTGGCTACCGGGCATTATGCCCGTGTCGAATTCAGGGATGGTGAGCATAAAATGCTGAGAGGCCTAGATGAAAATAAGGATCAGACGTATTTCCTGAACCAGTTAACACAGGAACAGCTTGAAAAAGTAATGTTTCCGATTGGGGATATTGAGAAATCAAAAGTACGAGAGCTTGCAAAAGAAGCCGGCCTGGCGACAGCAACAAAGAAAGATAGTACCGGCATTTGCTTTATCGGCGAACGCAACTTTAAGGAGTTCCTGGGGAATTACTTGCCTGCACAGCCGGGCAATATGGAGACGATGGACGGCGAAGTTGTCGGCAAGCATGATGGCTTGATGTATTATACAATCGGCCAGCGGCATGGCCTTGGAATTGGCGGTGCAGGTGAACCATGGTTTGCCATTGGAAAAGATTTGAAGCGGAATGTCCTTTATGTTGGACAGGGCTTTCATAATGAAAAGCTATATTCTGATTCCATTATTGCTGTTAGCACCAGCTGGGTATCAAAGGCTGAAATGCCGCAAACGTTTGAATGCACGGCGAAATTTAGATACCGCCAAGCTGACAGCAAGGTGAAAGTTAAAATTCATCATGACGGTAAAGTTCGAGTGGTGTTTGATGAGCCGGTCCGTGCTGTCACTCCTGGACAGGCAGTAGTCTTTTATAATGGAGACGAGTGCCTTGGCGGTGGAACTATTGATGAAATATTTAAGGATGGAAAACGTTTGGAGTACGTTGGATAAGCAAATTTTCCTGGGATGAAAAACCCCGATTCTATTAAAAAGAGTCGGGGCTTTATTTTGCAACCGACCGGAAATACCTATCTAAAAGCGCTGTCCGAAATATGCTATACTTTCATTTGAATGGAGTGATTAAGAATGGATAAAAACCAAATGGGTATTCAATATATGCAAGAAGGAAAATGGGAAGAAGCAGCGAAGGTTTTTATGGAAGCAATTGAAGATAATCCTGCTGATCCGGTTTCTTACATTAATTTTGGCAATGTGCTTTCTGCTGCTGGAGAGAATGAAAAAGCGCTGAAATTTTATGAAAAAGCCATCGGTCTGGATGAAAATGCAGGGGCAGCTTATTATAGCGCAGGGAACTTATATTATGAATTGCAGAAATTTGATGAGGCAAAGAACATGTTTGAAACAGCCATGAAAAAAGGGCTGGAAACTGCAGATAACTTTTTTATGCTTGGCATGACGCTAACCGCGCTTGATCAGGGAAAACTGGCTCTGCCTTATTTGCAGCGCAGCGCAGAGCTGAATGAAAAAGATGCAGAAGCTCATTTCCAGTACGGCCTATGCCTGGCTCAGCTAAATTACATTGATGAAGCGATTTTGCAGATGAAAAAGACCATAGAAATAGAGCCTGAGCATGCAGATGCTTTTTATAACCTGGGTGTAGCCTACGGCTTTAAGGAACAGGAAGAAGAGGCTCTAGCAAACTTTAATAAAGCACTTGAAATTCAGCCAGATCATCTATTGGCGGGATACGGGAAAAAACTCATTGAAAAAGGCGATGCCGAATCAAAGTAAGGTTGATTGTTTAGGGGAGGGGAAAGCAATGGAAAAACAGGACTCCATGGATCTATTTGCCGAACAGGGAAAATTTATAAAAGGCAGGCATCTTGTCACGATTTTTCATAATGAGCAAAATTTATATACCGTTTTGCGCATTCGTGTGGATGAAACGAACGATTCATATGATGAAAAAGAAGCGGTTATTACGGGCTACCTTCCAAAGATGCATGAGCATGAAACCTATATTTTTTATGGGGAATTTAAGGAACATCCCAAATTCGGCGTCCAATTTCATGCAAGCTTTTACCGTAAAGACCTTCCCCAAACGAAACAAGGAGTAGCCAATTATTTATCAAGTGAACTATTTAAAGGAATTGGCAAGAAAACAGCAGAACAAATCGTTGAGAAGCTTGGCGAAAATGCCATTTCCCGAATTCTGAACCAGCCTTCCCTCCTTGACCAGGTACAAAAGCTTTCACCTGAAAAAGCGAAAATGCTCTATGAAACCCTTATGGAGCATCAGGGCCTTGAGCAGGCAATGATTGCTTTGAATCAATATGGATTTGGCCCGCAGCTTTCCATGCGGATTTATCAGGTGTATAAAGAGTCAACCATAGAAGTGATACAAACCAATCCTTATAAGCTTGTCGAGGATATCGAAGGCGTCGGGTTTGGCCGGGCAGATGAACTCGGCTTCCAGCTAGGCATTACAGGGAGCCATCCTGACCGGATTAAAGCAGCCTGCCTTTATATACTTGAAATGGAAGGTATGCAAGCGGGGCATGTTTATGTTGAAGCAAAAGTCCTGCTGCAAAGCGTCAAAAAGCTGCTGGAAGAAAATAAGCAAGACCCGATTGAATTTAAAGAGATTTCAAATGAGCTGATTAAACTTGAAGAAGAAGGAAAAATAATGGCGGAAGGCCAGAAAATATATCTGCCTTCCCTTTACTTTTCTGAAAAGGGGCTCGTCACAAACATTAAGCGCATCCTTAACCAAACAGAGTTTGATGAACAGTTTCCTGAGTCCGAATTTCTTTTGGCACTTGGCAACTTGGAAGAACGCCTTGGCGTCCAATATGCACCGACTCAAAAAGAGGCCATTCAAACAGCACTTATGTCACCAATGCTGATTCTTACAGGTGGCCCGGGGACAGGGAAAACAACGGTCATAAAAGGAATAGTGGAGCTTTATGGTGAGCTGCACGGCTGTTCGCTTGAGCCGAACGATTACAAAAAGGAAGAGCCATTCCCCTTCCTTCTTGCTGCTCCAACGGGAAGAGCTGCCAAGCGGATGGCTGAATCAACTGGACTGCCTGCTGTAACGATTCACCGCCTGCTTGGCTGGAATGGGATAGAAGGGTTCGACCGCCACGAAGAAAGTCCTCTTGAAGGGAAGATACTGATAGTGGATGAGACTTCTATGGTTGATGTATGGCTCGCAAATCAGCTGTTCAAGGCGCTGCCTGAAAATATGCAGGTAATCCTGGTTGGCGATGAGGATCAGCTTCCTTCTGTTGGGCCAGGGCAGGTGCTCAAAGATCTTTTGCGATCAGAACGCATTCCGACAGTCCGATTAACAGACATTTACCGGCAGGCGGAAGGGTCATCGATTATTGAACTCGCACATGAAATGAAGAGGGGCAAACTGCCAGTAAATATTTCAGTTCAGCAGGCTGACCGTTCTTTTATTAAATGCCACCCGGGACAAATTGGCGAAGTAGTAGAGAAAGTGGTATTGAATGCCAAAAGAAAAGGATATTCAGCAAGGGAAATTCAAGTGCTTGCCCCGATGTATAGAGGTCCTGCCGGCATTGATAAGCTTAATGAAATATTGCAGGAAATCCTAAACCCCACGGATGGCACCAGAAAAGAGCTGGTTTTTGGCGATGTTAGGTACCGGATTGGCGATAAAGTTCTTCAGCTTGTCAACCAGCCTGAGAATAATGTCTTTAATGGGGATATGGGTGAAATCGTTTCAATCTTTTATGCAAAGGAAAATACAGAAAAACAGGATATGATTGTCGTTTCCTTTGACGGCGCTGAAGCAACTTACACCAGGCAAGACCTGAATCAAATCACGCATGCCTACTGCTGCTCTGTACATAAATCACAGGGAAGTGAATTCCCGATTGTTATTTTGCCGGTTGTGAAAAGCTATTATCGGATGCTAAGAAGGAATCTTCTTTATACCGCCATTACCCGCAGCAAGCAATTCTTAATTCTATGCGGAGAAGAAGAAGCATTAAAAATAGGTGTTGAAAGAGCTGATGAACAGGCGCGCCTCACAACTCTTTCTGACAAGCTTAGGGAAGCGATTCCTGCAGATAACAGTACTCAAGAGGCTAAAGCAGCTGAATCTTCATTGCCTGAAACACGATCACTTGAAGAAAGGCTGCTCCAAGCTGACCCAATGGTTGGGATGGAAAATATAACACCGTATGATTTTATGGAAAAAGAGTATAGCTAAAAAGAACAGTCAAATATAGACTGTTCTTTTTTATTCTTTTTAAACAAGGGGTGTATAAATGGGCAAATGGAATGGAGAAGCAGCACCCAATAATAATATAGCTTCAGAAGAACTAACGGCATCCGAACTTGTATACAATGAACGTCAGGTGAATGATGGCAAGAATCTTGATGAAGCAGCTGCTGAAGAAGCAAAAAAAGGGTCCAGGAAATAGAAGGGCACTGCAGTCCTGTTGATTTATATACCTTTCATGAAAAGGAGGAATGATAAATGTGGAAAAGAAAACAAGAAGTTCGCTTCTAAATCTCCATGGCATAAAAAGGCGTAAACAGCCAAAACAGCAGGATTTTGAGTTTTCCGAAGAACTATCTGATGGAGGGGAGAGGACCGA
>NZ_BRVM01000001.1:347374-426410 GCF_026011715.1 Cytobacillus sp. NCCP-133 | reverse complement strand
CTATAAATGTTCGGGAAGGCGGGATATTCCTTGCGGACATTTTCTTTATTGAAAGGGCTGCCTGTTATGGAAGTAAAAACAGGCAATAAAATAGGCGTAGTAAGTGATTTATCCATTACAGGAGATGGGCTGGTAAAAGGATTATTGCTGCGAAAGGGTGCTCTGCTGAAAAAGAACTATCTGATCGGAATTGAAGATATAGCCTCCTTTGGATGGGATGGTGTAATGGTCGAAGATTCCTCTGTCCTAAGAGCAATTCCTAAGATTGAAGAATATACATTCGAAAGCCATAATCGATTAACTGGAAAGATGTTAATGAGCAGAGAAGGAGAGCGGCTTGGTTTGCTTGAAGATGTATATTTTTCGGAAGAATTGGGGACAATTGTAGGGTATGAACTGTCGGATGGCTTCTTTTCAGATGTGCTGGAAGGAAAACGCGTAATAAAAACAGATGCCCCCCCTGCAATTGGAAAAGATGCCATCATTGTAAATGTAAAATAGTGAGGTGTCTTTTCCATGCTAAAATGTCCGAATTGCCAAAGCAAAGATATCGGGAAAATAGGTATTAACCAATTCTATTGCTGGAATTGCTTTATTGAACTTTCATTGTCTAAAGGAGTCATTAATACACATCAAGTAGAGGAAGATGGAACACTCAGCTCCCTTGACGATTTATTTGAAGAAGACGAGCGCCGCTACCTTTCGTGAATCAGGACGAAAGAGGTGAGACAATTGAACAGAATGTTAACCTCTGCAATGTTAATTGGTGCAGGCATGGCAGCTTATAAATATGCTCAAAAAAACAACCTGATGTCAGGACGTCAGATGAAACGAATGCAAAAAAGAATAACAAAAGCCATTTTCTAAGTAGTTTTTAAGCTGACCCGAAGGAAACTAGGGTCAGCCTTTTTATTCGGAATAAAACGGGATTCATGCATAATTCAAGAATAATCTCTCAAAAATAAACAAAAGGAGGCAGACCCTATTGGATATTCGATGGAAATGGTACTACCGGCTTGGATTTCTGCTCCTTTTATTTATTGTTCTTTTTGTTTTTATAAAGCTTCAGGCTCTATGGATGCCAGTTTTGAAAATTTTTTTTGCTGTTTTCATTCCTTTTATTATTGGAGCTTTTATAACATATCTCCTTCATCCTATAGTGGAGAAATTACACGAATCGGGGCTCCATAGAGGAATAGCCGTTTTTATCATTTACTTTTTATTCTTCGGAGGAGTTGGTTTTGCTTTTTATAAAGGAATTCCAGCTTTTATCCATCAATTAAGAGACCTTGCTGAAAATGCTCCCCGGTTTGCTGATCAGTATCGTGGATGGGTTGATGTTATACAGCAAAAGACCTCAACATGGCCAGATGGCCTGCAGTCCAGAATTGATGATGGAATTATCGCAGTGGAAGGGACATTGGATAAACTGCTTACAAGAGTTATTGATTCACTGCTAAATATATTCAATTATGCTGTTATTATTGCTGTCATTCCATTTATCTCTTTTTACCTGCTGAAGGATTATACGGTTATGAAGAAGGCGGCCTGGTATCTAACTCCAAGAATTTGGAGGAAGGAAGGGGTTTTATTCTTAAGGGATATTGATAAGTCCCTTGGAAGCTATATTAGAGGGCAGCTCCTTGTATGTGCATCAATTGGAGCGATTTCCTCTTTACTTTTTTGGATATTTGGCATGCGTTATCCGCTCCTGCTTGGGCTGATTATCGGAATAACCAATGTAATCCCATATTTCGGCCCTATTATAGGAGCAGTACCTGCTGTCCTCATTGCATCCATACTCTCTGTAAAAATGATTGTCATTACCATTGCAATCATCATAGTACTTCAGTTCCTGGAGGGAAATATTCTATCGCCTCTAATTGTAGGCAAGAGTCTTCATATGCATCCGCTTTTGATCATGCTTGCTTTGCTTGCGGGCGGGGAGGCAGGAGGGATACTGGGACTGATCATTGCCGTTCCCATTTTGGCTGTTTTGAAAGTGAGTCTCATTCATGTCAGAAAACATTTTGCTAAGAAAACGGAAACCAAATTGTCTGGATCTTAATGGCTGTATTGACAAGGATCCTGAAAAGTCGCTATAATGCGTCTATAAAGATGCTGTTCAAAAAGTCCGGGAAAAAAGGCAGTTGAATCTCTGATTCCCGATACCTCCTTTTTGAACTTTAATGAACATTAAATTTAACATGAAAACATGTAGACGGAATGAGTATGTTAAAGACCATCTGCGTGGAATGGCCATCAGTTCATTTCACACAAGAGAGGGAGTTCCCAGGCTGAAAGGATTCCCAGATGAAGGATAACAGAAAGCTAATCCCGAGTGCAGTTAATCCCTGCCGTCTATCCGCGTTAAGGATCTGAGAGATGGAAACAGGCTAATTGCTTTCATGCCTTATTTCCATAATCAGGGTGGTACCGCGAGCAAGTTCTCGTCCCTGTCCAGGGATGAGGGCTTTTTTTGTTGCCATTATTAAGGTGATTCAAAAATACATAACTTATAGGAGGCTGGTTGAGATGAAACAATTAACAGGTGCAGAAATTCGCCGAATGTTTTTAGACTTTTTTAAGGAAAAGGGCCATGCTGTTGAACCCAGTGCATCACTTGTCCCACATGATGACCCTTCTCTTCTTTGGATTAACAGTGGAGTAGCAACTCTTAAAAAGTATTTTGATGGACGCGTGATTCCTGAGAATCCAAGAATCACAAATGCACAAAAATCAATCCGCACGAATGATATTGAAAATGTAGGAAAGACAGCAAGGCATCATACATTCTTTGAGATGCTCGGTAACTTTTCGATTGGCGACTATTTCAAAGAGGAAGCAATCATTTGGGCGTGGGAGTTTCTGACAGATGAAAAATGGATTGGGTTTGATGAAGAGAAGCTATCAGTAACCATTCATCCGGAAGATAATGAAGCATTTAGTATCTGGCGCGAAAAGGCAGGTGTTCCGGAAGAGAGGATCATTCGCCTGGAAGGGAATTTCTGGGATATCGGAGAGGGTCCAAGCGGTCCGAATACTGAAATTTTTTATGATCGCGGACCTGAATATGGAAATGACCTGGAAGATCCCGAATTATATCCTGGCGGGGAAAATGAGCGTTACTTAGAGGTCTGGAACCTTGTTTTTTCTGAATTCAACCATAACCCTGATGGAACCTACACGCCTCTCCCAAAGAAAAACATTGATACAGGCATGGGTCTTGAACGAATGGCATCAGTTGTTCAAAGTGTCCCTACCAACTTTGACACAGACCTGTTTATGCCAATTATACACGGAACGGAGGAGATCTCCGGCAAGAAATATAGTGCAGCAAAAGAAACAGATGTTGCATTTAAAGTCATTGCCGATCATATCCGGACGGTAGCGTTTGCAGTCGGTGACGGTGCACTGCCTTCAAACGAAGGGCGTGGATATGTACTTCGGAGATTACTTCGACGCGCGGTACGATATGCTAAACAAATAAATATCAATGAGCCATTCATGTTTGAACTTGTTCCGGTGGTTGGAGAAATCATGCAGGATTACTATCCGGAAGTAAAAGAGAAAACAGAGTTTATTCAAAAGGTAATCAAAAATGAAGAAGTACGTTTCCATGAAACGCTTCATGAAGGGCTGTCAATCCTTTCTTCCGTTATTAAAAAGGAAAAGGAAAAAGGAAATGATTTCATTCAGGGTGAAGATGTTTTCCGCCTTTACGATACTTACGGATTCCCGGTTGAACTGACAGAGGAATACGCAGAGGAAGAAGGCATGAAGGTCGACCATGACGGGTTTGAAAGGGAAATGGAAAGGCAGCGTGAACGTGCACGGTCAGCACGCCATGATGTAGATTCCATGCAAGTTCAAGGTGGCGTTTTAGGAGAATTGAAAACAGAGAGTGAATTTATTGGGTATGACAAGCACCAGACAGAAGCTAAAGTCGCAGCAATTGTGAAAGAAGGGCAATTAATCGAAGAAGCGCAGACTGGGGAAGAAGTTCAGCTAATTCTGGATGTAACGCCATTTTATGCTGAGAGCGGCGGTCAAATTGCTGATGAGGGAGTCCTGGAAGCTGAAGGTCTAAAAGTTGCCATTAAGGACGTCCAAAAAGCTCCAAACGGTCAAAACCTTCATAGAGCAGTAGTGGAAGATGGCACTTTAAAAACGGATGCATCCGTTTTTGCTTCCGTAAACGAGCAAACTCGTTCAAAGGTAATTAAAAATCATACTGCTACCCACTTGCTTCATCAGGCTCTAAAAGATGTGTTGGGCAGCCATGTAAACCAGGCAGGATCGTTAGTGGGACCTGATCGCCTGCGCTTTGACTTCTCCCATTTTGGACAGATCACAGCTGAAGAGCTTGAAAAGATTGAATCAATTGTAAATGCACAAATATGGCAAAGCCTAGATGTAGATATTGAGTACAAAGATATCGATGAAGCAAAATCAATGGGGGCTATGGCTCTATTTGGCGAGAAATACGGGAAGGTTGTCCGTGTAGTTCAGATTGGAGATTACAGTCTTGAACTTTGCGGGGGATGCCATGTTCTAAACACTGCCTCAATCGGATTATTTAAGATTCAATCAGAAAGCGGAATTGGAGCAGGAACACGCAGAATTGAGGCAGTTACAGGAGAGGCTGCATACAAACTGATGAATGATCAAATCCATTTATTAAAAGAAGCTGCAGGCAAACTTAAAACAAATCCTAAGGATTTGACACCAAGAATTGATGTTTTGCTGGGAGAAATGAAACAGCTTCAGCGCGAGAACGAATCATTAGCTGCAAAATTGGGTAATATTGAAGCAGGAAGCCTTGTATCGAAAGCCAAGGATATCAATGGAATAAAAGTCCTTGCCGAAAAAGTGCAAGCAGCAGATATGAATAATCTTCGCAGCATGGCTGATGACTTAAAACAAAAGCTTGAATCAGCTATAGTAGTATTAGGCAGTGTGAATGAGGGTAAAGTGAATATTATTGCAGGAGTGACAGATGATCTCATTAAGAAAGGCTTCCATGCCGGCAAAGCAGTTAAAGAAGTCGCTTCCCGATGCGGCGGAGGCGGCGGCGGCCGTCCGGACATGGCGCAAGCCGGCGGAAAAGACCCAGAAAAACTTGATAACGCCCTGCAATTTGTAGAAGAATGGGTTAAATCCGTTTGATATCCCGAAAAAGTAGTGTAAAATGAAGGTAACCATGAGAGATTGTTCAAAATCAGGAAGAGTCAGCTTGTTCTGCACCATGTTTCCTGGCAGGAACAAGATCGTTTATTAATCGCTCTGTATACTCAGGCAGCTTCAACATGCCAAACCGTTATGAAGAATTGGACAAGCTGGATGTTCACCGGATGTTGGCAATCTAAAACCTGCAAAACCGGGTGAATTAGGTACCCCAATCTTCGTACAGAAAAAGCGAGGTGTAAGAAATGAGCTCATTTGATAAAACAATGAGGTTCAATTTTCCTGAAGAACCAATTGAACAAGATGTGAATGAAGTCCTTTTTCAGGTGTATGGTGCGCTTCAGGAAAAAGGATATAACCCAATTAACCAAATTGTCGGTTACCTGCTGTCCGGGGATCCAGCTTACATTCCCCGCCATAAGGATGCAAGAAACATCATCCGCAAGCTCGAACGGGACGAGATTATTGAAGAATTGGTAAAATCATACTTAAAACAGCAGCGTGAGGGGTAAACATGCGGACTATGGGATTGGATGTCGGCTCTAAGACAGTCGGTGTCGCTCTAAGCGATGCGCTTGGATGGACGGCGCAAGGCTTGGAAACCATCAAAATCAACGAAGAGGAAAAAAAGTTTGGTTTTGAGAGAATTGGTGAAATAATAAAGGAGCATGAAGTCAGTAAAATTGTCGTCGGGTTGCCAAAAAACATGAATGGCACCATTGGCCCTCGCGGAGAGGCAAGCAAGTTTTATGCATCAGAGCTCGAAAAGCTATTTGGCCTGCCAGTTGTGTTATGGGACGAGCGTCTATCCACGATAGCAGCGGAAAGAGTTTTGCTTGAAGCTGATGTCAGCCGTAAAAAACGGAAAAAGGTCATTGATAAAATGGCAGCCGTCATGATTTTACAAGGCTTTTTAAATAGCCAAAATTAATGAGGTGAAAGAAATGAACCATGGAGACAACAACATTACAGTAATTGATGAGGAAGGCAACGAACAGCTGTGTGAAGTATTGTTCACGTTTGATTCAGAGGAGTTTGGAAAATCATACGTTCTTTACTACCCTGTTGGGGCAGATGAAAATGACGATGAAGAAATCGAAATTCATGCATCTGCTTTCAGTCCAAGCGAAGACAGCAAGGACGGAGAATTGCAGCCAATCGAGACTGAAGAAGAATGGGACCTGATTGAGGAAATGCTTAATACATTCCTTGATGAGCAAGAAGATTAATAAAAATACCGGCCTGAGAGCCGGTATTTTTATTTTGGCTAAAAGATTCTTCTCTTACGGGGAAGAGAGATCCTTTTTCTTACAGTTAAAAAATACTTTATCAGCAAATTTCAGCAAATTTAGTGGAAATAATTGGCGGATCCTATGGTTTTTTGTTATATCCTGCGACTTCAAAAAGAAAATATAGTATAATAATCCGAGATGTATAGAAGAACAAAGAGACTATATAGTTTTTCTTAGGCCTGTTGGCAAGCATACCGGCAGTTTTCACTTGAATTTTTAAACCAGAGATATGGATAAATCCTGTCTTTGCATGATAGAGCCAACGTCTATGGGATCGGAGGGGATTTGTGATGTCGACAGAAGGGAAAAAGGGAAAGAAGGAAGTTATCCGGGAAAAAATGATCGAACGGCAAAGCGAAGCGAAAGTTGTGCGTAAAATTGTTTTAATTGTAGCCATTATTTTATTTATATCAGCTGTTGCGGTGCTTGGCGGAGGTTATTTTTATATTAATTCAGCTTTGAAGCCGGCTGATCCAGACAGTGGCCAATCAAAGAAAGTAGAAATTCCTATCGGTTCCTCTGTAACCGGTATCGCTAATATTCTAGAAGAACATGGAATCATAAAAGATGCACGAGTCTTTAAATATTATGTAAAGTTCAAAAATGAAGCCGGATTTATGGCTGGTGAATATGAATTGAAGCCTTCCATGACGATGCCTGAAATACTGGATAGCTTAAAAACGGGGAAAGTGATGGAAGAGCTGGTCTTTAAAATTACTATTCCAGAAGGGAAGCAGCTTGAGCAGATTGCTGGTATCATTGGTGAAAAAATTAATAAACAGCCGGAAGAGGTTTTTGAGAAACTGAATGACAAGGCTTTTATTAAATCCTTAATGGCGGAATATCCTAATGTGCTAACAGAAGAAATCTTAGCTGAAAATATCAAATATCCTTTGGAAGGATATTTATTTCCTGCAACTTATCCATTTTATAAAGAAGATGTGACAGTAGAAGAAGTGGTGAAAGTTATGCTTGATAAAACAAAATCTGTCATTGATAAATACCGGGGAGATATGGAACAGAAGGAATTCACACCTCATAAACTATTGACCATGGCGTCGCTGATTGAGGAAGAAGCAACAGAAAAAGTGGACCGCGATCAGATTGCAAGTGTGTTTTACAACCGGATTGAAACGGGCATGCCGCTTCAGACGGATCCAACAGTCCTTTATGCAAAAGGGGAACATAAAGCAAGGGTTCTATATAAGGATTTGGAAGTCGATTCTCCGTACAACACCTATAAGTATCCAGGCCTGACACCTGGACCAATTGCGAATGCAGGTGTATCATCAATTGAAGCTTCATTGCTTCCTGCTGAAACCGACTACCTATACTTCCTTGCTACATCCACAGGAGATGTATTGTTTTCAAAGACATTGGATGAGCATAATCAAAAAAAAGCACAGCATATTACGAACAATTAAGATGCCAAAAAAAGGGGAACGCTCGAAAATATAGCATTCCCCTTTTTATTATGGTAAAATAGATCAGGTGTTTTAATAGAGCTTTGCGATAGCGTATATCACGGACAAGCATGGAGAACGGCCTTGCCGCCAGAATGCAGCACTGCGCATTTTCACATCCTATCTGTGAACGCTATTTTTTCATGTTTAAAAAGAAAAGCGGAGGCGACTTCCTTAACTATAAATTATATCCATAACAGACTTGAGGTGATGCCAGCTTGAAGAATGATAGGCTGCATGCATATATAGAGGAAATAATTCCGGAAAGACCGGACCTGTTTAAAAAAATGGAGACCTACGCCAAAGATCATAACGTACCCATTATGGAGCTTGCAGGAATAGAGGCGATGCTTCAGCTTTTGCGTATACAAAATCCTGAAACGATTTTGGAGGTCGGTACAGCAATTGGTTATTCAGCACTAAGGATGGCCTATGCAATACCTGATGCAAAAATTGTAACGATTGAACGAGATGCTGAGCGTTATCAGCTTGCCGAGCAAAATATTAAGGAAGCCGGAAAGAATGAGCAAATTCTGATTATAAAGGGAGATGCTCTTGAAACAGAGGAGGACGCTATGCACCATGGCCCGTATGACGCCATTTTTATCGATGCGGCAAAAGGCCAATATCAGCGTTTCTTTGAAATGTATTCACGTTTTCTTTCTGATGACGGAATGATTATTACAGATAATGTTCTTTTTAAAGGACTTGTTTGTGAGTCTGAAATTGAGAACAAGCGTATTCGGAATCTGGTTAAAAAGATTGATGGTTATAATAAATGGTTAATGAGTCATTCTGAGTACTACACAGTTATTGTGCCCGTAGGGGATGGAGTGGCAATTAGTAAAAAGAGGTGAAAGTGATGAAAAAACCTGAACTACTAGTGACACCAAAGAGGGTTGAAGATTTGATTCCACTAATGTCAGCTGGTGCCGATGCGCTTGTTGTTGGTGAACAAAGATACGGCTTAAGGCTTGCCGGAGAGTTCTCAAGAGAAGATGTTAAAAAAGCAGTGGAAATCGCTCATGAGCAAGGAAAAAAAGTGTATGTGGCCATGAATGCGCTTTTCCATAATGATAAAGTGCCGGAGCTTGAGGGTTATATCCGTTTTTTAAAAGGGATCAATGCAGATGCAATCATCTTTGGAGATCCGGCCGTCTTAATGGCCGCACGTCAAGCAGCACCTGACATGAAGCTGCATTGGAATACAGAAACAACGGCAACAAACTGGTATACATGCAATTACTGGGGCAGAAAGGGAGCTGCCCGTGCAGTTCTTGCACGAGAGATCAATATGGATGCCATAATTGAAATAAAAGAAAATGCTGAGGTTGAAATTGAAGTGCAGGTGCATGGAATGACAGCGATGTTCCAATCAAAGCGTTCTCTGCTTGGAAATTACTATGAATACCAGGGCAAGGCAATGGAAGTCGAGAATCGCAAACAGGAAAAAAATATGTTCCTTCATGATAAAGAACGTGAAAATAAATATCCGATTTTTGAAGATGAAAATGGAACTCATATTATGAGCCCAAATGATATCTGCATTATTGATGAACTGCAGGAGATGATGGAAGCCGGAGTTGATTCATTTAAAATAGAGGGAGTCTTAAAAAGCCCGGAATATATCATTGAGGTTACTAAAATTTATAGGAAAGCAATCGATGCATTTGCTGAAGATCCGGATCAATATGATGAAATCAAAGTTGATCTCTTAGCTGAAATAGAGAAGATTCAGCCGTCCAACCGTCCGCTTGATACAGGATTCTTCTTCAAAGAAACGGTATACTAATCAGCGCTTCTTAGTCTGCGGTATATCAAAATTAAATGATTAGAAAAAGGAGGCAGCTATAATGACAGCGGTAAAAGATACTATTTCCGAAATTGTCAATGGCAAAAGGGTTATTGTGAAGAAGCCTGAATTGCTTGCTCCGGCAGGAAATCTAGAAAAGCTGAAAATTGCCGTCCATTATGGAGCTGACGCAGTATTTATCGGCGGACAGGAATACGGGCTGCGTTCAAACGCAGGCAATTTCACTTTTGAAGAAATGAAAGAAGGCGTTGAATTCGCTAAAAAATATGGGGCGAAAATTTATGTTACAACAAATATTTTCGCGCATAATGAAAATATTGATGGTCTCGAAGACTACCTTCTTGGTCTTAAGGACGCAGGGGTTGCAGGGATTATAGTTGCAGATCCGCTTATTATTGAAACGTGCCGCCGTGTGGCACCTGAAATTGAAGTGCATTTAAGCACACAGCAATCTTTATCCAACTGGAAGGCTGTTCAGTTCTGGAAGGAAGAAGGGCTGGAGCGTGTCGTTCTTGCACGTGAAACAAGTGCAGAAGAAATTAAGGAGATGAAGGAAAAGGTTGATATTGAAATTGAAACCTTTATCCACGGTGCGATGTGTATTGCTTATTCCGGACGGTGTACGCTGAGCAATCACATGACAGCCCGTGACTCTAACCGCGGCGGATGCTGCCAGTCATGCCGATGGGATTATGACCTGTATCAGCTTGAGGGCGAACAAGAGATTCCATTATATGGGGAAGGAGATGCTCCTTTTGCCATGAGCCCTAAAGATTTGAAGTTAATCGAATCGATTCCGCGCATGATTGAGTTGGGAATTGACAGTTTAAAAATAGAAGGACGCATGAAATCCATCCATTATATAGCTACAGTAGTAAGTGTATATCGAAAAGTAATTGACGCTTATTGCGCTGACCCTGAAAACTTTAAAATTAAGCAGGAATGGCTAGAAGAGCTGGACAAATGTGCTAATCGCGAAACAGCGACTGCTTTCTTTGAAGGGGTTCCGGGGTATAAAGAGCAAATGTTTGGAAATCATAGCAAAAAGACGAATTTTGATTTCGTTGGCTTAGTTCTTGATTACAATCATGAGTCACAGATTGTTACGATGCAGCAGCGAAATAACTTTAAGCCTGGGCAGGAAGTTGAATTTTTCGGTCCTGAAATTGAAAACTTCACACAAGTCATCGATAAAATTTGGGATGAAAAAGGAAATGAGCTGGATGCAGCACGCCATCCGCTTCAAATTGTTCAATTTAAGGTTGAAAGTCCGGTATACCCTAACAACATGATGCGAAAGGAGCTCTAACCGAATGAAGCGCAAACCCGTTGTAATTGGGGTAGCCGGCGGTTCCGGCTCTGGAAAAACAAGCGTAACAAAAGCGATTTATGACCGTTTCGAAGGGCATTCAATTCTTATGATTGAACAGGATTATTATTATAAAGATCAGACGCACTTGCCTTTTGAAGAGAGGTTGAAGACGAATTATGATCATCCGCTTGCATTTGATAACGACTTGCTCATTAAGCATATTGAAAGTCTGCTTCGTTATGAACCGATTAACAAGCCTGTTTATGATTATGCCATGCATACAAGGTCTGAAGACATAATTGAAGTCAAACCAAAGGATGTAATCATCTTAGAAGGTATTCTGATACTTGAGGATGAAAGGCTCCGTAATCTGATGGATATGAAATTGTATGTAGATACGGATGCAGACCTGCGGATCATCCGACGATTATTTAGGGATATAAAAGAGCGCGGACGTACCATGGATTCAGTGATTGAACAATATGTAAATGTTGTCCGTCCAATGCATAATCAATTTATTGAGCCAACCAAAAGATACGCAGATATCATTATTCCGGAAGGCGGGCATAACTACGTTGCCATCGATTTAATGGTCACAAAAATTCAAACAATTCTTGAACAAAAGTTATTTTTATGAAACAATAGCATAGAAAATGTGCAATAGGATTCATTATTTTTTAAAACCCAGGCTGCTTTAAGCTTCTGCTTTTCATCGCATCCTGTTTGATTGGAGCAGCAATCTGCAGGCAGCTTAATAAAGCTAAAAAATGATAAAATGCGCGCCCTTTAAAGAGGACGCGCTCCTATTCATTTTCCTAAAAATTGATATAAAGAAGTACATACTTTTATAGAACACATACTGTAAAGAATGTGTAATTCGAAGGAGTGAAGGTTTTGGCTACAGAAAAAGTTTTCCCAATGACACAAGCAGGTAAAGAAAAGCTTGAGCAGGAGTTAGAATATTTAAAATCGGTTAAGCGTAAAGAAGTGGTGGAGCGTATAAAAATCGCAAGAAGCTTTGGAGATTTATCCGAAAACTCCGAGTATGATTCTGCAAAAGAAGAGCAGGCATTTGTAGAAGGCCGTATTACAACACTAGAAAATATGATCCGCAACGCGAAAATTATACAGGAAGAAGCAATGGCTGGCGATATTGTAGCCCTCGGCCGCTCAGTAACTTTTGTTGAACTTCCTGAAGGTGATGAAGAAACATACACAATTGTAGGAAGTGCAGAGGCAGATCCTTTTGAAGGAAAAATCTCCAATGATTCTCCTATTGCAAAAAGCCTGATTGGCCGTACGGTTGGAGATGAGGTAACTGTTCAAACTCCTGGCGGAGAAATGAACGTTCGTATTATTTCTATTAAATAAGTTAATTGAAAGTGGTTTGAAATAAGAAAACCTCGTCAAGACTTTTGACGAGGTGTTTTTTATGTGGAGGAAAAGAGCAGCTGGCTGGCTTATTATTAGTTTTATGGGTTTATGTTTATTATTGGGAAGGCTGATTCAGCTGCAGCTGATATCAACGGAACATTTCACAGACAGAGAAATTAATCTGCTTGAAGCAAGTGTCAGCCAGAGATCTCAGGAAATGGTGATCGATACGGGCAGGGGGAATTTTTTGGATCGAAACGGCAATCCGCTGACTCATGAGAATATACCTGTTCTTATTTTATTTCCCTTTCTGGCTAAAATGGAATGGAATGTGAAACAGATTTCAGAAATAACAGGGGCATCCGAGTATTCTCTAAAATATTCAGTGGAAAATGCAAAGGAGCCTTTTGCTTTTGGTAAACCAGCACCTCTCCAGCTGACAGAGGAACAGATGGAGGATATCAATGCATTGAAGATTCCAGGTGTTTTTGCTGTTAAGAAGAAGTATAATCTTTTAGAAAATCCAGCTGCACAATTAATAGGAATTACTGGTCAAAATCAAAACCTTTTGAAAGACCGATATCCTGAAAAAGAGCTATCTATAAGCACTATGGTGGGCCTAACCGGCATGGAGAGAAGCTTTGATGAGTTTTTGCTTCCGGAAGGTGCATCCAAGCTTGTCTATCATGTGGATGCTATTGGAGGGCCGTTGTTTGGCATTAATGTAAAGTATGTGGAACCTGCTAACCCATTCTATCCAGTTAATATTAAAACAACCTTGGATTATGATGTGCAAATGATGGCTGAAAATTTAGCTGATCAGCATGGAATTAAAAGAGGGGGCATTGTTCTCCTTGATATCGATACAAACTCGGTATTAGCAATGGTATCGCGTCCGTCCATTAATAAAGAAGATCCATTTGATAATGAAAATGGCGGGACAGCCAACCATATGATAAAACAGCAAATTATGGGATCGGTTTTTAAAACTGTCGTTGCTGCAGCTGCTATTGACCATGGATTGGATGATCCGGCCAGACAATTTGATTGCAGTAAAAAAATCAATGGACAACTTGACACAAATTATCAGCATGGAATGCTTAATTTCAACGAGAGCTTTGCCAGAAGCTGTAATAATACATTTGCTACAGTAGCAAAAGAATTAAAGGATATCAATCCCGAACTTCTGGAGGAATATGCCCAGAAACTATCCTTAATTGGTCCAGTTACCTGGAAAGGGAATATCTATCACTTCAATGATTTCAAACAGCTTCAGGACGAGGAGCAAGGCAGAGTATTTCTAACTGATGAGGCTAAGAAGGACAGCAACTTTGTTGCCTTGACAGGAATCGGTCAGCATGAATCAAGGGCAACACCGCTTGCAATTGCTAATATGATGGCCACCATCGCAAGAGGAGGTCGAAAGGAAATGGTCCGGGTTGCTTCTGAAATTGAATATAAGAACAGTACCTCTCTTTTGGAGTTTAAGGAACAAAAGTTGGAAGGGGATGTGATGGCACCCTATACAGCCATGAAGCTTCAAAGACTTCTCAGAGAGGTAGTAATCAATGAAGATGGCACCGGCAGATGGTTTAAGGAGCTTCCATATGAGGTTGCCGGCAAATCAGGTACTGCTGAAACAGGACGGATTGTAGACGGCAAGCAGCTCCATAATAAATGGTTTGCAGGTTATTTTCCTTACAAAAATCCCAAGTATGCTCTTGTAACGGTAAATCTGGGCGTAACAGAGGATACAGGAGGAGTAAATCCGCTTTTTGCCGATATGGTGAAAGGGATATACAACTATAATCATACAGAGGAAACTCCGCCCTTTGGCTCTACTGACTAGAATCCTATTATGATATATTATAACTTTCGGGGAACAAAGGCGTCCCCTATAATGATAAGTGGACTATAAAGGTTATTTCTTTTAAGATAGCCACCGGTCATGTTAGAATGTTCTCAGCCGGAAATTCTGCTGGGGCTATAAAAGCGTTTTTTTGGTTTTTTTAAGCGCTTCTTAGATTGAGCGAAGGGCATTTGATCCTCGAAAGTGCTATCGCATTTCCTTCGTGAGGTGTTTATTTAAGGATGGAATTCAATGCCCTCTCGAGGAGAGGGAGCGGGAGGCTCCCGTTCCTCCCCGCGGTTCGCTACGTGCCAGGAGCGGAAATTAACGGGCATAGTTATATTACAAAATGACATTTATGATAAAAGAGGCTAGTGAAAAGAGCTATTGTAAAATAATCCTAATTTAAGTTGGGGAGGAGAAAGCCTTGAAAGGGAATGAATCCAGAGAGTCCCGTTTGGGCAAACGTGAAAAAAGAAAAAAAACGAATATCGTTTTGAATAGTTTAATTGCTCTAGTGATTTTATTAATAATCGTTGTATCTGCAAAAATCTTCTTCGGCGGGAACAATGATGACGATCTGCAGGCTGAGGAGCAAACTGCATCAGAAAATGAAGTGAGAGAAGACGATAATAAAGAAGACGGGCAAACGAGTGATGCTGAAAAAGACAAAAAAAATAATGAAGATGTAGAAAAGGATCAAAAAGAGGCAGAGAATGAGAGCGAAGAGCAAGCGGCTGAGGAAGAATCAGAAGATGAAAATGAAAAAGTCGTAACCGAAGGCGGAAGTTCTCCGGATGTAGAAAAAACGATTGAAAACCCAGCATGGAAACCGGTTGGCACCTCTCAAACGGGCGAGCACACGGCTGTTTATGATCAGAATGCTGTGGATTGGCAGGAAATGCTCCAGGCAATATCGTATGCAACTGGAGTTGACCAAGGCAATATGACAGTATGGTTTCTGGGCAATAATGGTCAGAATAAATCGGTAGGAACCATTTCAACCAAAGACCAAAGCGAGAAATACCGAGTCTATATTGACTGGGTCGATAGCCAGGGCTGGAAGCCAGTAAAGGTAGAGGTATTAAATGAAATAAATTAAGATAAGCGCAGGGCGTCTAGAGCTAGACTGTTATCAAAGTTCAAAAGGATATAAAATCTAATATTTTATAATAAAGGACGCCAAGCGTCCTTATTTTTTTGCCTTAAAATGAACAACAGCAGAATAATAGGGTCTGCCGCTTTCGTCGAGTTGCATTTGATGGGAAACATGGTGGACAGAAAGCAGAATTGCTTTATTATGTTCGATTTGGGTATTTATTTTTTTTTCAAGCTCCTTTAAAGTTGGGGCCTCATAAAACTCAACTTTATCTTCCATTAATTCAAACTGAAAGTTCATAGACTTCGTCATCCTTTCTTAAGCTTAGCCAAACAATTTCTATCATATATTTTAGTTCTGTCACGTCATTCTGGCAAATTTCTATATTAATTTCAATTGAGCATAAGCTGCTGAATTTTATGGGAAGCTGATATATAATAGAATTTTGAATTATGGTAAAGATCCCAGCGGTGATGGTAGAATTGAATTTGCGGCAGGATAGAAATCCCTGACCGCTTACATACAAAGCAGGCAGCATCATATTTTAAGAATCAGCAATTGATTAAGTTTAAGTCAGTTTCGTTATCAATGGCAATATTAGTATTTTAAAAAAAATGAAAGAGGTTTTATGATGAAGATAGCGATTATTGGAGCAATGGAAGAGGAAGTTACTTTACTCAGAGACAAAATAGAAGAGAAAGGCCAGGAAACGATTGCAGGATGCGAGTACACAACAGGGCAGATGAATGGAGCGGAAGTTGTCCTGCTTCGTTCAGGCATTGGCAAAGTAAATGCTGCTATGTCAACTGCAATTCTTTTGGAACGCTTTAAACCTGATTATGTCATTAATACTGGATCGGCTGGCGGCTTTCACCCTGATTTAAATGTGGGGGATGTTATTATTTCGAACGAGGTTAGGCATCATGATGTTGATGTAACAGCATTTGGCTATGAATACGGGCAAGTACCTCAATTACCGGCAGCATTTGAAGCAGATAGGAGACTTGTACAAATTGCTGAAGCATGTGCTAAAGAAAGTGGGGATATCCAGGTTGTCAGAGGGTTAATCGCAACAGGTGATTCCTTCATGAACGATCCAGCAAGAGTAGATTATATCCGGGATAAATTTACAGACTTGCAGGCAGTAGAAATGGAAGCGGCAGCCATTGCACAGGTTTCATATCAATTTGATACTCCTTTTGTAGTCATTCGCTCACTTTCTGATATTGCTGGAAAAGAGTCTGATATTTCGTTTGAGCAATTTCTGGAAAAAGCAGCACTCCATTCAGCCACTTTGGTTATAAAAATGGTGGAAGCCATTAACGAAAGTAGCCAAGTAAACAATTTAATAATAAGAGGCAAAATCGGTCATGAATGAAGGCTGACTTTGCCTTTTGAATTACCTTCTTATGCTTACAATATTTACAACACCTTTTAAGCCTCTTTCTATGTTAAAGTAGGACTATAGTCTTTCAAAAAGACCGATCTTAGAAGGTGATAAAAAATGAAAAATGAAGCAAAACGTTTATTTGAGAAAATGGTGGACTTCAAGCGGTTTGCTATTGCTATGCTTGCTGTCGGCTCATTTTTTTACATGGGTTTAATCATTCCGGATACTGCAAATACAATGTCTGAATTATATATAATGGCTGGATCATCTTCCGTATTCCTGATCGGTTCTATTTATTTCTTTGTGCTTTCCAAACATTGCCGCACAAAACTGAATGAAACAGATGAAGGCCAGGAATTTTTGATGAAAAAATAATAAACTTTCAACGCCCGAATTTTGGGCGTTTTTTTAATGTTGAAAAAAGTAAAGATTTAACAAAAAAAGGTTTACAAACTAGATAAATGTGGATATAATTACCAATGTAAGTGAAAAATTCTAACAAGGAGGTCGAATGACATGATGTTAAAAGAAATTGTATCAAATGCAAAGCAAAATAATGATATGACGAATTCGACCTATAATGGAATGGCTCGCTTAATTTATTGACATTACCTATCCATGCCGCAGGGAGATTCGTGCTCTGCGGCTTTTTTATGCCTTTATGGTTCTAGCTGCAGGGAGTATGTCTCTTTGCGGCTTTTTTGTGCCTAAAGGCCGGATATGAAGAAGGAGGTGGAAAATCTCATGACCTTAAATATATTATTTTTAACCGTAACGATTAAAAAACGCCAGTTAACAGCAGAAGATATTTTACAGCAGCAAATGGTCCAAAAAATCCAGGATCAAAATCGTGATCGTCAATTCTCAATGTATCGCCCATTTTAATCTTAGTGGAAAAACAAATTAGAAAGGTGGTTAGGAAAATGATTTTTCTTATTCAAGGACGTCAGACAATTTTCTGGGTGGAGAAAGATTCCACCTAACAAATCTGTTGGGAGGTAAACAAATATGTCTCTTCATATTTTGCTTTTAACTTTGGGCTTAAGGAAAAGAAGGAGGTAACCCATTCTGTCGGGATTAACAGAATATTCACAAACACCTGCTTTTATGAAGACAAAATCATGTTAGATTAAAGGAAACAAGGATTATCTAAAGGGGTGTGGAAGATGTTCTGGATTGTGTTGGGATTGGTTGTATGCGGAGCAATTGGCTGCATCATTTCCGCAGAGGTAAGTGTAACGGAGTAGGCAGCAATATTAGATTAAAATAGATTCGCAAAAGGACTGACTCGGAATAGAAGTCAGTCCTTTTTTGATGGATACAGCCAAAGAAATAGAACAATAGCTGATGTTGCAAGCAATAATAGTAAAGTTTTAAAAGAAAAGCCTTCAAAAATGAACTTGGCAAGACTGTCCAATAAAACAATGAAAAAAACAAATGCCAGAATAATACGCGGGTTCACAATTCGTTTCCCTCTTTCTAAGTTTGTCCTTTTATTTTAACGAATGGCGGAACTGGTTGTCTAATAAAAAAAAGAAAACTCGAGAGGAGTAAAGGAAAAGTAATACAGGTCAAAAAACGCCTTCAATGTTCCTTGATAATAAGGAGGCTTAAGATATTGGCTGGATAATAGTGCGCCATATGTAAATGGCAGGACATTGTACATGCAATCTGCCTATTATAAAAAGTTTGTGGAAAAAAAGGCAATTGTTAAATTCATGATGATAGACTTTCTATAAGAGCCTAGATTTAAGAAATAATTAAATACACTGCATTTTTTGCTTATTTTTCCATGAAATTAAAATGCATGGGACAGACAAAAACAACTTCATGCTTACATAGGAATTAGTTATAGGCTTTTTAAGGTACGCATTAAAAGCGGGGGTGGAAAAAATGTCAGGAATATTAACTGCACTCGGGTTTTTGGTTAAGGAAATTGTATTTCTTGTTTCGTATGTGAAAAATAATGCATTTCCTCAACCGCTGTCACCTGCAGATGAAAAAAAGTACCTGCGATTGATGGCTTCAGGAGATGCTCATGCCCGTAATATGCTTATTGAACATAACCTCAGGCTGGTTGCCCATATTGTTAAAAAATTTGAAAATACGGGTGAAGATTCGGAAGATCTTATATCAATAGGGACTATCGGCCTCATCAAAGCCATTGAAAGCTACTCGGAAGGGAAAGGAACAAAGCTAGCCACTTATGCAGCGAGGTGTATTGAAAATGAAATACTTATGCATTTGCGGGCTTTAAAAAAGACAAAAAAGGATGTATCGCTGCACGACCCCATTGGGCAGGATAAAGAAGGAAATGAAATATCACTCATTGATGTATTAAAATCAGAGTCAGAGGATGTCATTAATACAATTCAGCTGAATATGGAGCTTGAAAAAGTTAAGGAATATATTGATGTTTTGGATGACAGAGAAAAAGAGGTTATTGTAGGCAGATTTGGGCTCGATCTGCAAAAAGAAAAAACCCAGAGGGAGATTGCAAAGGAGCTCGGTATCTCGAGGAGTTACGTTTCCCGCATCGAGAAGAGGGCCCTTATGAAAATGTTCCATGAATTTTATCGGGCAGAAAAAGAAAAGAGAAAAAATAATTAGAGGGCAGCTCAGCTGCCCTTTAATTATTTTATCGCAGTCTAACGGTTAGTATGATTCCCTCTTCAAGACACAGCAGAATCAAAGGAATCTAATTGCCCAATCAAGCTTTTAATGTAAAGGGCTAGAAAAATAGTACAAAAACTAAGAACACCACATCCTGTTTGATTGAAGCTTACTTTATCCAGCCATTTTTTAATAAAAGGTCCCAGTTTTCGCCACCATCAGCAGATTCATATAAATCTTTTAAATAGGTTGAAAAAGAAATTCTTCCGCTGTTTTTATAATCAGCTGCTATGTATGTAATCGGGTTGTCATAGCTAAGGTACGGGATTTCAACCGGAGGTGCTTCCATGGTTTTGAGATTAAGCCTATTCATTAATACCTTATCCTGCCCTGCAAAAGCATAGTATAAGCTGTCTGACGAGAAGGCCAAAGCTGTGGCCATGACTGGTTCAGATACTAATTTTATTGTTTCTCCTTTGTCCATTGATAGAAAGATTCCACTTCTGGTGGACATAGCCATGAGATTGGCATCATCAGGATGTGCAGCGATCATCCCCAGCGTGTCAGCCTCCAGTCCTTTTAGCTGAACTGGGTCCCACGTTTGCCCATCATCCTTTGAACGGTATACTCCGGCATCGAGATTAGGTGTTTCTTGCTGGCTGATCATATAAATCATACCGGTATTGTAGCCTGCTGATAAAAAAGGAGTGGCGATTTCGCCATAAAAAGCTAGTTCTTCAAATGATTCCCCTTTAGAAGTACTTTTTACAATACCAAGCGGGTTTTTTAGATTGGCGTTTTTATTTGGATGGCCACTGGCAATATAGCCGTCTATGAGTGCTTGGAAACCCATGTAATCATGGTTATCTGTGGTTGTTTCAAACCATGTGCCATCTTTAAAAAGTTTTAGGCCATCACTTGAAGAAAGATAAAGGCCAGTATCGTTTCCAGGATATCCTATGCCCTGAATATGCTCAATCTGCTGTTCTGAGGCCTTTTTGATTTCATAGGGTGTTTCTTCCGCTGTCTTATTGGAAGGTTCCTCCGACTGGCTTTGTTTTTTTTGCTCTTCTGAAGAACAGCCTGCTGCAAGTAATATAGACAAAAATATTGAAAGCAGAACCCCATTCCTGCACTGTTTCATTTTTTTCCTCCTGTTTATCTTAGTCTGTTTATTCTTACCGCTGTCATTATATAGTATTTAGAGAAAAAATAAAAAACCCTTGCCTCATGTAAGGGTTCTTTAAAGATTCATATTTTTTTATGCGTTTCAATTTGGAATAAGTGAGATATTTTGCCGCTTTTCTTTTTTTATATCCGAAATGAACTTGGTCGTTTTTCCTGTTCCTTTACAGACAGGGCAAGTTTTCTTTAAAATTTTGCAAGCGGGAATATTGCCGGATCCTTTGCATTTTTTGCAGATAGATATGATCTTCATTTAACACTCCTCCCTTAGTTTTTCTTCTGCTATTATCATATGATGAGTTTATTGGCGTTGCTCATGAAAATATTATTAATAATTTGATTGCCTAAAGGAGGATTTCTGTTGTAATTGCCTAAACCCAGCCCGCGGTGTACACATATTCTAATAATAGAAAGTGAAGGGAGATAGAAGCATAATGACTTATGGTTATTACGGTTATCCAGTACCGCCTTATCTATATTATGGAGGCGGAGGCTTCTGGCTGGCTCTGGTAGTTGCACTGCTTATCCTGCTGCTTGTATTTGGAGGATTTGTGTATTATGGGGGCTATTTTAAATAGCACGATAGAGATCAAGCTCATACCAGGCAGGTATGGGCCTTTTCTTTCTATTAAAATGCTCTCCCCTTTTGTATTTTGTAGGCTGGGTGTATATTAACTGCCAAATTAACCAGTCCTTGAAAAATATACTATTCAGTCATTTTTATAGAAATTTCGGAAAAATTAATTTATAATATTTCCGTATACGAAATATTTTAATAGGGGGAAAAGGATGACTGCAACAGCCTATTCTACAGTTTGGGATTTGGATACCTTTTTTAAAGGCGGAAGTGATTCAAAGGAATTCGAACAGCATTTGCAAACTACAAGAGAACATATCCAATCATTTTATAATCAGGTACATAAATGGCAGACTTCCAATTCAGCTGCAGATGCAAAAGATATAAATGCAATGATTGATCTATTCCAGCAAACAGCTAAAAAGCTCCGCCAGGCAGGAGCTTTTGTGAACTGCCTGCAGGCTCAAAATACAGAAGACAGGAAAGCAAAAGCTCTTAGGGGATCAACGACTGAGCTAAGTGCGGAATTTCAAACAGCTTTAACGGTTTTTGATCAGTTGCTTGCCAGTTTTGATGAGGCCGGATGGAAGAACATTCTGAAAGACGAAAGTCTGAGCGAACTTGCTTTTGTGCTTACAGAACGGCGGGAACGTGCAGCCGAAAAACGATCTCAAGAGGAAGAGTCAGTGATTAATGCTCTCGCAATTGATGGTTATCATGGCTGGGGTCAAATGTATGATGTAATAGTGGGAAATATTAAAATTTCAGTCCGTGAAGATGGAGAGGAAAAGCAGCTTTCAGTCGGCCAGGCTGCGAATAAATTTTCCAGTCCGGATAGAAGCCTTCGAAAGCAAGTCTTTGATAAATGGGAAAAAGCCTGGAGCGGCCAGGCAGATTATCTATCCAAGACATTGAATCACTTAGCTGGCTTTAGACTAAATGTATATAAATTAAGAGGCTGGGAGGATTTTCTGAAAGAACCTCTTAGCTTGAATAGGATGAAAAAAGAAACATTGGATACAATGTGGGAGGTCATCTCTAAAAATAAAGCACCTCTTGTGAGATATATAGAAAGAAAGGCAGAGTTATTGGGCATTGATAAATTAAGCTGGTATGACCTGGATGCACCGCTTAGCAAGACAGAAATGAAAGTCTCATACCAGGAAGGTGCAAGGTTTATCCTTGAACAGTTTTCTCAATTTGGAGAGGAAATGTCGGCGTTTTCCGAAAAAGCATTTGAAGATAAATGGATTGAAGCAGAGGATCGACCCGGAAAATCTCCAGGCGGTTTCCATACGTATTTCCCTGAAAGCAGCCAATCGAGAATCTTTATGACTTACTCCGGAACTCCCTCCAATATCTCTACTTTGGCACATGAGCTTGGACATGGATTCCACACTTATGCGATGAAGGAGCTTCATTTATTGAATCGCAGCTACGCTATGAATGTTGCCGAAACAGCATCTACTTTTGCTGAAATGATTGTTGCTGATGCATCAGTTAAAAATGCAAAGACTGAAGAGGAAAAATTGGCGCTTCTTGAAGAAAAGGTTCAAAGATCGGTAGCCCTCCTAATGAACATTCATGCACGCTTTTTATTTGAGTCCCGTTTTTATGCGGAAAGAAAAAAGGGAAATGTGAGTGCAGAACGATTGAATGAATTAATGGCTGAAGCTCAAAAAGAAGCTTACGGAAATGCATTGGATGAATATCATCCTTCCTTCTGGGCATCAAAGCTTCATTTTTACATTACAGGCGTACCATTTTATAATTTTCCTTACACCTTCGGCTACCTATTCTCGCTTGGAATTTACGCACAGGCTATTGAAGAAGGAAAGGGGTACGAGGAAAAATATATTGCATTGTTAAAAGATACAGCTTCCATGACGGTCGAAGATTTAGCGATGAAACATCTAAAGGCCGACTTAACAAAACCGGAATTTTGGAAAAGTGCCGTACAGCTATGCATTGATGATGTAGAAGAATTTCTGGCATTAACAGAAAAGAAGTAACAAAAGAAAAATATAAAGGCCGGACTCATTTGAGTGCGGCTTTATTACATTTTCTTTAGCTTAAAAGGGCTTATCATGAGAAATGAAAGAGTCAGCATAATAAACAGGAAAAGAGGTTCGGGCAAGTATGGAATTGCGAGGAAACTTAACGTTGCAAGGCAGCCCGCGGCTGTAATGGGAAGACCGGTAAAGTAGCCGTTTTGTTCCGATATATTAAAACGTGCAAGACGGACTGCTCCGCAACCGATATAAAGGATGGCGATAAAGGATCCCGGAGCTCCAAAACCGGCCAAAATTCCCTGGTACAGTAAAAGGGAGGGAGCAACTCCAAAGGAGATTATATCACTCATCGAATCAAGCTGCTTACCCATATCCGACACAATGTTCAGCTTTCGGGCTGCCATGCCATCAAAGCGGTCAGCAAGGGCAGCCACAAAGATCAGGAGCGCAGTTAGATTCAAGTTCCCATTAATAGCAAATAATATGGCTAAGCCTCCTAAAGACAGGTTGGCAAGCGTCAATACATTGGCTGTCTGTGTCTTTAGTTTCTTGATGGTTAAATCAAGAACATCAGATAAAAACATTCAATACACTCCTTGTTATTTGAGGGAATAGCTATTGGCTCAAAATTATGCTAAAAAGTATAGCAATGCTGGAGTAGTTTATGGCAAACTTAGATTAATTTGTTATATAATAATATTTTATTCTATGCTTTTTATGCCTGTTCGTAAATAACATATTTCTTTTAGGGGGCTTGCCGATTGATTAAATCTTTATATCGCTTGATGATCGAGCTTACAAATAGAAGATGGACATCCTCGTTGCTGCAGAGATTTGCACGATCAAAATGGAGCAGGTGGGCCATTCCTTCATTTTCAAGGGTTTATAATATAAATGAGAGTGAGATGGAAAGAGCAAGAAAGGACTACCGCTCTCTTCATGAGTTTTTCATCAGGAGATTAAAAGATGGATTACGGATTCCAGATGAAAGTCCGGATTCGGCAGTCAGCCCAGTCGATGCTGTTATTGAAGATATAGGGAGCATTCAGTCCACACGCATCATTACGGTTAAAGGCAAAGATTATTCCATTTCGGAAATGCTTGGTGAGAAGAAAGCTGAAAAATACACTGGTGGCACTTATATGATTTTTTATTTAAGTCCGAGCCACTATCATCGTATCCACAGTCCTGTTACCGGCAAGGTTGTTGACCAATGGGTTCTCGGTTCAAAATCCTATCCGGTGAATAAATGGGGATTAAAATACGGCAGGGATACTCTTTCAAAGAATTACCGCAGCATCACTGAGGTAATGAATGGAACAGCCACGATTGCAATCGTTAAAGTAGGGGCCATGTTTGTAAATTCAATTGAACTGATTCATGAGGAAGACCAGTTGGAAAAGGGCAAGGAAATGGCTTATTTCTCATTTGGATCGACTGTTATCCTTCTTTTTGAGAAAGGAAGATTTGAGCTGAATCCTTCCGTAAAGGCGCCAGCTCACATAAAAGTAGGGCAGCTCATTGGAAATCTTTTATAAAAAAACAAGCCCTTTCAGGGCTTGTACTTTTTAAGAAGAAACTTTTATTCTGTTTGATAGTGAGCGCCGATGGATTTCTGTTTCAATTAAACGGATGAAGTCTTTGCTAAGCTGGAGTTCCCTTGCCTTATGATAGGATTCGATTAGTAATTCATCTGACAGTTTGCGCATGCCTGTCACACCTCCAGAAAAAAGAAATAGACTGTTCTAAATCTTTATTTATATACATATAATGTAGGATTTTATGTTGTACCCCTACTCTAGCAAAATAAAACGATTGGAACAACTGTTCTGTTATCCACAGATAGCAGTGGATAACCTGTGATTATTTTGTTTATAAAAAGGGAAAAAGTATAAGAACCACATTGGAATATGTGCATAAAGTTATCCACAGTTATCAAAGAAAGTAGAACTTTGTCGAAAAATTTTTATAATTAGTTCAAAATTACTAAATTTCTGCAAGTAAATTTCCTTTGTTTGAGTGTCTTTCCCCTTTTTGTGGAATCTTATAAAATATAACAGCGTGATTTATGGTGTTGTTTTGAAAGAGCGGATATAATTGGTTATGATGTAAACGGTAATTAGCATTTGTAAGTAAAAATATTAATGTTCGAAACCTGCATAGGTGATATTGCTACAGGCCTCCCGCACTTATCGAAATGGACAATAAGAATAATGATAGAGGTGTAAATATAGTGTTAAAGCATTTTTTGCCTGACCAGCATGTGAAAAGCATCTTTGAGATTACTCCTCAAAGCTTAAAGGAAAAAGGCGTTAAAGGAATTATAACGGATCTGGACAATACTTTAGTGGAATGGAACAGGCCTAATGCAACCCCGAAACTGATAAGCTGGTTTGAAGAAATGAAACAAAGCAATATAAAGGTTACAATCGTTTCAAATAATAATGAAAACCGTGTCAAGGCTTTTTCCCATCCGCTGAGTATTCCATTTATATATCAAGCGAGGAAACCGATGGGAAGGGCATTTCGAAGAGCCTTATCTGAAATGGGGCTTAAAAAAGAAGAAACGGTTGTTATTGGTGACCAATTGCTGACGGATGTACTTGGCGGAAACCGAAGCGGATTCCATACGATCCTTGTCGTGCCTGTTGCTCAAACAGATGGGTTCGTTACAAAGTTTAACCGTTTAGTCGAAAGAAAAATTTTGAATTGGTTTAGAAAAAAAGGAATGATTCAGTGGGAGGATTAAAAAGTGAGTGAAGAGCAATATGCTTGTATAGGCTGCGGGATTAAAATCCAAACGGAAACCCCCGAGGAAATAGGTTATGCCCCAAAATCCGCGCTGGAAAAGGAAGCGATCATATGCCAGCGCTGCTTTAGGCTAAAACATTATAATGAAGTTCAGGATGTAAGTCTTACGGATGACGATTTCCTAAAAATCCTCAATGAAATCGGACAAAGCGATGCGCTAATTGTGAAGATCGTTGATATCTTTGATATCAATGGAAGCTGGCTTCCTGGGCTTCACCGCTTTGTTGGAAACAATAAAATCCTTCTTGTCGGAAACAAGGTTGATTTGCTTCCTAAATCAGTAAAAGCCAATAAGCTGATTAATTGGATGAAGCAAGAGTCCAAGCAGCTTGGGTTAAAACCTGAAGAAGTATTTTTGGTAAGTGCTTCGAAAGGACATTTCATCAATGAAGTTGCTGCAGCTATTGACCATTATCGAGAAGGAAAAGATGTATATGTGGTTGGCTGTACAAATGTCGGGAAATCCACCTTCATAAATCGCATTCTTAAGGAAATAACGGGTGAAGGAGACGTAATCACCACTTCTCATTTTCCAGGCACCACGCTAGATATTATTGAGATTCCTTTATCTGATGGGAAAGCATTAGTGGATACCCCTGGTATTATTAACCATCATCAGATGGCCCATTATGTGGATAAAAGGGACTTAAAAGTGATTACCCCAAAGAAAGAAATCAAGCCAAAAGTCTACCAGCTGAATGAAGAACAAACGCTATACTTTGGAGGGCTTGCAAGGTTTGACTATATATCTGGAGGACGCCGTTCGTTCGTCTGCCACTTTTCTAATGATCTTAATATACATCGAACTAAAATGGAAAAAGCAGATGAATTATATGAAAACCATGCGGGAGAAATGCTCACACCTCCAAGAAAAGAACAAATGGAAACATTCCCTGAACTGGTAAGGCACGAATTTAGCATAAAAGAGCCCAAAACCGATATCGTATTTTCGGGTCTTGGATGGATTACGGTGAACGATGCTGGAGCTAAAGTAGCTGCTTATGTACCGAAGGGTGTCCATGCATTAATAAGAAAATCTTTAATTTAATTGGACATTTTCTGGTCCTCAAAGTTTGGCAAAAACAATTTCCGATACGCTCGGACTTAGATTCTTTTAAAAGGGGAGAGGAAATTGAAAAAGCTCTTTGGTGTGATAGGTGATCCGATAGAACACTCGATGTCGCCCTCCATGCATAATGAACTGTTTCAGGTTTATGGCATAAATGCCAATTATCATGCGTTTCATGTTAAAAAAGAAAATCTTTCCGATGCTGTAAAAGGATTCAAAGCACTGGGTTTTGCAGGCTTCAACGTTACGGTTCCGCATAAAGAGGCAATCATCCCTTTATTGGATGAGCTGGATCCTCTGGCAAAGGCAATTGGTGCGGTTAACACAGTCGTAAATGAAAATGGAAACTTAAAAGGCTTTAATACAGATGGAAGCGGATTTGTCAAAGGGCTGCTGGAGAGAATCTCTATGTTATCAGAAAAGAAGGTACTAATAATTGGGGCTGGCGGAGCCGCTAGAGCCATATATTTTACTATGGCAAAAGAAGGTCCCGGCTTATTGGATATTTGTAATCGTACTGTTACTAAAGCTAATCTTATAGTTAAGGATTGCCCTTATCAGGTAACTGCCCGGGCATTGAATATAGAAGAAGCTGAGCATCAGCTGGAAATATACGATTTGATCATTCAGACAACACCAATTGGAATGGCTCCGGATATTGAACGGTCCCCTATTTCTATACATAAACTTAAGTCTGGCTCCTTTGTGAGTGATATCATCTACAATCCTCTTGAGACAAAGCTTTTGCGGGAAGCTGGCAATAAAGGAGCTGAAATCCAAAATGGACTTGATATGTTTGTACATCAGGGAGCTTTGGCTTTTAAGAAATGGAATGGCATTGTACCGGATATCAAAAGAATGAAAGACAAAGTCTTAAAACAACTGGGAGGATTATCATGCTAACAGGAAAGCAAAAGCGTTTTTTGCGTTCAAAAGCTCATCATTTAAATCCCATTTTTCAAGTGGGAAAGGGTGGGGTCAATGAAAATATGATTAAACAAGTAGGAGAAGCCTTAGAAGCACGTGAATTATTAAAAGTAACCGTGCTTCAGAACTGTGAGGAAGACAGGGATACGGTTGCGGAGCAGCTGGAAAAAGGAACAAAATCCGAGCTTGTACAAATCATCGGGAACATTATTGTTCTATATAAGGAATCTATGGACAACAAACAGATCGACCTGCCGTAATTCAGCTTTCTTATTTGGAATTTAGAAAGGAGGGGTAAACACATGGAGAAAATAGGCATACTTGGAGGAACTTTTGATCCGCCGCATCTTGGCCATCTTATTATTGCCAATGAGGTAATGTGCTCACAAGAACTGGATGAAGTATGGTTTATGCCGAACCAGGAACCTCCTCATAAGAAAAAGTCAAATGCCGTCACGAACAGGAATCGAATAGAAATGCTGAAACTGGCGGTGGCTGGACAGCCTAAGTTTAAATTGGAACTTATCGAACTTGAGAGACCAGGACCTTCTTTTACCTATGATACAATGAAGCTTTTAATGGAAAACTATCCACATAAGCAGTTTTACTTTATTATCGGTGCAGATATGGTCGAGTATTTGCCAAAGTGGCACAACATAGATAAACTTTTTGAAATGATTAACTTCGTCGGTGTAAAAAGGCCATCTTACAATCTCCAAACCTCTTACCCGATTTTTTATTCCGAGGTTCCTGAAATAGGAATATCCTCCAGTATGATCAGGAAACGGTTAAAAGAAGGCGGAACGATTCGGTACTTAGTCCCTGATTCAATAAGGAAGTATATAAAGGAGAATTATTTATATGAATCGTGAAGAAGCTCTGGCAATTGTTAAGGAGCAATTAACTGAACATCGCTATCTCCATACAATTGGTGTGATGGAAACGGCTTTAAGGCTTGCAGAAATGTATGGGGCGGATAAAAAGAAAGCTGAACTGGCAGCAATCTTTCATGACTATGCCAAGTTTCGGCCAAAAGAAGAAATGAAGGAAATCATTCTCATGGAACAGATGCCCAGAGAACTTTTGGATTATAATAGTGAACTTTGGCATGCTCCGGTTGGTGCCTTTTTAGCTGAAAAAGAAGCAGGAATTTCTGATAAAGAGGTTCTCAGCGCAATCAGGTACCATACTTCCGGCAGGACGGGGATGAATCTGCTGGAAAAAATCATCTACCTTGCAGATTACATTGAGCCAGGAAGGCATTTTCCGGGTGTTGAAGAGGTTCGAGAGATAGCTGATTCAAGTCTGAATAAAGCTTTAATAAAATCAATACAAAATACGATTATGTTTCTGATGAGAAAAGGACAGCCGGTTTTTCCTGCTACCTTCCATACCTATAATGACCTTGTAATGAAAATGGAGGATTGATTGAATGAATGAAAATGCATTGCTTATGACTGCAGTAAAGGCGGCTGATGATAAAAGGGCAGAGGATATTACCGTACTTAATATGAAAGGGATTTCTTTAATTTCTGACTACTTTGTTATCTGCCATGCGAATTCAGACAAACAAGTTCAAGCCATAGCCAGAGAAATGAAAGAAAAATCCGAAGAACATGGTTATATAATAAAAAGGATGGAGGGCTTTGATGAAGCAAAGTGGATCTTAGTTGATATGGGAGATATTGTAGCCCATATTTTCCACCGTGATGAAAGAGCCTACTATAATCTGGAAAGACTTTGGGGCGATGCACCGGTCGAAAACGTCCAAAGCATGCTTAATCAATGAGCTACGGCAAATTTGCTTACCTTTATGACCAGTTAATGGAAGACGTGCCTTACGACAGCTGGGTTGCATTAATAAACAAAAAACATAACAAGTATAAAGTTCAAGGAAAAAAGCTTTTGGACTTGGCATGCGGGACTGGCCAGCTTTCGATTAGGCTTGGGAAGCAAGGATTTGAAGTTACAGGTGTAGATTTGTCAGAGAATATGCTTGCTGTAGCCCAAACAAAAGCTGATCAACAAGGCTTGAAAATTCCTTTTTATCAGCAAAACATGGCAGAGTTAGATGGGGTTGGCCAATTCGATATTATAGGAATTTTTTGTGATTCATTAAATTATCTTGTAACGGAATCAGACGTGCGGGAAACCTTTAGGCGTGTTTATGCACATTTAAATGAGGACGGACTTTTTATATTCGATGTCCATTCAATCTATAAAATAATGCAAATCTTTATGAATCAGACCTTTGCTGAGAATGATGAGGAAATTTCTTATATTTGGCACTGCTATCAGGGAGAATACCCAAACTCTGTTGAACATGACCTTTCTTTTTTTGTTTTAGATGAAGGAACAGGGAAATATGACAGGTATGATGAGCTACATTTTCAGCGGACCTATCCTGTAGAAATTTATGAAGAATGGCTTAGGGAAAGCGGCTTCGAACTGCTCGAAGTATCGGCTGATTTTAAAGATGCCGCTCCTGGAACCCAGGCTGAACGGATATTTTTCATCTCAAAGAAATTGAGTTAATAGCTTATTATTGATATTAAAAAAGCCAGTTTGCGATATAAGCAACCTGGCTAAATTTTTTTCTAAAAAAGAAGGATTTATTTTACCGCAAAAAGAATTATTATTGTTGAAGTGTATACTGTTTTTTCACCACTACAAGATCCTCGTCAAATTTTGAATGTGTTGCCTGGAATAAATGCTCAAATACGTTACCTAATTCGTTCTCAAGCACTTTAATCCCTTCCCCGGTTATTCCGCCTTTGACACATACTTTTTCCTGCAGTGCAGGCAAAGTATAAAAACCTTTCTTCAGCAGATCCCCTAATCCTATTAACATTTCAGCTGCAAGCTTGGTTGCAGTCTCTTGGTCTATTTCTGTTTCGGATACAGCTGCATTAATAAAGCGCTGTGTTAAATAACTGAAAAAGGCAGGCCCGCAGCTCACAATATCTGAAGAAACTCTTGTAATGTTTTCCTTAATCGAGACAGGCGTTGAAATACTCTCAAAGAGCTCCCAGATGCTCATTTTCCACTCATTCTTGCAACTTTCCCCAAATGATAATAATGATACACCTGCTAACGCACGATTTGTAATGCTTGGAATAGCTCTTGCAGCAGAACAAGGCAGTACGGATTCAAGCTGATCTATACTTATGGGGCTTGTGATTGATACTACGCATTTATCTTTTGACAGGTACGGCAAAATATCCTGAATCACATTATACACATCATGCGGCTTTACACATACGAAAATAAGTGAAGCGTGCCTCGCAGTTTCCCTGGCATCTTCGGCTACCGCGATATCTTGGTAAGTTTCCTTTATCTCCATCGCTTTCGCAATTGTCCTATTGGTAATTGTTATGGAGGAAGGGGAAACGGCTCCTCCCTCGAGGAATGCCTCTGTCAGGATTCTCCCCATATTACCTGTACCAATGACTCCGATTTTCATTGTTCCATCCCTCCTTCAAAAAGCAGGCTCTCTCGTATAACGATATGTAGTGAAAAAAACATTTATGCTAAAAAAGAAAGGATTGGGCGACTATGACCGAATGGATAAAAAGCAATAAATGGTATTTTTTAGGAGGTTTATTTGCATTAAGTGCTCTCCTTTACTATTTATATATGCCTATTCAAGATACAAACACGGTTCCGGAAATAAATCAGCAGTTGTTAGCGGAAAAGGAAGACGATGGCCAAAATGGCGATGAGGATGTGGCCAAAGCAAATGGACAGCCGCAATATTTATTAGTTGATGTGAAGGGAGCGGTTAAGAAGCCTGGAGTGTATGAAGCAGAAGAAGGGGACAGGGTTATTGATGTACTTGAAAAAGCGGGAGGATTGAATGAAAACGCTGACGCCAATCAGATTAACTTCGCTTTAAGGGTATCGGATGAAATGGTCATGCATATCCCTGCAATAGGAGAGGATACGGATGGATTGGAAAAGCTGCAATCGGATACAGCGATTGGAGTACAGCCAAATGATGGAAAAATTAATCTTAACAAAGCAACTGAAACGGAATTGCAGACACTGCCTGGAATTGGGCCTTCAAAGGCTGCAGCCATTCTGGAGCATCGAGCATCAAATGGCCCGTTTAAGGCAATTGAGGATTTAAAGTTAATTGCAGGGATAGGGGACAAGACCTTTGAAAAACTAGAGGATCGAATAAAGGTAAAGTAGGAGATTTCCTTCCGTTGACCTTGTTTCTTTTCGGGCTTAAACTAATGAGAGTAAATAGATCTTCTACTATAATATTTAAGAGGCTGCACCGAGCTGCGCAAAAGACGGAAGGGGAGAAGCATAGAAATGGATCGTATTTCCTGGAATCAGTACTTTATGGCTCAAAGCCATTTGCTTGCTTTAAGGAGCACATGTACAAGGCTGGCGGTTGGAGCAACAGTTGTCAGAGATAAAAGAATTATTGCTGGCGGATATAATGGGTCAATTGCCGGCGGAGAACATTGTATGGATGAAGGCTGCTATGTGATTGATAATCATTGTGTACGCACCATCCATGCGGAAATGAATGCAATACTTCAATGTGCCAAATTTGGTGTACCTACAAGTGACGCAGAGATATATGTCACACATTTTCCTTGTCTTCAATGCTGCAAGGCAATTATCCAGGCTGGCATCATAACAGTTTACTATGCAGAGGATTATAAGAATCACCCTTATGGGATTGAACTCTTCCATAAGGCAGGGGTAAAAATGGTACAGGTCGAGGCTGAAAAAGTTTCTTTTGACGATAACAGACAAGAAAAACAGGAGTTAGTAGAAAAATTGCTAAGTGAACTGGAGAGAAGTGGAATTAATCGAGACTTATTGCATGATTATCAAACAAAGAAAGACAAGCTTTTTAATTCTTAGACTGTGTTTATTTAGAGCCATAATCAACAGGTAAGTATAATTAGGTTCCATTTTAAAATGAGTGCAGGAGTGATTTCTTAACTATTACAGCTTTTATTCCTGCACTGTATTTAATCCGTGAAAGGAGCAAATCTATGAAAGGCAGATGGATATATGCAGCTGCTGCCTCGCTCATGGGAATACTAATAGCTTTTTTAAAATCACCTATTCTTATTTTCATTTTGTCAATATCAGCAGTTTTACTGTATCACCGAAAAATTTTCACTCGAAAGCAGGCTGGCCTGCTGGCAATAATTTTTCTGCTTTTTTTTATACGGGGTGAAATCGCGCAGCGCCAGAATGAAACAAACCTAACTGGCAGAGAAATCCTCTTTGAAGTAAATATTAAAGAAAAAGTTAAAATAAACGGTGACCAGCTTTCAGTTTTTGTTGATTTATCTAACTTTAATGAAACAGTAATCGCAAAATATAAAATTAAAACAGAGAAAGAAAAACGGAAGCTTAGCAGTCATTTGCCTATTGGCATGTCATGTAAGGTGAGTGGCAAGCTGGAGGTACCGGCACCAGCCACAAACCCTAATGAGTTTGATTTTACAGAGTACCTGTATCATCATAATATCTTCTGGATCCTCCAAATTGAACATATTTCCCTTTCTGATTGCTCTTATCGTGAGAACAGCATCGTTCTTTCCCTCTTAAAATTAAGAGAAATGGGCACAAATTATCTCTTGGAACATTTTCCTGAAAAAACAGCATCTATAGCCGTTGCTCTTATATTTGGAAATCGGGAATTCATTGATCCCGATATCCTAGAGTCATACCAAAAATTAGGCATTATCCATTTACTTGCTATTTCAGGCTTGCATGTGGGGCTGCTTGCAGGTATGTTTTTTCTAGCAGGGATACGTGCGGGGATAACAAGGGAAAAAATGCTAAATGTTTTGATTCTGATCTTGCCAGGGTATGCCATCATTACAGGTGCTGCTCCATCAGTGCTTCGTGCAGTTTTTATGATGCTATTGGTTTTAATTGCACAAAAATTTAAATCTTCTTTCCAATTAATAGATATATTTTCCATTGTTTTCTTATTCTATATTTTAATTTCTCCGTTTACCCTTTTTAATGCGGGCTTTCAGCTTTCATTTGCTGTTGCCTTGGCGCTCATCCTTTCATCCCCCCTAATATTAAATCGAATCAACAGCCCTGCTGCAATCACTCTTGCTGTTTCCTTTGTATGCCAGATGGCAGCGCTTCCGATTTTGCTTTATCATTTTTTTGAGGTATCCATTATTTCTGTATTAGCTAATCTTATCTTTGTCCCCATTTTTTCATCTTTAGTACTCCCGTCTGTCCTGATTCTCTTTCTGCTTCACTTAATTACTGGCGGTAAATCAGCTTTCCTGCTTTCTCCTTTTGAACATTTTATTCATTTTATTGATGCAGTAGCCGGAACAATTTCAGATACCCCTCATGCTACGATTATTTTAGGACGTCCTTCCATTTATGTCATGGCATTGTATATTGTACTTATTCCTGCTTTTTTTGCAGCATGGGAAAGGAATAGGTGTAAAGCCATTATTTTTAACTGTTTCATTTTATTATTTGCAGTAATTGTGCATCTTTTTTCCAATGCCTTATCCCCAAGCGGAGAAGTTACTTTTCTCGATGTGGGCCAAGGTGACAGCATTTTGATAAAGCTTCCATATGGAAAAGGGAATTACTTGATTGATACAGGAGGGACCATTAAATTTCAAATGGAGAAATGGAAGTCGAGGAGTGATTCATATGAGGTGGGAAAGGATACTGTAGTCCCTTTTTTAAAAAGCAAGGGAATCAGTAAGATTGATAAGTTAATTTTGACACATGGCGACATGGATCACATTGGTGGTGCAGCTGCTGTTATTGATGAGTTAAGGGTTAAGGCTGTTCTGATGCCGATATCAGCTGAGAGTACAGAACTTGAAAAAAAAATCATAAAAAAAGCAATTGGTAAAAATAGTAAAGTGCGATTCGTTAAGGCAGGAGACAATTGGACTGAAGGAAAATCAATTTTTCAAATACTTTCTCCTCAAGCCGGAGTGAAAACCGAGAGTAATGATGGTTCTATTGTATTGTATGCAAAGTTAGGAGGGCTGAGCTGGCTATTTACCGGAGATCTCGAATTGGCTGGGGAAGAAAGGGTGATAGACAGGTATCCCAATTTGGAGGCGGATGTCTTAAAAGTGGGACATCATGGCAGTAAAACCTCTTCTGCAGAGTCATTCGTCTCAAACGTTAAGCCGGAACTCGCCATCATTTCTGCTGGAATAAACAATCGTTATGGGCATCCGCACCCGGACGTCATTGCACGGTTCAATCAGCATAATATTCAAATTTTGAGAACTGATGTTCATGGGGCGATTACCTATATTTTTAAAGGAAATTCAGGAACCTTTTCGGTGCAGGTTCCATAATATATCTTAGAAAGCAATCAGGACATAAAAAAAGACTGCATTTGCAGTCAGAATGCAGGTGGCCCATCATGAAGATGGGCCAGCACAATTTCAATTTTCGCATTATGTAGCCATTAAGCTCCTAAAAATTTAATGACTGTTGCAATAACAAATAACGTAGCGAAGAAACCAAATGATACAATGAACCCTACTCCAGAGTCGATAGCATCATTACGTTTGCTTTGGACGTTTTTTTCAAATTCGTTCACAGTCTACCCCTCCTATTTCCTATATAGTATAAGGCATTCATATAAAAAAATCTAGCATTCCCCGCCTCTTTTCCTGCATTAACAAGAGTTGTCACAAATAAGTTAAAACCACAAGGGGAAAAATAATAAAACAAAGGTGCACCGCTGCTTTCTGAGTATCCCGGGTCTCAGGAAGCGGCGTTCTATATAGATCAGAAATTGGCGTTCAAAAGGGACGCCAATTTCCTTTAATAACATGTATAGCTCCACCGGCTTATCACTCCCACGTGCTTCCAACATCTTGTCTGCGGTAAGTCAACATCGAATCGCTATCGCTCTTCGTGTTTCCTTTATCTCACTCGGCTCAGTCCACCATGTTTCGCCGATGGACGAGGGCGCCTGCGCTTTTCTTCTTGTCAAAACGCTCATGCTTCTTTAGGATAGAGAGAGAATAAAATGAAGTGAACGGAGAGAAATAAATTGGTTTTTGATATATGGAAACAAATAAAGGCAAAGCAGTTTGCTCCGATATACTTATTATATGGAACAGAACCCTATCTTATAAACGAAACAAAACAGCTGCTGATTAATAACGTATTAAGCCAAGAGGAAGCGGATTTTAATTTATCCTCTTATGATCTTGAAGAAACGCCAATCGATACTGCCTTAGAGGATGCAGAGACATTCCCGTTTATGGGTGACAGGAGGCTGATTTTTTTACATAATCCGGCTTTTTTAACCTCTGAAAAATCCAAAGCGAAAGTAGAACATAATCTTGCCAAGCTTGAAGCGTATATTAAGGAACCAGCACCTTACTCAGTTGTAGTTTTTGCTTCTTCTGCTGAAAAGCTGGATGACAGGAAAAAGATAACAAAACAGTTGAAGAAAACGGGAGCTGTCCTTGAAGCGAAGAAGCTGAACGAGGGGGAACTGAAAACATGGATCAGGGAAAAGGCTGCTGGAAACGGAGTTCAGATTGATGAGAGCGCTGTGGAGCTGGTTTTAACACTTGCCGGAAATAACTTATTTATATTGACAGGGGAAATTGAGAAGCTTGCTCTATATGCAAATGATTCAAAGCGAATTGATGAACAGATGGTTGAAAAGCTGGTTTCACGTTCACTTGAACAAAATATCTTCTCTCTTGTAGATAAGATTGTCCACCGGAAAGTAGAAGAGGCTTTAAGGATTTATTATGATTTGTTAAAACAAAACGAAGAACCGATAAAAATTTTATCTGTTATAACCGGCCAATTCAGACTCATTTATCAAGTAAAAGAGCTTGCCAGACGGGGATATGGACAGCAGCAAATTGCTGGATATTTAAAAGTCCACCCTTTCCGTGTCAAATTGGCAGCAGGGCAGGCACACCTATTTGGAGATGAAGAATTAACTCTTATTATGAGCCTGCTTGCAGATGCTGATTACCAAATGAAAACAGGAGGCATGAACAAAACGATGCTAATTGAAATGTTTTTGTTCCGCCTTCAGAGCCAGGCTTTGCGAAAAGCTGCCCATTAAAAAACGGTCCAGAAATTGGACCGTTTTTTTGTGTGTAAAGCAAGAAAGTAAAAAAAATTAGTCGTCGATAACTGTCTAGCGCAAGGCGCCTACCCCCCTTGTGGGTGGTCAAGGCGCCTTGCGCTTTTCTTGTGCAAAATAAAAGGCTACCCCTGAAGATAGCCGTTATCTTTAAACACTATGCGTTTAAAGAGTTCATTTTTTTCATTAAACGAGACTTTTTACGAGCAGCAGCATTTTTGTGGATAAGACCTTTTGCAGCAGCTTTGTCTAGTTTACGAGCAGCATCAGCGAAAGATTCAGTTGCAGCAGCAGCATCGTTGGTTACGATCGCAGCATCAACTTTTTTAACAGCTGTACGCATTGCAGATTTAACTGTAGCGTTGTGTGCGTTGCGAGCTTCGCTAGTTTTAACACGCTTAATAGCAGATTTAATGTTTGGCATTCCATTCACCTCCTGAAAAAGCATCGAGATTCTATAACTCGACATTACATTCATTAACAATAATTAAGAACAAGTGATATTCTATCAAACACGCGGGCATAATGCAATACTCAGTATGTAAATTTGATCATCTGGATTTCGTAATGAAGAAGAGCGCTTCATGCATGTTTTTGCCTTTATACGGCAAAGATAGAACATATCCGAATTCTAGTATATTATGGGTCGCTTTCCAAGTGCCCAAAAAAACAGAGAATGTGAGGGATAAACTTGAAGGAATCATTAGATTTAAGCAAATACTCTGTCCGGACAGATCTTGCCATTGAGGCAAGGGAAATGGTCATAGACAACCGGCAGAAAGACAATGTCCACACGCAGGAAAACCTATCACAAATTGAGGGCGTTATAATTAAGGAAAAAGAAGAAAATGATATTAAAATTTCTTTTGTAGAAGTGACAAAAAAAGGTGCAGAAGCCTTAGGGAAAAAGGAAGGCAATTATTTAACGCTTGAGGTGACAGGCATTCGCCAGCAGGATACTGAATTGCAGCATAAAGTGGAGTCTGTTTTTGCGGCTGAGTTCTCCCAGTTCATAAAGCAGCTGGGGATTCAAGAAAACGCATCATGCCTGATTGTCGGCCTCGGGAATTGGAATGTAACCCCTGATGCACTTGGACCGCAAGTTTGTGAAAACCTTTTGATTACAAGGCATCTTTATCAGCTGCAGCCTGAGAGTGTAGAAGAAGGATACCGTCCAGTGAGTGCTGTTTCTCCGGGTGTAATGGGATTAACTGGCATAGAGACAAGCGATATTATCTATGGAATCGTTGAAAAAACGAAGCCTGATTTTGTGATTGCGATTGATGCACTAGCATCCCGATCAATTGAACGGGTAAATTCCACTATCCAGATTTCGGATACCGGTATTCATCCAGGATCGGGTGTAGGAAACAAACGGAAAGAGATCAGCAAGGAAACCTTGGGTATCCCTGTAATTGCCATAGGAGTCCCGACGGTAGTTGACGCTGTTTCGATAACGAGCGACACAATTGATTTTATTTTAAAGCATTTTGGAAAGGAAATGAAAGAAGGTGACCGCCCTTCTCGTTCCCTTGCTCCAGCTGGCATGACTTTTGGTGAAAAAAGAAAGCTTACCGAGGAGGACTTGCCAAAAGAGCATCACCGTAAAACGTTTTTAGGCATGATTGGGACTTTGCCTGAAGAAGAAAAGCGGAAGCTTATTTATGAGGTGCTGTCCCCTCTTGGCCATAATCTGATGGTGACGCCTAAGGAAGTAGATGTATTTATAGAGGATATGTCCAACCTGATTGCGAATGGCTTAAATGCGGCACTCCATCAGCAAGTAAATCAGGAGAATGCTGGTTTTTATACGAGATAAAGCAAAACTCAATCAATGCGGTTTGCCTTTCCAACAGATTGTTGGTTGATTAATCGGGCTTTTGCCCGCTGCGTTTCCCTGACTATGCTTTGTCAAATCCTTGTCCTTCTAAGTATGGTTATAACTTCCCCGTTAATCCTGATAATAAATATTTTGTTCTATCTTCTCTAGCAAAGTCATAATATTTACTAGACTAGCAAGGAGAGGTGGAGCAATGAAACCTTTGAAGACGAACGGTATTGTTGTAACTATTCAAGGGACGAGCCTTTTAAAGGCTATAGCTGGGTTTTTGCTTTTTCTATTTATGATCTTTTCAATAAGCGGAGCTTTAACTTCTTTGAAACCGGAATATAGAATAAGCTCAGACTCTGTCAATACAGCTGCAAATAATCTGACAGGGGAAATGCTCTATCATTTTCTGGGATGGGAAAATCACTCTTTTCTTCAGGGAGTTCCTGGAAGCAGCACTCCTCTAAGTATTGGGAGCATGGTATTCAAACTATCAACGAATGTAAATCTTAATGACCCAAGAAGTTTATTAGGGAGAGAGCTTCCGTACTTTTCAATTTACGACAGCAAGATTTTGGTTGCCGGCGAAGGAACAGATTATACGAATATGCCGGTTGAGTCCTCGCCGCCTTTGGAGGTTTTGAAAGCCGAGCAGGAAGCTGCCCTCCAAAACACAGAAGGTCTAGAGTCTGCAGAAGATAAAGATCAGTCTGTGACACCTCCCGTGAATACAGGTGATAAAAAACCGGTTTATGTGTATTTCAGTCACAACCGGGAATCGTTCCTCCCTTATCTGAAAGGTGTGACAGATCCAAATGCTGCCAGCCATTCACAAATCAACGTTACAAAAATAGGGGACAAGCTTAAAGAAGTACTTGAGAGTAAGGGCATCGGGACAACTGTTGACAAAACGGATATTCAAGCAACTTTAAATAAAAGAGGATGGGGATATTCGCAATCCTATCAGGCATCAAGAGAAGTGGTTCAGGCAGCTGTATCTGCAGACCGGGATTTGACATACTTCATTGATATCCACCGGGATTCGCGCAGAAAAAAGGATACAACAAAAGAAATTAACGGAAAGCCATATGCAAAGCTGGCCTTTGTAATTGGAGCTGAACACCAAAACTATGAGAAAAATTTAAAGTTCGCCAATGACCTGCATAATAGATTAGAGGAAAAATACAGGGGATTGAGCAGAGGGATTATTCAGCTGCAGGGAGAAAGAACAAATGGGAAATTTAATCAGGACCTATCTGAACATGCTATCCTGGTGGAATTTGGCGGAGTTGACAATACCTTTGAAGAGTTAAATCGATCAGCTGAAGCCTTGGCGGAAATCTTCAGTGAATATTATTGGCAGGCTGAAGAAGTAAATTTGCCGGCGGGTCAAGAATCAGACAAGAAATAATATTTAGGTGTGATTTGTAATGAAAGTGTTTATGTTAAAAGCGGCTTTTCTTGCAGCGATAATGTTTATATCCGTCTTATTTGGGATGCAGCAGGCAAACGAGGGGATACAAAGAATGAAGGGGTATTCGGATGATGGTTTCAAAAGTGCCCTTACAATAAGCGAATCCGAGGATGGGGAGCTTCAGGCATCCGTGTTGGGCAACGATGTATCAAGCCACGACCTTCAGCAGAAAAAAGAAAAGCTTGAAGAAATGAAAGCTTTTAACTTCTTTTCATCTCTTGGGAAAAGCATCTCGGAAGGCCTGTCAGAGCTAACAGAAAAGTCGATCAAATTCATTACAGAATTAATAACCGGAAAATAGGGCTGCTATAAGGCAGCCCTGTTTTTTGCTCTAAAAAGCCTATACAGCTTAGCATTGAATCTTCAGAAACGTACTGCTATAATCAGAAATAGTGTATACAAACTAAGAGGTCTAATTAAAAAACGATTAACACTTGGCTCTAGGCGCCCTATTCAAGGCGGCTTGCGCTTTTCTCATAGTAGGAGTTGAATTATAAACAATGAATAAAGAAGAGAGACTTAAAAGGCAAGAGAAAATAAGGAATTTTTCCATAATTGCCCATATTGATCATGGGAAATCAACTTTGGCTGACCGGATCCTTGAAAAGACCAATGCACTGACTGCCCGTGAAATGAAGGATCAGCTCCTTGATTCCATGGACCTTGAAAGAGAGCGGGGCATTACGATTAAATTAAACTCGGTCCAGTTAAAATATAAAGCCAAAGATGGAGAAATCTATACTTTCCACTTAATTGATACTCCGGGGCACGTCGATTTTACATATGAAGTATCCCGCAGTCTGGCTGCCTGTGAAGGAGCAATCCTAGTGGTGGATGCAGCCCAGGGAATTGAGGCTCAAACCCTGGCAAATGTTTATTTAGCCTTGGATAATGACCTGGAAATTCTTCCGATCATCAACAAAATCGACCTTCCAAGTGCCGATCCGGAACGTGTGCGCAATGAAATCGAAGAGGTAATCGGCCTAGATGCTTCTGAAGCGGTACTAACTTCGGCTAAAGCGGGAATCGGTATTGAGGAAATCCTTGAACAGGTTGTTGAAAAGGTGCCTGCGCCTGTAGGCGATCCGGACGCTCCTTTAAAGGCGCTGATTTTCGATTCCCTTTATGATGCTTACCGCGGTGTAGTAGCCTATATCCGTGTTGTAGAAGGAACGGTAAAAGTTGGAGATAAAATAAAGATGATGGCGACAGGCAAAGAATTTGAAGTAACAGAGGTTGGTGTATTTACACCTAAATCCACCCCGCTGCATGAACTTTCTGTTGGAGACGTAGGGTTTTTAACCGCAGCCATTAAAAATGTCGGTGATACCCGTGTCGGTGACACTATTACAAGTGCTAAAAACGGTGCCACCGCAGCCCTTCCTGGTTACCGCAAGTTAAATCCAATGGTTTATTGCGGTTTATATCCGATAGACAGTGCCAAATTTAATGATTTGCGGGACGCTCTTGAAAAGCTTGAGCTTAATGACTCTGCACTTCAGTTTGAGCCTGAAACTTCCCAGGCACTGGGCTTTGGATTTCGCTGCGGTTTCCTTGGACTGCTTCACATGGAAATCATTCAGGAGCGTATTGAGCGTGAGTTCAAGATTGACCTAATTACAACAGCACCTAGTGTTATCTATGACGTCATCATGACTGACGGCACTGAAATTAAAGTAGATAACCCATCCAATATGCCTGACCCGCAACAGATTGATCGTGTGGAAGAGCCGTATGTAAAGGCTACAATGATGGCACCGAACGACTATGTTGGTGCCATAATGGAACTTTGCCAGGAGAAGCGTGGCATATTCATTGATATGCAGTACACGGATGAAACAAGGGTTAATATTGTTTACGAAATTCCTTTATCAGAAATTGTATATGATTTCTTTGACCAGCTTAAATCCAATACAAAAGGATATGCTTCCTTCGACTACGAATTAATAGGGTACAAGCCATCTAAGCTTGTTAAGATGGATATTTTATTAAATACTGAAAAAGTTGATGCATTAAGTTTTATTGTCCATAGAGACTTCGCTTATGAAAGAGGAAAGATTATCGTTGAAAAGCTCAAGGAACTTATTCCGCGTCAGCAATTCGAGGTTCCAATTCAAGCGGCAATCGGGCAAAAAATCGTTGCCCGCTCAACGATTAAAGCTATCCGCAAAAATGTATTGGCAAAGTGTTACGGCGGAGATATCTCCCGTAAGCGCAAGCTTTTGGAGAAACAGAAAGAAGGTAAAAAGCGGATGAAGCAGGTTGGTTCTGTTGAAGTTCCGCAAGAAGCTTTCATGGCTGTTCTGAAAATGGATGACAATAGCTCTAAAAAGTAATATATTTGCTTTGTTTAAGGAGGTTAGTTATGCTGTCATAATAATAACAGCGCTAGCCTCTTTTTTATTTAAATTTAAATTGTGAATTAGAGGCATCCTGTCTATTGGAGAGAAAGCGCGAGACTCCGAGAGGAAAAAGCAAACGTAAGGGGAATCTAACAGGATTTGACTGAGGAATGCCGAAATGCTCGAATTGAAATTCAATAGACAAGGTTTTCAAAAGCTTTTTAATAATGATGATTATTTTGAAGGTAGTGAAATAAATGGTTAAAGCAGCTTATATACACATCCCATTTTGTGAGCATATATGCCACTATTGTGATTTTAATAAAGTATTTCTAAAAGGTCAGCCGGTTGGTGAATATCTTAATTCTCTAGAAAAAGAAATAGAGCTTGCATTGAAGGAATCACCAACAGGGCATCTGGCTTCCATTTTTATTGGGGGAGGCACACCAACTGCACTTAATGAACAGCAGCTTGAAAAGCTTTGCAGCATCATTAAAAAACAGCTTCCATATGACAGTTCCACAGAATATACCTTTGAAGCGAACCCGGGAGACCTTTCCAAGGAAAAACTTCAAATTTTATATGATGCAGGAGTAAATCGGCTCAGTTTTGGCGTTCAGACCTTCAATGATGAACTGTTAAAAAGAATAGGCAGGGTCCACAGGGCCAAAGATGTTTTTCAATCTATTGAATCGGCAAAAAAAATCGGATTCCAAAACATTAGCATTGATTTGATCTACAGCCTTCCCGGCCAAACTTTGCTGGATTTTAAAGAAACCCTGGAAACTTCCTTTATTTTGGATATTGTCCACTATTCTGGCTATTCACTGATTATTGAACCAAAAACTGTTTTTTACAATCTATTAAGAAAAGGCAAGCTGCCGACTCCTGGGGAAGATGTGGAAGCAGACATGTATGCATTGTTGATGGAACAGATGGATAAAAATGGATTTAAGCAATATGAAATAAGCAATTTTGCAAAACCGGGTTTTGAAAGCCGCCATAATATTACCTATTGGGATAATGAATGGTATTTCGGTCTTGGTGCAGGAGCACATGGATATGTAAACGGTATACGCCGTTCGAATCATGGGCCGCTTAAGAAATATATGAAGCCAATTGCAAACGGCAAGCTTCCTATTTTTGAGGAACATAAGGTTACATTGGAAGAGCAGATGGAAGAGGAGATGTTCCTTGGCCTTAGAAAAACGGATGGAATTTCAATTAGTCGTTTTAAAATGAAATTTGACAGAAATCCACTAAAATTGTTCGAGGTTCAAATTGACAAGCTGGAAGGGTCAAAATTAATAGCTGTTAGTGAAGGCCATATTAAATTAACTGAACAAGGGCGATATCTTGGCAATGAAGTTTTCCAGACTTTTATAGGGGAATTGGGCAGGGAATAGTAAGATTAAAAAAGGAATCCAAATTATTGACACTGTACGCTTGATTTGATAATTTATTAGTAGAATTAGCACTCGCTAACAAAGAGTGCTAACAGAGGTGATTACTGTGTTAACAGATCGTCAATTATTAATTTTCCAAGTGATTGTTAATGATTTTATTCAATCTGCACAGCCTGTCGGTTCGAGAACCTTGTCAAAAAAAGATGAAATTTCTTTTAGTTCCGCAACGATCAGAAACGAGATGGCTGATTTAGAGGAACTTGGGTTTATTGAAAAAACACACACCTCATCGGGGAGGATTCCTTCGGAAAAAGGATACCGCTACTATGTGGATCACCTTATTTCCCCGCAAAAATTAAATCAGCATGATATCCACAAAGTTAAATCAATCTTTGCGGAAAGAATCTATGAGCTGGAAAAAATTGTTCAAAAATCGGCAAAAATATTGTCGGAGATGACAAATTATACATCTATTGTCCTCGGGCCTGCAGTGAGGGATAATAAGCTGAAGAAAATTCAAATTGTGCCTTTGAATAAAGAAACAGCAATAGCAATCATTATTACAGATACGGGCCATGTGGAAAACAGGATGTTCCATTTGCCGGAACATATTGATGCCGGAGACCTCGAAAAGGTAGTTAACATCCTCAATGACCGATTGTCGGGTGCTCCTATTGAACGTTTGAACAATAAGCTATACAAAGAAGTTGCCGTACTGTTGAGGCAGCATATCAATAACTATGACCTTATGCTGAATTCAATTGCTGATACCATAAAGATCCCAAGTTATGAAAAGCTGTTTTTTGGCGGGAAAACCAATATGCTTAGCCAGCCGGAGTTTCATGATATCGATAAGGTTAAAAGCCTATTGAATATGATTGAACAGGAAGAGGGCATATATGATTTGATTCGCAAAGATCAAGCCGGGATTAATATAAAAATTGGCAGGGAAAATAAGAATACTGCAATGGAAAACTGCAGCCTGATCACTGCCAGTTACTCAATCGGGACTGAGCAGCTGGGAACAATTGCTATTCTTGGGCCAATCAGAATGGAGTACTCAAGGGTTATTAGTTTATTGGACTATATTAGTGCAGACTTATCTGCTGTTTTATCGAAACTGTATCAAAACGACTGATGGTGGAGATATTGATTAAGGGTGGAAATGCCTTTCCATCCCTTTCCTTGTGTATTCCTAATATTGGCAGATTATTTAAGGGAGGTGAAAAAGTTGGCAGAAGAGAAAGAAACGTTGCATCAAGATTTAAAAGAAGAAATCAATGAACCTGAAGGAACTGAAAATGAAGCTCCTGTAGAAGAAGTGTTTGCAGAGGCGGAAGTGTCAGAAGCAATTGCAAATAGGGAAAATGCAGATGCGGAACTTACAGCAGCGAATGAAAAAATCGCTGAACTGGAAGGCAAGCTGGAAGAAGCGGAGAATCGCATTTACCGCCTTCAGGCTGATTTTGAAAATTCCCGGCGCCGTGCAAGGCTAGACCTTGAAGCGTCTGAAAAATATAGAGCACAAAGTTTAATCATGGACCTATTGCCTGCGATTGACAACTTTGAAAGAGCTCTTCACATGGAAGCGGATAATGAACAGGTAAAATCCATTCTTCAAGGAATGGAAATGGTTTATCGAGGCTTGCTGGAGGCTATTAAAAAAGAGGGTGCAGAACAAATCGAGGCTGTTGGAAATGAATTCGATCCGCATTTGCATCAAGCTGTGATGCAGGTGGAGGATGAAGATTTTAAATCCAATGTTGTAGTCGAAGAGTTCCAAAAAGGCTACAAGCTAAAGGACAGAGTCATTCGTCCATCAATGGTTAAAGTAAATCAATAAATACATATTTGGGGAGGTAAAGAACATGAGCAAAATTATCGGAATCGATTTAGGTACAACCAACTCATGTGTCGCTGTACTTGAAGGCGGCGAACCAAAAGTAATTCCAAATCCGGAAGGGAACCGTACAACTCCTTCAGTTGTTGCATTTAAGAACGGTGAACGTCAGGTCGGTGAGGTGGCGAAGCGCCAGTCCATTACAAACCCGAACACAATTATTTCCATTAAACGCCACATGGGCACAGATTTTAAAACAGAGATTGAAGGAAAAGAATTCTCGCCTCAAGAGGTTTCTGCTATTATTCTTCAATATTTAAAATCTTATGCGGAAGACTATCTTGGCGAAAAAGTGACTAAAGCTGTTATTACCGTTCCCGCATATTTCAATGATGCTGAACGTCAGGCTACAAAGGATGCAGGAAGAATTGCGGGCCTTGAAGTAGAGCGTATCATCAACGAACCTACTGCTGCAGCTTTGGCATATGGTCTTGATAAAATGGATGAAGACCAGACAATCCTTGTTTATGACCTTGGCGGGGGTACATTTGACGTATCTATTCTTGAACTGGGCGATGGCGTTTTTGAAGTAAAATCTACGGCAGGAGACAACCGTCTTGGCGGAGATGACTTTGACCAAGTAATTATTGATTACTTAGTTGAGCAGTTCAAAAAAGAAAATGGCATTGACCTTGCTAAAGATAAAATGGCACTTCAGCGCTTAAAAGATGCTGCTGAGAAAGCGAAAAAAGATCTTTCTGGTGTAACTTCGACACAAATTTCTCTTCCCTTCATCACTGCTGGGGAAGCTGGACCTTTACACCTTGAAGTAACTCTATCAAGAGCCAAGTTTGATGAGCTTTCTGCAGATCTTGTGGAACGTACAATGGGACCAACACGCCAAGCGTTGAAGGATGCTGATTTGTCTCCTTCAGAAATCGATAAAGTTATTCTAGTCGGCGGTTCTACTCGGATCCCGGCTGTACAGGAAGCAATCAAGAAAGAAACTGGCAAAGAGCCTCATAAAGGGGTTAATCCTGATGAAGTTGTAGCAATGGGCGCAGCCATTCAGGGCGGAGTTATCACAGGCGATGTTAAGGATGTTGTTCTATTAGACGTAACTCCATTGTCTCTTGGAATTGAAACAATGGGCGGTGTGTTCACGAAGCTAATCGAACGCAATACAACCATCCCTACATCAAAATCTCAAGTATTCTCAACTGCTGCTGATAACCAGTCCGCGGTTGATATCCATGTTCTACAAGGAGAGCGCCCAATGGCAGCGGATAACAAAACACTAGGCCGCTTCCAGCTAGGCGATATTCCTCCAGCTCCGCGCGGTGTGCCGCAAATCGAAGTGTCTTTCGATATCGATAAAAATGGTATCGTAAATGTACGCGCTAAAGACTTAGGCACAAACAAAGAGCAGGCGATTACAATTAAATCATCTACAGGGTTATCGGATGAAGAAATCGATAAAATGGTAAGAGAAGCAGAAGAAAATGCTGAAGCAGATAAGAAGCGTAAAGAAGAAGTTGAGCTTCGCAATGAAGCGGACCAGCTAGTCTTCACAGCTGAAAAGACTCTAAAAGATCTTGAAGGCAAAGTGGATGAAGCTGAGGTAGCAAAAGCGACTGAAGCGAAAGATGCTTTAAAAGCTGCAATTGAAAAGAACAATCTGGATGAAATCCGTGAGAAGAAAGATTCACTGCAGGAGGTAGTCCAGGCGTTGACAGTAAAACTGTATGAAGAGGCTCAGCAAGCACAGGCAGGCCAAGGTTCAGAAGGCTCTGACAGCAATAATGACGACGATAATGTCGTAGATGCAGAGTTCGAAGAAGTAAAAGACGATAAATAAATATGATTTAAAATTTTATTATCGTGATACTGCGTCTCCTAAAAGGGATTCCATGGATAAAGACGCAAGTCTTTTCAAAAAAAAGTCAAAGTCAGGTTTTTCTTGGCTTTGGCTTTTATTTCTGTTTGCAGCATTTCTCGAAAGATTGCAAGAAAATTGCTCCTTGCCTCATGCCCTATGAGTAGGCCAGGGTCCTTTCTTTGGGGAAGCGGCAAATGACAAAGTTAGTCTAACTATTCACTGTAAGTGTGAATGGCGGTTGCGGAATATAATTAGAGAATGATACAATAACCTTTATGTGAAATGAATCGGGGAGTGGTAATCATGAGTAAAAGGGATTACTATGAAGTTCTTGGAATCAGCAAAGGTGCATCCAAGGATGAAATTAAGAAAGCATATCGCAAGCTTTCAAAAAAGTATCATCCGGATATCAATAAAGCGCAAGATGCTGACGAGAAGTTCAAGGAAGTAAAAGAAGCTTACGAAGTGCTAAGCGATGATCAAAAGAAGGCTCATTATGACCAATTTGGGCACACAGATCCTAATCAGGGCTTTGGCGGAGGCGGTTTTGAAGGCTTTGGCGGATTTGAGGATATCTTCAGTACATTCTTCGGAGGAGGCTCTCGCCGCCGAGACCCTAATGCACCAAGGCAAGGGGCAGATTTGCAATATACGATGTCCCTTTCATTCGAAGAATCTGTTTTTGGCAAAGAGACCGATATTGAAATTCCTCGTGAGGAAACTTGTGAAACCTGTAACGGATCGGGAGCAAAGCCTGGGACGAAGCCAGAAACATGCCGCCATTGCCATGGATCAGGCCAGCTGAATGTGGAGCAAAATACGCCATTCGGCAAAATTGTAAATAGAAGAGTTTGTCATTATTGCCATGGCACAGGGAAAGAAATCAAGGAAAAGTGCTCCACATGCGGCGGCGCCGGAAAAGTGCAAAAACGCAGAAAGATCCATGTCAAGATTCCTGCGGGCATTGATGATGGACAGCAGCTTCGTGTAACTGGTCAAGGAGAGCCAGGTGTGAACGGCGGACCTCCGGGAGACCTGTATGTGGTTTTCCATGTTCGTTCACATGAGTTCTTTGAACGCGATGGCGATGATGTATATTGTGAGATGCCCGTTACATTTGTGCAGGCAGCCCTTGGTGATGAAATTGAGGTTCCAACCCTTCACGGAAAGGTAAAACTCAAAGTTCCCGCAGGTACACAAACAGGCACAAAATTTCGCCTGAAAGGGAAGGGTGTACCAAACGTAAGGGGATATGGCACAGGAGATCAGCACATTATTGTTCGAATTATCACACCGACAAAGCTGACAGAAAAGCAGAAGCAGCTGCTTAGCGAGTTTGCTGAAGTAAGCGGAAAAGTTCCACAGGGAGAACAGGAAGAAAGCTTCTTCTCTAAAGTAAAACGAGCCTTTAAAGGTGAATAATGGAAATGGAGTTGGTAGAAGTGAAATGGTCAGAAATCAGTATTCATACTACAAATGAAGCTGTTGAACCGATTTCGAATATTTTGCATGAAGCCGGTGCAAGTGGAGTTGTAATTGAAGATCCTTTGGAGCTTGTAAAAGAAAGAAAGGACCAATTCGGCGAAATCTACCAGCTCGATCCGCAGGATTATCCAGAAGAAGGCGTAATTGTAAAAGCATATTTGCCAGTGAACAGTTTCCTGGGCGAGACTGTGGAAGAAATTAAAGAAGCTATAAACAACCTGATACTTTTCAATATTGATATTGGGGCCAACAAAGTCAGCATCAGCGAAGTAAATGAGGAGGAATGGGCGACAGCCTGGAAAAAATACTATAACCCAGTTAAAATATCAGAACGATTTACGATTGTTCCGACATGGGAAGAGTATACTCCAGTAAGCAGCGACGAACTGATCATTGAGCTTGATCCTGGCATGGCATTTGGGACCGGAACACACCCTACGACAGTGATGTGCATTCAAGCCCTCGAAAGAACGGTGAAAATGGGAGACATAGCAATAGATGTTGGGACCGGTTCAGGCGTATTAAGTATTGCAGCAGCAATGCTTGGTGCCGAAACAGTAACAGCACTTGACCTTGATGAGGTTGCAGTAAATTCTGCAAGATTAAATGTTAAGCTTAATAAAGTTCAGCATGTTGTTGATGTATCACAGAACAATCTGTTGGACGGAGTTGACCAAAGAGCTGATATTGTAGTGGCCAATATCCTTGCGGAAGTGATACTGCGATTTACAGATGATGTTGCTTCAGCAGTAAAACATGGCGGATATTTTATTGCTTCCGGCATCATCCAGCAGAAGAAGCAAGAAGTTAGGGATGCCATTGCCGCAGCAGGGTTTGATATCGAAGAAACGATTCAAATGGAAGATTGGGTAGCGATTGTTGCCAAAAGAAATTAAAAGACTTTGTCATCTTGTTAGGGGGTAATTCATTACCCCCCCTTTACAGTGTAGAAGAATAACGGACTGGTTAGGGAAGAGGTGCCTGTTGTGCAGCGGTATTTCGTTGAGGAAGCAGCAATTGATGATCGCTTTTATATTTTTGGTGAGGACCTGCGTCATATTGTAAAGGTTATGAGAATGAAGGAAGGCGGCCAAATTATCTGTGTGGATCCCCATGGAAAGTGTGCTCTATGCATTATTGAAGAAATTACCGATGAACAAGCGGCAGCAGAAGTTGTACAATGGATTGAAGGGTCCTCAGAACTTCCTGTCGATATTACAATTGTGAGCGGACTGCCTAAAGGGGATAAACTCGAATGGATTATTCAAAAAGGGACAGAGCTTGGCGCTTGCCGGTTTATCCCTTTTACTTCAGCTCGTTCAGTAGTAAAATGGGATGCGAAGAAGGCTGAGAAAAAGGTTGATAGGTGGCAGAAGATTGCAAAAGAGGCTGCTGAGCAGTCGCACCGCACCAAGGTGCCTGAAGTTCTGGCTCCCCAAGATTTAAAGTCGCTGCTGAAACTATGCCTGGGTTATACACATAAATTGATTGCCTTTGAGGAGGAAGCAAGGCAAGGGGAGGCTTCCGTTCTTTCCAAAACATTGACTTCCATGAAAAAAGGAGATTCGCTTATTATATTGTTTGGGCCTGAGGGCGGGCTGACCAACCAAGAAGTATCAATTCTGCAGGAACAGGGCTTTCTTGCGTGTGGACTTGGCCCGCGGATTTTAAGGACAGAAACAGCACCGATGTACCTTCTTTCAGCTGTTTCTTATCAATTAGAACTAATGAGGTGAAATAGTATGCCTGCAGTTGCATTTCATACACTTGGCTGCAAAGTCAATCATTACGAAACAGAAGCCATTTGGCAGCTGTTTAAAGAAGCTGGCTACGAACGGACTGATTTTGAATCAGTCTCAGATGTATATGTTGTTAATACCTGTACTGTTACAAACACAGGGGATAAAAAAAGCAGGCAAGTGATCAGAAGAGCCATCAGAAAAAACCCTGATGCCGTTATCTGTGTAACTGGCTGCTACGCTCAAACATCACCTGCTGAGATCATGGCGATCCCTGGCGTAGATATTGTTGTTGGTACTCAGGATCGAGTAAAAATGCTTGAATATATTGAGCAATATAAACAGGAACGCCAGCCAATCAATGGTGTTGGAAATATCATGAAAAACCGTGTCTATGAGGAGCTGGATGTTCCTGCGTTTACGGATAGGACACGTGCTTCTCTTAAAATTCAGGAAGGCTGCAATAACTTCTGCACTTTTTGTATTATACCTTGGGCACGAGGGCTAATGCGATCCCGTGATCCTCAAGAGGTAATCCGCCAGGCTCAGCAGCTGGTTGATGCTGGATATAAAGAAATCGTCCTGACGGGAATCCACACAGGAGGTTATGGAGAGGACATGAAGGATTATAACCTTGCGGCTCTTCTTAGAGATTTGGAAGCGCAGGTAATTGGTCTGAAACGTCTAAGAATCTCTTCTATTGAAGCTAGCCAGATTACGGATGAAGTTATTGAAGTGATGGATCAGTCAAAGGTGGTTGTCAGACACCTGCACATTCCTCTTCAATCAGGCTCAAATACCGTTTTAAAGAGAATGCGCCGTAAATATACCATGGAATTCTTTGCTGAGCGTCTGGAACGCTTAAAGGAAGCTCTTCCAGGTTTGGCAGTCACTTCGGATGTTATCGTTGGATTTCCTGGAGAAACAGAAGAAGAATTTATGGCAACCTACAACTTTATTAAGGAACATAAATTCTCCGAGCTACATGTATTTCCGTATTCCAAGCGTACGGGAACTCCTGCAGCGAGAATGGACGGCCAGATTGATGAAGAAGTTAAAAATGAGCGGGTTCATCGCCTAATTGCATTGTCCGATCAGCTCGCAAAAGAGTATGCATCACAGTATGAAGGTGAAGTTCTTGAAGTGATCCCTGAGGAAAGCTTTAAAGAAGGCAGTGATAGCAATTTATTTGTCGGATACACTGATAATTACCTGAAAGTTGTCTTCCCGGCAACTGAAGAAATGGTGGGCCAAATTGTAAAAGTAAAAATTACAAAAGCTGGCTACCCTTATAATAAAGGTCAATTTGTTAAAATCCTTGATGTATTGAATGAAACAGAAGAGGCGGCAGTTTAGTGGAATTACCTACGGGTAGTTCCTTTTTTTATATCAGAATTTATATCCCTTTGAACTTAAAGAACTGTCTAGCTCCAGGCGCCTACCCCCTCGAGGTCACAAGCCTGTCTAGTTGCGGCTCCTAGGTGGGCGCTTGATCCTCGAAAATGCTCCCGCATTTCCTTTGTGCGGTGTTAATTCCGGGAGATTATTCTATGTCCTGCGGAAGGAGAGGGAGCGGGAGACACGCGGGTGAAGCCGAGGAGCTCTATTCTTCCCCGCGGAAAGCAAATGCCCAGTATTGAAATCAACGGGCTGAATTCATAAGCAAAACTTCATTCTATGAGAAAAGAGCCTTTTATAAATTTATTAATGTCCTATGGGAAAAACTACTTTCGAAAACGATTACAAAAATCATAAATGCTGCTCGATATTTTAGTATGCAAATGGTATTATGTAAGAGGTACGTACAACTTGTTTTTAAAAGGAGTAGTTAATATGACAAATAACGTAGCAAAAATGATCGATCATACATTACTTAAAGCAGATGCGACAAAAGACCAAATTGAAAAAGTTTGTGCCGAGGCTAAAGAATACAACTTTGCATCTGTTTGTGTTAACCCAGCATGGGTCAAACGTTCAAGCGAATTGCTTAACGGGACAGAAGTAAAAGTCTGCACAGTTATAGGCTTCCCATTAGGAGCTTCAACTCTTGAAACAAAAGCATTTGAAACGGCAAATGCAATTGAAAACGGTGCGGCCGAAGTAGATATGGTTATTAACATTGGAGCATTAAAAGGCGGAGACAATGAGCTAGTCGAAAGAGATATCCGCGCAGTTGTCGAAGCTGCAAAAGGAAAAGCATTAACAAAGGTTATCATCGAATCCTGCCTTCTTACAGAAGAAGAAAAAGTAAGAGCATGTGAGCTTTCTGTTAAAGCGGGAGCTGACTTTGTTAAAACATCTACAGGATTCTCAACAGGCGGAGCAACTGTAGAGGATATAGCTTTAATGAGAAAAACAGTAGGTCCTTATATTGGTGTTAAAGCTTCAGGCGGAGTAAGAAGTGCAGAGGACGCTCAGAAAATGATTGAAGCGGGTGCCACTAGAATTGGCGCAAGCTCAGGTGCAGCTATTGTCAATGGTTTGACAAGCGAATCTGATTATTAAGAAAAGCGGAAGGCTCCTGCTTATCGGCTTTGACCCAAGAGCCGATGGCGCCTGGAGCCAGACAGTTATCGAAATTCAAAACATTATTTTATTCTGTAATTAAATGCCGGGATTTCCCGGCATTTTTTGTTACCCGCTTTTACTGCTGTGAATTTTAATAATAAATCTTCCAAATTGATTAGCAAACGGAAGAACAAGCAGAGATGAAAAGACATTAAACAATACACTAATATGCGCGAGTTGTACATCAGGGTTACTTGCTGCATGTTGGCCGAGTTCAGAAAGAAGATCAATAAATGGATAGAAAGCCGCAACACCTAAACAATTTAGCCAGATATGGGCATAGGCGGAAAGTTTCGCTTCCCTGCCTGAGCCAATGGATGCTAAATAGGCATCCACGCATGTTCCGATGTTGGACCCAAGCATGATCGCAATTGCCGTATCCAAATCCATGGCTCCCGCTGTCAGGAACCCCATTATAATGCCTGTTGCAGCTGTGCTTGACTGAATGATTGCCGTAATGACCACACCTGCAAACACAGCATACAAATAGCTTCCATCAAGTGTAAGAAGCATATGTTTTACCAGATCATTGCTCTTTAGGGATCCGGCCATATATTCAAATCCTCGCATTGCAGCAAATACAGCAGAAATCCCCAATAAGGCCAAGCCTGCGCTGCGCAAGTTTTTTCGTTTCATTACTGCAAGGAGGCTGCCGAAAACTGCCAGCGGAATTATATAGGACTCTATATTAAAAGTAATTAATTCTGTCGTAAACGTAGTACCGATATTGGTGCCTAAAATAATGCCAATGGTTTGCGGAAAGGTGAGCATTCTTGCGGAGACCATTCCGATTGTAATAATCATAACGGCTGAACTGCTTTGCAGGAGCGCTGTAATGAGAGTTCCAATAAGGAGCCCTTTCCAGGGGGCGTTTGTCAGCACTGCCAGCCAATTTTTCAATGAATCGGCAGATAGGTTAAAAAGCCCTGATCTTAACAATGTCATGCCATAAATAAATAACCCGATAAGCAGCAAAAATAATAATAGCTGGATAAACAAGCTCTCACCCCCTACATCTAATACTATGGGGTATAATGAAAGGACATGCCTGTGACTAATAAATTGTTTCGTTTGTTCTTATAGAGGGTATTTATATAGTACCTTAGTTTAAAAACAACACGTGAGCAGGATAATTACTGTTGACCTTGATAAGCTGTTATATTATAATTGCAAGGTACATGGAATAAACCATGTTGTTGATGTAAGTGTGTTGTGCTCGGAGGGAGGGAAAGAGAATGTCTAAAACCGTCGTTCGTAAAAACGAATCGCTTGAAGATGCTCTTCGTCGCTTCAAACGTACAGTATCAAAAACTGGTACTTTGCAGGAAGCAAGAAAGCGCGAATTCTATGAAAAACCTAGTATTAAACGTAAGAAAAAGTCTGAGGCTGCTAGAAAGCGTAAGTGGTAAGAGAGGGTGTATGTAATGAGTCTTCTCGAGCGTTTAAATGAAGATATGAAACAAGCGATGAGGAATAAAGAAAAAGAAAAACTCACTGTCATTCGTATGATTAAAGCCTCTCTTCAAAACGAAGCCATCAAGTTCGGTGAAGAGCTTAACGAAGAACAAGAGTTAACTGTCCTTTCTCGCGAAGTTAAACAACGCAAGGATTCCCTCCATGAATTTGAAAAAGCAGGTCGTGAAGACCTTGTTGAAAAAATTCGTACTGAACTTCAGTATGTCGAATTATATATGCCTAAACAGCTTTCTGAAGAAGAGGTTTCTAAAATTGTTGCTGAAACGGTTGAAGAAACTGGTGCATCCTCAAAGGCTGATATGGGTAAAGTGATGGCTGCCATTATGCCTAAAGTAAAGGGCAAAGCAGACGGATCACTAGTAAATAAACTTGTACAACAACACCTTTCATAAAACTATGTAATAAAAGACCGAAGGCCAATGGCTGACGGTCTTTTTATATGTTTAAAAATGGTGCTGTTGGCTTTGATATCAGTCGAAATTCTCCTGCAGGTAAACGGTAACGGTTTTCCAAAAATATCAAATGTTTACGTTCATTAGTTGGTTATACTAAAATAAGGATACACTGATTCAACTTTTTTGCAAAAAATGAAACTTTTTCAATGGAAGATCGTAAATACATACATATATTCGAGTTCACCTTCGAAGGGGGGAAAGAGATGACTGCAAAAAGGATGATCACTGTCTTTTCTTTTTTGCTTGCCTTTGTTCTGATGGCTGTTCCTTTTCAGGGAAAAGCAGATAATGAAATTGTCTATATTGCACCTATTGAGGAAACGGTGGAAAAAGGTCTATATGCTTTTTTGAGCAGGGCAGTCCATACGGCCGAGGCAGAAAATGCTTCTGCAATTATTTTTGAAGTAAATACACCTGGAGGAGCAGTTGATGCGGCTGGTGAAATAGGCAAACTTTTGACTTCCACAAATATAAAAACAATTTCTTTTGTGAACAAGCAGGCTTTGTCGGCAGGTGCCTATATTTCTTTGAATACAGATGAAATATATATGGTCCCAGGTTCTACAATGGGTTCTGCTGCTATTATAGACCAACAGGGCAATACGGCTGGCAAGAAAGCTGAATCTTTCTGGTTTGCTGCTATGCAGAGCGCAGCTGCCCAAACTGACAGAGATCCCATTTATGCACTTGCCATGGCAGACGAATCAGTAGATCTCCCAGAGCTTGGCGCACCAAAAGGAAAGCTTCTTACTTTAACTGCTGAACAAGCTGAAGAAGTAGGCTATTCGGAAGGCACCGTTAGCTCAAGGGCTGAATTATTAGAAATGCTTGGGTTCGAAAATGCAGAAATACGTACTATTGATGAAAGTTTTGCAGAAAAGCTGGCCCGTTTCATCACTCATCCTGTTGTAATTCCAATCCTATTGTCGATAGGAAGTTTAGGGCTGGTACTGGAGCTGTATTCACCAGGTTTTGGGGTTCCAGGTTTTATGGGGCTATCGGCATTGCTGCTTTTCTTCTACGGACATATGGTCGCTGGATTGGCGGGGTTTGAAACACTTATCCTCTTTGTGGTCGGCATTGGCTTAATTATTGCAGAGTTTTTCCTCCCGGGGGGAATTGCGGGCATAGCCGGAATAGGAGCCATATTGGGCAGCCTATTTTTAGCAACTGACAATGTGGCCCATATGGGAATGTCCATTTTAATTGCTCTGGGAATTTCAGTTTTGGCGTCTATTTTAATGATAAAGGTGTTTGGTAAAAAAATGAAATTCTTCAAAAAAATCATTTTAACCGATAGCACAAATACGGAAAAAGGCTATATTTCGAATAAAAGCAGGCTTGAACTGATTGGACTCGAAGGATATGCACTCACTGCACTGCGTCCTTCAGGGACGGTCGTCCTCCAGGATGAACGGATTGACGTTGTCAGCGAGGGAGGCTATATTGCGAAGGGAGCCAAAGTCAAGGTTGTTAAAGCTGAAGGCTCACGGATTGTTGTAAGGGAAATATCTAATATTGATTTAGATAAATAAAAATTTCAGGAGGTAGGAACATGCTAGAAGCAGGAACAGTATTTGTCCTGGTTGCCGTTGTACTGGGAATCATTTTGTTGGGAATATTATTCACCTTTGTACCTGTCATGCTGTGGATTTCAGCCTTGGCAGCCGGAGTAAGGGTCAGCATATTTACATTAATTGGGATGAGGCTTCGCCGGGTTATACCGAGTCGAGTCATCAATCCTTTGATTAAGGCTCATAAAGCGGGGCTTGATGTTTCAACCAATCAGCTTGAGAGCCATTATCTTGCTGGAGGTAACGTTGACCGGGTTGTGAATGCATTAATTGCAGCACATCGTGCAAATATTGACTTGAGCTTTGAACGAAGCGCGGCGATTGATTTAGCAGGCCGTGATGTTTTGGAAGCTGTTCAGATGAGTGTTAACCCTAAAGTGATTGAAACACCTTTTATAGCGGGTGTAGCAATGGATGGAATTGAAGTGAAGGCTAAAGCGAGAATTACCGTTAGAGCGAATATTGACCGCCTTGTTGGCGGTGCCGGCGAGGAAACGATTGTAGCACGTGTCGGGGAAGGGATTGTCTCTACAATCGGTTCATCCGACAATCACAAAAAGGTACTGGAAAATCCAGACATGATTTCCCAAACAGTTCTTTCGAAAGGATTAGATGCAGGAACTGCTTTTGAGATTCTGTCGATTGATATTGCGGACGTGGATATAGGCAAGAATATCGGAGCAGAACTACAGACTGAGCAGGCTGAGGCTGACAAGAAAATTGCCCAGGCTAAAGCGGAAGAAAGACGTGCAATGGCTGTAGCGCAGGAGCAGGAAATGAAAGCCCGCGTCGAAGAAATGAGAGCGAAGGTTGTGGAAGCAGAAGCCCAGGTACCGCTGGCCATGTCAGAAGCGCTTCGTTCCGGTAATATCGGTGTTATGGATTATATGAATATTCAAAACATCTCAGCAGATACGGAGATGAGAGATTCAATCGGCAATATGAGTGAAGACCGCAAAAATGGCCGCAAAAATGACTAAATGATCCCAAAATAGGGAGAAGGGAGGGTACTCTCTTGGAAATATTATTGGAGAATCCATTTATTCTCATAGCTCTATTAGCGTTTATCTCTTCTCTCTTTAAGAAGAAGAAGAAGGGAGAGTCTGAAAAACAAAAAAAACGCCCGCAGCAGAGGCCGGAGCCGCAAGCAGAGCAATCAGCAGCCGAGGTTTTAATGGAAAAAGCTGTTAAAGAGGAAAAGAGGCAGCAGGCTGAGAGAGCAAGCAGGATAGAAGAAGAATACAGACGCCGGAAACAGCAGGCTGAAGAAAGTATAAGGGTTCTTCAGAATCAAAAGCTAGCTGCTGAAAGACAGGCAAGTGTATTTAGGGAGCCGGCCGAGAAGCCAGTGGACCGCCCTCAAGCCCGAATACAAGGCCAGTTTGCACCCCAAAAGAAGGCTCTTGTCGACGGAATTATTTGGTCTGAGATCCTGGGGCCGCCAAGGGCAAAAGGTCCCCATCGATCGTTAAAAAGGAAGTAATGAAAAATAAGTGCTAGAACCTTCGTTCATTTCATACATATGAGATGAAAGGGGGTTCTTTTTTTATGGCAAAAAAATGGGGACATATCGTCCGCAGCTGGATGACTAAAAACATGGAGCTTCCTCAAGATGTCATGATGGATTTACCCCGTATCACGATGATTGGACAGATCCACATATATATTGAGAACCACAGAGGATTACTTGCCTTTTCAGATAAGGAACTCAGGCTGCTTTTGAAGCAGGGGCAGCTGTTGATTAAAGGGAAAGCATTTGTAATTAAAACAATTTTACCGGAAGAAATACTGCTTGAAGGGAAAATCGATTCAGTTACTTACCTTTCAGACAATGAATAAGAATTCAGGAGGAAGGAAATGAAGAACCAGTGGATAGAGTTTTATAGGGGTCTTGTTACAGTAAAAGCAAGCGGAAAGGGAATCGAGCGTTTCATTAATACACTAACAAGAAGCGGTATTAATATTTGGTATGTAAAGAACCATGGCGAACAAGCTGTGACGTTTAAAATGAAGCTTGAAGATGCAAAAAAAATCAGAAGCCTCGCCAGGAACAGCGATTGCAAAATCGAGTTCCTGCAGCGGGCAGGAGTTCCTTTTCTTTATAAGAGGTTATTGAAAAACAGCGGATTTGCAGCTGGTGCATTGGCTTTTTTTGCAGCTATTATTCTTTTATCCAATATGATTTGGGGAATAGAAATCAAAGGTGCAAACCCTTCAACTGAATACCAGATCCGCAAAGAATTGGACAAGATGGGGGTTAAGACAGGAAAGCTTCAATTCTTTATTGATAATGCGGAAACAATACAGCGTAAGCTCTCCAATAATATAGGAGCGATTACATGGGTCGGTGTGGAATTAAAAGGGACAACCTACCATTTACAGGTTGTAGAGAAAAATGAACCGGAGAAGCCTGAATATTTGAGTCCACGCCATCTAGTGGCAAAAAAGAAGGCAGTAATTGTAGACATGTTTGTAGAAGAAGGCCGGCAAGTCGTTGATATAAATGATCACGTTCAGCCTGGACAGCTTCTGGTTTCAGGTGTAATCGGAAAAGAAGGAGAAACCGAAACAGTTCCAGCCAAAGGAGAAATTCTCGGAGAAACCTGGTATAAATCAATAGTTGAGCTACCGCTGAAAAGCACATTCCAGGTATTTAACGGAAATGAAAAGGTTAAGCATTCCATTACAATCGGTTCATTGGATATTCCGGTATGGGGATTTGGAAAGTTGGAGTTTAAAGAATATGAAATAGAGGAAAATGAAACGAAAATCAAGTTCTTAAAATGGGAGCTCCCTGTTTCGTATAAAAATAAAACATACAGAGAACGGGAGCAGGTAACTAGGATTTATTCAAATGAAGAAGCATTTGATGTTGCAAAAGATTTGGCAAGAAAAAAAATAAAAAATACCTTAGATGAAAATGCTAAGGTTAAGGGTGAAAAAGTTTTGCACCAATCGGTTGATAATGGTAAAGTAACATTAGCAATACATTTCCAAATTATTGAGAATATTGCAGAAGGACAACCAATTATTCAAGGAGATTCAGAATGACAGAAGACTTGAAAACAATGAACCTGCAGCTAGAAGACCCAAACGAAGCAATTGCCCTATTGGGAAATGCGGATGCAAATCTGAAAATTATTGAACAAGAACTGAACGTTTCCGTTGTAACCAGAGGTGAATCTGTTTATGTGTCTGGGGAAATGGACAAAGTAGAGCTCGTCGGAAAAGTTCTGGATAAATTGCTTTATGTCATTAGAAAAGGAATAAATATAAGCCAGAGAGATGTCATGTACGCAATTCAAATGGCGAACAAGGGCACGCTCGAATATTTCAGTGACTTATATGAAGAAGAAATTACGAAAAATGCAAAGGGCAAATCCATTCGAGTCAAAACACTGGGTCAGAGTCAGTACATCAATGCCATACGCCAAAACGACCTGGTATTTGGCATAGGACCGGCCGGTACTGGGAAAACATATTTAGCTGTTGTGATGGCGGTCAATGCCTTGAAAAATGGAAAAGTAAAAAGAATCATCCTAACCCGTCCTGCTGTTGAAGCAGGAGAAAGCCTTGGGTTTTTGCCTGGAGATTTAAAGGAAAAGGTAGATCCTTATTTGCGGCCTTTATATGATGCGCTGCATGATATATTAGGTATGGAGCATACACAGAGAATGATTGAAAGAGGAACGATTGAAATTGCACCATTGGCTTATATGAGGGGACGGACCCTTGATGACGCATTTGTCATTCTTGATGAAGCGCAGAATACAACACAAGCTCAAATGAAAATGTTTTTAACCCGCTTAGGTTTTGGGTCGAAAATGATTATTACTGGTGACCGTACACAAGTCGACCTTCCAAAAGGGGTTAAGTCGGGGCTGATTGTCGCTGAAGACATACTCAACGGAGTAAAAGGCTTGTCATTTGTACATTTAGAGCAAAGTGATGTAGTCCGTCATCCGCTGGTAGCAAAGATTATCCAGGCATATGAAAAAGACATTAACTAGACACCGCCAATTTTTTTTGGCGGTTTTTTGTGCGACGGGCAGTCACATAGGACGTCGTAAATTCCGACGTCCTTCACTTCTTTTAAGGACAGAGACGACATTGAGATGTAACGACTGGATGAATGAAGAGAAGCTGAATTCCAGATGGTGAAAATCCATCCCCGAGGAGACTGACCTAGCTCGGGAAGCCTAATCTAGGGCAGTATCGTGAGGTATTGTTCGAAGGAGATGCGGGAATTCGAGAGATCCGTAGGCGAAGAAATAGACCCTAATGCAAGAAGTGTGAAGCACGGCGGCGGGATAAGTTGGTGACTTTTCGAAAAGTGAGGAAGCCCACTAAAAGGCATTTTCCCTAGAAGTCAGAACGGGAAATTGTAACTTATCATGTGATGGTGAAGGGTATGTTTTGAAGGAAGATGCGATGACCCCGTGAGGTCTCCACCTTACCAAACAGGCAGGGTTCCAATCTATAAGGGTAATCCGAAGTGATTAGGAACGGGTGGAGAAGTCAGACATTCTCATAGTACGGAAGTAGTTCCACGACCATAACGCCGGACGAACGGAAGGGGAATGACCTATGGCTCCAAGCCATGAACAAGATGCAATGCCAACAAATAAGTTACTGCGGTAAAACCGTTTGAAAGTACATCAAGGAAAGGCGCGGAATACGCAATGAATCAAGAGTGGAAATTTAAGCTACACAGTGTGTATGGACAAATTCTATTTGACCGTAAATTAACTCAAAGCTTTGAACAAGTAAAAGCGAACAAAGGCACCGGAGGAATAGACGGAGAAACACTTGAAAGCTACAATGCGAATTTAGAAGACAACATCATGTCCCTTCTAAACAAATTAAGAACGAAAACTTACCAAGCCCAACCAGTAAAAAGAGTATACATCCCAAAAAAGAATGGGAAGAAAAGACCTTTAGGCATTCCAACAATTGAGGATCGTATTGTGCAACAGAGTGTAGTAAATGTACTACAACCAAAATTTGAAGACTTCTTATTTCATAATTGGTCAGTTGGATATCGACCGAACAGAGGAGTAGAAAGAGCTCTCCAAATCATCCTATGGAACATAGAACAAGGATATAACTATATTTACGACTGTGATATCAAAGGGTTCTTTGACAACATCTCCCATAAGAAACTCATGGGCACCTTGAAGAAGTATGTGTCAGACCGAACGGTCTTAGGTTTAGTTGAACAATGGCTTAAGGCAGGTGCCATGGAAGAAGGGAAACTGATACACTCTGACTACGGAACGCCACAAGGTGGAGTCATCTCACCCTTACTGGCGAATGTATATCTTAACGAATTGGATTGGGAATGGGACTTGCATGGTATTCGCTTCGTGCGGTACGCCGACGATTTTCTTTTATTTGCCAAATCTCAAGAAGCCATAGAAAAGGCAGCTGCTTTGACGAAAGAGAAATTAGCTGAACTGGGATTGGAAATCTCTAAAGAGAAAACAAAAGTAGTTAACTTTAAAAAGGATAATTTTGATTTTCTAGGGTTCACCTTTCATCACTGGAGGCCAAGAAAGAAAGATAAGAAGCTTGCCTTTCATGTCACACCCAAGAAAGAATCCATCAAAGATTTCCGATTGAAAATCAAAGATAAAACACGAAAGACTTTAACCTTAAATAAAGAGGAATGGGTAAATCGTGTAAATCCAATTATTCGAGGAAAAGTAAACTACTATTTAACCAATGTCAAAGCCATTAAAGCAAATGAAGAGCTGGCGCAAAAGAGTCACTGTGTCACTCGTTGGATGCGAAGAATCCTTCTGGGTTTAGATGGATATATAAGGAAAAGGCTGCGAGTTGCCTTTATCCATAAACATCCTAATCAGAAGAAAGAACAAAAGATGAGATATAAATGGAATAAGGGTTTCTTTGTCGGGATTAAACTAATACCCAGCTATTGGTTATATCTAAATAAAGCACTTGGATATACACTCGAACAATATCTCGAAGAGATGAGAGAAAAAGGAAAACGGAAACAACGAAATGCAATAAGACGAGCAAAAGAAAAAGGTGAGGAGTATTTTACTCCCCACCGTCTCCAAAAGATGCAGAATGCCTGGAACGCATCCTCTTGATAATCATTGTAACATATGGGTAAGCTGTATGCCTTAATAGGGCACGTACGGTTTGATAAGGGGGAAGCCATGAGAGTGGTTTCCCTACTTTATTTGTAATATCAGAATTTATATCCTTTAGAACCTAGAAAACGGTCTAGCCCCAGGCGCCATCGGCTCTCGGGTCTAAGCCAATCCGTTCAAATGTTTAAAAAAACAACCTTTCAGCCAGCTCGTCTTATGCTTGTCACCGATAGGGAGCGCTTTGCGGTTTCTTATGTTAAGCTCCTGTTTATTCAGAGTACTTCAATTTATTGTAAAGGTGTCTGTGAAGGGACCGCCTCAAAGATGCGTTAAGCAGGAGAACGTCTTTTGCAGCAAAAACTGGCAAAGGGAGTTTAATCAACAGGTAATCTAAGAGATTCTTTTTTAAAGAAATTGTTATGGAATTATTTGCTATTAATGAAATGTTTAGGTACCCTGTTAATAAATAGCTATTTTTCCTGATGAAACTTAATGAAAAAACTGTTATGATTTTACATAAATTAAGAATAATTTATGTTCAAGCTTATCTGGCAGCATTGCGGTCAAGATAGGAGGGGTATTTATGGGAAACCTTCAGCAAAGTATGACTAAAATCAGAAATTTATTAAATATGACTTTTTTTCGAGTTCTGTTATTTCTCCTTTTGGGCACTGTCATGTATTTTTCCATGTACAGCAATGTCAAACCGGAAAAATTGGATTTGAGGCTGTTCTCAGTTGCTGAACAGACGATTAGATCCCCAATCACAATTGAAGACAAAGCGAGTACAGAGAAAAAGAAAAAAGATGCTGAAAACGAAGTGAATGATATTTATGTTGTAAAAAAAGAAATTGCTCAAAATCGGGTTGATTTAGTTACTTCTATTTTCGGTTCAGTATTCGAAGTGAACGAAGAGGTTCAAGAGGATCTTGACAAAAAAAAGAATGAGACTTCTGAAAAAGCTGGTGACGAGTCAGAGGCTCCAGTACCGACTGGGCCTTCTCCGAATGAGAAACTCTCCATGGTTAAAGAAAAGCTGACAGAGGATGTAACACGTGAAGTCTCAGATGATGTTTTTCTGGCTCTGCTGCAGGCAAAAAAAGGTGAGCTTTCCATTGCTAAAGACCTTACTGTTACCGCGATTAATAAGATTATGAACAGTGAGATACCAGCTGAACAGGTGGAGAATTCGAAAAAACGGGTCGAGGAAGAACTGAGGTTTACTAGCTTAAACTCTGATTTAAAACAGGCTGCAATTGAGTTAGGGCGTTATGCGATCTATCAAAATCGATTCTATGATCCAGTGGCTACAGAAGAAATGCGGCAGCAGGCTGTGGAGAGCATTGAACCTGTTAAAATCCTGCAGGGGCAGATTATTGTGGAGGAAAATCAGCTGATCAGCAGGGATATTTACAGGCAGCTTGAACTTGTTGGCCTTTTGGACAGCGTGAATTCAATACAGCCTTTTGTTGGTCTGTCATTGATCATCTTGATTGCTCTATCGGCTTTTTACTATTATTTCCATGAATTAAATGCTCAATCGGAACTTAAGCAAAGCTACTTGCTACTGTTTAGCCTTGTATTTGTTCTGTCTTTATTGCTCATGAAGGTAATCAGTTTTTTTCAGGATTCAGATTACTCTGAAATAGGCTATATATTCCCTGCAGCGATGGGGGCAATGCTGATTAAAATATTGATTGATGAGAAATTGGCTCTTTTCTTTACAATTATTATGGCAATTTGCGGAAGCATTATTTTTAATGAAGGAATCACCGGCACATTTCAGTTTACAGCAGGCATCTATATTATTTGCAGCGGATTAGCGGCAATCTTATTTCTAAGCAAGCAAAATCGCCGATCAAAAATTTTGCAGGCTGGCATGTTTGTTTCGGCTGTTAACATTATCGTCATCTTTTCTTTGCTGTTCTTAAGAAATGGCCATTATGATACTGTGGAATACGGTTTTTACCTTGTGATTGCGCTAATTTCAGGCATTTCTTCAGCAGTGCTTACAATTGGGCTGCTTCCATATTTTGAAGCCGGATTTGGGATCTTATCAACGATGCGGCTGATTGAGCTGTCTAATCCTAACCATCCGCTGCTGAGAAAAATCTTAACCGAAGCCCCAGGCACTTATCACCATAGTGTCATGGTTGCGAATCTTTCGGAATCAGCCTGTGAAGCAATTGGCGCAAACGGTCTTCTAGCCAGAGTGGGCTGTTATTATCACGATATCGGAAAAACAAAACGCCCGCAATTTTTTATAGAAAATCAAGTGAATATTGAAAATCCACATGATCGGCTGCCGCCGCAGACCAGTAAAAATATTATTATTGCACATGCTGTGGATGGGGCGGAAATGCTGAAGAAGCACAAGATGCCTAAAGAAATTGTAGATATTGCCGAGCAGCACCATGGGACGACGCTGCTTAAGTATTTTTATCATAAAGCAAAGCAGAATGGGCTAGAGGTCAAAGAAGAGGATTATCGTTATCCCGGACCAAAAGGGCAATCAAAGGAATCCGCTATAATCGGAATTGCCGATAGTGTGGAAGCTGCTGTAAGATCTATGTCTCACCCTACTACCGAACAAATTGAGGGACTGGTCCGAAATATTATTTCGGACCGCCTACAGGATGGACAGCTGAATGAATGTGATTTAACCTTAAAAGAGCTCGAAACGGTTTCACATTCATTTTGCGAGACGCTAAACGGAATCTTCCACTCTAGAATCGAGTATCCAGAAATGACAAAACAGAAGGTGAAGCAAGCATGAGTTTAAACGTTGATTTTTTTGATGAAACAAATGAACTGAAGGAAAATGCAATTGCCCAAATAGAAGAGTTAATTAATTTTGCAGCTGCAAAAGAGGGGGTTGAACCGGAAAGTGAGGTTTCAATCACATTTGTTACCAATGACCGCATTCGGGAAATCAATAGGGAGTACCGTGACAAAGACCAGCCAACCGATGTGATTTCTTTTGCGATGGAAGAAATGGGCGAAGGTGAAGTCGAACTTGTTGGAGCTGATATGCCGAGGGTTTTAGGAGACATTATTATATCAGTTGCAAAAGCAGTTGAGCAAGCGGAAGAATATAGGCACTCTTTTATGCGGGAGCTTGGTTTTTTGGCAGTCCATGGATTCCTCCATCTTCTGGGCTATGATCATGAGAACGCTGAGGATGAGAAAAAAATGTTCTCCCGCCAGAAGGATATACTTGATGAATTTGGGCTCAAAAGATAATAAGAAGCGTACTCACGGTTTCCTTAAATCCTTTGCATTTGCATTTGCCGGCATTAAATCAGCTTTAATGAAAGAAAGGAACCTCCAAATTCACGTTGTGATCTCAATTGCTGTTATCTTACTGGGAGGAGTACTATCAATTTCACGGATTGAGTGGATAATGATTCTCTTTGCAATAGGCGGAATGCTTTCCCTTGAATTAATGAATACTGCCATTGAAAGGGTTGTCGACCTGGCAACAGAAGACTATCACCCACTCGCAAAGCAGGCTAAGGATATTGCAGCGGGGGCTGTTTTAGTGTACGCTGCTCTCTGCATAATAATCGGCATTATCGTTTTTTTGCCGAGAATTCTTGCTTATATAATTAGTTTATAGCTGTCCAAATGGGCAGCTTTTCTTTGTGCTGGCAATTATGAATTCCCTGAGAAGATTCAGCCTAATTACATTATAAAAAAATTGTTACATTACAGAGTTTGAAAACGCTCATTGAATCCGCTAAAATGACAGAACAGCCCTTAAAAATCTGGTGAAGTAAAAGTGAGCAGAGACTATATAAATGGCATCGTAAATATAAAGTATCCTTTACAAGCCTATCTTTTAAGAAACGGTTATATTTTTAGAAAATTCAAATATTTTTATTACGTTTTTGCTACAAACAGTGAAAATGCCGGTGAAATGGTGTAAAATAATAGGGAGGCGACAGCCTTCTTACTCGAAAGGAAGAACGAATCGTGAAAATGGATCAACTAATTGAAGAAGCAAAGATTGCAAGAGATAGAGCTTATGTACCTTATTCGAAATTCAAAGTAGGAGCGGCGCTGCTGAGTGATGACGGGCAGGTTTTTCACGGCTGCAATATTGAGAATGCTGCCTACAGCATGTGCAACTGCGCGGAAAGAACTGCACTTTTTAAAGCGTATTCAGATGGGGTTAAAAACTTTTCTGCCATCGCCGTAGTAGCAGATACTGATCGCCCTGTACCTCCGTGCGGAGCATGCAGGCAGGTAATATCAGAGCTTTGTCCTCCAAATATGAAAGTGGTTTTAACGAATTTAAATGGGGATATAAAAGAATTAACAGTAGAAGAACTATTGCCAGGAGCATTTTCACCGGAGGATCTACATGAATAAAGAAACAACACCAAAAGACCACAAATCAGGGTTTATCTCTATTATCGGAAGGCCGAACGTCGGAAAGTCAACCTTTCTTAATCGTGTAATCGGTCAGAAAATCGCCATTATGAGTGATAAGCCGCAGACAACCCGCAACAAAGTTCAAGGTGTTCTGACAACAGATGATGCCCAATATATCTTCATCGATACACCTGGAATCCATAAACCGAAGCATAAGCTGGGAGACTTTATGATGAAAGTTGCCCAGAATACGCTAAAGGAAGTAGATGTTATCCTTTTTATGGTCAATGCCCAGGAAGGCTTCGGCCGCGGTGAAGAATTTATCATTGAAAAATTTCAGTCAGTCCGTACGCCTATTTTCCTTGTTATCAATAAAATTGACCAGGTACACCCGGATGAACTGCTGAAGATTATTGACTCCTACAAGGAGAAGTACGAATTCAGTGAAATTATCCCCATTTCTGCTCTTGAGGGAAATAATGTTGAGACATTATTAAATCAGATTAAGGAATATATTCCGGAGGGTCCGCAATTTTATCCTGCCGACCAGGTGACCGATCACCCTGAAAGATTCATCGTTTCTGAGTTGATCAGGGAAAAAGCACTCCATCTGACCAGAGAAGAAATTCCGCATTCGCTGGCCGTTGTAATTGATAAAATGGAGCGCCGTGAAGAGAAGAATGTCGTTCATGTAATGGCCACTATTATTGTTGAGCGTGACTCACAAAAAGGCATTGTAATTGGGAAGCAGGGGAAAATGCTGAAGGAAATAGGCAAAAGGGCTAGAATGGATATTGAAAACCTGCTTGGTTCTAAGGTGTTCCTTGAACTTTGGGTCAAGGTTCAAAAGGACTGGCGCAATAAAATGGCCCAGCTCCGCGATTTTGGTTTCCGCGATGATGATTACTAAATACCAGCCCTAAATAAGGTATTAGCGATTATAGGTTAATATGCATGATACTGATTGACAATATTTTCGTCTCATGATTTTACAAAGACAGGCTATGATATAGATAAAGTATTGGGATAAATAAATTGCTAGTTGAAAAACAGAAAGGTGGGGTTTTCGATGATGGATTTTACCTGGAAAGTGTTTTCTCAGACAGGTAATATTGACACATATCTTCTCTTCAAGGAGCTAGAAAAGGAAACTCAGGATATACCCGGAAATAACGATGAAGAGCTAGCAGAAGCTGATTTTCCCATCTCATAGGTTTGTCGAAAGACAGGGATGGTGTCAAAGATGCTTGATAAATGCGAGGGCATCGTCATTAGGACTACTAATTACAGCGAAACAAATAAAATAGTTACTCTATATACACGTGAATGGGGAAAGGTTGGTGTGATGGCACGCGGTGCCAAAAAGCCGAACAGCCGGCTTTCTGCCGTCACCCAGCTTTTTACATACGGATATTTTTTAGTACAAAGAGGAAGCGGGCTGGGGTCACTTCAGCAAGGAGAAATGGCCTCATCCATGCGTTCCATTAAGGAAGACATTTTTCTGACAGCATATGCAAGCTATATTATTGATTTAACAGACAAAAGCACTGAGGAAAAAAAGCCAAACCCTTTTCAGTTTGAATTGCTTTACCAATCCTTAAATTTCATAAATGAAGGGTATGATCCGGAAATCATAACAAATATTTATGAAATGAAAATGCTGAATACGTTGGGGTTATATCCTGTTTTGGACCAATGTTCTGTCTGCGGAAGCACTGACGGGCATTTTTCATTTTCCATCAGGGAAAACGGGCTTATTTGCCACCGCTGTCTCGAAAAAGACCCGTACCACTATAAAGTTTCGCAGTCAACTATTAAGCTTCTGCGCCTTTTTTACTTTTTTGATTTATCCAGACTTGGGAATATTTCCGTTAAACCGGAAACAAAAGCAGAGCTGAAAAAAATTATCTCCGCTTATTACGAAGAATATTCGGGCATCAGCTTAAAAACAAAGAAATTTCTAAATCAAATGGCCAAATTCGATGGTTTAATCTAAATTGTAATTGGTGCAGACATACTGATGATTGACAATCAAAACTGTTTCGGCTATGATTCAAATTAATTAAATAATTGCAGTGAAGGAGAAGAGTACTTAACTCAGGTCTATTAAAGCGAACCCGGGAAGGTGAAAGCCGGGCATGGAAGGTTAAGGAAGGGCGCTCCAGAGCAATATTGTCATTCGACTAAAAGAGGCTGCGGCAATTGCTGCAGCAAATAGGGTGGAACCGCGGGTAAACTCTCGTCCCTATGCCTTGAGCATAGAGACGGGAGTTTTTTTATGTTCACAGCAAAGTGGAAGCGCCTTGCTCACCCCCGACAAGCACAAGACGAGCCTCCCGGAAAGGCGTCCTTTGCCTTTTTGGGAGGATTGCCTGAAATGTGGAGGCGACTGCCCAGGGACGACAGGCATAAGCCATGCCCTGTAAGAAGGTGTTCTTTCCTTCTGTAAGGGAATGGCTTATGACCCCGAGTCCCTAGGAGCCGCAACTAGACAAACTTGTGGCCTCGAGGGGGTAGGCGCTGGAGCTAGACAGTTATCAAGGTTTAAAAGTTATACTTTTACTTTAAAACAAATATGGAAGAGGTGTCCTATGAATATTCAAAACATGATATTAACACTTCAAAAACATTGGTCTGAACAAGGCTGTATCCTGATGCAGGCTTATGATGTTGAAAAGGGTGCAGGTACAATGAGTCCATACACTTTTTTAAGGGCGATCGGACCTGAGCCGTGGAATGTGGCTTATGTAGAACCTTCGCGCCGCCCTGCTGATGGCCGATATGGTGAAAATCCAAACAGGCTTTATCAGCACCATCAATTTCAAGTGATTATGAAGCCTTCTCCAGATAACATCCAGGAGCTATACCTTGATTCATTAAAAGCATTGGGGATCGATCCGCTGGAGCATGATATCCGCTTTGTTGAGGATAATTGGGAAAATCCATCCCTTGGCTGTGCAGGATTAGGATGGGAAGTTTGGCTTGATGGTATGGAAATCACGCAATTTACCTATTTTCAGCAGGTAGGAGGTTTGGAATGCAAGCCGGTTTCTGTTGAGATTACATATGGGATTGAAAGGCTTGCTTCATACATACAGGATAAAGAAAATGTATTTGACCTGGAATGGACAGAAGGTTTTACTGTAAGAGATATTTTCCTGCAGCCTGAGTTTGAACATTCGAAGTATACCTTTGAAACATCAGATCAGGAAATGCTTTTTAATCTGTTCAATATCTATGAAAAAGAAGCGCACAGACAAATGGACGAAGGCCTTGTTCATCCGGCATACGATTATGTCCTGAAATGTTCACACACTTTTAACTTGCTTGATGCCAGAGGAGCCATTTCTGTTACAGAAAGGACCGGCTATATCGCCCGCTGCAGAAGCCTTGCGAGAAAAGTGGCTAAAACTTTCTACGAAGAACGCGAAAAACTTGGCTTCCCAATTTTAAAAGAAAAGGAGGAAGGATCCCATGAATAAAAAAGATTTATTATTGGAAATAGGCCTGGAAGAAATGCCGGCCAGGTTTGTGACTAATTCAATGAAGCAGCTTTCAGATAAAGTAAGATCATGGATGACTGATAAGAAAATTTCTTTCGATGAGATTAGAGCCTATTCTTCTCCACGCCGTCTGGCTGTATTAGTGACGGGAGTCAGCACAGCTCAGGATGATATAAATGAGGAAGCAAAAGGGCCAGCGAAAAAAATCGCACTGAATGAAAATGGAGAATGGTCAAAAGCTGCAATCGGATTTACCCGCGGTCAGGGATCCTCTATAGAGGACATCTTTTTTAAAGAAATTAACGGGGTTGAATATGCCCATGTCAATAAATTCATTAAGGGCCAGGAGACATCAGCACTTCTGCCAGAACTGGAGCAGATTGTTGCTTCTTTAACATTTCCAAAGAATATGAGATGGGGAACTCAAGATCTTCGCTTTGTTAGGCCTATTAAATGGCTGTTGGCCTTATTTGGCAGCGAATTGATCCCCTTTTCCATTACGGGTGTTCAAACATCGAACCGGACGAGAGGCCATCGATTCCTTGGTGAAGAAATTGAGCTCAACAATCCTGCCGATTATGAAAAAGCCTTGCTGGCGCAATATGTGATAACGAACCCCCAGGAAAGAAAAAATGCCATTTCATCACAGCTGGAAAAGATTGAAGAAGCGAACGGCTGGGTTATTCCTGTTGATGAAGATCTGCTGGAGGAAGTAAATAATCTGGTTGAATATCCAACTGCTTTATACGGCCAATTTGAAGAGGCCTTCCTTGAACTGCCGGAAGAAGTCTTAATTACTTCGATGAAGGAGCATCAGCGTTATTTTCCGGTTAAGTCTAAGGAAGGAAGGTTGCTTCCATATTTTGTGACAGTCAGAAATGGCGGACATGAACATTTGGAAAAGGTAGCTAAAGGAAATGAAAAGGTTCTAAGAGCAAGACTTGCAGATGCAGCCTTTTTCTATAAGGAAGACCAAAAAACGGCTATTAATGCCTCATTGGCAAAACTTCAAAGCATTGTTTACCATGAAGAGATTGGCACTCTTGCACAAAAAGTGGATCGTGTTCGGCAGCTTGCAAATCAATTGAGCAGTAAACTTTGTTTTAACGAAGAAGATCAAGAAATTACAGATCGTGCAGCCGAGATAAGCAAGTTCGATCTGGTTTCCCATATGGTATATGAGTTTCCGGAACTCCAAGGTTTTATGGGTGAAAAATATGCGATTCAAAAAGGCGAAAAAGAAGCCGTAGCACGTGCGATTAATGAACACTATATGCCAAGAAATGCGGAAGATCATACCCCTTCAAGCAATGCGGGAGCACTCCTTTCAATCGCTGAAAAAATGGATACAATTGTGGCATCCTTTGCAATAGGGATAATTCCAAGCGGTTCACAGGATCCATACGCACTGAGAAGACAGGCAACAGGGGTTATCCAAACGTTATTGGCCAAGCAGTGGGACCTTAAACTGGAAAATCTAATCGGGTTAGCTTTGGATGCAGTCCTTAATGCGAAGATTGGCAAGAAGGGCAAAGCTGATTTAATGGATGAGTTAACGTCTTTCTTTAAATTAAGAGTTAAGTATTTGCTGCAGGGAAAAGGTGTAAGGTACGACTTTATTGATGCAGTATTAGGCAGAGAAATTGGATCGGTGTCATCTCTTGTAAGAAGGGCTGAAGTTCTTGAAGCGAACAAAGATGCTGAAGGTTTCAAAGAAAGCATAGAAGCTTTAAGCCGTGTTATCAATATTTCTTCAAAGGCAGAAGAAAAAGGTGAAGTAGATAGCAGCCTGTTTGAAAATGAATACGAAAAAGCTCTTTTCAATAAATACTTATCAGTGAAGAAAGAAATGGAAAATGCAGTTTCAGAAGAATCGGCGTTTAAATTGCTTATAAGCATGAAGCCTGAAATTGACCAATACTTCGAACATACAATGGTTATGGCCGAAAACAAGGACATCCGATCGAACAGATTGACCCAGATGGCGCTTTTAGCTGGGGTTATTCTGCAGTTTGCCAACATGAATGAAATTATTGTGAAATGACAAGCTAAAGGTTTTATGTTTTATTACGGATTAGGATTTAATTGAATAAAGAAGGGCAGCAGAAGCACTGTTGGCCTGCAAGAAAGAGCCTGTTATATTTATTGACGGGCTCTTTCATGTTTAGATAAAATGATGGCTCTGCTAACTAAGTATGAAACACATCTTTTCATTTATGGTAAATAGTATATAATAATTATATAAAAGTATAACCTTATTTAATTTAGAAGGTCTGGAGCTTCTAAAGTTTTTTGGGGTTTTCCAGATCTTTTACAAAGTTAGGTGGTGAGGAAGATCGAATTAAATAAAAGGCAGGAGAAGATAATAGAAATTGTTAAGGAAAATGGCCCTATTACAGGTGAAAGCATAGCTGAGCAGCTAAACTTGACAAGGGCGACTTTAAGGCCGGATTTGGCCATTTTGACAATGGCAGGATATTTGGATGCGCGTCCGCGTGTAGGATATTTTTATACTGGCAAAACTGGAGCCCAGCTTTTGACTGAAAATCTTCAAAAGCTATATGTTAAGGACTACCAGTCGATTCCGGTTGTGGTCAATGAAAATGTTTCAGTCTATGATGCAATAGTAGCCATGTTTCTTGAAGATGTTGGGACATTATTTGTGGTTGACCAGGAATCACTGCTTGCCGGGGTGCTTTCCCGCAAGGACCTGCTGCGTGCCAGTATTGGTAAGCAGGAGCTGAACTCAATTCCTGTCAATATTATCATGACGAGAATGCCTAATATTACAATGTGTGAGAAAGATGATTTGCTGATAGATGTAGCTAAAAAGCTGATCGGAAAACAAATTGATGCACTGCCGGTAGTAAAGCAGACAGAAAAGGGATTCGAAGTGAACGGCAGGATAACGAAAACAAACTTAACAAAAGCGTTCTTGGCCCTTGCGGGTGAAAAGTAATTGGGCGCGAAGGAGATGGTCTTGAAGAATGGGAAAAATGCCAATTATCTACGTCGTTTCTGACTCAGTTGGGGAAACAGCCGAGCTTGTAACAAAGGCTGCTACGAGCCAGTTTAACGGCAGCGATATAACCATCAAGCGTTTTCCATATGTTGAAGAAAAGATACATATTGATGAGGTCATTTCCCTGGCCAAGCTGGATAATGGAATGATTGCTTATACGATGGTTAAGCCTGATATGAGAAAATATATTAACCAAAGGGCAGCAGAAGAAGGAATTTATGCTTTTGATATTGTAGGTCCGCTTATGGATCAAATTCAAAAAGCATGCGGGGTGACGCCGCTTTTCGAACCAGGGCTTGTTCGCAAGCTTGACGAAGATTATTTTAAAAAGATTGAAGCAATAGAATTTGCGGTCAAATATGATGACGGACGTGACCCAAGGGGAATTTTAAAAGCGGATATTGTATTAATCGGTGTTTCGAGAACCTCTAAAACACCACTATCACAATACCTTGCTCATAAAAGGCTGAAGGTTGCAAATGTCCCTCTGGTTCCTGAAGTCGATCCTCCTGAGGAGCTATTTCTCGTACCGCCTGAGAAATGCTATGGACTGAAAATCAGCCCGGAAAAATTAAACTATATCCGGAGGGAACGTTTAATCTCTTTAGGACTAAGCGATCGAGCAAGCTATGCAAACATAAAAAGAATTAAAGAAGAAATAGGTTATTTTGAGCGGATTGTATCCAAAATCAAATGTCCGGTTATCGATGTAACCAATAAGGCTGTTGAAGAAACAGCAAATATGATTTTAAATCAATACCGGAAAAGCTTTCCGAGAAGCTAGCACATAAATTTTTATGTGCCTTTTCTTTTGTTTATTATCATACATGCCAGTTCAAAGAAGCAATTATAGTCAAAATGATGAGGAATCTTTCTCCTTAGTGCTGAATACAAATTAAATCGGATATTTAATCTTAATAATAGGGATTCGAGGCATAAGGCTCTGCTAAGATATGTTTAAAATAAATCATTGATCTAAAGCTCTAAATCGCAAAGAAAAAATAATGGCAAAATAGGCTTTAATGTACTATAATAAAAAATTGTGATAAAAATGTATCCGAATAGGTTTAGAGTTCCTCTTGAACGAATAAACTATTTATTGTGGCATGTCAAGGTTTCGTTCAAGAAAAAATTCGACATAAATCTCTATTCAAAAGTTATTTTTGGAAAGAAGGAATATGCGGAGTGATGTAGAATTATTAGAACATTAGGCAAACCAATCATTATGGTGGATGCAGATTCCTGTCCGGTAAAAGAGGAAATTGTCGAAATTGCCATTTCCTTTTCACTTGATACAGTATTTGTTGCTTCTTATGCCCACATGAAAAATGATTTAAACGGGGCAGTTTGGAAGTTTGTTGATACCAGCAAAGAAGCAGCTGATCTATTCATTATGAATAATGTAAAATCCGGAGACGTGGTAGTTACCCAGGATATCGGACTTGCTTCAACTCTTTTGCTAAAAGGAGTTTATGTGCTTTCCCCCAAGGGAATTTTGTTTGAAGAAAACGAGATTCGCACTGCCCTAGATATGAGATATTTATCAGCGAAAGCTCGCAGAAAGGGAATGTATGGGAAGGGGCCAAAGCCTTATAGCAGGGAGGACCGGTCGAGATTTGTGGAACAGCTGACCAGCATTTTGTCGAATTTTGAAGGTATTCTGTAATATTTATAGAATACCTCAGTAAGTAACGGAAGTAATGGAGTTGTTCATATGGCAGAGCGAATCGCCGAAGAAAAAGTAAATGAAATTCGGCAAGCTGTAGATATTGTTGATGTCATTGGCGACTATATTCAATTAAACAAGCAAGGGCGCAACTACTTTGGGCTTTGCCCATTTCACGGCGAGAATACACCCTCCTTTTCTGTTTCACCAGAAAAGCAAATTTACCATTGCTTTGGGTGCGGGGCAGGAGGAAATGCTTTTTCATTTTTGATGGAGCTCGAAGGCTACTCGTTTCAGGAAGCTGTGCTAAAGCTTGCGGAAAAGGGAAATATCCAGCTTGATATTGATGCATCATCAGTAGCGTCAGCAAAATCGTTGCCTGTTGATTTGCAGCAGATGATGGAAGCTCATGAGCTCTTACGTAAATTTTATCACCATCTGCTTGTAAACACAAAAGATGGTCAACATGCACTTGAATATCTGCTAAATAGAGGCTTTACAATGGAAGCAATAGAAAAGTTCCAAATCGGATATTCACTGAAATCCTGGGATTTTGTGTCAAAGTTCCTTACGAAGCGCAAATTCCCGGAAGATGTCATGGAAAGAGCGGGGCTGATCATTAAACGGGAGAAAGATGGTAACTATTTTGACCGCTTTAGAGATCGGATCATGTTCCCGATTTTTGACCGCACCGGAAACACGATTGCCTTTTCAGGAAGATCACTCGGGGACGATGAGCCCAAATATTTAAATAGCCCTGAAACAGCAATCTTTAATAAAAGTAAAACTTTATATAATTTTCATTTGGCGAGACCTCAGATTAAAAAATTGCAAAGAGCCGTGCTGTTTGAGGGGTTTGCTGATGTAATCGCCGCTGACCGCGCTGGCGTCGGAAATGGTGTCGGCACGATGGGTACAGCTTTAACGGAAGAGCATATCACTTCTTTAAGAAGGAATGTTCAATCGATCACGATCTGCTATGATTCTGATAATGCAGGTATAGAAGCAGCGCACAGGGCAGCAAATCTTTTGACAGAGGCTGGCTGTCAGGTCAGAGTGGCTCTAATGCCTGATGGTTATGACCCTGATGATTATGTTAAGGAATACGGAGAAGAAAAGTTTCGTAATGAGGTTATTGATTCAAGTGTAACATTAATGGCGTTTAAGCTGCTTTATCTCCGCAGGGGCAAAAGACTTCAAAATGAAGGAGATCGGCTCCTTTATATCGAAGAAGTATTAAAGGAAATAAGCCATCTGGATAAGGCTGTTGAAAGAGACCACTATCTGCGCCAGCTTGCAAATGAATTTTCGCTTTCCCTTGAGGCATTAAAAGAGCAGCAAAAACAAGTTTTTTATGCAGAGAAGCGAAGGAATAACCAGAAGGGAAAGGGAGCGTTTGATCCTCCCAAAAAGCATCAGCTGCCGAAAAGGGCTGATCATCTTAAACCCGCATATCACACAGCGGAAAGAAGATTAATTGCCCACATGCTTAGGGATAGTGACATAGCTTTTAAAGTTCAGGATATGCTTCAGGGTAATACTTTTAACATCGATGAACACCAGGCCATTATTACTTATCTTTTAGGTTTTTACGAGAATGGCCATATACCTGATCCAAGTGCATTTATAAATTTTATAAAAGATGAAAAGCTTAAACGGATTGTTGTAGATATCGAAATGATGTCGATAAATGATGAATTAAGCGAACAGGAATTTAATGATTATATTAAACAGGTGTTGAATTATCAAAAGATGTTAAAAATAAAGGAAAAACAAAATGAAGAAAAAGAAGCAGAACGACAAAAGGATTATGCGAAAGCAGCATTAATCGCAATGGAGATCCTTCAATTGCGCAAGTCACTATAGATGAAATTGGAAATCAGCCATAAATAGGCTGGAACATGCTGTTGGGATTATTGTCTCCTATATAAATTCCCAAAGTGCATGTGGATGAAGAATGTCTGTGATTTTTGGAAGGAGGGGGACATATGGCTGAAAAGTCGGCCCGTTCAAAAGAGGTTGATACAGAATTGACCCTTGAACAAGTAAAAGAGCAATTAGTTGAAATAGGAAAAAAGACAGGTGTCCTTGCCTACGATGATATAGCTGAAAGAATGTCTCAATTTGAAGTTGATTCCCATCAGATGGATGAATTTTATGAATTCCTTGGTGATCAGGGTGTCGAACTGGTAGGCGATAACGAAGATGAAGATCCTAATGTCCAGGAACTTGCCAAAGGGGAAGAGGAATTCGACCTTAATGACTTAAGTGTTCCTCCAGGTGTTAAGATCAATGACCCTGTCCGCATGTACTTAAAAGAAATAGGCCGTGTTGATTTGCTTTCGGCAGAGGAAGAAATTTCGCTTGCCAAAAGAATTGAAGAAGGCGATGAAGAAGCTAAAAGACGACTGGCTGAGGCAAACCTCCGCTTGGTTGTAAGCATCGCGAAAAGATATGTAGGACGCGGAATGCTTTTCCTTGACCTGATCCAGGAAGGAAACATGGGTCTCATTAAAGCCGTTGAAAAGTTTGATTATCGAAAAGGCTATAAATTCAGTACGTATGCAACATGGTGGATACGCCAGGCGATTACACGTGCGATTGCAGACCAGGCTAGAACAATTCGCATCCCTGTGCATATGGTAGAAACTATTAATAAATTAATTCGAGTCCAGCGTCAACTTCTTCAGGATTTAGGGCGAGAACCAACTCCGGAAGAGATTGCTGAGGATATGGATTTAACTCCTGATAAGGTACGTGAAATTTTGAAAATTGCACAGGAGCCTGTTTCTTTGGAAACACCAATCGGTGAAGAGGACGATTCGCACTTAGGTGATTTTATTGAAGACCAGGAAGCGACATCCCCATCAGAACATGCTGCCTATGAGCTTTTAAAAGAGCAGCTGGAAGATGTTCTGGATACACTTACAGACCGTGAAGAAAATGTACTCCGTCTTCGTTTTGGATTGGACGATGGACGTACCCGTACATTGGAAGAAGTCGGAAAGGTATTTGGCGTAACACGCGAACGAATTCGTCAAATCGAAGCCAAGGCTTTAAGAAAACTAAGACATCCAAGCCGAAGCAAGCGTTTAAAAGACTTTTTAGAATAAAAAAATGGATTGTCAGGAAATAGTTTACTTCTAAAAATGGAAGTACCGGATTTTTTTGTAATATCAGAATTTATATCCTTTGGAACTTAGA
>NZ_BRVM01000001.1:134688-347277 GCF_026011715.1 Cytobacillus sp. NCCP-133 | reverse complement strand
AAAGGACGTGTTTCCGTGAGGCTCGGCTTGTTCTTGAGGCCTCCAGGACAAGGAATGCTTCGTCAGCAAATCTTTTGGCACGAAGAAAAAAGCGGTAGCTTTTTTTGAGGATAAACATCGCACGACCGAAAGCAGCAGCTTTTGGGAGGATGGGGGTCATGCAGATGTTGCCACAGGACGTGGCGCCTTAGTCTGCGTTCCTTCATGGTCAAGGCGCCTTGCGCTTTTCTGAATAAAATTATTATCCTGACTGGCCGAATGGATGTGCTTAAATTTGAATGAAAGCAGAAAACAGATCATTGTGAATGAGTTATTATTTTGGAAGAAAAGCCGAATGCTCCCTGATCAATATTGTGACTACCTATTAGCACTATACACGGAAGGGAATCAGCCGAAGGACACAAGAAAAGAGAAAAAAGGAAAGACCTTACTTTTTATAAATCTTTTTTTCTTGCTGCTTATTCCAGTTTCTGTGTTTTTAATTCATTTTACTGAATTGTCTATAATTTTGCAAACCGTCATTTTATTCCTTTTTGTTTTTGCTGGGATTTTTGCAGTTTTTTATTTTTCTGCAAAAAGATTATCGTACCATATTCCGATCATTTCAGCTGCTTTTATTTTGCTGAACGGATCAGTTGAATTTGTTTCGGTTAAATACGGAGATATACCGTTGATGCTTTTCTGTACTTTGATTATAAATAGTTTGCTATGGCTTGCTGCCGGATGGAAACTGAGGATACACTATTTTGCGGTTTCCAGTATTTTAGGCTTGATAGTCATTTTTATTTCTATATTCATATAATAAATTATTTTAAAAAGTTTTTAAATGTTGAGAAAACTTATACATCCCTTATATAATAGTTATGAAAGCGGATACAGAAACATTGAGGGGGATATCAATGAACTTTGATTTAACTGCAGAACAGAATATGATCTTGAAAACAATCAGGGAATTTGCTGAAGAAGAAGTTGCACCAGGAGCTCTTGAAAGAGACCGGACAAAAGAGTTTCCCTTAGAGGTCTTTAAAAAAATGGCTGATCTTGGTTTGATGGGACTTCCTTTTCCTGAGGAATACGGGGGAGCTGGAGCAGACACTGTAAGCTTTGCGATTGTTACTGAAGAGCTAAGCAGGGCTTGTGCATCAACAGGTATTACGTATTCAGCCCATATCTCACTTGGGGGTGCACCGCTTCATCTTTTTGGCACAGAGGAACAGAAGCAAAAATATCTTGTGCCAATTTGCACCGGGGAATCATTTGGCGCTTTCGGATTGACTGAACCAAATGCTGGCTCAGATGCTGGCGGCACAAGAACAACTGCTGCAGAGAAGGATGGAGAATTTATTATCAATGGGAATAAGTGCTTCATTACGAATGCCAGCTATGCTAAGCATTTGGCTTTAACGGCGGTTACGGGCGAGAAAGATGGCAAAAAAGAAATTAGTGCCATCATTGTTCCAACGGACTCAGAGGGATTTACTGTCATAGATAATTATGAAAAGATGGGGCTAAATGCTTCGAATACAACTGAACTTGTTCTAGAAGATGTGCGCGTTCCGACTGAGCACTTGCTCGGCAAAAAAAGTGAAGGATTTAAACAATTCCTTATCACCTTGGACGGGGGGCGCATTGGAATTGGTGCAATGGCTTTAGGAATTGCACAAGCTGCCTATGAAAAAGCCCTGCAATATGCTAAAGAGCGCCAGCAATTTGGCCGTTCTCTATCAAACTTCCAGGCGATCCAGTTTAAGCTTGCTGACATGGCAATGAAAATTGAATTAGCAAGAAATATGGTTTATAAAGCAGCATGGCTTAAAGATCAGGGCAGGCCTTTTGCAAAAGAAGCCTCAATGTGTAAGCTGTACGCTTCTGAGGTTTGTATGGAAATAGCCGATCAGGCAGTCCAAATTCACGGAGGATACGGGTATATGAAAGACTATCATGTGGAAAGATACATGAGAGATGGAAAGCTTACTGAGATTGGCGAAGGTACTTCTGAAGTGCAGAGGATGGTTATAGCGCGTCAAATTGGGTGTTAAAATTCGAAATCCAGTGGGAGACCCCACAGGACTTGCAACGCTGAGGAGGCTCCCGGAAGCCCGCGTTCGCTGAGTGCCTGAAGCGGAGATCAACACATACCTTCGACAGGTCCTTAAATAAAATATTAGTCCAATTTATAAAAAACTCCATCCCCAGGATGGAGTTTTTGTCCAATTTATGAACAAGATATGACAAAGTTTACTTTAGGGCTTTTCCTTCAGCCCTTTTTAAAGTAAAATAGAAATTGTTTGTATACTTACTTAAACTGAAATGTGCTTACATAAGGGAGGTTAAGTCATGAATCGCAATCCAATCATTCCATTTGTTTTAATTATGGTTTTTGGTGTAGTCGCAATGTTCCTTGTTTCTTTTAAAGGCCTAGGCGATATGGAAGACCTTGCAAAAGAACAGGAAGGCAGCGGTGCTGAAACTGAAGAAACTGCAGCTGCTACCCCTGAGGAAATTTACCAGAAGAGCTGTATTGGTTGTCACGGAGACCAATATCAAGGTGGAGTTGGACCATCACTTGTTGGTGTAGGTGAAAAATTATCACAAGACGAAATCGCTAATATTGTTGTGAATGGTAAAGGCTCTATGCCTCCAGGGTTAGTGCCGCAAGATAAGGCTGCAGAAATGGCAGAGTGGTTAGCTGGCCTTAAGTAAAACCAATAATGAAAGTCCTTTGCATATGTAAAGGACTTTTTTTATACTATAAGAAAGGCTGTCGTAAATGTACGATAGCTTTTTTATGATAAAAGAATTTAGATCCCTTTGAACTTAGAGAACTGTCTAGCTCCAGGCGCTTACTCCTTCGAGGTCACAAACTTGTTTGCGGCTCCTAGGGATTCGGGGTTATAAGCCAATCCCTTCCAGAAGGAATGAACACCTTCTTGCAGGGCTTGTCTTATGCCTGAGGCCCGCAGGACGAGGAAGGCTTCGTCAGCAAATCCTTTGGCACGAAGAAAAAAGCGGTAGCTTTTTTTGAGAATAAACATCGCACGACCGAAAGCGGCAGCTTTTGGGAAGATGGGGGTCATGCAGACGTTGCCACAGGACGTGGCATTCTTAGTCTTCGTTCCTTCGTGGTCAAGGTGCCCTGTGCATTTCTTAGCTATTCCGCTTCTAAAGCAGGACGCGGGGAGCTAAATGCTTTTTAATACATTGATAAGTGGTGAAAAAATGAATACGGAAAAATTATCAAATCGGCTTGAAGCTGTTACAAAATATATACCAATGGGCACACGCGTAGCTGACATCGGATCGGACCATGCGTATTTGCCATGCTATGCTGTAAAAAAAGGCATTGTCCCATTTGCTATTGCAGGTGAAGTGGTAGAAGGACCTTATCAATCGGCTAAAAAACAAGTGGAAATCGAAGGCCTTGAGAATCAGATATCGGTCCGCAAAGGAAATGGACTAGAAGTAATCAAACTGGGTGAAGTAGACTGCATTACAATAGCGGGTATGGGCGGCACTTTAATTGCAACCATCCTAGAAGAAGGAAAGAACAAGCTTGATACAGTTCAAAGGCTTATCCTGCAGCCAAATTTAAGTGCGGTTTCAATAAGGAACTGGCTTTTAAAACATGGCTGGGAGCTTATAGCAGAAGAAATTCTTGAAGAAGATGGGAAAATTTATGAAATTCTGGCTGCTGAAAAAGGGGAACCTTTAAAGCCTTATAAAAATGCAGATCAAGGTTTGCTAATGGGGCCATTTTTGATGGAGGAAAAATCAATTGTATTTCGGGATAAATGGCTGGGTGAATTGAAAAATTGGGAACGGATCCTAATGCAGCTTGAGAAGGCAGCCCAGACAGAAGAGACAGAAAAAAGAAAGCAGGAATTAAGGCAGAAAATAAAAATGGTAGAGGAGGTCCTGAACCAGTGAAAAAAAGGAATGGGCATGAAATCATCCAATTATTCGAGCAGTTCTCTCCCAAAGGATATGCGATGGAAGGAGACAAAATTGGCCTGCAAATCGGGAACTTAAATACCCCTGTTACTAATGTAATGATTGCCCTGGATGTACTGGAAGAAGTTGTGGATGAGGCAATTGAAAAAAATGTGCAGCTGATTATAGCGCATCATCCGCTTATCTACCGTCCATTGCAAAAAATTTCTACAGATACTCCATCAGGAAGGATCATTGAGAAGCTTATAAAGCATGATATTGCCGTTTATGCAGCGCATACTAATCTGGATGTAGCCAAAGGCGGGGTTAACGATATGCTTGCTGATGCTTTGCAGCTAACTAATCGAGAAGTTTTAGTTCCTACATATGAAACGATTTTGAAAAAGCTGGCTGTGTTTGTGCCTGAAGAAAACGCAGAGTCTTTAAAGCAGGCTCTTGGAAATGCGGGCGCAGGCTCCATCGGTAATTACAGCCATTGTACATTTGCTTCCACAGGGACCGGTCAGTTTAAGCCAAATGAAGAAGCAATTCCGCACATTGGCCAGCAAGGAAAGCTTGAATCAGTCAATGAAGTTCGGATTGAAACTATCTTTCCAGAACATTTGGAAAAAAGAGTACTCTCTGCCATGTTCAAGAACCATCCTTATGAGGAAGTAGCATACGATATATATAAGCTTGATAATAAAGGCGAGGTTTTAGGTCTTGGTAAAATAGGAGAAATCCCAGAGATGACTCTTGAAGAGTTTGCCAAACATGTAAAAACAACGTTAGCAGTAGATGGAGTCCGTGTCGTGGGTAATCTTGCCTCGAAAGTGAAGAAAGTGGCTGTTTTAGGCGGAGATGGAAATAAGTATTTTATGTCCGCTAAAATGAAGGGTGCAGATGTGTATGTAACTGGTGATATGTATTACCATGTTGCACAGGATGCTATGCTGTTGGGTCTTAATATTGTTGATCCAGGCCATAATGTGGAAAAGGTGATGAAAAGAGGAGTTGCAAAAAAAATGGAAATGCTCTGTGCGGAAAAGGGGGTTGATGTATTCGTTTTTCCATCAGAGATTCATACGGACCCTTTTAAATTTTTGTGATCTAGAAGAAAAGAACCGGCTGCCTTTTGGGACCGGTTCTTTATCATTATAACTTAGCAGGCTTTTTTACTTTAGGAAGTATCTTATTCAAAGGTACTTTTTTCTCGCGTGTCCATGTGGATTCATCGCTGTGATCAAATTGTTCAAGAAACGCAATGACTTCCTTTGTAATGGGTGTAGGTGTCGATGCACCTGCAGTGACCGCTGCTGTGGATGCGTCTTTTAGCCAATTGACATCAAGCTCAGTAATATCGGCAATCCTGTATGCCTTCGTCCCTGCTATTTCTTCAGAAACCTGAGCAAGACGGTTAGAGTTATTGCTCTTAGGATCCCCGACAACAATAAGGACATCTGCCTGGCCAGCTTGTTCTGCAACAGCTTCCTGACGTACTTGTGTTGCCATGCAAATCTCTTTATGAAACTCTGCATAAGGGTATTTTTCTTTTATTTGATCCATGACATGGAAAACATCCCACTGGCTCATCGTTGTCTGGTTTGTTACAAGAATTTTGTCGGCCTGGATATCAAGTTCATTAACATCTTCAGCCGTTTGCACCAAGTGTACAGCATGCGGAGCTACACCAACAGCCCCTTCAGGCTCTGGATGGCCTTTTTTGCCTATGTAAATGATCTGAAAACCTTCCTTTTCCTTTTCTCTAATCAAATCATGGGTCCTTGTAACGTCCGGGCATGTCGCATCGATTGTTACTAAGCCTTTTTGTTTGGCTGCTTCTCTGACTTGCGGAGAAATGCCATGGGCAGTAAAAATAACAGTCCCCTTATCAACTTTATCCAAAATTTCTTTCCGGTCTTTTCCATCAAGAGTGATAATGCCTTCTTCTTCAAAGGCATCTGTTACATGTTTATTGTGGACAATCATCCCCAAGATATATATCGGTCTCGGCAACGATGGATCGAGTGCAGCGTTTCTGGCAATCACCATCGCATCTACCACACCATAACAATATCCTCTAGGAGAGATCTTTATAACATTCATCCGCTAATCCTCCCTAAATACAGCTCATTTATCTTAATTTGTATAAGTTCTAGTTTACAAAACACCTGAGGAACTCCCCAGCATGCTTATTCTATTATATAAGAGATAGCTTGATAATACAAAAACCACTTATCATGGAGATAGAATAAAAAAACTCTATAAACGATAAAAAACAAAGAATGCTTTATGCATTCTTTGCAATTAAATATATAACTTTGGATTGGATTCACCGCTTCTTGAACGGTTTGTGACCAGCTGCTCTGGTTCAGCAATAGGTTTTGTTTTTTTATGAGGGGATGGGGATCTTTTAGCTTTGGATTCAGTTTTCGCCTTAACATCCGTGTTTGTTTTTACTTTGTCAGTTGAAGTTTCCTCTTCAGGAGCATCCTTCAAGCCTCTATAAAGCTTCCACATGGCTGGCAGATTTCTTACCAGCGGTCCATACTGCTGCACCAATGGTCCGATTTGCTGGGCTGTATTAAGTACCTTTTGGGTATTATTTAAAAATCCATTAATAGAAGAAGGATTGCTTATTGCCTGGAGAATATTGCCACCAGCAGGTGAACCTCCTGCTGCCCTTGCTCCTGCTGTTCTGGCAGCTCCTATTCCAGCTTGAGCCTGTGCATGTCCTTTACCCAATAGCTTAGAAAGCAATCCGCCTCCTCCATGGCGCCTTCCCGGAGCACCTCTCATCATCGGTCCCATAGGAGGTCTTCCTTGCATTGGATGCATAAAGGAAAGCGGCGGCATTCCTTTATGCATGGGAGGTCTTGGTCCTGGCATCATCATTCATTGCCTCCTTTCAAAAACTTATCACCTGCACGATAAATCGCAGGAGGGAATACACCCATATATTAAAGTATGCGTTTATCCCATTTTGGTTTAGGTATAATGCGGAAGATTCTTATTTAATTGTTAAAAATTATTCAAAAAGCCTATCATAAAAATATATACACCTGTATGAGTGGTTATTTGCTTGAAACTTTATTATAATAACAGGATGTAAGAAAGCTCGGAGCTGGACACAGTCAAAGTTGAATAACCTATTTTACTTTAAGCATGTTAAAGCTCAATGCTGATTTTCGCTCTCTGTCCATAGTTGCAGAAAGCGAGTGCCTTGAGAGGAAATCAGCAGTGCCTGTTTTTAAATAAATGAAAAAGATCCATTCTAAGCACTATTAGCCTTAGCAGGGATCTGAATCACTGAGGAGTTTATATATGAACGAAATGAAATTTGAACGATTTAATTTTAAGCCATTTATAATAGAAGCTGTGAAAGAATTCGGCTTTTACGAGCCAACAGAAATACAGGAAAGAATGATTCCTGCTGTGCTTAAAGGCGAAAGTGCCATTGGGCAGTCTCAGACTGGTACAGGAAAAACGCACTCCTATGTATTGCCGATCCTTCAAAAGATTGAACCTTCCCGCCAGGAGGTACAGGCAATTATTACCGCTCCAACAAGAGAGCTTGCTAACCAGATCTATCATGAAGTTCTTAAAGTGACAGATCACTGTTCAGAAGGTGAAGAAATAACAGCACGCTTGTTTATTGGCGGGACGGACAAGCAGAGGACAATCGAAAAGCTGAAAAAACAGCCTCAAGTGGTTGTTGGAACACCTGGAAGAATTAATGACCTTGTAAAGGAGCAGGCGCTGTTTGTTCATACGGCAGAAATCCTTGTAGTAGATGAAGCTGACCTGATGCTTGATATGGGATTCATCGAGGATGTTGACCAGGTTGCCGCAAGAATGCCTGAAAAACTTCAAATGCTTGTCTTTTCAGCAACGATTCCTGAAAAACTGAAGCCATTTTTAAAGAAGTATATGGAAAATCCAAAGTATGTGCATATTGAGCCAAAGCAGGCAACTGCCGCCAACATTGAACATTGGCTGCTTCCATCGAGGCATCGCAATAAAGTAAATCTGGTATATGAAGCACTGAGTTCTTTTAATCCGTATTTATCCATCGTTTTTACAAATACGAAGAAAAAAGCGGATGAAGTCGCAGATGGATTAATCAGCAAGGGTCTTAAAGTCGGTCGTATTCACGGGGACCTAAACCCGCGTGAACGGAAAAAAATGATGAAGCAAATATTGGATCTTGAGTTCCAGTACATCGTGGCGACTGATCTTGCAGCGAGAGGAATTGACATTAAGGGAATCAGCCATGTGATTAACTATGAGCTTCCGACTGATTTGGATTTTTATATTCACCGTGTAGGACGCACAGCTCGAGCAGGCTTTTCAGGAATTGCACTGACTGTGTATGAGACTTCCGATGAAGATTCCTTAAATAGGCTCGAAAAGATGGGGATTGAATTCCAGCATAAGGATTTGCAAAAAGGGGAATGGGCAAGTCTTGAAAACCGCAATAAGCGGAAGAACCGCCAAAGGCAAACAGATGATATAGATAAGAAAGCTTCATCTTTGGTGAAGAAGCCGAAAAAAGTGAAGCCTGGCTATAAAAAGAAAATGAAGTGGGAAATGGACAAAATTAAAAAGCGTGAAAGAAGAATAAAGCGTAAATAAATACAATAAGGGAGAGGAAGCACCATGCTGAAAATTGGCTCTCATGTTTCCATGAGCGGGAAGAAAATGCTGTTAGCAGCAAGTGAAGAGGCTGTATCATACGGCTCCAATACCTTTATGATTTATACAGGCGCACCGCAAAACACGAGAAGAAAAAAAATAGAGGATTTAAATATTATCGCAGGATTAAAACATATGGAAGAGAATGGAATCATGGATATTGTTGTCCATGCACCATATATTATCAACATTGGCAATACATCAAACCCGTCCACATTTGAATTGGGTGTTAATTTCCTCCGTTCTGAAATAGACCGGACCGAAGCGATAGGCGCTAGACAAATTGTTCTTCATCCAGGTGCCCATGTTGGAGCAGGTACGGAAGAAGGAGTAAAGAAAATTGTTGAAGGTCTTAATGAAGTTTTAAATGGGGAAGAAAAAGTGCAGATAGCACTTGAAACAATGGCAGGAAAAGGTTCAGAATGCGGAAAGTCCTTCGAAGAGCTTGCCATGATCATCGAGGGGGTTGCCTACAATAATCACTTATCTGTATGCTTTGATACTTGCCATACCCATGATGCTGGCTATGATATAGTCAACGATTTTGATGGGGTATTGAATCAATTCGATAAGATAATCGGTCTTGACCGCTTAAAGGTACTTCATATCAATGACAGTAAAAATGAGCGCGGAATGCGAAAAGACCGGCATGAAAACATTGGCTTTGGTCATATTGGCTTTAAAGCATTAAACTACATTGTCCACCACCCACAATTAAAGGATATCCCTAAAATCCTGGAGACTCCTTATGTAGGAGAAGATAAAAACAATAAAAAAGCGCCTTACAAGTATGAAATCAATATGCTTCGAAATCAGGAATTTGATGAAAACCTTTTAGACGCCATTAGGGTAGGGTAAATGAATGGCAAAAAGCTGTGTAGCGACTACACAGCTTTTTCTGTGAGATTAAGTATAAGTAATGCTGCTGAGTTCTATTTTGTAAATTGAAGAAAGAGACGGTTTACTTCTCGTGCTGTTTCTGGCCCGGCAATTTTGGCAATTTCCTTTATTACTTTTGTGCGTTCACGATCATTGAAGATATTGATCTGCTTTCCACGCAAATAGTCAGCAATCTTTAGTGCCTGAGGCTTTGTAATATTGATGTTGAATTGCTCACCGTACTTTAATAATTCATCAGCTGTAATATTGCTTAATTTGTGATTTATGATGTTTTCAAAAATTTTCATCCTCATCACTCCTCCAATGTACTCTATGAGGGATTATGGGAATTCGTGACAATTTGTTTTTCTAAGACAAATCCTATTCTCAGGAGCTTGCTTTCTTTACTTTAGGAGCTGGTTCCTGTATACTGTTCTAGTAAATCGGAATCATTCTTAAATTAAAGGTGAGATGAAATGACACAGCCAATTATTGAAATAAGGCATGTTTCTTATAGATATGAAAAAGAAAATGTACTTGAAGAGATAAATCTAACGATACATGAAGGGGATTTTTTGGGTATAGTTGGACCCAATGGTTCAGGTAAATCCACTTTGCTTAAACTGATGCTTGGATTACTGAAGATCCAAAAGGGGAGCATCAAATTATTTGGGCAGGAATTAACCCGATTCAAAGATTGGCAAAAAATTGGTTTTGTTTCTCAGAAGGCAAATTCATTCAATACAGGATTCCCGGCAACGGTCTTTGAAGTCGTCTCAAGCGGTCTTACAAAAAAGCTCGGGCTTTTTAAATTTATGGGAAAAGCGGACCATGAACAAGTAATGCAGGCAATTGGCTCGGTAGGCATGCAGGAGTTTGCAAAGCGGAATATAGGCGAACTATCTGGAGGACAGCAGCAGCGCATATTTATCGCGCGTGCATTGGTTAGTGACCCAAAGCTTCTTATCCTTGATGAACCGACAGTAGGGGTGGATGCGAAAAATGTCCAATCCTTTTATGAGATGCTGGATGATTTAAACAAGAGGCTCGGTATAACTCTTTTGCTGGTAACTCATGACATTGGAACGATTTCCGATAAAGTTACTCATGTTGCTTGCCTAAATAAGAATTTGCATTTCCATGGAAATACAGCAGAATTTGAAAGCATGAATATTAGTGAAATGTCTGAAATCTATGGCCATGATGTCCACGTCCTGACTCACAACCATGAACATCACCACCACGGAGGAGCAGGCCGATGATTGAAGCAATTTTAAATTACGAGTTTTTGCAGAACGCATTCTTTGCCGGTATCATAATTGGAATCATTGCACCATTGCTGGGTGTTTTTATTGTCGTTAGAAGGCTTTCTTTGATTGCTGATGCATTAAGCCATGTTACACTTGCAGGGATTGCTGCAAGCTTGCTCCTCGAGAAAAAATTCATTGGATTGAACGGCTTAAACCCAATGTATATGGGAATGGCATTTTCTGTAGCAGGCTCTTTATTTATTGAAAAATTAAGGGGCGTTTACAAGCATTATCAGGAGCTTGCGATTCCTATTATTTTATCTGGAGGAATCGGTCTCGGGGTAATATTCATTTCTCTCGCAGACGGATTTAATACGGATTTATTCAGCTATTTATTTGGAAGTGTCAGCGCAGTCAGCCGCATCGATTTATGGACCATATTAATAATAAGCTTATTGGTAATAGCACTAGTGTTTTTATTATATAAAGAATTGTTTCTGCTGTCTTTTGATGAAGAACATGCAAAAGCATCCGGCATTGCTGCAAAAAGTGTTCATTTTATATTTATTGTTATGGTGGCCCTTGTAATTGCTGCCTCAATGAGAATTGTCGGCATTCTTTTGGTTTCTTCCTTAATGACATTGCCAGTTGCTGCCAGTATCCGAATGGCAAAAGGATTTAAACAAACCATTTTCCTTTCCATGCTTTTTGGGGAGATTTCGGTATTGGGCGGTTTGACGATTTCTTATTATATTGATCTTGCCCCGGGTGGAACAATTGTCATGATGGCAGTTTCTATTCTGATCATAACTATATTGCTGAAGAAAATTTCAGGACTCCGTCCAGCCTAAATAGATTCTATTCGTGATTTAATCGAGCAAAAAGAGGTGAATGAAATGAATGTAAATGAAGCCATGCAGCTTTTAAAAGAAAAAGGCTATAAACACACGGATAAAAGGGAAGAGATGCTGCAGCTATTTTCCGATAGTGATAAATACTTAACTGCCAAAGATGTATTAGAAAAAATGAAAGATAATTATCCTGGTTTAAGCTTTGATACCATTTACAGAAATTTATCCTTGTTTGTGGATTTGGATATTTTTGAGATGACAGAGCTTTCAGGTGAAAAGCATTTCCGGTTTTCATGTTCAAATGACCATCACCACCACCATTTTATTTGTTTGGACTGCGGAAAGACGAAAGAAATTGAAGTTTGCCCTATGACAGAGGTTCAAGAGAATCTAAAGGGCTATGATGTCTCAGGCCACAAATTTGAAATATATGGGAAATGTCCTGAGTGTTTTTAATCAATAATTAAAAAGAGCATGGAAGCTAAGAAGCTCCATGCTTTTTCTATTTTAGCCAACTTGTAACCCATTGATTTGCTTCCTGCCAGTTTCTAACCCTGATGACCCCATCGGGAATAGGATCCTGATTATAGGGAGTGTCGAATAATATAACTGGGATTTGGCAAGCCTGATGAATCATGACAGCATTATCATGCTTATCTTCAAAGAAAATATCTACTTTAAATTTTTTAGCAGCTTCAACTTTATCATGAGTGCCAATCAGTTCTATATGATCAAAATCCAAAGCATTTTGCAAAAACCACTCTTCCGTAATTTGCTGAAGATGAGATCCTCGTGCACTTATAAAAAATATTTCATGATTATGTTTCCATTTTGTCAGGATTTCTTTTGCTCCATTTGCCAAGGGGGATTCTCTGTAAATGAGAGGCTCATTTTCCTTAAACCATGTGGCAAATTCCTCCTCAGAGATGTCAACCAGCGGAGTTAAATCATACTCCTTAATATCTCCCAGTGTTAAGTTTAGATTAAATGCACTATTTAAAAATGGAATCATGGATGTTGGACAAGTGACAGTCCCATCAATATCTATTCCAAAACGCTTCTTCATATAGCTGCTCTCCTTTAAATCGATATATCCCTTATCTTAACAAATGTCCTGATGGATGCAAACGAACAATCATTTGCCAGACAGTCAAACATTAACATCTTAAAAAGTACTCCTATCGCAAACACTATAAATGCTCCATTAACAATCTTTGCAAGAACAATGAGATGAAAGCGAGGGATCATGATGGCAGACCAAGAACGCAGCAATGAAGAGTATGATCTCCGGCATAGTGAGCGCATTGGTGAAGCTAACACAGACTATACAGAAGAAACCTCTGCTGAAATCGCAGCGCCCGGTGTCTACGATAGAAGGATAGATAGGGAAGAAGAAAGCGAAACAGTGGCTGCTGGCAGGGGAGTCGGCTATGCAGCACTGGCATTGTCCATTCTGTCACTGTTTGTATTGCCGGTTTTGTTTGGAGCAACAGGAATTGTCCTTGGGTTTATAGCACGCCGAAGAGGATCTGAAAGCCTTGGAGGCTGGGCTATAGGCATTGGGGCTATTTCAATAATTGTTGGCATGTTTGTGTTGCCTTTTTTTTAGAAAAAATAGAAAAGAGCCTGGCATAATTTTGCCAGGCTCTTTTCTATTTTTGAACACTTTCCGTTTTTGCTTTCTCTTCTTCCTGTTTTGCCAAAAATTCTTCAGCAATTTTATCAATTTCAATCTTTAATTCCTCTACCATCGTTTCCTCAGGAACTTTCCTTACAATTTGCCCTTTTCGGAAGAGGAGTCCTTCGCCGCGGGCACCTGCAATGCCAATATCAGCTTCTCGCGCTTCCCCTGGGCCATTTACAGCACAGCCAAGTACTGCAACTTTAATAGGTGCTTTGATTTTTTGGATGTATTCTTCAACTTCATTGGCAATGCTGATTAAATCAATTTCAATGCGTCCGCAGGTCGGGCAGGAAATTAGAGTGGCGGCATTGGATGATAGGCCAAATACTTTAAGAAGCTCTCTTGCTACCTTCACTTCTTCAACCGGATCTGCACTTAAGGAAATGCGCAAAGTATTTCCAATTCCTTTGCTTAAAATAGCACCTAAACCAGCGGCGCTCTTTACAGTGCCGGCAAAAAGTGTGCCTGATTCGGTAATTCCTAAATGCAGTGGATAATCAAAAGCTTTTGAAGCTTTTTCGTAAGCTTCAATTGCTAAATTAACATCAGAGGCTTTCATTGAAACGATGATGTCATGGAAATCTAGGTCCTCCAGGATTTTGATATGGTGAAGGGCACTCTCGACCATTCCATCTGCAGTTGGATATCCGTATTTTTCAAGGATGCGTTTTTCAAGGGAGCCGGCATTTACACCAATCCGAATAGGTATCCCTTTTTCTTTTGCAGCCTTTACAACAGCTTCTACTTTCTCGCGTTTCCCGATGTTGCCTGGATTGATCCTGATTTTGTCTGCACCGCCTTCAATTGCCTTTAGTGCAAGTTTGTAGTCAAAGTGGATATCGACTACAAGCGGTATATTAATTTGGCTTTTTATATCTGCAATGGCGTCAGCAGCCCTTTCGTCAGGACAGGCTACACGAACAATTTGGCAGCCTGCTTCCTCAAGCCGCTTTATCTCCGCTACAGTTGCTTTAACATCATGGGTTTTGGTCGTGGTCATGCTTTGAATAAACAGCTCATTGCTGCCTCCAATGGTTAATGGCCCGACTTTAACAGGCCTTGTTTTAGTACGATGTATAATTTCACTCAATGGAGATTCGCTCCTTTTTATCTATTCATATAACAGCTTGTGAAGGCTTGTAAAGAAGGTTCACTTTATTGTATCAATGAACCGCTGCAGTTGACAAGAATGATGATAAAGATTAGCTGCTCTTACTTATATTTGGGGAATTTATAGGTTTGGCCCGCTTGGATCTGTTCAGGCTTGATTCCGTTATTTAGTTCAGAGAAATTTGTTATAACCTCATCCATGCTTACAGGAATGGGGCCATCAAGATTGATTTCAACAATAGAAAGAACTGTTTCTCCCGGGTTTACCTTTTTTTCAAAATAAGGTACCCCGGCTGTTTCAGCAGGCTGGGTGCTTGCCTCTAAGACCTGTTCCTCCCCAGCCGGCAGTGTGCCATGATTCAAGTCATAGTAAATAACATATACAACAAGGACTGAAAGCAGTACTCCAGCAATTCGCTTCATATTTGGCCAACCTCTCTATAACGAGCATGTTTAACCAATATGTATGCTTGTCCCATTACTGATAGAACCTAAATAACTATCTTATTCTATTTATTATCCGTTTTTTTTTGATCTTTTTGAAGAACTTCCTTAATAGCCAGGAGAAGGATAATCAATGAAACGAACCAGTTGATGAATGCCCCATTTGGTACAGCACTCTGCAATGCGGCCATTATAGCAAAGAATACAGCCGGCAAAGTAATGCTATAGGCAGACATCCTCCATAAATGACGGTACTCAAGCTTTTTCCGCAGTGCATTTTTGAAGAGAAGCCCTACAAGTGCAAGGATGGATATTTCAATAAACCTCATTCCTGCTGAAAAAATAAAAATGACAGTCGCAATTAAGGGAATAATAGCCGGCACTAGGGATTCAGCAGAAGCCATGTACCCGACTAAATCCTCTTTTGTAAGCGTGCCGCTGGTCAACATGGAGTAGGGATAGGATTGTTTCTGTCCTGCAGCAATTATGTATACATCATTTTTCAAAAGAGCAATTGTATTGTCGCTGTTGGATAAGGCGGCAGGCTCTACTGTTCCTGTCGAGTCAATGATAACGGCAAAGCCATGTTTATTAACAGTTACGGGCGCTTTCTGATCTGTTTCAAGCTGTCCATCTTCAATCTTGAAATCCGGCATCTCGGTATCAATTGTTTCATCTATAGCATTTAAGCTATTCACAATAGCTGACCCGGAATAAAACACGGTTGGAATAATGGATAGAAGGGTAAGGAAGAAAACATACAAAATGGTTTTTCCAATCCCTTGCAGCCTGAATAAAGCGATATCTTTAGGAGAATATAAACTCTTATAAAATTGAAGAAAAATATTCATTTGGACACACCCTTATTAAGATTCACCCTATAGTTTAGCCGCATAAAGGGATCACTACAAGCAACTCAGCTTAATTAACAATAGCAAGAGTTTTATTATTTCGTAACATAATTGTAATATTTAAAAGAAATGTTAAGCTAATGTAAATTTAAATAATTTCATCTTTACTTTTTGCTTACTATTCATTAATAATTGTATGGGGTTTGATGAATTATGTCGAATAACACTTATAGGGGTTGAATAATTGTGGAACTAAACGTTCAGCAAATGCTTTTTGAGTTTCTTGGAGGCCTTGGTATTTTCTTATTTGGTATCAAATATATGGGGGATGGCCTGCAAAAGTCAGCCGGCGATAAGCTGAGAGATATTTTGGACAGGTTTACAACCAATCCGCTAATGGGGGTATTAGCTGGGATATTTGTAACTGTTTTGCTTCAAACAAGTACCGGTACTACAGTACTTACTATTGGATTAGTTAGCGCGGGATTTATGAACCTTAGACAAGCAATTGGTGTAATTATGGGGGCAAACATTGGTACCACTGTAACTGCATTTATTATTGGAATAAAAATTTCTGATTATGCATTGCCTATTATTGCTGTTGGTGCAATTTTACTTTTCTTTATAAAATCTAAAAAGATTCACAACCTGGGTCAAATTGTTTTTGGGTTTGGCGCATTATTCTATGGCTTGGAATTAATGGGAGATGGAATGAAGCCTTTAAGAGGGCTAGAAGCATTCCATGACTTAACAGTCAGCATGAGTTCCAATCCGGTTTTAGGAGTGGTTATTGGTACCCTCTTTACCGTTCTAGTTCAAAGTTCAAGTGCTACAATTGGTATTCTTCAGGAGCTTCATGCTCAAGAGCTTGTTAATATTTATGCAGCACTGCCAATCTTATTTGGCGATAATATTGGGACGACAATTACAGCAGTTCTTGCCTCAATCGGTGCTACGGTTGCAGCAAGAAGGGCAGCAGCAACACATGTTTTGTTTAACTTAATTGGTACAACTATATTCTTACTATTGCTCAAACCTTTTACTGCGTTGATTTTACAATTAAAAGGCACGCTAAGTCTTAATCCGGAAATGACAATCGCTTTTGCGCACGGAATTTTTAATATAACTAATACGATTATTCAATTGCCATTCATCGCATTGTTGGCTTTGATTGTGACAAAGTTAATTCCTGGTCAGGATTCAGTTGTAGAATATAAAGCTAAACATTTAGATCCAGTCTTTATAGAGCAATCTCCCTCTATTGCGCTAGGTCAGGCTAAGGAAGAAGTACTTCGGATGGGGAACCTGGCTACCACAGGCTTGGAGGAGACAAAAGAATATCTTAACAAAAAGCAAATGAAGAATTCACAAATGGCCTCTCAATTAGAGGATGCTATTAATAACCTTGACAGAAAGATAACTGATTATCTTGTTCAATTAGCCACAAGCTCATTATCCGAAAATGAGTCAAGTGAACATACAGTCCTTATGGATACTGTAAGGGATATTGAAAGAATCGGCGACCATTTTGAAAATATTATAGAGCTAGCTGAATATCAGCAGGCTAATAAAGTGAAAATTACTGAAAGTGCCATGAATGATTTAAACGAGATGTTTGACCTAACAATTTCAACAGTTAAAGAAGCTCTTTCATCTCTAGATCATAATGATAAAAAGCTTGCACACCTTGTTATTGAAAAAGAAGAAAAAATAGATAAAATGGAAAGAACACTTCGCAAGCAGCATATTTTACGATTGAATGAAGGTCTGTGTTCCGGACAAGCAGGGATTGTATATGTGGACATTGTCAGCAACCTCGAGCGTATCGGTGACCATGCGGTGAATATTGCCGAAGCTGTTTTAGGAGAAGAATAAGTGGTAAAATAAGCAAGGGATATCCCTTGCTTATTTTATTTTTATAAAAAGGATGCTGATTATGGAAACTATATATTGGACTTTAATAATTATTTTATTTGTCCTTGCCTTTGCAGGCCTTGTTTTTCCGATTATCCCCAGTGTATTGTTTTTATTGGGCGGCTTTATTCTATATGGAGCCCTCTTTTCCTTCGAGCCCTTTAATTGGCTGTTTTGGACGATTCAGGGGCTTTTTGTGCTGCTGCTATTTGGAGCTGACTATGCTGCTAATATGATAGGCGTTAAAAAGTATGGAGGTTCAAAAGCGGGTGTATGGGGAAGCACAATCGGCCTCCTATTAGGCCCATTTGTGATCCCTGTACTCGGGATTTTACTCGGGCCATTTCTTGGTGCGATCCTTGCCGAACTTGCGGTCAATAAAAAGAATCTAAATGATGCCATCAAAATAGGGTTTGGTTCAGTGATTGGCTTTATAAGCAGTGTCGCTGCCAAATCAGTTATTCAGGGATTCATGATTATTTATTTCTTGATTTTGGTGCTTTAACAATTCATGGATGGAACGATCATTTAGCAGCTGATCAAGAAAAAACTTGAATAATAAAAATATATAAGGCAATTGTAAATGTGTAGTGCTTTTTGTTTGAAACAAAAACCCAACTTTGGTAATCTTAAGCTAAATACCTTTAGAAACATTCTAATATCAGAATTTTATAAACGATTGGATGTTTCGAGGACTTAACTAATCAGATACATAGGGAGGAATTTTATTATGGCATTCGAATTACCGCAATTACCTTACGCTTATGATGCATTGGAGCCAAACATCGACAAAGAAACGATGAATATCCACCATACAAAGCATCACAATACTTATGTGACAAACCTAAACAACGCTTTGGAAGGAAACGCAGAGCTTCTTTCTAAAACTGTTGAGGAAGTAGTATCAAACCTTGATGCTGTTCCTGAAGCTGTTCGTACTGCTGTTCGCAATAACGGTGGCGGCCATGCCAACCACTCATTATTCTGGCAGGTTATTTCTCCGAATGGAGGAGGAGAGCCTACTGGTGAATTAGCTGATGCAATCAGCAGCAAATTCGGAAGCTATGACAGCTTCAAGGAAGAATTCGCAAAAGCAGCTACAACTCGTTTTGGCTCCGGCTGGGCATGGCTAGTAGTGAACAATGGCCAATTAGAAGTTACAAGCACTCCAAACCAGGATTCCCCATTAATGGAAGGCAAGACTCCTATTCTTGGACTTGATGTTTGGGAGCATGCTTACTACTTGAATTATCAAAACCGCCGTCCTGAATATATCAATTCTTTCTGGAATATTGTTAATTGGGATGAAGTTTCTAAGCGTTACAGCGCTGCAAAATAATAATGCAAATAACACAGCAGGATTTCCATCCTGCTGTGTTTTCTTGTTTTTTTCAATCTCTCAATCTTTGCATAAGCCCATTGACTTTGTAGGAAACTACCCTTACAACCAAAGGGGAGTTTTTTTATGAGCAGATTTAAAAAACTGATCGGAGATGTGGACTTAACAAGGGATTTAACATTGCTTCTTATTATTGGGGGGCTCTACTCCTTAAGTGCTGCCCTTTCAAACACGTTTGTAAATATTTATCTTTGGAAGCAATCTGGTGAGTTCAGCGATCTTGCGCTTTACAATTTGGCTATTGTGGTCATGCAGCCATTAACATTTATTTTAGCTGGCAGATGGGCGAAAAAAATTGACAGAGTCATTGTGTTGAGAATTGGAGTCATCTTTTTGGCATCCTTCTATTTGACTGTTCTATTCATCGGGACGAATGCTTCAAAATACCTATTGCTTCTTGGTGCTTTATTAGGAGTGGGATATGGCTTTTACTGGTTAGCTTTCAATGTACTCACTTTTGAGATAACGGAACCGGAAAATCGGGACTTTTTTAATGGCTTCCTTGGAATACTAACATCCGTTGGCGGAATGATTGGACCAATTGCAGCGGGTTTCATTATTTCAAGGATGGAGAAGTTCACTGGCTATTCCGTTATTTTTGGGATTTCCCTCACGCTTTTTTCAATAGGCGTCTTTTTAAGCTTCTTTCTTAAGAGGCGACCTGCCAATGGGAGATATTGGTTTGGCAGAATTCTTACTGAACGAAAAAACAATCCAAATTGGCGCATGATCACGAATGCCCATTTTTTTCAAGGGCTTAGAGAAGGAACATTTGTTTTTGTAGTGTCTGTGTATGTTTTCATTTCTACAGGCAGCGAATTGGCTCTAGGCACCTATGGACTGGTTAACTCAGGGATATCCTTTATGGGTTATTATCTTGTTTCAAGGCTGTTGAAAAAAGAATTTCGAAAAAGGGCGATATTGATCGGCGGATTATTGTTATATGCCGCGATATTTTTTATTATATTTGAAGTTACTTATCCAAAATTGCTTATGTATGCTGCCACCATCGCGATAGCTTATCCGTTATTGCTGGTTCCATATATCTCTTTAACATATGATGTTATTGGACGAGGCTGGAAGGCCGCGGAGATGAGAATAGAATATATCGTCGTTAGAGAGATTTTTTTAAATTCAGGTCGGATTGTATCCATACTGGGCTTTTTAGGTGCTGTTACCTTTTTCAATGATGAGAAAAGTATCCCCATATTGCTTGTAATCATAGGGGCTGGGCATTCTGTCATTTACTTTTTCGTTCGTAAAATACACTTTCAGTCGACATGAGGGGGGAATGGCCTCTCTTTTTTTAGGGCTGTATTCATTGCTTTGTTTCTTTTCAGCAACAAAGTTTCATTGGATGAGTTGATTGGAGCGGATGGCAATTGACTACAGCAGGAAGAGAGGGAAGCGGGAGACCCCACAGGTTCGCTGTATGCCCGCAGCGGAAAGCAACGGCTTAAATATATAATTAAAAACAACATTCTTTGCGAAAAGAGCCTCTTATAAAGAGTTGAAAGGATATTATTTCCAATATAATCTTCCTGTCTAAAGAAGGTTCTTTATAGAATTAATTGCCGATTTCTTTTAGAATGGTAATAGAGACTTTTTAAAGGAAGTGTGCGAAGCCTTGAATAGAAAGAAAAAAAAGAAGACCCATGTTCCTTTTCGCCTGAATATGCTCTTCTTTGCGGTTTTTTTATTGTTCTCCATGCTGATTCTCCGGCTTGGGATGGTTCAGATTGTTTATGGTGACGATTATAAGCGTGAAATAGAAAGAACGGAAGATGTTACTGTCAACAGCCCGGTGCCAAGGGGGAAAATGTTTGACAGGAACGGAAAAGTAATTGTTGACAATACCCCGCAAAACGCAATTACCTTTACAAATAACGGATATAAACAGGATGAAATGCTTGAGGTAGCAGAGAGATTAGCTCAGCTGATCGAAAAAGATACCGATAAAGTTCAGGAACGCGACAAGAAAGATTATTGGATTATGAAAAACTCTGAAGAAGCAGAAAAGAAGGTTTCTGAAAAAGAAATCGAAGGGCTAAAAAAGAAGTATGAAGGCAAGCAAAAGGAGCTGGATAAGAAAATATACCAGCTTACATTGGACCGGATTACCGAAGAGGAACTAAATGAACTGGATGATAGCGACCTGGAAATATTAGCCATCTATAGAGAGTTCATTAGCGGGTACGCTTTGACGCCGCAAATCGTGAAAAATAAAGAGGTTAGTCGTGAAGAGTTTGCAGTCGTCAGTGAAAATCTTCAGCTTCTTCCAGGAGTAGACACCACTACAGATTGGGAAAGATATTATGCTTTTGGTGATACACTGAAGTCCGTGCTTGGGAAAGTGACAAGCTCTGACGAGGGGATTCCGGCTGAACAGCTTGAGTACTACTTGGCACGGGATTATAGCCGGAATGATCGAGTAGGAAAAAGTTATATTGAGATGCAATATGAAGAAGTGCTTCACGGGCAAAAGGCTAAAGTGAAAAATATTACGGATAAAGCCGGTAATGTACTTGAAACAGTGCCGATTAACGATGGACAAAGAGGCAAAGATCTTGTTTTGAGCATTGATATGGATCTTCAGAAGGAAGTGGAAAAAATCATCGAAGAGGAACTGCGGTCTGCAAAAGCTTCTCCGGGTACAGCTTTGCTCGATCGTGCCTATGTAGTTTTAATGGATCCGCATACCGGTGAAATCATGTCAATGGCCGGTAAAAGGATTGTTAAAGATGAAAAGACAGGAATGTCTGAAATGCAGGATGATGCGCTTGGGAATATTACAACCACTTATAACGTTGGCTCTTCCGTAAAGGGAGCGACCATCCTAACAGGATACAGGGAAGGGGTTATCCAGCCTAATAGCGTCATATATGACCGCCCTCTTCAAATAAAAAATACACCTGTAAAAAAATCATGGAAGAATTTTGGGCCACTAAATGATATTAATGCCTTAAAATATTCTTCCAACGTTTATATGTTCGAAACAGCCATAAGGATCGGGAATGGAGAATATAAATTTGACCGCCCGCTTCCTTTGGATCCAGAAGGCTTTGATACGATCAGGGATTCTTTTGCGCAATTTGGACTTGGCGTCCGCACGGGCATTGATTTGCCAAATGAACAAACGGGTTTTAAAGGAATGAGCACCCTGCCTGGTTTTATGCTTGACCTTGTTATAGGCCAGTATGATACGTATTCCAATATGCAGCTTGCCCAATATGTTTCTGTTATTGCGAATGGCGGCAACAGAATGGAACCTCATATGGTAAAGGAAATCCGTGAACCGCTGATGGAAAACAGCGAGCTGGGGCCAATTGTAGAAGAAATTGAACCAAAGGTGCTAAATAGAATAGAGCTCAAAGATGGCTGGATGGATCGTGTTCAGGAAGGCTTCCGCAGGGTTATGCAGGAAAAGGGCGGAACGGCCTATACCTATTTCGGGGGCAAAGACTATAAACCGGCAGGCAAGACAGGTACTGCAGAAGCTTTTTATGATGGACCTGAACGAAGCAAATTTGGCAAGGAGCCTCCAGAGGTCATAAACCTTAGCCTTGTTGGCTATGCACCATCCAAAGACCCTGAGATTGCCATGGCTGTTATGGTTCCATGGGCATATCAAGGCGGCCGTGATCACGGAGCAAATAAGAAAATTGGTGAGCGTGTTCTTGATGCATACTTTGAGCTCAAGAAGTCCCGTCAGGAAAATGGCAAAGACAGCGAAGATTCTATTCAAAAAGTGGAGAACAAGAACATAGATGGAGTGCTTGAAGGGCAGGAAGAGGCTCGGCAAGAAAATGAATAGCTTGGAAGAACTGTTTCCCGTTATAAAAGGGAAACAGTTTTTTTATTTCTATTTAAGCTGTATTTGAAACCGGATATATTGGAAAGCTAAATTTAACGTTATACCTCTATTTCGACAGATTTACACATGAATCGATCGCATTTACAAAAGCTTTACAATCAGTTAAAACCGCGTTAACAGTAAACCCTTATTCTATTACTCGTAGGACAAAACAACTAAATCTCTAGGGGGAATAAAGAAATGATAAGCTTTAAGTACTTAGCACTATCAGCAATGATCGGGGCAGTGCTGGCATTCACGGCAGCTTGTGGAGCAGGAAACGGAGCGACAAATGGATCTGAAGGCAACACAGACCAAGCTGGTGAAGAAAATAAGCAACTCCAAGGTGAAGTGAAAATTGATGGTTCATCTACAGTATTTCCGATTATGGAAGCAGTTGTTGAAGAGTTCGGAATGGAACAGCCTGGAGTAAAAGTTTCTGTAGCATCCTCTGGTACTGGCGGCGGATTTAAAGCATTTATCGCAGGCAGTACTGACTTAAGTAATGCATCACGTCCAATAAAAGATGAAGAAAAACAAAAATTAGAAGAAGCAGGGATAGATTTTTCAGAATTCAAACTTGCAAATGATGGACTTTCTATTGTTGTAAATAACGAAAATGACTGGGTTGATCACCTGACTGTTGATGAATTAAAGAAAATGTGGGTAGAAGATGGCCAAGTTAAGAAGTGGTCAGATATTCGCGAAGGATGGCCAGATGAAGAAATCAAGTTTTATTCTCCTGGTACAGATTCCGGCACATATGATTATTTCAATGAAGTAATTCTTGAAGATACACCTATTGTTGAAAAAGCTACTTTATCTGAAGACGATAACATCCTTGTGCAAGGCGTAACTGGAGATAAAAATGCAATAGGCTATTTTGGATTTGCTTATTATGTAGAAAATAAAGATGCCTTAAAAATTGTTCCTATTGATGGAGGAAACGGTCCAGTTGAACCGACACATGAAACAGTTGAGAGTGGAGAATATGCACCATTATCCCGCCCGCTTTTCACATATGTTAAAAACGAGTCCTTGAAAAATGAAGAAGTATATGAATTTATAAAGTATACAATTGAAAATGCAGCTGTTCTTGCAGAGGATGTTGGATACGTAAAGTTAAAGGATGAAGAATACGAAAAAGCATTAGAAACACTTGAGGCTCTTAAGTAATTTTATATCATGAGAAGCGCACGGCGCGCTTCTCATCTTGCTATGCGGATGAAAGGGGTTTTAACTTTGGCTATACAAAACTCGCCTAAATCATTTTCTGTACAGGAAATGATTGCGGCAAAAAAGCAAAAGAAAGGACCGAGTTCTTCTATTGAAAAAATAGTACCTTTTCTTTTGCTCCTTACTGCTATTGTTTCAGTATTAACAACATTGGGCATTGTCTTTACATTAATCGTCGAAACATTTACTTTCTTTGGAAGGATTCCACTTCAAGAATTTTTAACTGCTCAAAAATGGTATCCTTTCTCTGAAACTCAGGGGTCGTACGGAATTTTACCACTTGTGTCAGGAACACTGAAAGTGACATTAATTGCAGCAATCGTAGCTGTTCCCATCGGTTTGGCATCTGCCATTTTTTTGAGTGAGTATGCATCCGATAGAACCAGAAGAATAATTAAACCTATTCTTGAGGTTTTAGCGGGTATACCAACAATAGTGTATGGATTCTTTGCCTTAACTTTTGTAACACCAATATTAAGAGAAATCATTCCTACCCTTGAAATATTTAATGCTTTAAGTCCAGGTATTGTCATTGGGATCATGATCACGCCTATGATTGCTTCCTTATCAGAAGATTCTATGTCTTCTGTACCAAACTCGATGCGTGAAGGTGCTCTTGCATTAGGATCAACTAAATTTGAAGTTTCTTTAAAAGTAGTCCTTCCTGCGGCAGTATCCGGAGTAGTGGCATCAATTGTATTAGCCATCTCCAGGGCCATCGGGGAAACAATGATCGTTGCCGTTGCGGGCGGATCTACACCTAACCTAAATTGGGATATAACCAGTTCAATACAGACAATGACAGCATATATTGTTCAGGTTAGCCAAGGTGATGCGGGATATGGAACAACTATTTACTACAGTATCTACGCTGTAGGCTTCACCCTATTTGTGTTTACTCTAATAATGAATCTGCTAGCGCAGTTTATTGCCCGCCGTTTTAGGGAGGAATACTAATGAGATTAATTGATCATGCAAAAGTTGTTAACAATATGAAACCCAGGATTCTTAAGAATATCTTTTTTAAAGGTGTTTTCTTTGCGGCAACTATGTTTGGGTTACTTGTTTTAGGAATTTTATTATATCGGATACTCACTCAAGGAATTGGATATCTGGATTTGCAATTTTTACAAAGCCTGCCTTCTCGTAAACCTGAAATGGCGGGAGTTAAAACAGCATTAATCGGTACAATTTGGCTTATGGTCGTAGTGGCTCCTGTATCCCTGCTACTAGGTGTTGGAACAGCAATTTATTTAGAAGAGTATGCAAGGAAGAATCAATTTACGAATTTCATTCAAATAAATATTTCCAATTTGGCAGGTGTTCCATCTATTGTATTTGGATTGTTGGGATTGACTGTATTTGTACGTGCCCTTGCACTAGGCACGAGTGTATTGGCAGCTGGGTTAACGATGAGCTTGCTGGTACTGCCAATTATCATCGTAGCTTCTCAGGAAGCCATCAGATCAGTACCCAATGACCTTAGACAAGCCTCTTTTGGGATGGGTGCGACAAAATGGCAAACAATTCTTCGGGTTGTTATGCCTGCAGCCATCCCCGGAATATTAACAGGCGGAATCCTTGCATTATCACGTGCAATCGGTGAAACAGCTCCTCTGGTCGTTCTTGGATTACCTTTATTTCTTGCATTCTTGCCAAAATCAGTATTTGATATGTTTACCGTTTTGCCCATGCAAATATATAACTGGACGGGCAGGCCTCAAGAGGAATTTCACGCGTTGGCAGCTGCTGGAATAATTGTTCTGCTCATTTTGCTGATTTTTATGAACTCAATTGCAGTTTTTATTCGAAATAAGTTTCAAAAAAGATACTAGGAGCTAAGGTTTCAATAGGATGAAGGAGGGGTCTTTTTATGACTGCCACAATTGAAAAGCAAAAAGTACTTGAAAAACAAGGGGATAACAAAAGCTCAAAACAGCCAAAAGATATTGTCTATAAAACAAGTGAGCTCAATCTTTGGTATGGAGAAATTCAGGCACTGAAGAACATTGATTTGGATATTTATGAAAAAGAAGTAACTGCTATTATTGGACCTTCAGGCTGCGGTAAGTCAACTTATATTAAAACGTTAAACAGAATGATTGAGTTAGTTCCAGGAGTAAAAACATCTGGTGAAATAGCATACCGCGGCAGAAATATCTTTGACAAGTCTTATGGTGTAGAAGAGTTGCGTACAAAAGTCGGCATGGTTTTCCAAAAACCAAATCCTTTTCCAAAGTCGATTTATGAAAATGTAGCTTATGGACCTAAAATTCATGGGATCCGCGCTAAGAAAATCCTTGATGAAATTGTTGAGAAGAGCTTAAGGGGAGCGGCCATCTGGGATGAAGTAAAGGACCGGTTAAATCAGAATGCATACGGCCTATCTGGCGGTCAGCAGCAGCGCCTTTGCATCGCACGCTGCCTGGCAATTGAACCTGATGTTATTTTAATGGATGAGCCGACGTCAGCCCTGGACCCAATCTCTACATTAAAGGTTGAGGAACTGGTACAGGAACTTAAAGAAGAATTCAGCATTATCATCGTTACTCACAATATGCAGCAGGCAGCCCGCATCTCTGACAAGACGGCGTTCTTTTTAAATGGTGAAGTGGTGGAATTTGCTGAAACAGATAAGATTTTCTCAACCCCTTCAGATAAGCGAACTGAAGATTATATTACTGGGCGTTTTGGCTAATGTTGAGGAACGAAATTTTCAAAGCTTAATTTAAAGGAAGAAGATTTGAAGGGGGACAAAAATCATGGCAGGACGCGAAAGATTTGAATATGATTTGCAGGAGCTTCAAAAGAGGCTCCTTGAAATCGGCAATTTTGCAGAAGAAGCATTGCATAAAGCGATTGAGGCGCTTGAAACGCAAAATATTGAGTTAGCGCTGGAGATTATGGATGACGATTCCAAGGCAGATCTTCTTTATGAGGAGATTAATGACATGGCGATTCTTTTGATTGCCAAACAGCAGCCGGTGGCGATTGACCTCCGCCGCATCATTGTTGCAATTAAAATTGCGACGGATATTGAAAGAATTGCGGATTTTGCCGTTAATGTGGCAAAGTCAACAATCAGGATAGGCTCTGAACCGCTAATTAAGCCCATTGAACATATAAAGAAAATGCATCAAATATCTACAGAAATGCTTCGGATGTCATTAGAAGCATTTAATGATGAAGATATAACAAAAGCGAAAAAAGTGGCGGATATGGATGATCAAGTTGATGATTTATATGGCGAGACAATCAAGGAGCTACTGCAGATCAATTTGCAAAAGCCTGAGTTTTTGCCGCAGATTACTCAGCTTTCATTTGTCTGCCGCTATTTAGAACGGGCTGCCGACCACGTAACTAATATTTCTGAACATATCTTTTATCTGGTTAAAGGACGTCAATATGATTTGAATAATTGAACAAAAAAAGCTAAAAGGAGCATACCTTTTAGCTTTTTGTAATGAGTTTGGCAATATCCTGATAGCTCATTTGGCTGCTTAATTCAAATGTACCCAACTGAATTTTTTTGCTGTAGCCGTATTCCTCCAGGTACCTTCCAAACTCTTCAGCATCATTTACAATATTTTTGTTTTTTAGTTGTTCTGCTATTTCTCCCGGTGTCATGCCGCTCACAATTTCAAGTTGATAGGAGGAAGAAGGTTCTTCCTGCGCTTTTCCGGTTTTCTGTTCTTTCTGTGCGGTCTCAGGTTTAGAGGCATTTTTAATCTTCTCTTGGAGATTTGCATACTCTTCTTGTGTCAAAACCATATATCCTTCCTGAATGACAAGCTGTTTTGCAGCCTCAACCCCCTTTTGCATATTCGGAGAAGCATCATCTCTATCAAAGAAATAGACGGTGCCCATAATCAAAACCGTTATAAGAATCCCAAAAGAAAATGCCCTTGTGTTTCTCTTATTCATAGTCTTGGCCTCTTAAATTCATTTCCGTTTGGATTGCATTAACCTCCTCAGGGGCGAGGGAGGATTGCCTTGCAATTTGGTCTATGGTTAGACCTTGCTGGGTAAGCAGAATAACCTGATTTTTAATGATTTCATGAATATCTTTTTTTTCTATCGCCGGTGAAGAACTTTTAAAAGATAATGGCGGCACCAGGCTATCTTCCCCTATTAGCAGCTCCTCTTCAAGGACCTTGAGTTTTTTCTTAATTTGGTACATTTCCTGAATGTGCTGAATCGACATTTGGTCTATTTCTTCCCGAATCTCTTTATAAGGGTCCTTTAAAAATAGAGAAAAAATGAATAAAGCAAAGGAAAAACCCAATAATACAAGCACAATATATTCCAAAATTGTCACCTCTTCTTCACTAGAACAGAAACATTTTATCATTATTGGCGACAAATTTCGATTGTTCCTCCAAAATCATATAAAAATTAAATTTTTTTGTCGTGAATCATGCTTTGTTTTTGTCGAAAGCCAGCCTTAAATCACACATGAAAAAAATTTCCTATCCTATATGCCTGCCAGTACAGCTATCGCAATAAGCGACAAATTCCGTTCATTGTAGCTCAACTGTTTCAATGCTAACATTAAGTTATAAAAATAGTCATAAAATTTTGATATTGACCATATATATCAAACTTTTGGAAGTTTGCATCGCATTTAAAATTTAATAATAAGAGGTGCCGTTATGATTGATGATATTATTAAGCTGCGCAGAAGAGGGCTTTCATTCCGCAAAATTGCCAGAGAACTTGATACTACGGTCGGCAAAGTGCAATATCAATGGACAAAGCTAATCCAGAATAAAGCGAAGCGGAGCATCGAAGAGCCCTCTCAAAAGATTATACCTGTTCAGAAAACAGATAAAGAAGCAGCTTATGCAGAGGAAGATAAAATCACTTTGACCCCAGTGTCAAATGATAAAGTCATAGCTGGATGGAAGCTATCGGTCTATAAAGAAAATATGGCCGCTCAGTTTTTTGACAGGCCTATTGACTCTTGGAGAAAGGCATTAAGAATCTATGATGTGACTGGTGTTATTTTTAACGGAGAAAATGCACAAAGCGATCACGAGGTGGCTCTATCTGAGCGAGATAAAGAATGGACCTTTAAAGGCCTGAAACCTGGAAGAGTCTATTGTATAGAGCTTGGCATAAAGCTTGAAGAGGATCAATTCTTTCCTTTGCTTCGTTCAAGTGCTTTACATTCATCTGATGCAGCAATTGAAAAGTTTCCTCCTCCAAAAGAGGGGATTCAAAAGGCTGCAGAATGGTCTGAAAATGTGAGTACCTATACTTATTATGAAAATATTGATGAAGGAGAGGACTAATGGATGCATGAGCCAATCACTGCAGAACCGAAAATGAAATTGCAGAATAATAGAATTAAGAAAATTCTTCTTCTAACATGGGAATACCCTCCAAATGTTGTAGGGGGACTGTCAAGGCATGTGCACGGAATTGCAGGCGGATTAAGCCAAATGCTTTATGAAGTTCATGTTTTGACGGCAAATCCCGGCCATCTCCCTGCCTATGAAAGTGACGAGGGAATTCACATCCATCGTGTACGGCCGCTTAAAGAGCATGACCGTAACTTTTTGCACTGGATACTGGGGCTTAATCTTTCCATGGAGCAAAGAGCAAGGGAGTTGGCTTCCAGCCATGTTTTTGAGCTTGTTCATGCCCATGACTGGCTGGTGGGCCCCTGTGGTTTAACTTTAAAGGAGAGCCTTAAGGTTCCGCTGGTTACAACCATTCATGCTACAGAACATGGCAGAAACAATGGGATTTACACAGAACTTCAAAAATTTATACATGAAAAAGAAAATCAGCTCGTTAAGGGTTCAGACCGTGTGATTGTTTGCAGCGAATATATGAAAGAGGAAGTAATGCACCAATTTGGGGTCAGTGATGAAAAACTGGCTGTAATTGCGAATGGGATAAACAAAGAAATACCAATGGAGAATCAAGATCGTGTTCTTGCAGGTCTTCCTGTAAGGAGGAGCGGCAGACTTATATTTTCTATTGGCCGCATGGTAAAAGAAAAAGGCTTTGATACTTTGATTGATTCTGTACCTAAGATCAAAGAGAATTTTCCGGATGTCTATTTTATTATAGCCGGGAAAGGGCCGATGCTTGAGGCATACAGAAAGAGAATTAAAGAGTTGAATTTGGATGATTTTATTTATTTCCCGGGTTTTATCAATGATATGCAGCGTTCTGCTCTTTTTAATAAATGTACATTTGCTGTTTTCCCAAGCTATTACGAGCCTTTTGGCATTGTTGCGCTGGAAGCAATGATATCAGGAAAACCTGCAATTGTCTCTAATACTGGCGGATTGAAAGGGATCGTGAAGCATGGATTTTCTGGGCTGTTCATGATTCCGGGGAATTCAGACAGTTTTGCTGAGCAAGCGTCTTATTTGCTTGGAAACACTGATTTCGGACGTACAATTGGATTAAATGGAAAAAAGGTGGCTGAGAGTTTGTTCAGCTGGAGCCGCATAGCAGAGGAAACCAAGAGAGTATTTGAAGAGACATTGATCAGCCAGAAACTAGAAGACCTGTTTTAAAATTTATTGGTTTAAAGCCATTTCTAATTGGATGCTGACTAGCCATTGTGATAAATGACGGACTTCAAAAAAACTAAAAGAAAAGGTGCAAAGAGATGAACACTTTAAACTGGATTCGGTCTGATATATATGATGAGATGGAGAATGCAGCCAAAGGCAAACTGAGAATGATTCCGGGTTTATGGATAGACGGCAAAACCTACTGGATGAAAAATGGCTTTAAAGAGCTATTTCCGGAGGACAAACTTTCTGTCTATATAAAAGAGGAGAACATTCATTCAAAAATCTCTTTTTTTAAATGTTTTATCACTAACCATGAGGATAAGCCGCGCAAAGTAAAGCTATTAATCCAGCATAAGCATGAATATTCTTCCCGTGAGCACCTCTCCTTTATTTCTCCGGCAGAAAATGTCATTTTTCATATGGCAGATTCAAAAGTATTTTTGGTGAACGGCCAGATGGATGGCAAGAAAATGACAGAATGCTCCATTCAGCCTTATTGGAACTTATACAGTGATCAAATTTGGAAATGCAGAAACAAAGGTATACTAAAATACCACCCGATGGCCAAGGGGAATGCATTAAGCATTTACGCTTTCAGTATTGGGTTTGGAGGTAAAGAAACGGCCGAAGCTGAATCATGGATCATCAGCGGAGATAGCAAAACAGAACTTCTTCAGTATAACCAGTTACTTTTAAAAAAACGTACTAGCATTTCGATTTAAATAATGATATTATAGAAAAGTCGTATGAACGAACTAGTATGAACATAGTTTGGAGGGAAATAACATGCGTGTAAACATTACATTAGCTTGCACAGAATGTGGAGATCGTAACTATATTTCTAAAAAAAATAAACGAAATAATCCAGATCGTCTTGAGCTTAAAAAATATTGCCCAAGAGATAAGCGTTCGACTACACATCGCGAAACAAAATAAGCGGTAGGATGATTCCTACTGCTTTTTTTGTTGTGTTTTTCATGGATATACTTCCCTTAAATGGGTAAATAGTGCGAAATTGTACATAAATTTTTTCCGCTGGAGGCAGGTAAAATGGAAGCAGAAAAGAAAATGATACGAAAAGAAATGCTCGCGAAATTAAAAGAATTGAACAAGCCGGAGTATGAACAGCGATCATATGATATAGCCCGCAGCCTTTATCAAACCCCTTTTTGGCTTCATGCCAAGACGATAGGGATGACTGTGTCAAATCCGCCCGAGCCTGAGACCTGGCAGATTATCAGAAAAGCATGGGAAGAAGGAAAGAGAGTAGTTGTCCCTAAGTGCGTTCCCAGCACAAAGCAAATGGTGTTCAGGGATTTGGAATGCTTCAGTCATCTTGAGTCCGTATACTATGGATTATGGGAGCCAATTGAGGCAAAGACAGCCGAAGTGTCAGGAGAAGAAATTGATCTTTTGATAGTGCCTGGGCTTGCTTACATGAAATGCGGCTATCGCTTAGGATTCGGAGGAGGGTATTATGATCGTTTTCTTAAGAATTACAAAGGCAGGACAGTATCTTTGGCTTTTTCTTTTCAAGTAATCGAAAGCCTTCCGATTGAACAACACGACCGTCCCGTCGACTTCATCATTACAGATGATCAGGTATGGAAAACAAACAATGCTTGAGTACACGTTCATCTTCATTTTTGTTTTGATCACTGCTATGGCGGGTGTTTATCTCAATTTGCTGTCATTTTCAGGCAGCCTGGCTTCATTTGTCATTGGCCTTGCTGTAGGCTATGGCTTTGGGGTTCAAGGACTGCTTGTATTAGGATTCTTTTTTGCCAGTTCCAGTCTCTGGTCCAAATATAAAAGCACACAAAAATTGAAAGTTGCAGACAAGCATGAAAAGGGCTCAAGACGGGATTGGAGGCAGGTAGCGGCTAATGGTGGCTTGGCTTGCTTTGCAAGTTTTTTTTACCTTGCCTATCCATCCGAGATTTGGCTGATGGGATTCCTAATCAGTCTGGCATCTGCCAATTCGGACACATGGGCATCAGAGATTGGTTCGCTGAGCAAAAAGCCTCCCATATCCATTCGCACTTTTAAGCCAATTGAGACAGGAACTTCAGGAGCTATAAGCACATTAGGAACATTTGCTGCTTTTTTGGGTTCATCAGCCATTGCGCTTTTGTCTCTGTTTTTATTTAAAATAACATTTTTTGATGCCTTCTTCATCTTCATTTTTGGATTTGCCGGCAATGCCATCGATTCTGTTTTGGGAGCTTTTTTGCAGGCAAAGTATAAATGCAATGTTTGCGGTGCAGCGGTGGAAAAATTGATTCATTGCGGACAAAAGACAAATTTAGCTAAAGGCAAACATTTCGCGGACAATGACTTTGTCAACTTTTTTTCGGGTTTGGCTTCAGCAGCTTTGGGTATGCTTCTGTATATATTACTGTGATAAGAAATGAAGGATTAACATTTCAATAGCCATCCCATAAGACATAGGGGGTGGAATTAATGAAGAATCGGGTAAACAGGGTCGTTTTAATCGGAACCGGCTTCATAGGCTCAAGCGACGCATTTGCGCTGTTAAATCAGGGCGTTACAGAGGAGAGAAGCTGGCTCTAGTCGATTTAAATAAAGAGAAATCTGAACGAAAGGGTGCAACTTACTATGGAATTGCCATGGGACTTGTCCGGCTCACTAAAGCAATCCTTCAAAATGAGAATTACTGACTGTTTCTGCCTATTTGGATGGGCAATACGGCCATGATGATATCTATATTGGCGTTCCTTCTATCGTAAATAGAACCGGTATACGTGATCTCATTGAGCTTAATTTATGCAGCAATGAACAGGATAAACTTCACCCATTCGGTAAATGTACTGAAAAAGACAATGGGATCTGTCTTTAAAGATTAAAATTGCAAAAAATGTTAAATTTGACATATATCCAATGTGGATAAAAGTGAATCCCTCTTCTCAAAATATAAAGAGGAGGGATTTTAAATGTCTCGATTATTTTCTATATTCATGATTGGACTTGGCGGATACTTTGCTTATCAGAACCGCTACCGGTTACTAAATGTCCTCTTCGGCAATGCCATACTGCGCAGAGTGGTTGTCAGCTCTGTTATGAATTTCCCTGGTATCCGGGACCGGATGATGAGCTCTGTTTTTTCATCGGGTACTTCGGATGGGCGGCAATAGGAGTAAAAAGACCGTAATAGGTCTTTTTATTTTGCTTTTTCATAGAGTCTTTTTCTTTTACAAATGGCAGTTTTTTTGCCTATAGTTAATTAAACATATTACAGAATTTGATGGTTCATTAATAGAGAGTGGGGGAAAAAGTGGGCTTTCAAGAGGATTATACATTTTGGAGTCTGGCACATTATTTTATTGCTGTCCAAGAGTACAGAATAATTCAGCTATCTAAAGAGCAGGATGAACTTTGGCTTGAAAAGCTTGAACACAAAGAAGCGAAGGTTATACGGCTGCTCAGATATAATCTGGATTGGAGCAGCTGGATGCAGCGCGACATTCAAGAAACTGCCCTAAAAGCGGAATCCATTAGAAGGCAGCTGGGCAGAAAGAATCTGCCAGCCTTAAATATATATGTTACCGCCTATCCGCCTGTTGATGACTATGAATTCCGTATTACTGAACCATATCTTCCTGAAAATGGGAAAGCATCTGTGCAAACGATGTTAATTGAATCCAGCAATCCTGGGAGTATAAAACAAATGGAATCAGTCTTTCATGATCCATTTACTTTCCCTGGCGGAGAGTATACGGAAACAGATGCTGATGAACTCAAACAGTCAGCTTTATCAAATGCTGTAAATAAGGCGAAGAAAGAAAAGGCACTATTTCATTTCGGAAAACCATTCTTCACCTATATTTTTGTATTTATTCAACTAGGTATGTTTTTGTTTTTGGAATGGAAGGGAGGCAGTACAGATACTGCTGCGTTAATTAAATATGGTGCTAAGTTCAACCCCCTTATATTAGATGGTGAATGGTGGCGATTTTTTACGCCCATTGTGCTTCATATCGGCCTTCTGCATTTATTAATGAACACACTTGCTCTTTATTATCTGGGTTCTGCAGTGGAAAGAGTATATGGGAATGTCAGGTTTGTATTTATCTATCTTTCAGCAGGCTTTTGCGGTACTTTGGCCAGTTTTATATTTAGCCCAACCTTATCAGCAGGTGCGAGTGGAGCTATTTTTGGCTGTTTCGGTGCACTTTTGTATTTTGGCCTAATTTATCCTAAGCTCTTCTTTCGAACAATGGGATTCAATATCCTTATTGTGCTGGGCATAAACCTGGCTTTTGGGTTTACTGTGCCCGGCATTGATAATGCCGGGCACATCGGCGGGCTGATTGGAGGCTTTCTTGCCACTGGGATTGTTCATTTTCCAAAGAAAAGGAAATCATGGCTTCAGATGCTGTTTTTAGTTTTTACAGCCGGCTTGATTGCCGGATTATTAAAATATGGTTTTAATGAACCTGGAAAGATGATTAATGACCAAACTGCCATGATAATGGCGCAAGAATATATAAAAACAGAGGAGTATGAAAAAGCACGTTTATTGCTTATCGATTTTATTCAAGAGGAGGAAGCCCCTTCTGAACTATATTTTCTGCTTTCCTATGCTGAAGTAAAGGAGGGGCGTCTTCAGGAAGCGAAGGAACATCTCGAGCATGTGATTAAAGATAACGCTGCCTTCCATGAAGCGCACTATAATCTAGCACTTTTATATTTAGATGAAGAAAATGCAGCCAAAGCCAAGCAGCATGCACAAAAGGCTGTCGATTTAAGCCCGGAACAGCAGGAATATCAGCAGCTATTGGAGCAAATATTAGAGAGGGAAACATCAGTCCGGCAATAGTGCACCATTGCCATTTGTTTCCTCTTATCTTTAAACCCAGGAAAAATACGTGCTTAACTGCAATTATTAAGAATCATGCCACTCGGTGGTATGATTTTTTTTTTGCATGTCTATGCTGATGAATAGTATGCAAGGAAAAGAATGGAACAGAAATGCTGAGGTGGGGATTTTGGAGAAGGTAAAACGGGAACCTGTAAAGGTATCGCTGAAAGAAAATATAGCCTACCTAAGGGAAGCTCTTGGTGTAGATAAAAGCTTTGATGTTATTCAGCTTGACGTGGAATATGCAGAGAGGGAAATGGCTCTCTATTTGGTAGACGGTTTTGTAAAAGATGATATACTACACTACTTGATGAAAATGCTGGCTGGCCTGGACAAAGATCAGCTGGAAGGGGACACCCTATCCAGGCTTATAAAAACATATATTCCTTATGTTGAGGTAGAAACAAGTGATGATCTAAATAATGTAGTGGATATGGTACTCGCTGGACCGACTGCCCTGATTGTAGACGGAGTGGATAAAGCTATTCTGATTGATGCACGAACCTATCCTGTTAGAGGCCCTCAGGAACCGGATATTGAGAGGGTTGTCCGCGGTTCAAGGGATGGTTTTGTTGAAACGCTCGTTTTTAATACAGCTTTAACCCGGAGAAGGATAAGGGACAGGACTCTTCGCATGGAATATATGCAAGTAGGCCGGCGTTCCAAAACAGATATTGTTGTCAGCTATATTGAAGACATAGCGGATCCGCATATGGTAGAGAAAATTAAAGAATCCCTTTCCAAGATTGATACGGATGGACTGCCCATGGCTGAAAAATCCATTGAGGAATTTATCTCAGGCCGGCACTGGAACCCCTATCCGATGGTCAGATATACAGAAAGGCCGGATACAGCAGCAACACACCTTTATGAAGGGCATGTGTGCATCATCGTGGATGGGTCGCCTAGTGTAATCATTACCCCAACTACATTTTGGCATCATCTGCAACATGCAGAGGAATACAGGAATAAACCCCTTGTAGGTGCCTATTTGCGGTTTGTCCGGTTTTTGGCAGTTTGGGCTTCAATATTTCTATTGCCATTGTGGTATCTATTTGCGGTTGATCAACAATTGCTGCCAGATGCTTTATCATACGTCGGCCCAAATGAAACCGGCCAGCTTCCATTAGTAGTACAATTTTTAATCATAGAAGTAGGGCTGGACATGCTGAGGATGGCTGCAATCCATACCCCAACCGCTCTTGCCACGGCTCTAGGGCTGGTGGCAGCCTTGATGATTGGCCAGGTTGCAGTTGAAGTTGGTTTATTCATTAATGAAGTGATTTTATATTTGGCAATAGCAGCCATCGGGACATTTTCGACGCCTAGTTACGAAATGAGCCTTGCCAATCGTCTGATAAGAATAGGTTTGCTGATTGCAACAAGTATTTTCCATACATACGGATATGTAATCGGAATCGTGCTGCTCATTATTATGCTGGCAAGGATGAAGTCTTTTGGGGTGCCGTACTTGTGGCCTTTTATTCCTTTTAATCTGAGGGCATTCAGGGATGTATTGATCCGATCCCCTATCCCGCTAAAAAATAGGCGTCCACGCTTCCTGCATCCAAAAGATCCCGATCGTTAGACTATTTTGGAAACCTTCCCTGTGTTCTGGGAGGGTTTCTTTTCATATATTAACAACTGTGATGGGATTATGAGGATGGATGCCCCTCCCTCTTGAGGAGGTGGGGAAGTTAGATTATACTTAAATGTGGCAAAAACTTATGAATAAGGTCGAGGTAAAGAATGAAAACCATTTATGACATACAGCAGTTTTTGAAGAAATTTGGGACGATTATTTACATAGGGGATAGGGTAGCTGATTTGGAGTTGATGGCATCTGAGATAAAAGAGCTTTATGATTCCCAGCTTATTGAGGTGAAAGACTACCAAAGTGCAGCGTTGATCCTGCGAACTGAACTTCAGCGTTTAAGGGAGAAAAAGTAGAGAAAAGGTGATCAATTTGGCAGAGAAGTGGCTAATTGGAGTAGATTTAGGCGGAACAACAACCAAACTTGCATTTATCAATTACTATGGGGAAATACTTTACAAATGGGAGATCCCAACTGATAACACAGAAGAAGGAAAAAATATAACAACTAATATTGCGAAAGCGATAGACAGAAAGCTTGAAGAGCTTGATTTGACGAAGGATAAGATCATAGGTATTGGCATGGGAGCGCCAGGACCAGTTAATTTGGCTACTGGTGTGGTGTATAATACAGTGAATCTGGGGTGGAAAGATAACTACCCATTAAAAGATTTGCTTGAAGTGGAAACCTCTCTTCCAGTGATCATCAATAATGATGCAAACTGTGCTGCTCTTGGCGAAATGTGGAAGGGAGCCGGTAACGGGGCAAAAGATCTTGTGTGCGTTACACTAGGAACAGGTGTCGGCGGCGGCGTTATTGCTAACGGAGATATTGTCCAGGGAACAAGCGGGGCAGCAGGTGAAATTGGACACATTACTTCGTTAGCTTCAGGAGGAGCACCTTGCAATTGCGGCAAGATTGGCTGCCTTGAAACAATCGCATCCGCTACCGGTATTGTACGTCAAGCTTTTGATAGGCTCCAAATGGGTACAACAGGTGACCTGGCTGGGTTATATAACGAGAAGGGCCATATCACAGCAAAGGATGTATTCGATACAGCAAGGGCTGGAGATGAAACTTCACTTTTAGTCATTAGCGAAACCGCATTGCATTTAGGAGTGGCTTTGGCTAATATTGCAAACACGCTAAACCCGGAAAAAATTGTGCTGGGCGGCGGAGTATCTAAAGCTGGAGATATATTATTAAAACCAGTTGTTGAAAACTTTGGCAAATTTGCTTTCTCAAGAGTGAAGGAATCTACTGTAATTGATATTGCTACTTTAGGAAATGATGCTGGAGTGATTGGAGCAGCCTGGTTGGCTAAAAACAAATAACGCTTTGAAAGCACCTGTAAGAGCAGGTGTTTTTTTCATGTGTGTGGATATCTGTTGTTTATGAATTTAAAAAATCAGTCACCAAATGATGTTTAAAACGTTTAATAATGAGGGTAAACACAGATCACCCCCTCTGTATATTGCATTTCGAGTAGCTAATACTAATAAAATTCAGATTATCAAGTATTAAGGTTTTAGAGGTGAAATATATTTTACTTATTATATGAAAAAATGGCTGATTGCTTTGTTTTTCTTCCAAAAGATTAGGGAGGTAGAAATCAATCATGAGGAAAAAGAAATGGCCAAACCTCTCACTGATTATCATTGCGACAGTACTGCTTTGGCTTAAAACATATATTGTCTATAAAACAAGCTTTGAAATCAAGATTGAAAATTGGAAACAGGAATTCATTTTGCTTCTTAATCCGTTAAGCTTTATACTGCTAACCCTTGGATTAGGGTTGTTTATGAAAAAAAATAAGCAAAGACGATATATCTTGATTTCCAGTTTTATTATTTCCGCAGTGTTATTTGCCAATGTGGTTTTTTACAGATTTTTTAATGACTTTTTAACGATTCCAGTGCTTTTCCAGGCGAGCAATATGAGTGATTTGGGAAGCAGTGTAAGCGAACTTTTAAATTGGAATGATTTTCTATATTTTACTGACTTTGCAGTCCTGGTTTTACTGATTTCCTTAAAACCTCGGTTGGCTCCTTATCGGCCTGCATCCAAAATATATCAGAGGGTATACTTTTTAGCTGCAATCGCCATTGGGTTCTTTAATCTTGCCTTAGCGGAAACCGAACGTCCTCAGCTGCTGACAAGAACATTTGACAGAGAAATGCTTGTTAAGAACATTGGAACCTATAATTATCATATCTATGATCTTTTCCTTCAAACTAAGTCATCAGCCCAAAGGGCATTTGCAGATGGAAGTGAACTTGCTGACATAAAAAATTATGTATCAACCAAATATAAAAAGCCGGATGAAAAGATGTTTGGAATTGCGGAAGGAAAAAACGTAATCCTGATATCCATGGAATCTACCCAGAATTTTGTCATCAATGAAATGGTAAATGAACAGGAAATTACCCCATTTTTGAATGATTTTATAAAGGAAAGCTATTATTTTGACAATTTTTATCATCAGACTGCTCAGGGAAAAACGTCAGACTCCGAATTTCTCCTGGATAATTCGCTGTATCCGCTAAGCCGTGGTGCTGTTTTCTTCACCCATTCAGGGAACGAATACCATGCCACACCGGAAATTCTAAAAGATAAAGGGTATTTCGCAGCATCCCTTCATGCAAATAACAAAAGTTTTTGGAATAGGGATCTTATGTATAAAGGTTTTGGATATGATCGTTTTTATTCATTGCCGGATTATCAGGTAAACAATGAAAATTCAGTCGGCTGGGGCTTAAAGGACATCCACTTCTTTGAGCAATCTGTTAAGCATTTAAGAGAAATGCCAAAGCCTTTTTATGCAAAATTCATTACCCTGACTAATCACTTTCCCTTTGAATTAGGGGAAGACGATCAGTTTATTGAGCCATATCATTCTGCAGACAAAACAGTAAATAATTATATTCCCACAGTTCGATATCAGGATGAAGCACTAAAAATTTTTATCGAGCGGTTAAAAGAAGAAGATTTATACGAAGGTTCAATTATCATTCTATACGGAGACCATTATGGAATTTCCGAAAACCATAATGAAGCGATGGGAGAGCTTCTCGGGAAAGACGTAACGCCGTTTGTCAGTGCTCAGCTTCAAAAAGTGCCGTTAATCATTCATATCCCGGGGCACAAAGGGAAAACGATTTCCAATGTTTCCGGTCAAATCGACCTTAAACCAACGATTCTACACCTTTTAGGAGTGGATACAAAAGGATCTATTGAATTTGGCACCGACTTATTTGCCAAAAATAAAATGGATCTAGCAGTATTGCGTGACGGAAGCTTTATAACGAAAAATCATGTTTATACAAAAGGGATCTGTTATGAAAAAGATACAGGACAGTCTGCAGATAAATCTTTATGTGAACCCTATATGGAGAAGGCAAAGAATGAGCTTGAATATTCAGATAAAATTATCTATGGAGATTTGCTGAGGTTCTATGAAGGAGCAGATCCGAAATCTGCAATGGATAATAGCCAATAGCCTGAAAGCCTGCGGTTTTGCAGGCTTTTTCTGCGGAAAAACAGTCATCTTTTCTCAATTATTTCATAAGATTGAAACGATGGAAAGGGGGAGAAAGATGAAAGTCAAAGTCCGGTCCGGAGATTCGTTATGGTATTACAGCCAGCTCTTCATGATACCGATTAGCCTTATAGTTGATTCAAATCCAAGTGTAAATCCCTCATCGCTGCAGATTGGACAGGAGGTTAACATTCCTGGCTTCACCCTGAAAAACTATACAGTAAAAAAGGGAGATACTCTTTGGAAGCTAAGCTCTTCCAGAAACCTGTCCATAGATGCTCTTCTGCTGATTAATCAAACCCTTAATCCAGATCGTCTTACTGTAGGGACAGTTGCAAAGCTTCCAAAGCGGGTCATTTCACCGATTGTGGAAGGCAGGAGAGATTATGACTATCAGGATTTAACAGCTGATCTATCCGCTTTGGCTGATATCTATCCTTTTATAAAGTTAAATCCGATTGGTAACAGTGTTCTTGGGAAGCCGATTCAGGAAGTTCGGCTGGGAAGGGGAAGTAAAAAAGTTCATATAAATGCTTCCTTCCATGCAAACGAGTGGATTACTACACCAATTTTAATGGCTTTATTAAATAGCTTCCTTTTATCCCTGACCAATGAAAGGCCAATTAGAGGCTTGGCAACGATGCCTCAATATAATTCTGTCGATCTTTCCATTGTGCCAATGGTTAACCCGGATGGCGTTGATCTTGTTATAAATGGGCCACCCCCAGAAGCAAGGGAACAGGTTATTGAAATTAATCGGGGCAGCACTGATTTTTCCGGCTGGAAGGCAAACATTAGAGGGGTTGATTTAAATAACCAATTCCCTGCCAAATGGGACTTTGAAAAAGAAAGGTCTGAACAAGATGCTCCTGCGCCTAGAGACTACCTTGGGGAGGCGCCGTTAACAGAAGCGGAAGCAATCGCTATGGCTGACCTTGCAAGAACCAGCCAATTCGATAGAATGCTTGCATTCCATACACAGGGATCTGAGTTCTATTGGGGTTATGAGGGAATGGAGCCCCCAGAATCGCAAGTGATTGCTGCTGAATTCGAACGGGTCAGCGGCTATAGAGCAGTACAGTATATAGACAGTTTTGCCGGCTATAAGGATTGGTTTATACAGGAGTTCAGAAAGCCGGGGTTCACGATCGAATTGGGAAGAGGAATCAACCCATTGCCTTTATCCCAGTATGATGAAATATATGAAGAGGTCCTTGGTATTTTCCTGGCTTCGCTCTATATGTAAAATATATTTACCAGGATGCCAGCTTCTGTATTGTAATTTAATTTCTTAGAGATTAAAATAACTATCATATTATTAGCGCATGAAGTTCAGCCGTTTTCCAGCTGATGCCGGAAAAACGGCTTTTTCCTATTAAAAAATCGTTTATATTTGAAACGTTTTTACGTTATTTACGTACTCATATATAGGTAGAGAAGGAGGTGCGGATTTGAAAAATTTAAAAATTACATATAAATGCAGGTTTCTTTTTTGGTTCCTGTTATTCATCGTAGTGATCACAGCCTGTGAACAAACAGAAAAGACCGAGATTCTTCGGGAATCAAAACAGGAGCAGCCAAGCCCTGATGAGTCCGCACCTCCTGCCGATGACCAGAAAGCCATGCTAGTGCCTATCAAAGATATTAATGGGGAGTTTCAGGGAGCAAATGGATGGCTCAGCAATGAAAAGATTGTTTACACTGTAAATGCGGGCACCGGATCAAGTGTGTATATATATGACCTGTTTTCTGGAAGCCAAAGCCTCTTTTATAAATCATCTGCTCCTATCGTAGCGGTTACAGTCAGCCCAAATGGAAAATATGTGCTGATCCGTTCATCCCCAGGGACATACGAAAGTAATTTGACCGTTGTTAAAGAGAATGGAGAAGCTGTCTTAGATAAAAGTCTTTCTGCATTTGATCTTGCAGTTGAATGGAATCCGTATAAAGAAGAATCCCTTTTTGTTTCCTCCTTTACAGAGGATTGGGATTTTACGTCCTACCATTTGGATATCAAGACAGGCAATCTTGAAGAAATTGAAATAAAGGAGCCATTTGCCAAATGGGCGGATGAAAACAATTTATTATATCTTGCATGGGACAGTGATAATCCGTCTTTATTCGCGCCTATGATAAAGCGGCAGATTAGTGGAGATAATGAAACAGAGATCCTGGAGAATATTTTCCAATTTGATTCTGAAAAAAATAGAGTAATGACTATAACCGTTTCCTCAGATGAACCGGACCAGGCTGTCTATACATTTATGGATAATCGCTTTCAAAAGCAATCGGTTTTGGCTGTGCCGCATTTAACAAGATTCTCTGATTGGCTTGTCCCTTATTATGACTGGGCAGGAGATCAATTCATCACATTTCAGCCTCTTTATAGTGCTGACAGTGATACGTATGCAGGAGACTTTCAGCTTATTTCCTTCAATACGAATGAAGGGGTTAAGGATATCTTGATAGAGGGAATGGAAAATACCCCCATTAGCTGCTCCCCAAATGGAAAAACATGCCTGGCAGGTTTTTATCTGGAGGAAGTCATCATGCTTGATAGCAAAGACAAGGTACCGCTTTTGGAAAATGAACAAATTTAACAAAACTCAAAAAGGAGTCTGAATATGGCAATCGCAGATGTGACAGTGATCCCAATAGGAACAAAAACGCCAAGTGTCAGCAGTCATGTTGCTGATATACAGCGAGTACTAAAGAAATATGAAGAAAGCGGAAAAATCCGTTTTCAATTAACACCCATGAACACGATTATTGAAGGAGAACTTCCTGTTTTATTTGAAGTGATTCAAGCGATGCATGAAGTCCCATTTGAAAATGGGCTAATGAGAGTGGCAACGAACATCCGAATTGATGATAGGCGGGATGTAAAAAGAAAAATGGAAGAAAAAGTTCAAAGCGTTGAAACCTATCTAAATAGCTAAAAAATAAAAGGGCTGCCCGTGAAGGGAGCCCTTTTATTTTTTAATGGACAGCTGGATATCCGCTATTGATTAAAGTCATTACAGAGAACCATCCGAAGACAGCTAGTGTTCCTACAGCAAAAACCAAACCTAGGAAGTTCTTGTTTTTAAGTGCACTAACTGCACCAAATGCTGCTAGAACTGCGACTAATGCAAAGATGATAGGTAGTCCCATTCATATAGCCCCCTTTATTTCGTGATCAGCAGGCAAACGCCAAATCAAAAATCATTTTTTAGGTTATATACCCTGTATGTAATGCACAAGTATACATTCATACTTATTTTATATTTTTTTTTTCTATTTGTCGAGGTCTAAAAATGACACTTGTATGTCATATGCATTTGCTATGCCAATAATCAATTCCTTTAGGTGAAGTTCTGCAAAATACATAGGCTTTACATTGTCTTCCTTTCCTGTAAAAACTAAATGTTCCTGGAACTGATATTTGGCCATTTGAATATTTTCTTTTACTCCGCCAGAGATCACGAAGGCGCAAAGCAGTTCTGAGAACAAATAGAATCCGCTTTTAGATTCTATCCCGAAGTCATCAAAAGTTTCTCCCTTTTCTCCATTTATTATGTAATAAAGCAATGAAAAATCTTCAAATAACGCAGCATCCATTAGAGCGCTTTGGGCAAATTGGGCATCCTCTTTTTTCTCGAATAAAAAAATGTTTTTTTGCAATTCGGACAAGCGGGTTTCATTTTTTATGAATTCAATGAACTCCGGTAATTCTTCAATAATATGGTTTGCTTCTACTCCAAAAACTTTCATTTTTTTTCTCCTTTATCAAAGGTATAATCATTCCATTTAATTTTATATCTATGTTAGTGTAGAATAAAAGGGAACTCATTCATCAAACGGAGGTGGCAGGATGGAATGGAATCAAATTCCGATAGGCCCGTTGCAAACGAACTGTTATGTACTATCGAATGAAAATAAAGCATGCTTAATTTTTGATCCAGGTGAAGAAAGCACGAAGCTAAGCAGTTTTATCAGACAAAAGGGGTTAAAGCCTCTTGCTGTAATTCTAACACATGCCCACTTTGACCATATTGGGGCGGTAGACGATATTAGAGGGGAATTCAGCATCCCTGTATACATACATGAAAAAGAGGCATCCTGGCTTACAGATCCAGCTTTGAACGGATCGCATCTTTTCAGGATCGGCAAGCTGATAAAAGCCAAGCCTGCCGATCATATTATAACAGCGGAACAAGAGTTGAGCATCGGTGAATTTACATTTTCGGTTTTTGAAACACCAGGACACTCTCCAGGGAGCATCTCTCTTTATTTTAGAGAAGCAGAGCTGGCATTTGCAGGTGATGCCTTATTTAATGGCAGCATTGGCCGTACTGACTTGCCGGGCGGGAACCATCAGCAGCTTCTGGATAGCATCCACAGCAAGCTTCTTGCTTTGCCTGAAGAAACGATTGTACTGCCTGGACATGGACCTCCTACGACCATTGGCCAGGAGATGGACTCGAATCCATTTCTAAATGGCTTTTAAGAAGATGTGAGGGATTCCTCAAAAGAATATTTGGCTATTTCATGCTTATTCAAATACCTGAAACACTGCCTGCTACGAAAGTTTGAAACACCTGTTTTTTTGCGGAAATCAAGGGAGGAAAAATAAATTAAAAAATATATAGAAAAGCCCTTCTCGAAAGTGAGAAGGGCTTTTCTAAGGGGATGTTTTATTCATATAATGGGAGGGAATATAGTAAGCTACTGCTTTAACAATATAATACCGAAAACACTATGTCAATAGTGGAAAGAGGATAAAACTTAGACTTTAACAGCAGTATATTTTTTACATATTACCACAGGGAAAAAGGAGTGAGTATGCTGGATTTTTTAATTGATTATATAAAGAATGCTCCCTTAAAAATGATTAGCTATGCAGAGTATATGGAGCAGGCCCTTTACCATCCCGAATATGGATACTATAAGAAAAATAAAACGAAAATCGGCCCTGAAGGAGATTTTATCACTTCAAGCAATATTTCAGATATTTATGGAAGGACCGTGGCAAAATGGTTCTACAAGGAAGCCTTAAACCATCGTCTTCCATATCAGGTCTGTGAAATAGGGGGGGGGAACGGCCGCTTTGCGAAGGCGTTTATTGAAGAGTGGAACTTGATATCAAGCGATAAGCTGCATTATTACATTTTAGAAACAAGCCCTTATCACCGCCAGCTCCAGAGGGAGCAGATTTCATTTTCTGAAAATATTAGGCAAATTGAAAGCTTGAATAAAATATCCCCGTTTAAAGGAATGATTTTCTTAAATGAATTATTTGATGCCCTTCCTGTACATGTGATTGAAAAGACGAGGGAAGGATTGTCTGAGATAATGGTAACTATTAATGAGGGACAGCTGACAGAAATTGCTGTGCCTTTAAAAGATAAGGCTATTAAGTTATATCTTGAAGAGAGCGGCTTAGTGTTAAGCGGCAGGCAAAGAATTGAAATTCCCCTGAATATGGAACCAATGATCAAAGATATAGCTGATACACTGGACCAAGGCATGGTGTTAACAGTGGATTATGGATATACCAATGAAGAGTGGGGAGAGCCAGCCAGAAGAGATGGAAGCCTCAGAGGATACTACAGGCATATGCAATTCAATAATATTCTGGAGCGTCCGGGGGAAATGGACATTACCAGCCATATCCATTTTGACTCATTAATCCGAATAGGTGAGAAACATGGCCTGCAATACGTTTTTAAAATGAGGCAGGATGAGTTCTTGCTTTCTGCAGGTATACTGGAAGATTTAGAAAGCCATAATGACCCTAATCCATTTTCAGAGAAAAGTAAAAGAAACAGGGCAATCAGAAGCCTTATTATGCCTTCCGGAATCAGTTCGGCATTTCATATCGCCCTACAATATAAAAGAATGAATGCAAAATAAAAAAGCGATGAAAATTCATCGCTTTTTTATTTTGTATTTTGTATTGATGCTTATTGTACGTGAGCTATTAGTGGCCGCCCGCGCCTGGTGTCATCATAAAAGTTGACCAGTAAGTGAAGCCTACGAAGAAAACTGTTAAGTACGCTCCAAAAACATAAATATACATACGTTCGGAAAGCTTTAAGTAGCTTAAAAGCAGGAAAAATCCTGTTTGACCGAAGAAAATTAGGGACGTTGTATACATGTCGCCTAGATAAAGCATGACGGCGAAAATTCCCGTCCAGAATCCTAATACTCTGTACATACGATCCATATGTATCCCTCCTTTTACCCTTACAAGTCCATCACTACAATATTATAAAGTAAATGCTTGTGAAAAGTAAATAATGGTTTCTAAATAGTGTTGAAAAGAGCTGGGAAAAGCAAGCCCATGCTATGATTTGCTTACATTTTCCCGGCATTTATGTCCAGATCGCCATTTAATTTCCAACAATTGCCTGGTAGGAGCATGCGTCGCAGCCTGTCAGCATATTTTGTTTTTCCACAAGCTGAATGGAATCAAACAGACTTTCAAACATTCCCTGTAAAAATTCGAAATGCATAGTGCAGACTGATTCTGCATGTTTGGTAGCTATCTCTTTGAATGGACAGTTGTAAATTTGGAAATAAACTTTCGTTTTTTCTTCGTTTGTGTCAAATTCCGGGTGAAAGCCGGACATGTTGGCAGCATGTTTTAAAATATTTAATTTCTGGTCAAAGGTAAGTTCTTCACAGCCGGAAAATCTTTTGAGCTCCTGGTCGATCAACTCACTGCCAAACTTTTTGCCTGTAGCATATAGGGCCTTTCTGCCTTCTTCTCCTAATTCGAGCATGGTTTCCATTGCAATTTTGGCAAGAAGCTGATAATCCCTATAAGGAAAATGCAGCTGGACTACATCATCAGATAAACGATAAAGCCGGCTTGGCCTTCCGCCCTTGCCAGTCTTTTTTGTTTGAGAAACGAGCATATTTACATCTTCCAGCTTAGACAAATGCAGTCTTGCAACGTTGGGATGGATGCTGAAGTTATCTGCGATTTCCTGAACCGTAACATCTTGATGCCTTTTTGTAATGTATTGATAAATATAATAGCGGGTTGGATCGGATAACACATTTGTAATTTTTAATGTCTGTTCCATTTTATTGTCACCCCAAAAGGTATTTTTAATGCTGTCTTGAAAGAAGCTTCCCTATTTTTAAAGATTTGTCAATTCATAAAGGGCATTAACGGAAGCTCTCGCTAATATCAGCTAAAATCCTGATTTGTGTTTGGCTGTTCACTTTCTCCCATTATAATACAGGCGAAGCAGGTTAACACTGTAATCACTATAAGTTTAGAAAATGTTCACATTTAATGTTTTAGCGAATATAGTTTATAACTGTGCAATTATTATACATATAATATATATTACTTGTAATGAATAAATCATTGTGAGTTGAAAGAGATGAGCCAACTGCAGAAAAGAGATGCCGATGCCTTCAATGTATGAGCAGAAAAGAGAAGCGAATGCAGACGAAATAAAAAAGAGGGAGCAAAATCGGCTCCCTCTCAGCAAAATAACTGGGCTAGCAGGATTCGAACCTACGCATGACGGAGTCAAAGTCCGTTGCCTTACCGCTTGGCTATAGCCCATCGAGCAAATATTTGGTTTTCTGCTTGTTACGGTAAATATTTTTAGTAAGCATGATCATTTTTATTCACAAATTCGTCAAATTTTTTTGCAGCAATATGCAGGAAAACCGAAAAAATTGCCGAATTTTATCCTTAACTAAAAAAAGGTGGTGTTAAAATTATTGAGCACAATAGAAAGAATGGCAGAGCGGATCATTAAAGATGCCGTTAGGAGCCATGCCTCAGACATTCATATTACTCCTCGCAAGAAAGACACGCTCATCCAATTAAGGTTTGGCAGCAAACTGATCCCGAGACTTTATCTTCCCAAAGAAGAATGTGACAGGCTCATATCCCATTTTAAGTTTTCGGCATCAATGGATATTGGAGAAAAGAGGCGGCCGCAAAGCGGAGCATATTCTCTTGAAGTCGATGGGCAATTGATAGGACTGCGTTTTTCCACTCTCCCATCCACCCACAATGAAAGCCTTGTAATTCGAATCCTCCCCCAGCAGGAACAAATTCCTTTCTTTCAAATCAGTCTATTTCCAAATATGACCAGAAAAATGCTGGCGCTGCTAAAACACGCTCATGGTCTAATTATATTCACCGGACCGACAGGCAGCGGTAAAACGACAACTTTATATTCCTTATTAAATGAAACCTCCCACATGTTTCATAGAAATGTAATTACACTCGAAGATCCAATCGAAAAAGAAAATGACATGGTGCTTCAAGTTCAAGTAAATGAGAAAGCAGGTGTATCGTATGCTGCTGGTTTAAAGGCAATCTTGCGTCATGACCCAGATATCATTATGGTTGGAGAAATCCGAGATGCAGAAACTGCGAAGATCGCTGTAAGGGCTGCTCTGACAGGCCACCTTGTATTGAGTACTATGCATACAAGAGATGCGAAAGGGGCTGTGTACCGATTGGCAGAGTTTGGGGTTAATATGCTGGAGATTGAGCAGACGCTTGTAGCCGTTACTGCCCAGCGGCTGGTTGAACTGAATTGTCCATACTGCAAGGGGGAATGTTCGCCATATTGTTACGGGTATGGGAGGTGGAAAAGGGCAAGTGTATTTGAACTCCTGGCTGGGCGTGCCCTGAATGCTTCGATAAAAGAAGCGAGGGGAGAGATGTGCGATGTTAAATACCGAACTTTAAAAGAAGTTATCACAAAGGGAATTGCACTTGGCTATATTAAGGAATCGGAATACAGCAGGTGGGTACATGACCATGAATCAATCTAAATGGACAATCCAGGAACAAGGCTGCTTTTTGAAAAAAACCGGAGAATTGCTGTCTAGGGGATATCCTCTTTCGGAAGCACTGGAATCTCTGGTGCACCAGCTCCCCAGCAAGAGAAAACAAGAGATAGCCCGATGCCTTTCCGAGTTGAAAGAGGGCTACCCATTTTATCAAATTCTTTCTAACATGAATTTTAATAAAAGCCTAATAGGATATGTGTTTTTTGCAGAGCAGCATGGAGGTCTGGCTTCCGCCTTCCTTGAAGGGAGTGAAATGATTTTAAAAAGAGGGAGAGATGCAGAAAAGCTGAAAAAGATGATGGCGTACCCTCTCTTCCTGATGATGATTACTTCTTTGCTTTTTCTCTTTGTGGATCATATATTATTGCCCCGTTTTTCTTCATTATTTGTTTCCATGAAACTGCAGCCTAACTTCTTTACAAGAATGGTTTACCTTTTTGGTGACATTCTCCCTATCTTTATCATGGTAATTTTTTTGATTATCATGGTTCTCCTGGTTTACTATATTTTCAGGTTTCGACAGCAGTCACATCTTGACCAGAAGCGGAAAATTGTCGGAATCCCTATAGCTGGCCCTTATTTTCGTTTGTATTATACTCATTTTTTTGCTGTCCAGCTTAGCTACCTATTATCCGGCGGACTCTCTGTTTATGAATCTTTAAGTTTATTTGAACAAAATGATAAACAGCCATTCTACAAAGGAATAGGACAAGTCATTAAGATTCATTTGCGCAAGGGAGATAAGCTGGAAGACATTTTAAGGGATTTTCCATTTTTTGAAAAAGAATTACCGAACATCATCCGGCATGGCCAGAAAAATGGACGGCTTGATCAGGAGTTAATCTTTTTTAGCCGGCATTGCCTTAGCCTGCTTGAGGAAAAAACAGAGAAACTCCTCAAAGTGATTCAGCCGCTTTTGTACTTGTTTATTGGCTTTTTAATAGTTTCTATGTATTTGGCAGTATTGCTGCCCATGTTTCATCTATTGGAGGGATTTTAATGAAAATAAAAAAAATCAAGAATGAAAAAGGGTTTACGCTAATCGAAATGATGATTGTACTGCTGGTTATTTCGGTGCTTTTAATCATAACGATACCTAATGTGACCAAGCATAATTCGAAAATTAACAGCAAGGGCTGTGAGGCTTTTATGCAAATGGTCCAAGCACAGGTGCAGGCTTATGAAATTGATAAAAAAGAGCATCCGACCACTATACAGCAGTTAGTTGAAGAGGAATACCTTAATTCTGATGCCACCTCATGTCCGAATGGGGATGAAATTAAGATTAGAGACGGAAAAGTAGATCTTGCAGCTTCTGCTGTTAATCCAATAACAGAATCGCTAGAATCATGATAAAAAACCAAAAAGGCTTTACCCTTCTTGAATCCCTTTTTGTCCTCAGCATATTCCTCATCATTGCCACTATTACAGCTGTTTTGATCAAACCTCATTTCATCTACTTTGAAAAACAGATGTTCTTTACACAATTAAAAGCTGACCTTTTATTTGCCCAACAGTATGCCATTACCCATCAGACAGAAGTGATTGTCCAATTTGCACCAGACCAGCAAATGTATAGCGCACATACAAAGATAGGTTCCCGTCCGGTTGTTATCCGCGAATACTCGAAAATATTTGAGGTCAAGAAAGGAACAATGCCTTTGTATTTTCAGTACGGGCCAGGGGGTAATACGAATAAATTCGGCAGCTTCTATATCAGTGCTGGGGAGGAGCGGTATCAGATTACTTTTTTAATTGGGCAGGGGAGATTTTATGTGGCGAAGGAATGATGGTTTCTTTATGGCTGAACTGCTGCTTTCATTATCAGCCTGGCTGATTGTAGCGGGGGTCTTTTTTCCCCTTATTTTAGGTGCAATTATGCACTCTTTAGAGATAAAACAGGATTTTGAAAGCACGCAGCTTCTCTATGAAACCCTACAGCAATCTGTGGTCAGCGAACCCATCTCTACGGCTAAAAATGTGGAGATAAATAAATCTGAATATCAGCTGATAATAAAAGAAGGCTCAGGAATGACGGAGGTTTGTGTAAGGTATGAAGATGTTCTTCATAAAGCCAAAGAAAAATGTGATGTTCTTCAATAACAAAGGTTTTACCATGCTTGAGATGCTTTTTGCTTTTTCAATCTTTTTAATCCTAGCATCTTTTTTGCCGCTAAGTTTCCGCTTTCTCTTCCATGATTGGGGTTTGGATGAGAGAACCCAGCGACTTGAGTGGGCTGTGTTTATCAATCAGATGAAAAAAGAAGTCAGGCTTGCTGATGACGCTGAAGTTTTCGAAAGCAGAGTCACATTGAAAGTCGCAGGGCAGAATGTTTCCTATGAAAAATATGGTTCTAATTTACGCAGGCGAGTGGATTTGAAAGGCCATGAAGTTGTTTTGCAGAAGATTGATTCTGTCTCTTTTACTAGAATAAACGGAGGTTTGAAAATGGTTGTGAAAGATATATTTGGGGAGGAATATTCCGCTTCCCTTTATCACTATGCGGATTGGGACATTTCAGATGTGCCGTAACGAAAATGGTTTTGTCTATCCCCTTACTTTTATTATCATTCTTGCTGTTTTATTTTTGCTGACAATTCAACTTGAACAATATCTTTCTGAAAAAAGACTGTTCGGTGAAGCAGAAACAATCTTGAAGCAGGAATATTACTTGTTAAGCTCAGTCAAGAAAACAGAAAACGTCTTAAACAAGCAGAAAGAATATGATATTTCTGGGTCCTATTATTACAAACATGGGCATGTTTCATACAGTACATCGCCTCTGGCGACAACTTTATATCAAATCACTTTTAAAGCGAAGATCGGCTCTAATTCCGTAATCACTGCTTATGCTTACTATGACACCGATTTGAAAAAAGTGATAAAATGGATTGAAAAAAACTGATTGGGGAAATAAAATGAAATCAATTTACTTAATCGGCTTCATGGGTGCAGGAAAGACCACGATAGGCAGGGAACTGGCAGCTTTTTTGAATAAGGAAGTAATTGATACGGATGAGGAAATCGTTAAACAGGAGAATAAGAGCATTAATGACATTTTTGCCGAACAAGGCGAAGAATATTTCAGAAGGCTCGAAACAAAGATGCTGCGAGACCTAAGTGAAAGGGATGCAATTATTACAACAGGGGGCGGGATTGTGGTTAAGTCTGAAAACAGGGAAGCCCTAAAAGAAAATGGGAATGTGTTTTTTCTATATGCAACGCCTGAGGAAATATTTAAGCGGCTGGAAAATGACCGATCCAGGCCATTGTTGGAAGGCGATAAGATGACGCTTATCCATGAGCTTTATAATGATCGAATGCCTTTATACAGAGAGGCAGCGAACGTGATGATCGATACGACAAATAAGGAAAACACAGACATTATTAAAGAAATTATTAAATGTTTAGATTAATTTCGCCTGGACATACTTGTAAAAGAAAGGTCATCATACACATTGAGGACCCAGCGGAAAAAGGCAGGTGTGTCTAGATGAAATCGAATGAATATATAAAATATATTACACAGACAGTAGTTAAATACATTGATCAGCCTAAGGATGAAAGAAAAAGGCACCGGATGGAGAAAAAAGACTTGAAAGGGCCTTTTTTATTCAGGTGGTTTGGCGTCCTTCCTTACATTTTTTACTTTGGGCTGAGAAATAAAAAGCATAAATAGCAAAAAACCGGCAGAGAACACCGGTTTTTTGCCTTCTATTAGACAGCGCTATCAGTGAGATAAAAGAGGCCGCCATTTATAATGGAAATATTTATTTTAGGTTCATACTGCTCTTTAAGGGCAGTTTTTTCCGTTTCATAGCTTTCGCCTTTCTCTTCAGCATCCTCATAAAAATGCTCCAGCAAATTAAGATCTTTTTGCCAGCGCATACGGGCATCATCAGCCCACGTGTGCTCTTCTTGCTCAATCCCCATCTTTAATATATTCGCTACTCTTGATACTCCGCTTTTCGGCATAATAAGCGGAGACAGTGTAAATGAATAATCAGGAATCTTAGGTGTTAAATTCATTCCAAGGAGCTTGTCATGGAAGTCTTCCACCATTTGCCCGTTGATTAATTGCAGGCCAATCGATTTGAAAACATCCCTTTTCCGGTCGCATTGGTATGAAATGCGGACATTCATTCCCAGCCAAGGCCTCAATGGCGTTTGCTGGCCGCGAGGACTAGAGTGATTCTCGTAAAGTCTGATATATCCAGCAAGATTTCGGGCCGACTCGAATATCTGATGCAGGCGAGGGGAGCCGAAATGAATGACTTCTCCTTTAATATGGTCAGGCGCTGCTTGCTGATTGGTAATAAGAGTCAGCTGCATAGGGTTGGGGATGCCGCCTGTCTTCTCAAGATAATGCCAATAAAATGGCCGGTTCATGAGCTCCTTGTCCAGTTCAATTGTAAGCTGGACTGTCATATATCCAGAGCCTTTATCGACAATTTCGCATCCATTTGCGTGAAAATATCTCTCAAGAAACTTATGAATTTCCTGTTGCTGCATTCAGTCCACCCTCTTTCATATCCTCTGCAAATTGAATCATACTTGTTAAATTTTCCATTTTAATTCTCATTTCGCCTTCTGATGAAGATTTTCCGAAAATGTCCACCAGGTGATCGTCAATGCTGCCAAATTCAAGCCTTGTTAAAATATCATCTAAATCCCCAATCACTTTCTCAAAAAGGTGAATTTTTTCATATAGGAGTTTTAAAACATGCTCTTCGACTGTATCTTTCGTGGCGAAATTATAAATCATGACATCCTTTTCCTGGCCGAGACGATGGATACGGCCGATCCTTTGCTCGAGTCGCATTGGGTTCCATGGTAGGTCAAAATTAATGATATGATTGCAAAATTGGAGGTTTATTCCCTCCCCGCCTGCTTCTGTTGCTATGAGAACCTGTGCATTCTTTTGGAAAAGCTCTCTCATCCAATCTTTCTTGCCGCGTTTAAATCCGCCTCTAAAAGGAACAGAGGTGATGCTATGCTGTTTTAAAAACCATTGCAGATACATTTGGGTTGCGCGGTATTCTGTAAAAATAATAACTTTATCATTTATTTTTTGAATTAACTCAAGCGCTTTTTGTGCTTTTGAATTTTGCTGAACGGCTTCTACCTTTGAAACAAGGTATTGGATTTGCTCCTTGAAAGCTTGAGAAGGCTCTTCCTTTCTCTTGAGCATGTTCTGCAGGGTAAAGTAAACAGCTTCCCTGCTGCTGCAGGCTTCCCTCTGCAGAGTCATCACTGAAAACTGGCTGGAACTCACCCAATCGCCTTCTCCACGCAATTCAGTTACAGCTTCATATAACTCCCGCTCAGCCTGTGAAAATTCAATTGGAATTGTATCCACATGTCTTTTGGTCCACTCAATTCCTGTGTCTGCCCTGCGGTTCCGAATCATCACTTTATTGACGAGCTCCTTTAAATGTTCGTCACCATTCAATGAGCGCGAATCTTTTTTATAGCTTTCATAAAAAGCTGTCTCATTGCCAAGATGTCCAGGTTTAAGCAGAGACACCAGATTGAATATCTCACTGATCCGGTTTTGGATAGGGGTTGCCGTCAGCAATAGGCAAAATTTCTTTTTTAAATTTTGCACAAACTCATAGTTTTTTGTTTTATTATTTTTAAGCTTGTGAGCTTCATCAATAATGATTAAGTCGTAATCCAGGCTGTAGATAATGTCGCGATGGGGATTGCGTTTGGCGGTATCAATGGATGAAACGACAACGTCACATTGCTCCCAAACATAACTTTTCCGCTGGGCGACAGCAGGAATGAAAAATTTGCTGTTCAGCTCCATGGCCCATTGAGATACAAGAGAAGCCGGCACTAGAATCAGAACTTTCTTTACCAAGCCTCTGATCATATATTCTTTTAATATTAATCCTGCCTCAATAGTCTTTCCAAGACCAACCTCATCAGCCAGGATAGCTTTTCCGTTCATGCTTTCAACCACCTGTTTGGCTACTTCAAGCTGATGGGGGAGCGGAGTAAGATTAGGCAGGTGTTTTGGAGCCTGCAGACCTTCAAACTCAGGAATGATTGTATGATTTTCCACCTCAAGAGCCAATTTATAAAGCTCCCAATTTCCCCAGGGACCATCATCTTCTATTCTCTTTAAAAATTCATCCTGCCAGGAAGAATCAAAGTCAATATGCACCGTCATAAAAACAGCTCCTTTTATCTATATAAAGATATTGCCCAAACCGGGTTTAGGTGGTAGGATGATAATAGCTTTGAAAGTTTAGAAAGTTAACACATTACATTTAGTTAACCGAAATAATGGAGTCACTATTTTCTGTTTGGTATAAGTATGACCAACTTGGAAAATTTTATAAATGCGAATGATTACAAGGGGAGAGACTACATTTGTAGCGCCGAAGGAGCAAGCAAAACCTGTGAATCTCTCAGGCAAAAGAACTCTTGTTTGACGCAGCTCTGGAGAGTGCTCACTAGTGGAGCCACCCAAGGGGAAAGCCGGTTTCGGTAAACTTTCAGGTGCAAGGACAGAGATCTTCTCAAAAACGAGGAGAACTCTGTCCTTTTTTATGTTCCTAGACCAATTAAAAAGAATATAAGGGGGACGAGTAAATGTCACAGTTAAAACGCACACCTTTATATGAGGTGTACAAAGATTATGGAGCAAAAACCATCGATTTTGGAGGCTGGGACCTTCCTGTACATTTTTCAAGCATCAAAGAAGAACATGAAGCAGTCCGTACGAAAGCTGGCCTTTTTGATGTATCCCATATGGGGGAAATCGAAGTGAAAGGGACAGACAGCCTTGCTTACCTTCAAAAAATGATGACAAATGATGTTTCAAAATTAAAGAGCTCAGGTGCTCAATACACAGCCATGTGTTATGAAAATGGCGGAACTGTTGATGATTTACTTGTCTATAAAATAGAAGATGACCATTACCTGCTGGTTGTAAATGCATCCAATATTGAAAAGGACTTCAACTGGCTTCAAGATCATGTTAAAGGCAATGTAGAATTAAAAAATCTATCTGAAGATATGGCACAGCTTGCCCTTCAGGGTCCGCTTGCAGAAAAGGTGCTTCAAAAACTTGCTAAAAGCATAGACCTGGCGGAAATCGGCTTCTTCAAATTCCAGCAGAATGTTGAGCTGAACGGCAAGAATGCCCTTGTTTCCAGAACAGGCTATACGGGAGAAGATGGCTTTGAAGTATATTGTGATGCCAAGGATGCAGTGGCATTGTGGAAGGGAATTCTTGAAGCCGGCAAAGAAGATGGTGTACTTCCATGCGGTCTTGGCTCCAGGGATACACTTCGATTTGAAGCAAATCTTGCTCTATATGGCCAGGAATTATCCCCTGATATTTCACCGCTTGAAGCAGGAGTCGGGTTTGCTGTCAAAGTGAATAAAGAAGCTGATTTTATTGGCAAAGAAGTGCTGAAGCAGCAAAAGGAAAATGGCGTACCTCGAAAACTGGTAGGCATTGAAATGATTGACCGTGGAATTCCGCGTCATGGCTACCCTGTTTATAAAGGAGAAGAGCTTATCGGGGAAGTGACGACAGGCACCCAATCTCCAACATTAAAGAAAAATATTGGCCTTGCACTGCTTAAAAAAGAACATGCTGAGCTTGGTGCAGAAGTGGAAGTGGAAATCCGCGGCAAACGTTTAAAAGCTAGTATTGCAGCAACACCTTTCTATAAAAAAGAAAAAAATTAAGCGGGGGGAGAAAACGATGAAACATCGCTATTTACCGATGACAGAGTCTGATCAGAAATCAATGCTGGAAACAATCGGGGTTAATTCTGTTGAAGAACTCTTCAGTGATATTCCTGAAAACGTAAGGTTTAAAGGCGAATATAAAATTAAGCCGGCGAAATCTGAAACAGCCCTAATGAAAGAGCTTACTCGAATGGCTCAGAAAAATGCCGATCTGCGTTCAAATACATCTTTCCTTGGAGCAGGAGTATATGATCATTACATGCCTGTCATTGTTGATCATGTATTGTCCCGTTCAGAATTTTATACTGCCTACACCCCATATCAGCCTGAAATCTCACAGGGGGAACTTCAGGCGATCTTTGAATTCCAGACGATGATCTGTGAATTAACGGGAATGGATGTAGCCAATTCCTCCATGTATGATGGCGGAACAGCTCTTGCTGAAGCTGCAATGCTTAGTGCTGGGAGCACACGCCGTAAGAAAGTCCTGGTCTCAAGTGCGGTTCATCCTGAATCCAAGGAAGTTGTTAAAACTTACGCGAAGGGCCAATACATCGAGGTAGTGGAAATATCTCAAAAAGATGGTGTAACAGATCTTGAAGCTTTGAAAGAAATGATTGGCGATGATATAGCAGCTGTAATTGTCCAGTACCCTAACTTTTTCGGAAGGGTGGAACCTTTAAAAGAGCTTGAAGAAATCGTCCATGCTCATAAATCCATGTTTGTTGTCTCAAGCAATCCGCTGTCCCTAGGTGCCTTAACGCCTCCTGGGAAATTTGGTGCAGACATTGTTGTAGGAGATGCACAGCCTTTCGGAATTCCGACAGCTTTTGGCGGTCCGCATTGCGGGTATTTTGCTGTAACATCGAAATTGATGAGAAAAGTGCCTGGCCGCCTAGTTGGCCAAACAGTAGATGATCAGGGCCGCCGCGGTTTTGTTCTGACGCTTCAAGCCCGTGAACAGCATATCCGCCGTGATAAAGCAACATCCAATATTTGTTCCAATCAGGCATTAAATGCTCTTGCAGCCTCAGTTGCCATGACCGCTCTTGGAAAAAAAGGCGTTAAGGAAATGGCCATTTCCAATGTGCAAAAGGCCCATTATGCCAAACAGCAATTTAAGGCAAATGGTTTTGAAATTGCATTTGAAGGCCCTTCTTTCAATGAGTTTGTCATCAAGCTGAATAAGCCGGTGAAAGAAGTTAACCAGAACCTTCTTGAAAAAGACATTATTGGCGGATATGACTTGGGCAGAGATTTTGCTGATCTGGAAAACCATATGCTTGTTGTTGTAACCGAGTTAAGAACAAAAGAAGAAATAGATGCATTTGTTAAAGAAATGGGGGATTACCATGCATAAGGAAGATCAGCCACTCATCTTTGAATTAAGCACGAAAGGCCGTATCGGTTATAGTCTGCCTGAAATGGATGTTCCTGAAACAGATTTAAGCGAGCTTCTTCCTGAAGGCTACTTAAGAGAAAAAGAGCCTGAGCTGCCGGAAGTATCCGAGCTTGATATCATGCGCCACTATACGGCTCTCTCTAAACGTAACCATGGAGTTGATTCCGGATTCTATCCATTAGGATCATGTACGATGAAGTACAACCCTAAGATCAATGAGAATGTTGCCCGCTTTAACGGTTTTGCTCATATCCACCCTCTTCAGGATGAAAGTTCTGTCCAAGGTGCATTGGAATTATTGTATGATTTGCAGGAGCATTTAATTGAAATTACGGGGATGGATGAAGTAACGCTGCAGCCGGCTGCAGGTGCTCACGGAGAGTGGACTGGATTAATGATGATCCGTGCTTACCATGAAGCAAATGGCGATACTAAGCGTACGAAAGTCATTGTTCCTGACTCTGCCCATGGAACAAACCCAGCGTCTGCAACGGTTGCAGGCTTCGAAACAGTAACAGTTAAATCGAATGAAAATGGATTAGTAGATATAGATGATCTTAGAAGAGTGGTTGGCGAAGATACGGCTGCCCTTATGCTCACAAACCCGAATACATTGGGCCTATTTGAAGAAAATATCCTTGAAATGGCTGAGATTGTCCACGGTGCTGGAGGTAAGCTTTACTATGACGGTGCGAATCTGAATGCTGTACTATCAAAAGCGCGACCTGGAGATATGGGATTTGACGTCGTTCACCTTAACCTTCATAAGACCTTTACAGGCCCGCATGGCGGAGGCGGACCGGGATCCGGTCCTGTAGGTGTTAAAGAAGATCTTATTCCATACCTTCCAAAGCCTGTGTTAGTTAAAAAAGGTGATCAGTATGAATTTGATTATGACCGTCCGCAATCAATCGGCCGTGTGAAGCCTTATTACGGAAACTTTGGTATCAATGTGCGTGCATACACATATATCCGCACAATGGGCCCAGATGGACTTAAGGCTGTAACAGAGTATGCCGTATTGAATGCAAACTATATGATGAGAAGGCTTGCACCATTCTTTGACCTTCCATTTGACAGACATTGCAAGCATGAATTCGTCTTGAGCGGAAAGCGCCAGAAGAAGCTGGGTGTCCGTACACTCGATATTGCCAAACGTCTTCTTGACTTTGGCTATCATCCGCCAACCATCTACTTCCCGCTAAATGTAGAAGAGTGTATCATGATCGAACCGACTGAGACAGAATCAAAGGAAACATTGGATGCCTTCGTTGATGCCATGATCCAAATTGCAAAAGAAGCCGAGGAAAACCCTGAAATCGTGCAGGAAGCTCCTCATACAACAGTAATCGGCCGCCTTGACGAAACAATGGCAGCACGCAAGCCTGTGCTTTGCTATCAAAGGCAATAATATGTAAAAGAGTGTCCTAATGGGCACTCTTTTTTGTGTCTTAAACGCTTTATTATGAATTATGGGAAGAAATTAAAAGATTCGGGATTAAAGTAGGGGATTTGGGGAATGAACGCGAAAAACTCGGGAATAGAAAAAATTGGGGAAATAAGCAGAAAAATGAGGGAATAGATGTCTAATATGAAGGAAAAAGGACCTTTGCAGCAGTTTTTTTGATTCTAAATAATCAAGAGACCCTGCCAAGAGTGGAAGGGCCTAAAATATTGCTATTATTTTTTCGCTTTCACTTTGCCGGACCATTTTTTAAATCCGCCCTGCAGGTGTGAAAGGTCTTTATAGCCTCTTCGATGCAAAAACTGGGCAGCCCTCGCACTTCTCATCCCGCTCTGGCAATATATATAGACAGGCTTGTCCGAACGCAGTTCTTTCATGCGCATCTTCATTTGTGAAAGCGGGATATTTCGCGCACCTAGGATGTGGCCGTTTTCAAATTCATTAGGTTCACGGACATCAATTAATTGTGCTTTTCTATAACCTTCACGAAACTGGTTTTCAGTAAGCGTTTTAACAATCCTGCGCTGATAAAGCCAGGTAACGACAGAATAGGTAATAATTGCACCTAAAATGATCAGAATGAAATAAAGTGTTTCCAATATGTCTTTCTCCTTTCACACTTAGCTAAGCCAACTTTATTATATAAGCCATTCGTTATGGGAGTAAAGGGAATCTGTTAAATTTATTTTGGAAATTCAACTTGCTTTGAATTTTGCATGAATTTTGGTAGACTATTAACCGCATGTAAGTGGTTAAAGAATCTGAAAATGAGGGTTACATATGACTAAAGAAGTTTGGCGTTTTATTGATTCAGGAGAGGGATCTCCCTCTTTTAATATGGCTTTGGATGAAGCCCTTCTCGATTGGAACAGTGAGGGCAAAATGCCTCCGGTCATTCGATTTTATGGCTGGAATCCTGCTACCCTTTCAATCGGTTACTTCCAAAAGGTTGAGAAAGAAATAGATATGGAGGCTGTAAAGAAGCATGGCTTGGGATTTGTACGCCGGCCTACAGGAGGCAGGGGTGTTCTGCATGAACATGAACTTACATACAGTGTAATTGTTCCTGAAGCGCACTCTAATATGCCGAAGACGGTAACAGAGGCTTACAGAGTCATTTCAGAAGGAATACTGAAAGGTTTTCATGCCCTTGAAATGGAGGCTTATTTTGCTGTTCCTAAAACAGCTGAGGAAAGGGATTCTCTAAAAAATCCGCGCTCCGCTGTTTGTTTTGATGCCCCGAGCTGGTATGAGCTTGTTGTAGAGGGGCGAAAGGTAGCTGGAAGTGCCCAAACGAGGCAAAAAGGGGTAATCCTGCAGCATGGCTCCATTTTGCTTGATTTGGATGAAGACAAGCTTTTTAGCTTATTTAAGTATCCTAACGAAAGAGTAAAAGAGAGGATGCAGAAAGCGTTTAAAAATAAAGCTGTTGCCATGAATGAACTGACAACTGAAAAAATTACGCTAGCCCAAGCTAAGAAAGCATTCAAAAAAGGTTTTGAAGAAGGCCTGAATATTGAACTGGAACCATATGAGCTGACAGCTGAAGAAATGGATTACGTTGAAAAAATTGCTAAAGAGCGGTATGAAAATGATGATTGGAATTATAAGAGATAAAAGCGGCCCTGTCGCTTTTTTCTTTTATAATGAATATTTTGCCAATTTAAATATACAAAAAGTGCAAGTCTCGAAATTTATGAAAATTTATCGTTATTTGTCTTAAACCTGTCATTCCCTCTTGTTTTCTTTAAAATCTAGTATTTTTTAAGTTTGACAAAAACAAATCCACTTCACTTCAACCACAATATGTAGTGGTGTCGAAAATAATTTAAACACTATATGTTGATTTTGGGGTTTGAGGTATGGTAACTTTAGGGTAATCTTGAAACACAGCTAGAGTTGAACTATCTATAAAAGTGATTACACAACATAAAGAATTATTGCAAGAATTTAAATCGAAGGAGTTGTAACAATGTCTGTTGCGCTAGGACAAAAAATGAAATTGAACATTGATCGTTTAAACAAGGACATCCGTATATTCCCTCAGGTTCACCCTGTAACCCCGGATATGAAAATGACCCACAAAGGTGTTTCACGTTTAGTCATGCTTGACAGATACACTTTCAAAGATACTGAGAAAGTTACTCTGACAAACGGTGATTTCGTTGTCCTCACTATCAAAGAAGATCCGAAATTCCCTGCACGCGGTCTCGGCTTTATCCTGGATATTGACTGGGAAAACAAAACAGCAAAAGTTTTAATTGAAGAAGATTACAGAGGAGTCCTCAATGATCCCGAAGAAGCAAAGACAGGAATCATTACAAAGCCGCTGGATGTTATCGAAAAACCGCTTGAAATCTATTACGAGCAAATTGCCAAGCGTAATGCCCAAGGCCTTGCATCCGTAGAAAAGACAGAAGAAAAGAGAAAAGAATGGTTTGAAAAATTCTATCAGGAATTAAAGAACCTTAACTTTATTCCAGCAGGCCGTGTTTTATACGGAGCAGGTGCAGACACAGATGTAACGTATTTCAATTGCTATGTAATGCCTTTTGTACAGGATTCCCGCGAAGGAATCTCTGAACACCGCAAACAGGTAATGGAAATCATGAGCCGAGGAGGCGGAGTTGGAACAAACGGTTCTACGCTAAGACCTCGCAACACACTGGCGAAAGGGGTCAACGGAAAATCTTCCGGCTCGGTTTCCTGGCTGGATGATATAGCGAAACTGACGCATCTTGTAGAGCAGGGAGGGTCACGCAGGGGTGCCCAGATGATTATGCTATCTGACTGGCATCCTGACATTATCGAGTTCATCATCTCGAAAATGCAAAATCCGAGAATCCTAAAATTCCTTCTTGAAAATACAAACGATGAAACAATTAAAAAATATGCAAAAGAAAAATTAAATTTTACTCCATTCACTGAACAGGAAATCGCCATGTACCAGGGAATTGTGAATTACATGAGCATTCCAGGCTTCGGCGGATTCAGCGAGAAAATCATTAAAGATGCAGAAGAAAAGCTGGCAACTGGCGGAACTTACAATGTCCATAATTCTGAATTTCTGACAGGCGCAAACATTTCAGTTTGCCTGACAAAAGAATTTATGAATGCAGTTGAAAATGATGCAGAGTATGAGCTTCGTTTCCCAGATGTAGAATCTTACGATGCCGAGATGATGAAGGTTTATAATGAAGAATGGCACAATGTCGGCGACGTCAGAGAATGGGAAAAGCTTGGCTATAAAGTTCGCGTTCACCGCAAAATTAAAGCGAAAGAACTTTGGAACCTGATTAATATCTGTGCAACATACTCAGCAGAGCCTGGGATTTTCTTTATCGATAATGCTAATGACATGACAAATGCACAGGCTTATGGACAAAAGGTTGTAGCAACTAACCCATGTGGGGAACAGCCTCTCGCACCATATTCTGTCTGTAACCTTGCAGCAGTAAACCTGGCAGAAATGGCAGACAAGGAAAATAAAACAGTAAACTTTGATAAGCTTAAGCGTACTGTTGAAGTGGGCATTCGCATGCAGGATAATGTAATAGATGCAACACCGTATTTTCTTGAAGAGAACAAAAAGCAGGCATTGGGTGAGCGCCGTGTTGGACTTGGCGTTATGGGACTTCATGACTTGCTGATCTATTGTGAAACTGAGTACGGTTCAGAAGAAGGAAATGAACTGATTGATAAGGTGTTTGAAACGATTGCAACGACAGCATACAGAGCCTCTGTTGAGCTTGCGAAGGAAAAAGGAAGCTTCCCTTTCTTTACAGGAGAGAATGCAGAAGAGACAAATCGATTGCGAAGAGCTTTTACAGAAACAGGCTTTATGCAGAAAATGCCTGAAGATATTCGTGAATCCATTTTAGAAAACGGGATCCGAAATTCCCATCTATTAACAGTTGCTCCAACTGGATCCACAGGTACCATGGTTGGAGTCTCTACTGGCCTTGAGCCTTACTTCTCATTCTCTTACTACAGAAGCGGCCGCTTAGGCAAGTTTATTGAAGTGAAAGCTGATATCGTTCAAGAGTATTTGGACCGCAATCCGGATGCTGATCCAAATAATCTGCCTGAATGGTTTGTGGCAGCGATGGATTTGGCCCCTGAAGCACATGCAGATGTACAATGTGTGATTCAGCGCTGGATTGACAGCTCGATAAGCAAGACGGTAAATGCACCGAAGGGCTATAGTGTTGAACAGGTAGAAAAAGTATATGAACGACTTTACCGCGGAGGTGCCAAGGGCGGAACTGTCTATGTTGACGGATCACGCGATTCACAAGTATTGACACTGAAAGCGGAAGAAAATAGCTTTGACGATGCCGAAACGGTTAAGAAAGAGAAAACAAAGCAGCATGTGGTACTGGTTGATACCATCAGTGATCTGCGTTCAACAGATGTAACGATCGGTTCAGAAGTTGGCAATACATGCCCGGTATGCCGTAAAGGAAAAGTCAAAGAAATCGGCGGATGCAATACATGCACAAACTGTAATGCACAGCTAAAATGCGGCTTATAAATTAGGCTTTCGATCCTTTTTCTAATGCGCCGGCTTTTTAATTAGGAGATCGAGTGCATCGATTAAAGCATAGAATTTATTAATGACAAATTGTTTAAACAAGAAGATGGAAGAAATTGTTCCATCTTCTTTTTTTTGCTGTTGTGGGATTTGGCTCATACTACTGTCATAAGGCATAGGCAATTGTTCAAAAGCATAAGGCTAAGCAATCGACTAACTATAAAGCGAGGTTACACAATTGAAGCCTTTTATCCCACAGCTAGTATATATAGAACCACAAGCACTGGAATATCCTTTAGGAAGAGAGCTAAAAGAAAAGTTTGAAAAAATGAATATTGAAATCAGGGAAACCACTTCGCATAATCAGGTAAGAAATATTCCTGGCGATAATGAGGTGCAGAAATATCGCAATGCAAAATCGACATTAGTTGTAGGAATTCGGCGAACACTTAAGTTTGACACTTCCAAACCTTCAGCAGAATACGCCATACCGCTTGCAACTGGCTGTATGGGCCATTGCCATTATTGCTATTTGCAAACAACACTTGGCAGCAAACCATATATTCGCACCTACGTGAACCTTGAAGAAATCTTTGAGCAGGCTTCAAAATATATGGAAGAGCGAAGGCCTGAGCTAACGCGTTTTGAGGCTGCATGTACATCTGATATAGTCGGAATAGATCATTTAACGCATTCTTTGAAGAAAACCATTGAATTTATCGGACAAACTGAATATGGGCAGCTTCGTTTTGTAACCAAGTATCATCATGTCGACCATCTGCTCGACGCTAAACATAATGGGAAAACCCGTTTTCGTTTTAGTGTCAATTCCCGCTATGTTATTAAAAACTTTGAACCCGGGACTTCTTCCTTTGATGATCGGCTTAAAGCCGCCCGGAAAGTGGCGAAAGCCGGTTACCCGCTTGGATTTATTGTTGCGCCGATTTATATGCATGAGGGATGGCGTGAGGGCTATCATGAACTTTTCCAAAGGTTAAGCAAATCGCTTGAAGGAATTAACCTCGAAGGACTGACCTTTGAATTAATTCAGCATAGATTTACAAAGCCGGCCAAGAAGGTAATTGAAAAACGCTATCCTAAGTCAAAGCTTGAAATGGATGAAGAGAAGCGCAAATACAAATGGGGAAGATATGGAATCGGTAAATATGTGTATCTGACTGAAGAAGCAAAAGACTTGGAGACCACAATAAGAGAATATATTAACTCCCATTTTCCTGAATCTGAAGTGCAATATTTCACCTGAACAATAAATTTTGCTTGTCAGCCGTACTATTTTAAAAAGCTCCTGATTAAAGATGTATAAGTAAGAGTTCCTCTAAGCGTGTACATCGATAGGAGTGGCTTACATGTATATAGACGGTGTTTTTTCAGGTGGAGGCATCAAGGGGTTTGCGCTAATTGGAGCTTATGAAGCAGTCCAAAACCGGGGATTCCAATTCAAGCGGGTAGCTGGTACGAGTGCTGGATCCATCGTTGCTGCATTAATTGCCGCCAGATATACAAGTGAAGAAATATATCAGCTGGTAAATGAATTGGATGTAAAAAAGTTTCTTGATGAAAGAAAAACATTTATACCATTCTCAGTCACAAAATGGCTGCTGCTCTATTGGCGTTTGGGCCTATATAAAGGGTTGGAGCTGGAAAACTGGATGGCTGAAAAGCTTGCTTCAAGAGGGATAAATACATTTGCAGACCTGCCTCCCCAATCATTACGGGTAATAGCATCTGACCTGACAAACGGGAGGCTGGTTGTTTTGCCTGATGACCTTGGACATTATGGGATTGATCCTTGCTCATTCCCAGTGTCCAGGGCAATACGGATGAGCTGCAGCCTGCCCTACTTTTTTGAACCTGTAAAACTCCAGACACACAGCCATTCAAGTGTAATTGTGGATGGTGGAGTTTTAAGCAATTTCCCAATGTGGCTTTTTGATAAGGAAAATGTGATAAAGACGAGGCCGGTCCTGGGAGTGAAACTGAGTCATAATCTTAGTGAGCGGCCGCCAAACAAGATTTCCAATGCCATACAAATGTATGAAGCGCTTTTTGCCACAATGAAGGATGCACATGATGCACGATATATTTCAAGAAAACATGCGCAAAATATCATTTTCATTCCAACAGATGGAGTATTGACTGCAGAATTTAATCTGACGGATCAAAAAAAAATGGATCTTCTTGAGCATGGGAGGCAATGTGCGGAACAATTTTTTGGGAAATGGAGTTACTAATGGAAAAAGCGCAGGGCGCCTTGCCAAAAGGAACGCATAATAAGAACGCTATATCCTCCCAAAAGCTGCCGCTTTCAGTTGTGTGATTAAGCTGTCGAAGCGTTCTTAGTGGAGGTAGACAGTTATCTAAGTTCAAAATTCACCTTACCTATTTTTTGAGGAAAAAAATCGAGCTCTCCTTTAAAGGGATGCTCGATTTTTCTTTTTACCTTTTTTTCCTTCTATGACAGTCAGATGTGGTGAAGTCTTTTTCTTCGATTTTTTAATCGAAGTAAGTGAGCTGATGGAAGCCTTTTTTCCGTTGGCTGAACCTGCTTCTTTATGGTTAAAGCGTTTTTTTGATTTTTTGGCTGCCCGTATGAAAGCCCGCTGGTCTCGCTTAGAGGGATTAGCTCTATTGAATCGCTGGAATAAAAAGTATATTGCAGCCCCTATGATGACAATGACAGCTATTCTCTGCAAAAAACCGGCAGGATCTGAGATCAGGCTGACGGTGACTCCAAGGGCAGCAAGAATAACAAGCCCGGAGACAATATAGAATGAAATCCGATTTTTCAAGAAAGCCACCTCCCTAAAAGCATGATGAGCAAATTTATAAGCTTTTAAACTATATATACCAAAGTTTCGATAATTTTCTTTTTTAAAATTAGTCTTCAGTTTTTTTCTTTTCCTATTTGTTTACATTTTAAACGAAACTGTGACAACTTTAAGGTGTTTAACAGGCAGTTTTCTTTAATATTAAAGCGGAATAATGGGCTTGCACTCTTCTGCTGCTGTTATATTCCTTACTTAAATTTATGCCTTAATTACCAGTCCCGGTACATCATTTTAGAGAAAATGGTCCGATCTTCTTGAAAGTTTAAATTTATTTTCACATACTAATTTTATTCGCCCTAAAACCCCCTAAAACCTCCATCAGATAGGAAATATGTTAAAAAATATCTCCAAACTCCCCAGGGGGAATGCCAATTTGCATAAAATTTTCTTTATGATGCAAAGGAATAATATCGTGTGGACATAATAGAAATGGAGGTGGCACAAATGGCAGAAGAAAAAGAGCATTTGGAACAAAATCAGAGAGAAAAACCAATGTCATTTATGGCTATGGTGGTGATTACCGGTTTGATTGGCGGCATCCTGTGGAGTGGGCTCGCCTATTTGGCCTATGTGTTCAATTTTACGGAAGTGCACCCGAATGTCATTCTTGAACCTTGGACAATAGGAGCCTGGAAAGAGGGTTGGCTAGGAACCGTAATTTCTATTCTCTTAATTGGAGGCTTATCAATAATTGCTGCCCTTATTTATTATGCAGCATTAAAAAAATTTCAAAGCATGTTTGTGGGAGCGGGTTATGGCATTGCCCTTTTCTTGATTGTATTTTTTATCCTTAATCCCATCTTTCCAGGGATAAGCCCTTTCTGGGAGCTTGAGCGGAATACGATGATCACCTCTATTTGTTTCTATATTTTATATGGGGTGTTTGTCGGGTATTCCATATCCTATGAAGCCCATGAAATTCGCGGGAAGAGTGAAGATGAAAAGAAGGCCCGTACCGACCCGGAATTCCATTAGTTTTATGAGTATGCAGCGTCATGGAGGAAATTTGATGCTGCTTCACGATATTAGAAGAGCGAAGAATTGTCAAAGAGCATAAATGAAGCAGCCTCACATTACAAAGCAGAGTGGCATTAAAGATTCTCCAAAAAATGAGGTTACTAGTAAGGTGTGCCAAACCGTCTCTAGGTATGTTAAGAAGCCTAGCCGGGGATAGGCATTGGCCTTCCCGCCGTTATCTAGTCTTTGCCCAGCTATTAAAAAGAAGTGAATACATCTCAACTGTATAGAGTTAGCACTTATGTTAGAATGTTCTTAGTGGACGTTCTTTTTCCCGGAATACGGAATGAATCGAAAGATAATTCGGTAAAAGAAGCCCATTAGCAATAAAGAAAGAGGGGTTGATTATGGGGAAAATACTCCTGTTAAATGGGCCAAATTTAAACTTGCTTGGGAAGCGGGAACCAGGTGTTTATGGGACTAAAACACTTAAGCATTTGGAAGCTGAAATAATTGAATTGGGCAGTGCTCATAATACAGAAGTGTGCTGCTGCCAATCAAACCATGAAGGCGAATTAATAGACAGGCTTCATCTAGCCAATGAAGATGATACGAAAGGCATTATTTTTAATCCCGGAGCATTCACACATTATAGCTATGCTATAAGGGATGCTATAGCAGGAATCCAGGTTCCTGTGATCGAAGTACATATATCGAATGTTCATGCCCGAGAAGAATTCCGGCATACCTCTGTCATTGCGCCTGTTGCCCATGGACAGATTGTTGGACTTGGACTAAAAGGGTATGAGCTGGCTTTCTTTGCTTTAATCGATCTTATCACAGTCTAACGGGCAGTAAGACTCGGAATCGAAGGAGGAAAAGCGGGAGTCCAAATAGCCCGTAAAGGCCAGATTGCTTCAACTAATAATCAGTGGGGGATGTAGGCACAAACTGATTGAAGTTTCACTTTATTAAGGGGAGAGGGTACTATGGAAAAAATTCAAAAGCTTCGCGCAAGCTTTGAACAATCAGGTATAGATGGAATGCTGATCACAAGCAGTTTTAACCGCCGTTATATGACTGGATTTACTGGTTCAGCAGGTGTAGTGTTACTAAGTGCAGAAAAAGCCTTATTTATAACAGACTTCCGCTACACTGAGCAAGCTGCTAAGCAATGCCAAGGTTATGAGATTGTCAAGCATACTGGAGCGATCCCTGAGGAAGTGGCAAAACAGGTAAAACAGCTTGGGATTAAAAAGCTCGGTTTTGAAGAAGATCATTTAACATTCTCTGCTAATAAAGCCTATGAAAAAGCGGTTGAAGCAGACTTAGTGCCTGTTTCCGGCACAATTGAAAAGTTACGCTTGATTAAGACTGAATCAGAGATTAAGATAATAAAGGTGGCAGCTGACATAGCGGATGCTGCATTCAAACATATTCTGGATATCATTCGTCCAGGGATTACTGAACTGGATGTATCGAATGAATTAGAATTCTTTATGAGAAAAGCGGGTGCAGTTTCATCATCGTTTGATATTATCGTGGCATCTGGACACCGTTCTGCCCTTCCGCATGGAGTGGCTAGCGATAAGATTATCGATAAGGGCGATTTTGTTACTCTGGACTTTGGCGCTTATTACCAGGGATATGTTTCAGATATCACCCGTACAGTAGCTGTTGGGGAACCGAAAGACAAGCTGAAAGACATTTATAATATCGTGCTTGAGGCTCAGGAGCGGGGAATGGAAGGCATAAAACCTGGAATAAGCGGCAAAGAGGCAGATGCCCTAACACGAGATTACATAACCGAGAAAGGCTATGGCGAATATTTTGGCCACTCTACTGGTCATGGAATCGGGCTTGAAGTGCATGAAGGCCCTGGATTGTCACTTAAGTCTGATGTTATTCTTGAACCTGGCATGGTTGTAACAGTAGAGCCTGGCATTTACATACCTGGCCTTGGCGGAGTCCGTATTGAGGATGATACAGTAATTACAAAGGATCACAATGAAACGCTTACTCATTCTACAAAAGAATTAATTATTCTTTAATTGAACACTTATAGGAGGACATACCATGATTTCAGTAAATGATTTTCGTACGGGATTAACGATTGAAGTTGATAACGGCATTTGGCGTGTAATGGATTTCCAGCACGTTAAACCAGGAAAGGGTGCGGCATTTGTCCGCTCCAAGCTTCGTAATCTTCGTACTGGTGCGATCCAGGAAAAAACTTTCCGTGCTGGTGAAAAAGTTGCCAAGGCTCAAATTGATAACCGTAAAATGCAATATCTCTATGCAAATGGAGAACAGCACGTATTTATGGATAACGAATCTTACGAGCAGATTGAACTGCCTGCATCTACAATCGAGTATGAATTAAAGTTTTTAAAAGAAAATATGGAAGTTGCTATTATGCTTTACCAAGGTGACTCACTTGGAATTGAACTTCCTAACTCAGTCGAGCTGACTGTAACAGAAACTGAGCCTGGAATCAAAGGAGATACAGCTTCAGGCGGAACGAAGCCAGCTACTCTGGAAACTGGCCTAACTGTTCAGGTTCCTTTCTTCATTAATGAAGGGGATAAGCTGATCATCAATACTACAGACGCTTCTTATGTATCACGCGCATAATAAACGAAAAAATCCCGAGCAAACCTCGGGATTTTTTTATCCTTTAAATTTCCTTCCCTCAGCACCAGGTGAAATATCGGTGTCATTCCGGTTATTATAATCTGGATCTGACGTCGGAGGTTTTTTATTATCCTGCGTTCCATCCAAATAAGTCCTATCTCCCATTTTCTGGTTTTTTAGGAATTCCCCTAAATTTTCATTCAATATGAGCACCTCTCCTTCTGCACATTATTATTATTAATATCTTTCTGCTCAATTTTAGTATCCGCTAACTCAAGAGAATTATTAGCCATAGTACATGAATTCCGCAGTAATGCGGCTCTCAATCATAATTGTGCCTGGCTGGATAGGTGTGCTTTCCGCACTTTTAACAAAAGCGGAAGACTGAAATGCTACAGATTTAGCCAAGCTGTCTTCAGTGATAGAAAGCGGCGGCTTGATTACCTGGACATTTAAAGAAGCAGCGATTGTTTCTGCCTTTTTATACGCATCTGCAACAGCAAGTGTTAAGGCTTGCTGATACAGTAGGGATCCATTTTCAATCTCAAAATTAATTCCTCTCACGATATTAGCACCGCTGCGGGCAGCTGTATCTGCAGTAAGGCCGGTATTTTCAATTTGGTCTACGGTTATGTTCAGAATATGTTCCACTTTATAACCGCGAAAAATTTGACTGCCATCCACGAAATCATATTGAGGAAAAATAGAATAGTCAGCTGTTTGAATGTGCTTATCGGCTATGCCGATGCCATTTAAAGCGTTTTTTATACTGGCGATGGCTTTTGAATTATTTTCCTGTGCTTTCTGCAGGACTTGATCCTCTGTTGAAACGCCAAGTGTGATTTTGGCCCGATTGGGCTGCCCAGCGATCTTGCCTTCGCCAGAAACGCTCATGAGATTTTGCTTAGACCTTGTATAGCCTCCATTATTATGGACTGAGTGGCGAACGAATGGCTGCTGATAATACATGGAATGCTCTCCCCGCTTTCATAAATAGGCTTCTATAGAATGTACTGCGGGGGGAGGCAGAAAATACACATAAAACAGCAAAATTTATTTCCACTGGTAGTTCATCAATGAGGCAATTTTCTTTGGAATATCGGTGTTGTCCATGACTCCTGAGAAAGCTTCGCTTCCTTTGCCGTAAGCAAATAAAGGAACCATGTTGCCTGTATGCCCGCCGGTAGAGCTTAAAGCTCTTACTCTGGGTGTAATGATTCCCCCATAGTGCTTTTCTGCAATCAGACTTCCAATTTCCCAGGAAGCGAAGTGTTCCGGATACACTTTGCTGTCTGCGTTGAGCATATGGCTATTGAATTCCTCGGCTTCCTTATCAGTCAGGTCGATATGGGCGTATTTCTTAAGAACATATCTAATGCTTTCGGTCCTGTAGGATCTCATATTCTGGTGCTTTACGAATTGGCCGACCATATACTGGGGAGTGGCCTTAATTTCCTTCAGATTCTTGATATCCAGCGGTTCTGAGGCTGATAACCCCATGGTTTCATGGTCTGCGGCCACAATGACAAGTGTTTTTCCATCCTTTTTTGCCCATTCAACGGCATACTTGACAGCCTCATCAAATTCAATTGTTTCTTTCCATATGCTCGTAATATCGCCAGCATGGGATGCGTGGTCAATCCTTGCCCCTTCGGCCATCAGGAAAAAGCCTTTCTTTTCTTTTGAGAGCACGCTGATTGCTTTTTTAGTCATTTCTTTTAAGCTGGGTTCTTTGCTTCCTGTTAGTGGTCGGTCCAATTTAAAGTTCATATAGCCGTCATTGAACAAGCCAAGGAGCTTTGAGCCCTTTGCATGAAGCAGCTCTTCACGATTGCTTGCATAGGTATAGCCTTTATGGATGGCATCCTTAATTAAATCTCTCCCGTTTTGTTTTTTAGGTGTAAAGTAGGCTCTGCCTCCGCCCATCAGCACATCTACCTGATTGCTCAGCTGCTGGCGTGCAATTTCCTCCTGGCCGGTCCATCTATTGGAAACACTTGCAGTAAATGCTGCAGGTGTTGCGTCCGTAATTGTATTTGTTGAAATAACTCCAGCTTTTTTTCCATTATTTTTAAATAAATCTAGTATGCTGTCGGCTTCTTTTCCATCTGGAGTTACGCCAATACTTCCATTGTTCGTCTTTTTGCCAATGGCAAGGGCAGTCCCGCCTGCAGCAGAGTCTGTTACCAGATTATTGGCTGATTCGGTATGCACGAATGCCGTGTGCGGAAGGGATTCGAGGAATAGATGCCCATTTTTTCCATATTGCAGCTTTCTCGCTATTTCAATTTGTCCGACTCCCATACCATCACCGATCATCAAAATAACATTCTTGGGCCCCTCCTCGGAGGCAGGATGGGCACTGCCATCAGCATGAAATACCGAAAACATCATGCAGGAAATAAAAAGTATTATGCAAATCAATTTCACTTTCATTGCTTACACCAGCCTTTACTAAAGTTTCTTAGGCTTATTTTTTGAAGAAGCGTCCTTTTTACTCAGGCTGTTTCCTAAAGTTTGTTGCTTTTTAATAACTCAGTTTAATTTGCTGAGTTGATTTTTGCTGTAGGCACTTGATCCTCGATTATGCTGCCTCATTTCCTTCGTTCGGTGCCAAGTTGAGGAAGCGTATTCAATATCCTGCCTGAGGTGAGGGAGCGGGAGAACCCGCAGGCGAACCGAGGAGCTCTGTTCCTCCCTCCGTAAAGCAAGTGACCCTTGCTTAAATCAACGGACTGGATTTAAGCCAAAACAACAATCAATAAGAAAGAGTCTTACTCAAGTTTGTCCAAATTAAAATGCCTAAGCCGGTAAATCAAAGTCATATTGTTTTGATGCAGGCATACATTTTAAATAATGAGATGCTAGTCCGAAAAGAACTTTAATATGGAGGAGAGAATATGGAAACCATTACTGCCTTTTTGCCGAAAAAAATTTCTGAAAAGCTTAAGCAAATACCTCCACATATTCTGAAGGATCTGGAGGAAATCAGAGTCCGGATAAACAGGCCTCTTGAATTGACAATGAAAGGCAGCCCTCGTTTCCTGCCTTACATTGTTGATTCTGAGGATGCGATGCACTTGCTGAATAAAATAAGCCATTTTTCTATCTATACTCTCGAAGAGGAATTAAAAAGGGGCTATATCACCATTGAGGGTGGCCACCGGGTTGGACTGGCGGGAAAAGTGATTTTAGAAGAAGGAAAAGTGAAGGCAATCAGGGATATTTCATCTTTTAATATTAGGATTGCCAAAGAGAAAATCGGAATTGCTGAAAGGCTGATTCCACACATATATAACGGTGGCTGGCTGCATACCATGATTATTGGCCCACCTCAGACAGGGAAAACCACTTTACTGAGGGACATAGGAAGAATTATCTCTACAGGGGATGGCAAAGGTTCTTTTCAGGCAAATAAGGTCGGAATCATTGATGAGCGATCTGAGATTGCAGGCTGCGTAAACGGGATTCCGCAAATGACTTTCGGACACAGGGTCGATGTCTTGGATGCGTGTCCAAAAGCTGAAGGCATGATGATGATGATTCGTTCCATGAGCCCGGAGGTATTGGTTGTGGATGAAATTGGAAGGCGTGAGGATGCGGAAGCCATAATGGAGGCTGTGAATGCTGGAATCAAGTTGATTATGACCACACATGGAAACAGCTTGGAAGAAATAAAAAAGCGTCCTACCCTAAAAGCCATTTTAGAGATGGATATATTCCAGCGATTTATTGAACTAAGCAGGAGAGATGGACCGGGCAGTATTACTTGCATCAGGGATGTCGCCGGCAAGGAACTCACGGAAGAGGTGAGAGTGATTTAAATGATGAAGCTAATTGGAGCTGTTTTTATTATTATTGCCACCACCTGGACCGGGTTTGAGGCATCAAGGCATTTAACAGAACGGCCAAGGCAGCTTCGCCAGCTGAAATCGGCCCTTCAGTCTCTTGAGGCAGAAATTATGTACGGTCATACACCACTGCACGAAGCAGCGAGAAGGCTTTCAGCCCAGCTTCCAAAACCGCTTTCATGGTTTTTTGAATCTTTCGCTAAAAGATTGACGAATTCGGAGACAACCGTCAAAGAGGCCTGGGAACAGAGCTTAAGGGAAATTTGGAAAATGACCGCTTTAAAACAGGGGGAATTTGAAATTATGAAGCAATTTGGAGAAACACTTGGGCGGCATGATCGGCTCTCTCAGCAAAAACAAATCATGCTTACTCTTTCCCACCTGGAACGAGAAGAAGCGGATGCACATGACAAACAAGTGAAATATGAAAAAATGGTCAAAAGCCTTGGCTTTTTATCGGGATTGCTGCTTATCATTTTATTGATGTAGGTTTTGCTTTAAGTTGCAATTGATAATGACTAATCAGGGAGGCGGCTATTTGCTGCCGGACATTGGACAGAGCTTAGGAGGAGAAAAGATGGGGTTAGAGGTTGATATCATATTCAAAATTGCGGGTGTCGGAATCGTGGTAGCCTTTTTGCATACTATTTTGGATCAGGTGGGCAAGAAGGAATATGCACAATGGGTTACGCTTTTTGGCTTTATATATATTTTATTTATGGTTGCATCCATTGTAGATAATTTATTCCAGAAAATAAAATCAGTGTTCTTATTTCAGGGATAAAAGGGGGGCTCAGCCATTGAAATTCTTCAAATAGTCGGTTTCTCTCTGGTTGCTACGTTCCTGGCCCTTATTGTTAAAGAACAAAAACCCAACTTTGCCTTTTTGCTGATTGTTTTTGTAGGCTGCGCCATTTTCCTTTTCTTAGTAGACCAAATATACGCCATTATCCACATGATTGAGAAGATTGCCATCAATGCAAAGGTCAACCTTGTTTATGTGGAAACGATTTTAAAAATAATTGGTATAGCTTATATTGCAGAATTTGCTGCCCAGATTACGAAGGACGCAGGACAGGGCGCTATAGCGGCAAAGATCGAGATGGGCGGCAAAATTCTGATTCTGGCGATGGCCATCCCGATTCTGACTGTATTAATTGAAACCATCATTCAAATGATTCCAAGCTAGCTTAAGCAGGCCTGCTATTTATTTGGATAAGAAGTTATGCAGGACAAGCCTTCCTTTCCATGGCAGACCGCTTGTTAGGTCTTATAAAAGAGGTGTAAAGATGAAGCAATGGATGCAGAAAATCTTATTATCCAGCCTATTCCTATTTTTTTTACTAGCACCGGCAGTACAAGCCTCACCCAAGACCGCAGATGCAAATGAAGTGTTATCTCCACATGATTTAGTAGAATCGCAGGTTGAATCCCTGGATTTAGATGAATTAACAAACTTTTGGGAGGAGATTACAACCGAGTATGGAGGATTTTTGCCGGAAAGCCAAAAAGGGAGCCTCTATGAATTTATTAAAGGAGAAAAGAAATTCTCTTTAAAAGAATGGGCCTCAGGAGCTTTAAAGTTTGTTTTTCATGAATTCATTGTAAATGGGAAATTGCTTGGCACATTAATTCTGCTTACCGTATTCAGCATGTTCTTGCAGTCGCTGCAGAATTCATTTGAAAAAAGTTCAGTCAGCAAAGCTGCATATTCCATTGTATTTATGGTTTTAATCATCATAGCTTTGAATAGTTTTCATGTAGCGATTGAATACACGCAAGAAACGATCTCAACAATGGTGTCCTTCATAATGGCCCTGATTCCGCTGCTGCTTGCATTAATTGCTTCATCGGGAGGAGTCGTGTCAGCTGCTTTTTTTCATCCGGTGATCTTATTTTTAATGAATGTCAGCGGATTGTTTATACAATATGTTATTCTCCCTCTACTATTCCTATCCGCTTTATTAAGCATTGTCAGTACGTTATCTGAACATTATAAGGTGACTCAGCTCGCTAATTTGCTCCGCAACTGGAGTATTGGGCTCATGGGCATGTTCCTGACAGTATTTTTAGGTGTTATTTCCGTTCAGGGGGCTTCCGCAGCGATTACGGATGGGATTACCATACGTACTGCAAAATTTATTACGGGGAATTTCATACCGGTAATAGGCAGGATGTTTACGGATGCTACAGATACAGTTATAAGCGCCTCGGTTCTCTTAAAAAATACAGTTGGTATAACTGGAGTTGCCATCCTTCTGATCATTGCTGCTTTTCCTGCAATCAAAATATTAATGATTGCGTTTATATATAAGTTTGCGGCCGCCATTTTACAGCCGCTGGGAGGAGGTCCGATAATTTCCTGTTTGGATATTATCAGCAAAAGCATCATATATGTTTTTGCAGCTTTAGCCATTGTATCTTTGATGTTTTTCCTTAGTATTACGGTAATCATTGCAGCAGGAAATTTGACCATGATGGTCAGGTAGGGAGTGTATGAAGTGAATTTTATAACGGAATGGATAACAAACATTATACTATTCGTCTTGCTAGCTGCTGTCATCGATATGCTCCTTCCCAGCTCCAAGCTTCAAAAGTACACAAAAATGGTGACAGGGCTTCTGCTGATCGCAATTATTCTAACACCGATTCTAAAGATCCTTTCCAGCGATTTTGAAGAAGCAATCGCTTCGGTGCCGGTTTTTGAGGCATCTGGCGAAAAAAATATGGAAAATTTAATAGAAATGAAGAAAAAAGAAATACAAGCCTCAAGTGATGCATATATTTTAGAACAAATGGCTGTCCAAATGAAACAGGACGCAGAAGAGGAGTTGATGGAACAGTACGGTCTCGAAATTGCTAACATTGATATTTTAGTAGATGAAAGCAGTGATCAAGCCTTCCCGGAAAACCTGCACAAGGTCATGATCCAATTAAAAGCAAAGGATGCAGAAGCTGAAGCTTTAGAAGTGGTTAAAACAGTGGAAATTAGTACCGGGAAACCTCTTCCATCCAGCAGGGCTGAAAATGAAGATGCACAAAGAATTGCTTCTCTTCTCGCACAAAAATGGAATGTAGATGCAAAATCAGTCGAAGTACTGGTAGAAGGGGGGAAAATGAATAGGGATGAATAATGAAAAAGGTCCTTTCAGATGGATAAAGAAACTGCTCTCCAAAGAAGGTCAGCCAGATAAGAAAGCCGGTAAATACCAATATTTGCTTCTCGTTATTCTCTTTGGCGCAGCGATTATGCTGGTCAGCAATACGCTGTTCGGCGAGAATGCCACGCCAGAAGAAATGTCTGTTTTCAAGAACGGAGAAGAGACTAAGCAGGAGGAAGAAGTGCCGGTATTTGGACAAAAACAATCCGGGGGAAATGATGAAATTGCCAATTATGAAAAAGCATATGAAGCACAAATAAAAGAGGCTCTTGATGCAATTGTCGGCGTTGAGGATGCTACAGTTGTTGTCAATGTAGATGCAACCGAGAAGAAAGTGCTGGAGAAAAACAAGACGACCCAGAGCCAAACAACCGATGAAACGGATCGGGAGGGCGGAAAGAGAAAGGTTGAGGATCTGACACAGGAGGAACAGCTGGTGATTGTCCGAAATGGAGAGAAAGAGGTTCCGATTGTATTAGAAACCAAGAAGCCTGAAATCCGGGGTGTGCTGGTTGTGGCAAAAGGGGCTGAAAATATACAAGTAAAGAAATGGATAATTGAGGCAGTTACAAGAGCGCTTGATGTACCAAGCCACAGAGTTTCTGTAATGCCTAAAAAAACTAAGGGGGAATAATAGATGCTTTTAAAGAAACAAACGGTATGGCTTTTAACAATGCTTAGTTTGGTGGTTGTCTTATCCGTGTATTATGTTACATCACCGGAACAAAAAGGGAATGATCTTGCTGCTATGGAAGAGAAGGCAAATGAACAAATGGAAGCGGTAGAGAGTGAAGATGGCAATGCCATTATTACAAACACAGCCAGCGATGAAATGTTTGAAACGCTTCGTCTGCAGCTTGATGACGAGCGCAGCCGCATGAAGGAAGATCTTACGACAGTCTTGGGACAAACAGACCTGCCTGCTGAAGAAAGAATGAAAGCAAAGGATCAGATTGATGAATTAAATGAGATTGCGCGAAAAGAAGCAATGCTTGAAACGTTAATCCGAGCAATGGATTATGAGGATGTTCTTGTTCGCGCTAATGGAAAAAAGGTCCAGATTACTGTAAAGGCTAAAGATCATTCTCCAGCTGCAGCAAACAATATCATTCAGGAAGTAAGAAATGAAATTGGCCAGCTAGAAGCAGTTGCTGTTGAATTCCAAGTTGCAAAGTAAAAATGAAGGGTGCCCGTAAAACAAGCGGGCACCCTTTCTATCCTATTTCAGAAGTATGTTTAGGGGCTTTAATCCTTTTTTTTTTGCATCATTATTTTTGGTATATTGCAAGCTTTTCATCTTGCACAGGTTTCCGGTAATGAGAAAATTCCTGCCGGGATGGTACATCCTTTTCTATAGATCAAAGGTTTTAATATTCAGTTATATCGATCTGGTCCAAAAGTCCTCTTAATGTTAAAACAGCTCTATTAATCGATAAATTTATTCAAAACATTTCACAAAAATTTCGAAAAATATTAAAATGGTTTTAAAGACTGAATGGAGAAAAAGTTATATAGTACTTAATACAATGTTGAATTTTTATAAGGTCTTATCGTATGATATTAGTATCTAGTCGTAATTAAATCATGCGGAACATTCCCGTTCGTTCTTTCTCTATTCTCCTTAATAGCAGGATTCAAATGGGGAAAGAGGGAATGGAAAGCAGTGAGAAAACAAGGGGTGCCATAATGTTGAAAGTACAGGAAATACGAGAATTGATCAAACTTGTTAATGATTCAAATATTGATGAATTCGTTTATGAGCATGAAGGTTCAAAAGTTAAAATGAAGAAAAAAGGCAGTGAACAAGTAGTTGTGCAGCAAGCTCAGCCATCTGCTGCGCCAGCACCTGCTCCACAGCCGGTACAGACAGCTGCAGTAAAAGTGGAAGAACCTATAGCTGCAGCGCCTGTTCAGGAGCCTGCAAAACAGGAGCAAGCTACAGATACAGACCTGCATAAAATTGTTTCTCCAATGGTTGGGACTTTCTATAAGTCTTCCTCTCCGGATGCTGATCCATATGTACAAGCCGGTACAAAGGTTACAAAAGACTCGATTGTCTGCATAGTTGAAGCAATGAAACTATTCAACGAAATTGAAGCTGAAGTGAATGGCGAAATTGTTGAAGTGCTAGTTAGGGACGGCCAATTAGTAGAGTATGGCCAGCCACTATTTTTAGTAAAGCCTGAATAAGGAGCGGTTACAGAATGATAAAAAAACTCTTGATTGCCAACAGAGGAGAGATTGCTGTTCGCATTATCCGCGCAGCCCGCGAAATGGGAATAGAATCTGTAGCCGTTTTTTCAGAGGCAGACAGGGAGGCCCTGCATGTCCAGCTTGCGGATGAAGCTTATTGCATTGGCCCGACTGCCTCTAAAGACAGCTACTTGAATTTTACTAATATTATTAGCGTTGCAAAGCTAACAGGCTGCGATGCAATTCATCCAGGTTACGGTTTTCTTGCCGAAAATGCAGACTTTGCCGAGCTGTGCAGAGAATGCAATATCATTTTTGTCGGCCCTACACCAGAAGCTATCAATAAAATGGGGACAAAAGATATTGCCAGGGAAACGATGAAAGAAGCAGGAGTTCCGATCGTTCCTGGCTCCAATGGAATTATTAAGGATGCTGAACAGGCCATCCAGCTTGCTGAAGAAATTGAATATCCCGTGATTATTAAAGCAACTGCAGGCGGAGGCGGCAAGGGAATTCGTGTTGCACGGACTGAGCAGGAACTGATTAAAGGAATCACCATTACTCAGCAGGAGGCCTTAACTGCATTCGGGAATCCAGGCGTATATATAGAAAAATATATTCAAGACTTCCGCCATGTAGAGATTCAGATCCTTGCTGATAATTACGGAAATACCATCCATCTTGGAGAAAGGGATTGCTCCATACAGAGGAGGCTGCAAAAGCTACTCGAAGAGACGCCTTCGCCTGCCCTTGATGGAGAAACGCGTGAAGAAATGGGCAATGCAGCTGTTAAAGCAGCCAAAGCGGTTGATTATTCAGGTGCTGGCACAATAGAATTTATCTACGATTACCAAAATCGTAAGTTTTACTTTATGGAAATGAATACCCGCATTCAGGTTGAACATCCAGTTACAGAAATGGTTACGGGTGTGGACTTAATTAAAGAGCAAATTAAAGTGGCTTCTGGTGAAAAGCTTAATATCAGCCAGGAGGATGTCATCTTTAACGGGTGGTCGATTGAATGCCGTATCAATGCGGAAAATCCGGAGAAGAATTTCATGCCTTCCGCAGGCAAAATCAATATGTATCTGCCTCCAGGAGGGTTAGGAGTCAGAGTTGATTCTGCGGCCTACCCAGGCTATGTGATTCCGCCTTATTATGATTCCATGATTGCAAAAGTGATTACTTACGGCAATACTAGAGAAGAAGCCATTTCGCGAATGAAGAGGGCTCTTAGTGAATTTGTTGTTGAGGGTGTACATACGACCATCCCGTTTCACCTCAAACTACTAAGCCATGAAAAATTTGTTGAGGGGCAGTTTAATACGAAATTCCTGGAATTGCATGATGTAATGAATTCTTAAGATGATGGAGGTGCCATAATGAGTGAGAATAACATTCTTGAAATGAGCCATGAAAACTCAGGACTCGGCAAGGTTGAAATTGCTCCGGAAGTAATTGAAGTTATTGCGGGGATTGCTGCTTCTGAAGTAGAAGGGGTTGCGCAAATGCGCGGCAATTTTGCTACAGGTGTAGTTGAAAGGCTTGGTAAAAAGAACCATGGCAAAGGTGTCAAAGTTGAGTTGATAGAGGATGGAATTAAGGTTGATGTATATTGCCTGATGAAGTTTGGTGTATCCATTCCAAGTGTTGCCCAAAAAATTCAGGACAATATCCGGCAGGCGCTGCTGAACATGACTGCCCTGGATGCACAGGAAGTTAACATTCATGTAGTAGGAATCATGTTTGAAAATCAAAAACATGAGATTGAATACGATCAGGAAGTGTAAAAAAAGCACTGAGCCAAAGACAATTTTCAGAGTCTTTGGCTTTTCTTCTCTATATTCTCTTCATTCTATTTGGCTGTTATAAAGAAATTTTTTAAAGGAAAAATAATTAAAGGTCATATAATGCCATTTACAAAGGAATTCGTTTCTTTGCTATATAAATAATGATTTGCTTTTTGACACCTTGCCGGCAGGGTTCTTGAGCGGAGGTCAGAAGCCGAGTGTGAAGGATCACTTTTTTAACCCATACAGCAAGGTAATTGCTATTGTTTAGTGCGAAGATTCCATACTTGTGCTATTATCTTGTTATGTTATTTTTGGACGTGTATATGCTCAAAAATTAGAATAGCCCTTAGTGCCTGCCTAGCGGTCTTATCCTAGTCAGAGGCCAAAGGGAGCAAGAATCGTTTTATCAGTCAATTATTAACTTGAACTTTCACACACAACGTTAGCTTAAAGGAGTTAAAGAAAACGATGAAGAGAAGAACAGCCAGAGAAAAAGCATTGCAGGCTTTATTCCAGATCGATGTTAGCCAGGTTGAACCTGAGTCCGCCATTGAACATGTGCTTGAAGGAGAAAAAGCCGATGAATTTTTAAACAAACTGGTAACAGGTGTTTTGCAGAATAAGGAAATGATTGATGCGGAAATAAGAAAATATCTTGAAAAATGGACATTGGAAAGGCTTGCCACAGTAGACCGCAACCTTTTGCGAATATCCGCATTTGAGCTTATCTACCATCGGGAGGATGTCCCGGCCAATGTTGTCATGGATGAAGCAATAGAAATCGCAAAGCTATACGGTGATGAACAGTCAAGCAAGTTTATTAATGGGGTACTTTCCAAAATAAAAGAACAGCATTAAAATGATAAGTTCGGACTTGCACGGGATTGCCGGAGCCTGCTCCACATGCTGGCGGTGTTCCTTATCAACAGGCGCTTCCGCTGTCCTGATAGGGGGATAAAAATGTCTGCACAAATCATAGATGGCAAAGATATAGCAAGAAGGAAACAGGACCACATCGGAAAAGAAGTGCAAAAGCTGAAAGGTGAAGGGATGACACCGGGCCTTGCAGTTATTTTAGCAGGAGATAATACAGCTTCGAAAACGTATGTTTCAAACAAGCAGAAAACCTGCAGGAAGCTTGGGATGTATTCCTTGCTGGTTGAACTTCCTGAAAGCGTCAGTGAGGCTGAGTTAATCAGCCGGATAGGCCAGTTAAATGAGGATCCGGCAATACACGGAATCCTCGTTCAGCTGCCGCTCCCAGCACATATCAATGAGAAGGTAATCATTGAAACCATTTCGCCTGAAAAAGATGTAGATGGGTTCCATCCTATCAATGTCGGCAGAGTGATGACAGGTCAGGATGCATTTATTCCCTGCACGCCATTTGGGATAATGGAAATGCTTGATTCTATTGAGGCGGATGTCTCCGGCAAGCATGTGGTTGTTGTGGGCAGGAGCAATATCGTGGGAAAACCTTCTGGGCAGCTTTTTCTAAATAAAAATGCAACGGTAACATATTGCCACTCTAAAACAGCTGATTTAATAGAACATACGAAAAGAGCAGATATTCTGGTGGCAGCTGTCGGAAAGGCCGGATTAATAACAGAGAGCCATGTGAAAGACGGTGCAATTGTAATAGACGTGGGCATGAACCGAAATCAGGAAGGCAAGCTTTGCGGCGATGTTGACTTCCAGGCAGTTAAAGAAAAGGCGGGATATATAACGCCAGTGCCAGGCGGGGTTGGTCCGATGACCATTACAATGCTTATGGAAAACACATTAAAAGCTGCAAAGTCAGTAAGCAAGAAAGGCTAAACGCATATCAAAAATCCAATACAGATGCAAAATCTGTCCATTTCCATTATGCTATATTTAGGAATTTGTTTTGCATGCCATGCATGCAGGCCGAAAGAATAAATATCATTGGAAGGGCAGTTTTTTGCTGTATATGCGGTTAAATGCTCTTGCTTTAGATGCTCAAGAAATGCGTCTTTTGCATAAAAGGAGATTGTTATGAAGGAACATCAGTACCTAACAGTCAACGCGTTAACAAAGTACATAAAAAGAAAATTTGATGCTGATCCCCATCTGCAGAATATTACGGTGAAGGGAGAAATTTCAAACTTCAAGCAGCATTCCAGCGGCCATATGTATTTTACATTGAAGGATGAGAAAGCCCGCATCCTTGCTGTGATGTTTGCAGGTAATGCAAAATCAATGAAATTCAGGCCTGAAAATGGCATGAAAGTCTTGGTCCGGGGTGAAGTTTCGGTTTACGAGCCAAGCGGACAATATCAAATTTATATTAAAGAAATGCAGCCGGATGGGATTGGGGAGCTTTATCTGGCATATGAACAGCTGAAAGAAAAGCTAGAAAAAGAAGGATTATTTTCACGAAGCGATAAAAGGCCTATACCACGCTATCCTAAAACCGTTGCGGTAATCACATCCCCAACAGGTGCTGCTGTAAGAGATGTATTGACCACGATAAAAAGGCGTTATCCGATTGTGAATATTCTTATCTATCCAGCATTAGTCCAAGGCAGCCAGGCTGCTGCTTCCATCGTAAGTTCGATTAAAATGGCTAATAGTATGATGGAAGCCGATGTCTTGATCATTGGCCGTGGAGGCGGCTCCATCGAAGAGCTTTGGGCTTTCAATGAAGAGCAGGTGGCCAGGGCAATCTTTCATTCAGAGATTCCAATCATTTCTGCTGTCGGGCATGAAACGGATTTTACCATCGCAGATTTTGTGGCTGACCTTAGAGCGCCAACCCCGACAGGCGCTGCCGAATTGGCAGTCCCGCATATAGACGATTTAACGGAGAGGCTTTTCAATAGGCAATCGAGGCTGATCAGAGCTATGAAGGAACAAGTTGTTTTTCAATATCAAAGGCTGCTAAGGCTCAAAAAGTCATATGCGTTCAGATATCCTCAAAAATTATACGAACAAAAATTGGAGCAGCTGGATAAAATGACGGAACAGCTTGTGAGGGGATCCAAACGGCTTCATGATTTAAAGTCTGAGCATGCTGAGACCTTGCAAATACGTTTAGCCCGGAGCCATCCCAGACAGCTGATCGATCAGTCAAAGGATAAGCATGACAGGCTAAAAAGACGGCTTGACAAATCAATAGGCAATATTGTTACGGACAAAGAAAAAGATTTTGCGAGGGTTCTTTCTACATTGGAAGCGCTCAGCCCGCTTAAAATAATGGACCGAGGCTATAGTCTTGCGTATACCGAGAAAAAAACACTGATAAAAACCGTAGCTCAAATTCACATAGATGATCATATAAAGGTGAAGGTTTCAGATGGAACAATTAATTGCCGTGTAACGGAAATTGAGGAGTGAATGGAATGGCGGAGGATAGAAAACTTTCATTTGAAGAAGCGATGGAAGAGTTGGAGGTAATAGTAGAAAAGCTAGAGGAAGGCGATGTGCCTCTTGAAGAAGCGATAAATATTTATAAAAGGGGCATGGAGCTTTCAAAGCTATGCCATGATAAATTGAAAAATGTTGAATCACAACTAACCGAAATACTGACCGAGGATGGGAGCAAAGAAAATTTCTCCATCCCTGAGGAGGAATAATATTGCTGCACCAATCCCTGGATTCTTTTTCTGAACACTACAAACAAATGCTTGAAAACCAGCTAAAGGATAACATCAGCAAATTGAATTCCCCTGATGAGATAAAACAATCAATGCTGTACTCTCTCGAGGCGGGAGGCAAGCGGATAAGACCATTGCTTTTATTTGCAGCTATGGCAGCCTTTGGTGAGAATCCTGCAAAAGGTTTATGGACGGCAGCGGCCATTGAAATGGTCCATACCTACTCCCTTATCCATGATGATCTTCCCAGCATGGATGATGATGATTTAAGACGGGGAAAGCCAACGAACCACAAAGTATTTGGAGAAGCACTTGCTATTCTTGCTGGCGATGCACTGCTTACATATAGCTTCCAGTCCATCACTGAAACTCCGCAAGAATATGCTTCAGCCGATGTTAAGCTTGCCTTAATAATGGAGCTGTCTAAAGCATCCGGTGCCGAAGGAATGGTTGGCGGACAGGCTGCAGACATTAAAGGGGAAGGGAAGCATCTTTCTTTGGAAGAACTTGAGTATATTCACCTTCATAAAACAGGAAGGCTTCTAGAGTGCAGCGTGATATCAGGTGCAATTTTAGCCAAAGCCAGCGAGGACACAATCAAGGCTTTATCAGATTTTGCCTATCATCTTGGGCTGGCTTTTCAAATCAGGGATGACATTCTTGATCTTGAAGGCACAGAGGAGGAGATAGGCAAGCCTATTGGCAGTGATGAATCCAAAAACAAAAGCACCTATCCTTCCCTTCTCACAATGGAGGGAGCTAAGAAAGCGCTCAGTAACCATATAAGAGCTGCCAAGGAAAAACTAATTGAGACAGGGTTAAATACAGGGCTTCTTGAATCGATTACTGATTTGATTGCACAGAGAAGTCATTAGAAGCTCACTGTGCCAGGACCGTTTGTTGCACAACAGCAATTATGCTATAATAGAGATATATGGATGGTGCAGTATTCTAGTCGGCCTACCATTCCTGAAGGTGGGGCTAAAAATCCACTAAAGGGCACATCGATGAAGTTCCTTGTTTTGGCTTGAGGCGCCCAGCCTTGGGTCGATTCAGGGAGTAAGGTGTAAGGGCGATCTGCAAAGGCATGTGGGCGTTGACCCTTTCACCGCGGAGGCCCCGAAGGCCGTGCTGCAGCGAAAGCGTAAGCGCTGAAATCTCGGGTTATGAACCTGCAATGTGATTCCATGGGAGATCACTAGCAGCGTAGCCTGCCTTGAGTGAGGATAGAGGGGATTACAGTTATAAGGGCATACATCAGTTGGCCATTGATATATGCTTTTTCGCCTGTATGAAATCTTCTTTGCAAAAGAGGCTAGGGAAATGGTTAAAGGCTGCCGAGGAAATCTCCTAGACTGTTCCAATGACATATAAAGGGGATTATAGTGCGGACTAAGTGGCAATCCAGTCTAGCTGATGGCGACACAGCTAAGGCGGATTTAAAGGGAAACCGCCGGTATGGCGACATCCGGTATTCGCTTGGGAAAACCTACTGGACCTAAGCCGCAATCTTAACCCTTTGTATGGCCATCCTATTTACCAGAAATTTTTGAGGGGTTTGCCCCTCATACATAAATTGTCCTATATGGGCAGCTTGCCATAGCGGTTAAAGCTTAATAATCACAAAGAAAGAGGCGAAGCTCTTGCTGAAGCTGAACAGGCGAACTTGATTTCGCGAAAAACCGGCGAGCCCCGCCTCTTATTCATTCTTAATTCAAAAGGAAGTATTTACAGAAATGAAAGAGTTGCTGCGGAATTCGATTAAATGGAGCTTCAGTATTGCCGTTATCACTTTTGTGCTAGCGGCTCTTTTTTCAATTATCTCCAACTCCATATTGAATGGTGTTTCATGGGGAACCGGTCTAATTGTTGTATCCATTATTGTTTTAATTGGCATTTTTTTTGATATGATAGGAATTGCCGCCACAGCGGCTGATGAAGTGCCTTTTCATTCCATGGCTTCCAATAAGGTATATGGAGCCAGGTATTCGATTCGCATCGTTAGAAATGCAGATCGGTTTGCCAGTTTTTGCAATGATGTAATCGGCGATATTTCAGGGATTATTAGCGGTGCGGCTGCAGCCATAGTAATTGTACAGCTGACAGTCTCATTTCAAATGGATCACAGCAGCGTATTCGAATATGCTTCTTCCGTTATTATAACAAGCATTATAGCTGCAATGACTGTTGGAGGAAAAGCATTTGGAAAATCTCTTGCTATAAGGTACTCTAAAGATATTATCTTCCAGGTAGGGAAAGTTCTGCAATTTCTTGAGGATAAATTCCATATTGTTATAATAAAAGACAAGAAAAGAACGAAATTAAAAAAACGGACGAATAAGAAACGAAAGTGAGTGGTCCGCAGAATGGATCTGTTAACAATTAAAGACCCTTCCTTTTTGAAGGGGCTTTCTAATAAAGAACTTGAAAATCTAAGCCAGGAAATTCGCAAATTCCTCATTGAAAAGCTTTCGGGTACTGGCGGCCATATCGGCCCTAACCTGGGAGTCGTGGAATTGACAGTAGCACTTCATAAATGCTTCGATAGCCCCAAAGATAAAATCATTTGGGATGTCGGCCATCAATCCTATGTACATAAAATATTGACTGGCCGTGCGTCCCAATTTGATACATTAAGGCAATACAAAGGTCTTTGCGGGTTCCCGAAGATGATTGAAAGCGAACATGATGTTTGGGAAACGGGACATAGTTCAACTTCTTTATCTGCCGCAATGGGAATGGCCATCGCCAGAGACCTGAAAAAAGAAGATAGCTATGTTATCCCGGTCATAGGGGATGGGGCGCTAACTGGCGGTATGGCTTTAGAAGCACTGAACCATATTGGCCATGAAAAGAAGAACATGATTGTCATTTTGAATGATAATGAAATGTCGATCGCCCCAAATGTGGGCGCGCTGCATAATGTGCTTGGGAGACTACGGACAGCCGGCAAATATAATCGGGTAAAGGATGAACTGGAGTATTTCCTGAAAAAGGTTCCTGCAGTTGGCGGAAAGTTAGCTTCCACTGCTGAGAGGCTAAAGGATAGCCTGAAATATCTATTTGTGTCAGGGATGTTTTTTGAAGAAATGGGCTTTACCTATTTAGGACCTGTAGATGGCCATAACTATGAAGATCTATTTGAAAACTTGGCTTATGCAAAGAAGACAGAGGGACCGGTCCTTCTGCATGTCATTACCAAAAAAGGAAAGGGCTATCAGCCTGCAGAAAGCGATAAGATTGGAACCTGGCACGGTACAGGTCCATATAAAATGGAAACCGGCGATTTTGTCAAACCGGCAATTGCACCGCCAGCATGGAGCAAGCTTGTCAGCGAGACGGTAAGAAGGCTAGCCAGAGAAGATGAACGAATCGTGGCTATTACACCAGCAATGCCTGTTGGATCGAAGCTGGAAGGATTTGCTGGAGAGTTCCCTGACAGAATGTTTGATGTGGGGATTGCCGAGCAGCATGCAGCAACTGTGGCAGCAGGATTGGCGACGCAAGATATGAAGCCTTTCCTGGCTATATATTCAACTTTCCTTCAGCGTGCTTATGATCAGGTCGTGCATGATATTGCTAGGCAGAATTTGAATGTGTTTATCGGGATAGACCGTGCAGGGCTTGTTGGTGCAGATGGGGAAACCCATCAGGGCGTTTTTGATATAGCCTTTTTAAGACATTTGCCAAATATGGTTTTAATGATGCCAAAGGATGAAAATGAGGGCCAGCACATGGTTAAAACGGCAATCGACTACAATGATGGCCCTATAGCCATGCGTTTTCCGCGCGGCAATGGAATAGGAGTGCCGATGGATGATAAGCTAAAAGCCATTCCGATTGGCACTTGGGAGGTTCTGAGGGAAGGAAATGACGCAGCCATCCTTACCTTTGGGACGACAATTCAGATGGCTATGAAAGCAGCAGAGCAGCTTGAAAAACAAGGCTGCTCGGTAAAAGTAGTGAATGCACGTTTTATTAAGCCTCTCGATGAGAAGATGCTGCAGGAATTGTTCGCTGAAAACATGCCGGTTCTGACTATAGAAGAAGCTGTACTCCAGGGCGGATTTGGTAGTGCAATTTTGGAATACGCTCATGAACAGGGGTTTCATCATGCAAAAATCGACAGAATGGGCATACCTGATAAATTTATTGAACATGGCAGTGTAAAAGAGCTGTTAGAGGAAATCGGCATGACTGTAGGGGATATTGTTGAAAAAATGAGCAAACTAGCAAGAAAAAAACAAAAAAGGGCTTAAAGAATGAAAACAAAAAAAGAACGATTAGATGTTTTATTAGTTGAAAGAGGTCTTGCGGAAACAAGGGAAAAGGCTAAAAGGGCTGTAATGGCAGGTCTTGTATTCAGCAATGAGAGCAGGCTTGATAAACCCGGGGAGAAGGTCAGCATAGATATCCCCTTAATCCTAAAGGGGAAAGTAATGCCATATGTCAGCCGAGGGGGACTAAAGCTAGAAAAAGCTCTCAAGGTTTTTGACTTAAATGTGGAAGGCAAACTTTTGCTTGATATCGGTTCTTCAACTGGAGGCTTTACTGATTGTGCCCTGCAAAATGGAGCTAAAATGTCTTATGCACTTGATGTAGGATATAATCAGCTTGCCTGGAAGCTAAGGCAGGATGAACGGGTTATCGTCATGGAAAGGACAAACTTCCGCTATGTAACGCCTTCCGACCTTCAAGCTGGAATGCCTGATTTTGCTTCCATCGATGTTTCCTTTATATCGCTAAAACTGATTTTACCTGTCCTCAAAACGCTTCTGGTATCCGGCAGTGATGTTGTGGCGCTTGTAAAACCCCAGTTTGAAGCTGGCCGTGAACAGGTTGGAAAAAAGGGCATCGTAAGGGATTCCAAGGTCCATGAAGCGGTGCTTGATAAAATTATTGAATTTTCACTGACTCTCGGTTTTGACGTGAATAATGTATCTTACTCACCAATAACTGGCGGTGACGGCAATATTGAGTTTTTATTGCATTTGAACTGGTCTGGGATCAAACAAGAGGGCGAGAACCGATTAAGAGTCCAAACAAATGAAGTTGTAAAATCAGCACATGCCGAGTTAAAAACTAAGCAAGCAAGCGAAGAGGAATAGGCATAAGCCTGTTCCTTTTTATATGGTGTTTTCTAAAGGTTGTTGCTTTAAACAGCCTTGTTTAAATCGCAAGAAAGGATTTTGTCGAGTTTTAACGAATTGTTTATATTTATTGCGGGGAAAAATTGTACTTTATAGGGAAAATCGGCTAACATAAGGGGAGATTATACTTTATTTATTAGTGAAATTTTATGTTTAAAGAAGACTGTTTTCGTAAGGTTTGTTGCTTTTCAATTACTTAGTTTCATTTGCTGAGTTGATTGTAGCGGAGGGGATACCCCACAGGCGAAGCCGAGGAGGCTCTTATCCTCCCCGCGGAAAGCAAATGCCCGGTGCTGTAATCAATGGTCAAAATTCTTGAGTAAAAACAACAATATATACGGAAAGAGCCTTAGAGAAAGCCGATCAGCGGGTTAATTGTAGAGGTGATAAAAGTGAATAAAGGCCAAAGACACATTAAAATACGAGAAATTATAACAAATAACGATATTGAAACACAGGATGACCTGGTCGATGAGCTGAAAAATGCAGGATTCAATGTTACTCAGGCGACAGTTTCAAGGGATATTAAAGAACTTCATCTTGTAAAAGTGCCATTGATGGATGGAAGATATAAATATAGCCTTCCGGCAGACCAGCGCTTCAATCCTTTGCAAAAGCTAAAAAGGAACTTAATGGATGCTTTTGTCCGTGTGGATACTGCTGGGCATTTGCTGGTAATGAAGACGCTTCCCGGGAATGCAATGGCTATTGGGGCTCTTATTGATAACCTGGATTGGGAAGAAATATTAGGAACGATTTGTGGTGACGATACATGCTTAATCATTTGCAAAACACCGGAGGGTACGGAGGCAATTTCAAACCGTTTTCTTGAAATGCTCTAATTTTTGGGGTGATATGATTGTTGAATGAAATATCTATAAGGAACTTTGCTATTATTGAAGCCCTTTCTGTTTCATTTGAAAAGGGCTTAACTGTTTTAACTGGCGAAACGGGAGCTGGAAAGTCCATAATTATTGATGCGATCCATTTGCTTGTAGGCGGCAGAGGATCTGCTGAGTTTGTTCGTCATGGTGAAGATAAGGCGGAGATTGAAGGGCTATTCCAATTGGATGATCCCAAGCACCCCTGTTATAAAAAGACAGTGGAATTTGGGATAGATATCGAAGACGGCATGGTTGTTCTGCGCAGGGATATATCCAAATCTGGAAAAAGCGTCTGCAGGGTTAATGGTAAACTTGTTACAATCTCCACTCTAAGGGAAATCGGAAGTACACTGATTGATATTCATGGTCAGCATGAGCATCAGGAACTAATGGATGAAACCCAGCATCTTTCGCTTCTGGATCAATTTGGCGGAAATAAAATTGCAAGTGCATTAGGTGAATATCAAGAAATATACCGGTCCTATGAAACCACACTAAAAAAACTTAAAAGTTTAAGTGAGAACGAGCAGCAGATGGCACATCGTCTGGATTTAATACAATTTCAGCTGGACGAAATCCAGTCAGCACAGCTAAAGGCAAATGAAGACGAAAAGCTGTATGAAGAAAGAAGAAAACTTTCCAATTTCGAACGGATTTACGAATCTTTGCAATCAGGATACAATGCTCTGCAGGGCGAGCAAAAGGGATTGGACTGGATTGGAATGGTCAAGGCGCATGTGCAGGATGCAGCTGAACTTGAGCCGGCATATAAAGAAATAGCTGAGAATGTTTCAAATTGCTTTTATTTGCTTGAGGACTCTGCTAGTTCACTCCGAAATGAAATGGATTTTATGGAATTTAACCCACAGAGGCTTAATGAAATAGAAGATAGGCTTACTGAAATTAATGGATTAAAACGAAAGTATGGGAAGACTGTAGAAGAAGTTATGGAGTATGCAGCTAAAATAGAAGAGGAAATTGAGACGCTGCAAAATAAAGAGACGCATATTGATACCCTCCAGAAAGAAGTGGCTGCGTTGAAAAAAGATCTTCTGGTTGAAGCTGAAGAACTCAGCCAGCTGCGAAAAAAGTCCGCTCTGAAATTAACGAAATTAATTCACAAAGAGCTTAAGGAATTATATATGGAAAAAACCGTTTTCGAAGTTAAATTTTCATCTGAACCTGAAAGCTTTTTAAAGAATGGAATCGACAAAGCGGAATTTTATCTATCGACCAATCCGGGAGAGCCCATTAAGCCATTATCTAAGATTGCATCTGGTGGCGAACTTTCCAGAATCATGCTTGCTTTAAAAAGCATTTTTTCAAAGCATCAGGGAGTCACAAGCATTATATTTGATGAGGTGGATACAGGAGTCAGCGGAAGGGTTGCCCAAGCGATTGCAGAGAAAATTCATCATGTCTCTATAAATTCACAAGTTTTATGCATCTCGCACCTTCCGCAGGTAGCCGCTATGGCTGATACACATTTATTTATTTCCAAAAAAACAAAAGATGGGCGTACTAAAACGACTGTTAAACCATTATCAGAAGATGAAAAAGTCAAGGAAATTGGGCGCATGATTTCAGGGGTTGAAATTACGGACTTAACTAAGGAGCATGCAAAGGAATTGCTCCAGCTGGCCAGCCAGTTAAAATAATTACCAGACGCTCAAATTCCTCTGGCCCACTGCTTAAAAATCAGCCTAAGCAGGAAGGATGCCAATACCATGAAAAGCTATCCAAAGAAGGATAGCTTTTTTTATCTTTAAGCCTGTTATAAATGCCTTCAATGCAGGCAAAATTATAGATGTAGCCATTAGACGTGGATGGACTAGAAGCGAGGAGAGTGAAAAATTTGACATATGATGTTTTACGTAAAATAATTGGTGGAATTCTCCTTGTTTCATTAATTTCATTAGGTTTTTCAAAACCAATTCAAGAATATTTGCAAGTTCCTGGAAATATAACTCTTTTCGAAGGACAGCAGCTGGACTTTGCGAAAGCAGAAGCTGTATCAGCTGGTTTTACCATAGATAACTCAAGTATTTCACTTAAAGAAGATAACCATACCGTATCCCTGCATGCGCGTGAAAATGGAAAAAATGAAATGTTTTTAGAGCTGGCGGGTTTTCCAATTAAAAAGGTTGATGTCAATGTTTTGAAGGATTTTAGGGTAATTCCTGGAGGCCAGAGCATAGGAGTAAAGCTTAATACAGTGGGTGTTTTAGTAGTAGGGCACCATCAAGTGAACACAGCTGAAGGCAAAGCTTCGCCAGGTGAAACTGCGGGCATAAAAATTGGAGATATTATTACAGAAATCAACGGCAAGAAAATTGAAAAAATGTCCGATGTAGCTCCATTTGTTCAAGAGGCAGGAAAGACGGGAAAGGCGTTGCAAATCGTTATCAGCCGTGAAAGCGGCAAAGTAAAGACCGAGCTGATTCCATTAAGAGAAAACGGGGAAGACACCTATAAGCTTGGCCTTTATATTCGCGATTCGGCAGCTGGCATCGGCACGATGACTTTTTATCATCCAGAATCAAAGAAATATGGTGCATTAGGCCATGTGATATCTGATATGGATACAAAGAAGCCGATTGTGGTTGAAGATGGACAAATTGTCAGATCGACTGTTACTTCCATTGAAAAAGGAAGCAACGGCAATCCAGGGGAAAAACTGGCTCGTTTCTCTTCTGATAAAGAAGTAATCGGCAATATTGTCAGAAACAGTCCTTTCGGAATATTTGGCGAATTAAACCGGAATATGAAAAACGGCATTTTTGACAAACCAATGCCTATCGCATTATCTCATCAAGTAAAAGAAGGTCCAGCGCAAATTTTGACTGTGGTTGATAATGATGAAGTTTCACTGTTCGATATCGAAATTGTAAGCACCATTCCGCAAAAATTCCCTGCTACAAAAGGCATGGTTATAAAAGTCACTGACCAAAAGCTGCTTGATAAAACTGGTGGAATTGTCCAGGGCATGAGCGGAAGCCCTATCATTCAAGATGGCAAAATGATTGGAGCGGTAACGCATGTTTTTGTAAACGATCCAACGTCCGGTTACGGAGTCCATATTGAATGGATGTTAAATGAAGCTGGAATTGATATATATGAAAAGGCAGAAGAAAAAGCATCTTGAATATCTTATGGATAAAAGAAAAGGCGGGATTATTCCCGTCTTTTTTATATTATAAGAATTTATATCTCGTTGAACTTAGAGAACTGTCTAGCTCCAGGCGCATCGGCTCTCGTGTCTAAGACAACCCGTCCAAAAGCTTAAAAAAAAACCTTTTAGTTGGCTCGTCTTATGCTTGAAGCCGATAGGGGGTGCCTTGCACTTTTCTTATGATATCAAAGATTTTGCTTATAAAATGCCAGTTGATTTCCACCGCGAAAAGCGAGCAGCCCTATGCTTACCACATGTTAAAAGTTTGCAAAATCAGTCATACTTTATGATAAAATGGGTATACAAAAAAAGATTTTTCGACAAAAACTAATGGAAATTAAAGTAAATGCCGAAAGTAGTCGAAAAGAGAAGAAAACAAAAGAAAAAATAAGGTTTTGCCGGTTTTTTTAGAAATTTTCAAAAAACTAGAGGAATTTTTGTTGCATTGTCGAATTTGTCATTTAGAATAGAAATAGAAACCAAAAGATGATGTTCAAATTTTTTGAACATCTTTTAAAGAGACCACAAATGGACCGAGGAGGAAAGTAAGTGAAGAAAATAAAAGTTTGTATTGTGGATGACAACAGGGAGCTAGTCGGCCTTTTAGAAGAATATATATCTTCCCAGGAGGATATGGAAGTAGCGGGGGTAGCACATAATGGCCAGGAATGTTTAGAAGTTTTAGAACAGACACAGCCTGACGTACTTGTTTTAGATATCATTATGCCGCACCTGGATGGCCTTGCGGTGCTTGAAAAGATGAGAAATCTAAACTTGATTTCTCTCCCTAATGTTATTATGCTTACTGCCTTTGGCCAGGAAGATGTAACCACAAAGGCAGTAGACCTGGGTGCTTCTTACTTTATCTTAAAGCCGTTTGATATGGAAAATCTGGCAAGCCATATCCGCCAGGTCAGCGGGAAGTCCAGTGCCGTTCTGCGCAAACCAGCTCCTTCTTATCGTCCACAGGCAGAGGCGAAGCCTAAAAATTTGGATGCGAGCATTACAAGCATTATTCATGAAATTGGTGTGCCTGCGCATATTAAAGGCTATTTATATCTTCGCGAAGCAATCTCTATGGTATATAACGATATAGAACTTCTCGGGTCCATCACAAAAGTACTATACCCTGATATTGCGAAGAAATTTAATACAACAGCAAGCCGTGTGGAACGTGCAATCCGCCATGCAATTGAAGTGGCATGGAGCCGCGGAAATATTGATTCTATTTCATCGCTATTCGGATACACAGTCAGCATGACTAAAGCAAAGCCTACCAATTCGGAGTTCATCGCGATGGTTGCCGACAAGCTTCGTTTGGAGCATAAGGCTTCCTGAAAGGGTAAGGACTAAATCGCTTCCTGATAAAGGGCAAAGGACGCCTTTCCGTGAGGCTCGTCTTGTGCTAGTCGGGGGTGGTCAAGGCGCATTGCGCTTTTCTTGTGGAAAGGTTTAATAAGCTCATTGATAACCTTTCGTAGATTGAAGAATAGTCAACAGCAAGATAATAAAAAGGTTCAGTACGAAGTCCTTCATACTGAACCCTTTTTGTGTTTATTTTATTTTTCCTCCACCTGATTGAAGTTTCACTTTATTTTAAACCGAGCTTGAACATTATTTCTTTTTCGATCGCGGTAAAGGATAAATCCTGCTACAAATCCAAGTCCAACCAGCAGAAAGAGCAATCCGGCAATGAATTGCAGCCAAAGATAAGGAAAAGGGCTCTGCAGGATTCCGAACGCCATATCTCTCATTAATTTTATTCCATAAACAGCCAAAATGCCTGGGAGCAATAAAACCAGCAGTGCGAATAGTCTGATCATATATAAAAATCCCCTTCATTAAACGAAGTCATCTATCGAAATAATAAATCATTAAGGAAATTTGTCAAGTCAAACAACTATGCTAAAATAATCAGTGTGAAGAATATTGCATTCTTATTTGGGCTGGAGTGCAGGGATTTTTGATGAAAGCGGGTAAGATTATGCAAACTGTTATGATTGTTGGAGCAGGCAAAGGCGGTACATCAATCTTTAAAATAATAAAAGAGACTGCTGTTCTGGATGTTAAAGCGATGGTGGATATAGATCCTGCTGCCCCTGGACTTGAGCTTGCCAAAGAGAATGGCATTCTGGTTGGTTCGAATTGGCGTGATTTCATGAATCAAAATATCGATATTATCATCGAAGTGACTGGCAATAAACAGGTTTTTGTGGAAATTCGAGAAGCAAGGAGCAAAGACACAGTATTAATACCAGGCAGTGTTGCTTATTTAATCGCAAAGCTTCTAAAAGAAAAAGAAGAGCTTATTTCAAATTTCAGAAATGAAAAAAACAAGCTTGATTTGATTTTTAATTCGACAGATGATGGCATGATAGTCATTAACAATCAAGCCGAAATTACTGTATTTAACAAAAGTGCAGAAATAATGACAGGGATTAAAAGAAAAGATGCTTTAGGCAATAAAATTATCGATGTGATCGGGGAAAGTCTGCTCCCGCGAGTATTGGTAACAAGAAAGGTAGAGTCCAATCAGGAAATGATATTGGGGAATGGCTTAAAGATTATAACAACCAGAATCCCCATGCTTGGAGAAAATAATGAGTTAATGGGTGCCTTTTCAGTCTTTAAGGATATCACGGAAGTGGTATCACTTGCCGAGGAGATAACCGATTTGAAGGAAATTCAGACTATGCTGCAGGCGATTATCCATTCCAGTGAAGAAGCCATTTCTGTTGTGGATGAGAATGGTAAAGGGCTACTGATTAATCCTGCATATACAAGGCTTACAGGTCTTGAAGAAGAGGAAGTGATAGGCCGTCCGGCAACTGCTGATATCTCAGAAGGTGAAAGTGTACATATGAAAGTTCTGCAAACAAGAAGAGCGATGAGGGGAGTATCCATGAGGGTCGGTCCTAAAAAAAAGGATGTTTTCGTTAATGTCGCTCCAGTAATTGTTAACGGGAAACTAAAAGGAAGTGTTGGTGTTATCCATGATGTTTCGGAAATTCAAAACCTGAACCGTGAATTGAGCCGTGCCAGGCAAATCATCAGGACATTAGAGGCGAAATATTCCTTTGAGGATATCATTGGCACATCCGAAGAAATGACAATCGCCATTGAACAGGCGAAGCTCGGAGCTAAAACACCTGCAACTGTCCTCTTGCGCGGCGAATCAGGTACAGGCAAAGAATTGTTTGCTCATGCCATACATAATGCAAGCGACAGAAAATATAACAAATTTATCAGGGTCAATTGTGCAGCGTTATCGGAATCTTTGTTGGAAAGCGAACTTTTTGGCTATGAAGAAGGGGCTTTTTCTGGAGCAAAAAGAGGAGGTAAGAGAGGCCTTTTTGAGGAGGCTGATAAAGGAAGTATTTTTCTCGATGAAATCGGCGAGCTGACAGCCAATACTCAAGCGAAGCTTCTAAGGGTGCTTCAGGAGCATGAAATCACCCGGGTTGGGGGAACGAAGCCGATAAATATTGATGTAAGGATTATAGCTGCCACTAATATCAATTTAGAAAAGGGAATTGCAAATGGCACCTTTAGGGAAGACTTATATTATAGACTAAATAGGGTGCCAATACATATTCCTCCATTAAGGAGAAGGAAGGAAGATATCCCGCTGCTCTGCAGCAGGCTGATCCAAAAAATAAATCAGGAATATGGGCGCAATGTAGAAGGAGTGAAAGGAGAGGCGATCAAGAAGCTCATTGCCTATCATTGGCCGGGGAATGTCAGGGAATTGGACAACATACTGGGGAGAGCCATTATCTTTATGAGCTACAATGAAACTGACATTGAGGAAAGGCATATCCCGGAACTGGTTAAATCAAAGAGCCCGGCAGCCAGCCAGGAAATGCCGGGAAAAGTTGAGGGGAAACCCCTGTCGCAGTTAGTTGAACAATATGAGGAAAAAATGATCCGACAGACACTTCAAAAGCTGAATGGAAATAAAACGCTAACAGCAAAAACCCTGGGATTATCAGTTAGGAATTTATACTACAAGATTGATAAATATAATATTGCAAATAGTGGCATGCAATAATTTTCATAGTATGCAAATATTTTCATGCTTTAGCTAGATGAATAAAGCGTTTTCATCACATTTTGAAGTTGGCATGCTTCTTGCAAGTATTTTAAATGGATCACCAAGTTTCTTGTAGGGGGGTTGAGACAGATGGAATTGGATTCGCTTCTACGGAAAGCAACCCAATATGGTGAGAAAACAGTAGCTGTGGCCGCAGCTGAAGATGAAGATGTGCTAGAAGCTGTTGCTGAAGCTTTAAAACTTAACCTGGCAAGCTTTCTATTATTCGGGGATGAAGAAAAGATTAAATCTCTGATCAATGAAAAGCATAGCGGGATAGCTGAAAGCCCTAAGCTTAAAATCTTCCACACAAAATCTGCAGCATTAGCGGCTGAACAAGCTGTAAGGGCTGTTAAAGAGCTAAAAGCAAATGTATTGATGAAGGGAAATATTCCTACAGCAGGCATTTTAAAGGCTGTTCTAAATAAAGAATATGGTTTGCGAACGGGAAACATATTATCGCATGTTGCGGTTTTTGAGGTTCCTGGTTTTGGCCAATTTACGATTGTAACAGATGCCGCTATGAATATTGCGCCGGATCTTAATCAGAAAGCTCAGATTGTGATTAATGCAGTTGATATCGCAAGGAGTATAGGGGTTGAGAAGCCGCTGGTAGCCCCAATTGCCGCGGTGGAAGCTGTAAATCCTGCGATGCAGGCTACGTTGGATGCGGCTGCATTGACCCTTATGAATAAGCGGGGACAAATCAAAGATTGTATAATTGACGGCCCATTGGCTTTGGACCTTGCGATCTCATTTGAGGCTGCAGAACATAAAGGAATAAAGAGTGATGTTGCCGGACAAGCAGACATTTTACTAGTGCCGACGATAGAAGTGGGAAATGCACTTTATAAATCGCTCGTCTACTTTGCCAGGGCAAAAGTGGGAGCAGTCATAGCCGGCGCAAAAGCCCCAATCGTTTTAACATCCAGAGCAGATTCGTCTGAAAGCAAGCTCTACTCGCTTGCGTTGGCTATTTGCTCTGCCAAATAGAATTTGGCAGTTTTTTATACTCAAATAAAAGAATCCGGGAGGAATTATAAGATGGAAATCTTCAAATACTTAGAAACTTACGATTATGAACAAGTAGTTTTTTGTCAGGATAAACAATCAGGATTAAAGGCGATTATTGCAATCCATGATACTACTTTAGGACCTGCCCTTGGCGGAACACGCATGTGGACATATGATTCTGAAGAAGCGGCAATTGAGGATGCACTTCGCCTGGCGCGTGGAATGACTTATAAAAATGCGGCTGCTGGCTTAAATCTTGGCGGAGGAAAAACTGTTATAATCGGTGATCCCCGCAAAGACAAAAATGAAGAGATGTTCCGTGCTTTCGGCCGATATATTCAAGGTTTGAATGGCCGGTATATTACTGCAGAAGATGTAGGTACAACTGTAGCAGATATGGATTTGATTCACGAAGAAACAGATTATGTAACTGGAATTTCACCTGCTTTCGGATCTTCGGGAAATCCATCACCTGTTACAGCCTATGGCGTATATAGAGGAATGAAAGCAGCAGCAAAAGCAGCTTTTGGAACAGATTCATTGGAAGGAAAAACAATTGCTGTTCAGGGTGTAGGAAATGTTGCCTACAATCTTTGCCGCCATCTTCGTGAAGAAGGCGCTCAGCTGATTGTGACAGATATTAATAAAGAAGCAGTCAAGCGTGCAGTGGAAGAATTTGGGGCAAAAGCCGTTGATCCAAATGAAATTTATGGTGTTGAGTGTGATATTTATGCTCCATGTGCATTAGGCGCAACAGTCAACGACGACACAATTCCACAGCTGAAAGCAAAAGTGATTGCAGGAGCTGCTAATAATCAGCTTAAGGAAACAAGACATGGCGATCAAATCCATGAGATGGGCATCGTTTACGCTCCAGATTATGTGATCAATGCGGGCGGGGTTATCAATGTTGCGGATGAGCTATATGGCTACAACCGTGAGCGTGCTATGAAAAAGGTTGAAACAGTATACAATAATATTGAAAAAGTAATTGAAATTGCATCAAGAGATGGAATTCCGACATACAAAGCGGCTGACCGTATGGCTGAGGAAAGAATTGAAAGAATGCGCAACTCAAGAGGACAATTCTTACAAAACGGCCATCATATCCTGAGCCGCAGATAATGCCTCTAGGCAATCATTGATTTAATAGATCCCATTCCGGAAAAATGGCCTTTGAGCCTGGAAAGCAAAACGCTGAATGCAAATTCAGCGTCTTTGCCTTTAAAATAGAATTGAATAAAATACGGGAGCGGCAGCTTAATTGTCCTTTGTAATAGAATTTACAAGGATATTTCCGCTTTTTAATGGAGGTTTAAACGTGCTAGAACAAGAACATCGAATTCTCGTCATCAATCCGGGATCCACTTCAACAAAGATTGGAGTTTTCGATAATGAGATTTCTGTCCTGGAAAAAACATTGCGCCACGATGCAGATATCATTAACTCATTTGAAAATATTATCGACCAATATGAATTCCGTAAAAAAACCATTCTTGAAACATTGGATCATGAAGGCATCAATATTTCAAAGCTAAGTGCTGTGTGTGGCCGCGGAGGGCTGCTCCGTCCTATAAAGGGTGGCACATATTCTGTAAATGAGGCAATGCTTGAGGATTTGCGCGCTGGTTTTTCAGGGCAGCATGCTTCAAACCTGGGCGGAATCCTTGCATATGAAATTGCTTCGGGGCTGAATATCCCATCTTATATTGTTGACCCGGTTGTAGTTGATGAACTTGATCCAATTGCCCGCATCTCCGGGTTCTCAATGATAGAAAGAAAAAGCATATTTCACGCTTTGAACCAAAAAGCTGTTGCTAGAAGAGTTGCAAAAGATCTTGGAAAAAAATATGAGGAGCTGAACCTCATTGTTACTCATATGGGTGGCGGTATTACGGTTGGTGCCCATAAACAGGGCAGAGTAGTTGATGTGAATAATGGCTTGCATGGTGACGGGCCATTTAGTCCTGAACGGGCAGGAACAGTCCCGGCTGGCGATTTAGTGGCACTTTGCTACTCAGGAAGCTTTTACCGGGAAGAAGTTATGAAAAAGCTTGTTGGACAAGGCGGACTTGTTGGTTATCTTGGAACAAATGATGCGGTGAAGGTCGAAAAGATGATCGAAGATGGAGATAAAAAAGCTAAGCTGGTTTATTCAGCAATGGCTTATCAGGTTGCAAAAGAAATTGGCTCTGCGAGTGCCGTACTAGGCGGTAAGGTAGATGCCATTATTCTTACCGGCGGACTAGCTTATGGTAAAGATTTTGTGAAGGAAATTAGTGAGCGTATTAACTGGATTGCAGACGTAATCATCCAGCCGGGTGAAAATGAGCTTCAAGCTCTTGCAGAAGGGGCTCTGCGTGTTCTGCGCGATGAGGAAAAAGAAAAAGAGTATCCAGGGAAATTGGCAAACACAGCAGCAATTAAATAAAAGGAGGATGCAACTTTGGCACAGGAATATGATTTAGTCATCTTAGGCGGTGGCACTGGCGGTTATGTAGCTGCCATCCGTGCATCGCAGCTGGGATTAAAAACTGCAATTGTTGAAAAAGGGAAGCTGGGAGGAACCTGCCTCCATAAAGGGTGTATACCAAGCAAGGCATTGTTGAGAAGTGCTGAAGTTTTTGCAACAGCAAAACATAGTGAAGACTTTGGCGTTATTACAAGCGATGTATCCATCAACTTTGGTAAAGTCCAGGAGAGGAAAAACAAAATCGTTGATCAGCTGCATAAGGGTGTACAACACCTAATGAAGCAAGGGAAGATTGATGTTTTTGAAGGAACGGGACGTATTCTGGGTCCTTCCATTTTTTCGCCAATGCCTGGCACAATCTCTGTTGAAATGAACAATGGTGATGAGAACGAAATGCTGATTCCTAAGAATGTCATTGTTGCCACAGGATCGCGCCCGCGTACGCTTCCAGGATTGGATATTGATGGCCAATTCGTGATGACTTCTGATGAGGCACTGATTATGGAAGAAGTTCCGAATTCCATCATTATTGTCGGCGGTGGTGTAATCGGCATTGAATGGGCATCCATGCTATCTGATTTTGGAGTAGACGTGACGGTCATTGAATATGCAGACCGCATTATCCCCACTGAAGATAAAGAGATATCAAAAGAAATGCAGCGCCTCTTGAAAAAGAAAGGCGTAAAAATAGTGACAGGAGCCAAGGTTCTTTCTGAAACATTGCAAAAAGGCGAAGGTGTAACAATTTCTGCAGAAGTCAAGGATTCAAAAAAGGAATTCTCTGCTGAAAAGCTGCTTGTCTCTGTTGGAAGGCAGGCAAATGTAGAGGGAATTGGCATAGAAAATACAGATATCCAAATTGAAAAAGGCTTCATTAAAACGAATGAATACTTCCAGACAAAGGAATCCCATATATATGCAATTGGTGATGTTATAGGCGGCCTTCAGCTTGCCCATGTTGCATCCCATGAAGGCATTGCTGCTGTTGAGCACATTGCTGGGCATAATCCTTCTCCAATGGATTACAGCCTGGTTTCCAAATGTATTTACAGTGCACCTGAAGCAGCGAGCGTAGGATTAACAGAGGATGAAGCAAAAGAGAAAGGCTTTAATATAAAAACTGGAAAGTTCTCCTTCCGCGCAATCGGCAAAGCACTTGTATTTGGAGAGTCTGATGGCTTTGTGAAAATTGTGGCAGATAAAGACACCGATGACATCCTTGGTGTACATATGATCGGACCGCATGTTACAGATTTGATTTCTGAAGCAGGTCTTGCCCGTGTTCTCGATGCTGCACCTTGGGAAGTGGCGCATACCATTCATCCTCATCCGACATTATCAGAAGCAATTGGTGAAGCGGCTCTGGCAGTTGATGGGAAAGCTATCCACGGATAAGGTTTTTTATTCAATTAATTAATGCCCAAATGTCCCCTATGGGGACGGGCGAGTACATATTAGCTTAGGAGGTTGTATAAATGGCTGAAAACCGTCATAAAGATTTAGGTTTGAATGATGAGAAAGTTCTTGAAATGTATGAGACGATGCTTTTGGCACGACGCATTGATGAGCGTATGTGGCTTTTAAACCGTGCGGGGAAAATCCCATTTGTTATCTCATGCCAGGGACAGGAAGCTGCACAGGTAGGTGCTGCTTTTGCCCTTGATAAAGAGAAAGATTATGTTCTTCCATATTATCGTGATATGGGTGTGGTTCTTACTTTTGGCATGACTGCAAAAGAACTTATGCTATCAGGCTTTGCAAAAGCGGAGGATCCAAACTCAGGCGGACGTCAAATGCCGGGGCACTTTGGTCAAAAGAAAAACAATATTGTAACGGGATCTTCACCTGTTACTACACAGGTTCCGCATGCTGTTGGTGTAGCACTAGGCGGAAAACTTGAAGGAAAAGACCTTGTAACCTTTGTAACATTTGGCGAAGGTTCTTCAAATCAAGGAGATTTCCATGAAGGTGCAAACTTTGCTGGGGTACATAAACTCCCTGTAATCTTTATGTGTGAAAACAATAAATATGCAATCTCTGTACCAATTGAAAAGCAGCTTGCCTGCGAAAACGTTTCTGATAGAGCGATTGGGTATGGTATGCCTGGTTCCACTGTAGATGGAAATGATCCGCTTGAAGTATATAAAGCTGTTAAAGAAGCAGCAGACAGAGGCCGCCGCGGAGAAGGGCCAACATTAATTGAAACAATCTCGTACCGTTTGACGCCGCACTCTTCTGATGATGATGACCGCAGCTATCGTGCTCCAGATGAAGTGGCAGAAGCGAAAACGAAAGATCCGATCATTACTTTTGGTGCTTATCTAAAAGAGACTGGAATTATGGATGATGAGTTGGAGAAAGAAATCAATGACCGTGTAATGAATCAGGTTAACGAAGCAACAGACTATGCTGAAAATGCTCCATATGCAGAGCCGGAATACGCTTTGAAGCATGTTTATGCTGAACAGTAAGGGGGAGAAAATATGGCTGTAATTTCTTATATCGATGCGGTAACAATGGCAATCCGCGAGGAAATGGAAAGAGATCCAAAGGTATTTGTATTAGGTGAAGATGTTGGTAAAAAGGGTGGAGTTTTTAAAGCAACCCAAGGTTTGTATGAAAAATTCGGTGAGGACCGTGTAATTGATACACCACTTGCTGAATCTGCTATTGCAGGGGTGGGAATTGGTGCTGCAATGTATGGTATGCGCCCGATCGCAGAAATGCAGTTTGCCGATTTTATTATGCCGGCGGTTAACCAAATCATTTCGGAAGCGGCAAAGATTCGCTACCGCTCCAATAATGACTGGAATTGTCCTATGGTTATACGCGCACCTTATGGGGGAGGTGTTCATGGCGCACTTTATCACTCCCAATCTGTAGAGGCGGTTTTTGCGAATCAGCCTGGGTTAAAAATCGTAATGCCTTCTACTCCTTACGATGTTAAGGGGCTTTTAAAAGCTGCGGTTCGTGATGAGGATCCTGTACTGTTTTTTGAACATAAACGTGCCTACCGCCTAATTAAGGGTGAGGTTCCTGATGACGATTATGTTCTTCCAATCGGAAAGGCGGATGTTAAGCGTGAGGGTGAAGATATCACAGTCATCACCTATGGCCTATGTGTCCATTTTGCCCTTCAGGCTGCTGAAAGGCTTGCCAAAGACGGCATCTCAGCACACATTCTTGACTTAAGAACAGTGTATCCGCTTGATAAAGAAGCAATTATCGAAGCCGCTTCCAAAACTGGAAAAGTGCTGCTTCTAACTGAGGACAATAAGGAAGGAAGCATCATGGGCGAAGTTTCTGCCATTATTGCGGAAAATTGCCTGTTTGAACTTGATGCACCAATCAAACGTCTTGCAGGTCCAGATGTACCGGCAATGCCTTACGCACCGACAATGGAGAAATATTTCATGGTAAACCCGGATAAAGTTGAAAAAGCAATGCGTGAATTAGCTGAATTTTAATGAGCAAAGTGTTCAAAAAGTATTAATGGAGAATAACAGCTAGTGCAGCTTTATTAAAGCTGTACAGACTGCGTATCCCGCCAAGCGCGGGGAGCAAGAAGGAGGTATACCCATTGGCTATCGAGCAAATTAAAATGCCCCAGCTTGGGGAGAGTGTAACAGAAGGTACAATCAGCAAATGGCTGATTTCAGTTGGAGATAAAGTAAATAAATATGACCCGCTTGCAGAAGTAATGACAGATAAAGTTAATGCAGAAGTACCATCTTCCTTCTCAGGAGTGATTAAAGAATTGATCGCCGAAGAAGGAGAGACATATGAAGTTGGACAGGTAATCCTAACAATTGAAACTGAAGGCGGCGGTGAAGCTGCTCCAGCACTATCAGAGCCTAAAGCGGAAGAAAAGGCAGCACCTGCACAAACAGGAGGAAATGAAGCAGCTTCTTCTGCTCAGAAAGCTCCTTCTAAGGCAGACAGCCCGAAAGGAGCTCGTTATTCTCCTGCTGTATTGAGGCTGTCTCAGGAACATGGTATTGACTTAAATCAAGTAACAGGTACAGGCGGCGGGGGGAGAATTACCCGCAAAGATCTCATGAAAATCATTGAGTCCGGGAATATCCCTACAGCTGATGCTCCATCAGCCGCAACGGAAAAAGCAGAAGCTCCAGCTGCTGATGCAGCTCCTTCTCGGCCGGCAGCACCAGCCAAGCAGGTTCAATCAGCTCCTAATATTCCTATTATGCCGGGGGATATTGAAATCCCTGTCAATGGAGTTCGCAAGGCAATTGCTGCAAATATGCTCCGCAGCAAGCATGAAGCGCCACATGCCTGGACTATGATGGAAGTGGATGTAACGAATCTTGTTGAGTACCGCAATAGCATTAAAGGTGACTTCAAACAAAAAGAAGGATTCAATCTTACTTTCTTTGCTTTCTTCGTAAAAGCTGTTGCACAAGCCCTTAAGGAATTTCCGCAAATTAACTCCATGTGGGCAGGAGATAAGATTATCCAGAAGAAAGATATTAACATCTCCATTGCTGTTGCTACTGATGATGCCTTATTTGTTCCTGTCATCAAAGCCGCGGATGAAAAAACGATTAAAGGCATTGCCCGTGAAATCAATGATCTTGCCGTGAAGGTTCGTACAGGAAAGCTGACTTCTGCCGAAATGCAGGGCGGCACTTTCACAGTCAATAACACAGGATCTTTTGGGTCTGTCCAATCCATGGGTATCATCAATTACCCTCAAGCGGCAATATTGCAGGTTGAATCCATTGTCAAGCGTCCAGTAGTCATGAATAATGGCATGATTGCTGTTCGTGATATGGTAAACCTTTGTATGTCACTAGACCATCGTGTATTGGACGGTCTTGTTTGCGGACGATTCCTTCAGCGAATTAAAGAAGTTCTTGAGAATACATCGAAGGAAAATACATCAATATACTAAGTTCAATCAAAACCGCTGTTCCGATCATCCGGACAGCGGTTTAATTATTGGACAGATCAAAAGAGGCGATGCCTCATTGCTTGTTTCCCGCATGTATACTAAAATGGTTATAGGAGAATTTAGAATTTTATTAAAATTAACCGGTGCGGCAAAACTTTGTGTTTAATCCGCAGCAGCCTTATTTATTCATGAGGGGAGGGGAATGCTGTCAGTTGTACTGGCAGCTCATTATGTCATTAAAAAAGATGATGGAAGAAAGATTCCCGGAACAGACTGTAGAGGACTGGAAACAAAGTGCAGAAAAAACGCTTAAAGGAAAATCCATTGATTTATTGTCAAGAAATACATATGAAAACATTAAATTGAAACCGCTTTATTCGAAGGAGGATGCAGAAGCAGCCGCCTTATCCCAGTATCCAGGCATAGCAGATTTTAGAAGAGGACCACATGCCGCTGGGTACTTGTCAGAAGCATGGAGAGTTGCACAAAAAATCAGTGCCGCCTCAGTTGAAGAATTGTCAAAAAAGCTACATGAGGCAGTAGAAAAAGGACAGACGTCACTTGCTTTTCAGTCGGATCAATTAGAAAATCCAAAAGATATAAATAGGGCTATTGGAAATCTTTATCAAAAATATCCTTTTAGTCTTGAGACAAATAAAAATCAGCAATTATTGATTGAAGAACTTTCAAAACTGGCGGAAAGTGAGAAAGTCTCAGGCTATATCGCTAAAGACCCACTGGCTATTGCTGCTGAAGGAAAATCGAACGATCGCTCAATCGACGATCTCTATGATCAGTGGGCGGATGTCTTCAGCATGTCAGCAGCAAAAATGCCTCAGTTAAAAACGGTTTTGGTAAATTCTTCAGTCTATCATAATGGAGGCGCTAGCGCTGTTCAGGAACTTGCCATTGCCATTGCATCCGGAGTTAACCATCTTCAATATTTCCTTCATCATGGTCAAAGCATCGATACCATTTTGTCCAAAATGATATTTAAGTTTTCCATAGGGTCGAACTTTTTTATGGAGATCGCCAAGCTTAGAGCTGCAAAAGTATTATGGGACAAAGTGGCAAGTTCTTACGGAGCGGCTGAAGAAAGCAGGCAAATGGTCATTGCTGCTGAAACTTCATACTTTACAAAGTCAGCGTTTGATCCATATGTTAATATGCTTAGAGCCGGATGTGAAGCATTTGCGGCTGTTTTAGGAGGCGTGCAATACCTTCATGTAAGTCCTTATAATGCCCCTGAAGCTGACGGCTCTCCTTTTTCAGACCGCATAGCAAGAAACACGCAGCTTATTTTAAGGGAAGAAGCGCATTTGCTGAAGGTTTCTGACCCAGCAGGCGGTTCCTGGTATATTGAACATTTGACGAATGTACTTATTGATAAAGCTTGGGCTCTTTTCCTGGAAATCGAAGAGCGTGGTGGAATGGCAGAGATTCTTAAAACTGGCTGGATACAGGAACAGATTTCTAAAGTCCTTGAAAAGAAGGAACAAGATATCCATACAAGGAAACAAAGTATCATCGGAACAAATATTTATGCCAATTTGAATGATAAGCCGCTTCAGGTAAAATCAGAAAAGGGACCAAATGGTACGAGTGATATTAAACCTATCCCTCAGATCCGGCTTTCAGAATCCTTCGAAGGTTTGCGAAGGGCATCTGAAAAGCTAAACAAGAAAGGGAGATGCCCGGAAGCCGGGCTAATCTGTCTGGGACCGCTGAAGGACCATAAAGCAAGGGCTGATTTTATTTCAGGCTTTCTGGCCCCAGGCGGAATTAAGGCAGTTAAAAGTGATCCTATAGAAAATCGTGCAGAAGCAGCCGCCTTTATTAAAGAATCAAACTGCAGACACTTCTTTATCTGTGGTTCCAATGATCAATATAATAGCATGGCTCTTCCTATCATTAAACACATAAAGGAAGCTCACCCGGATAAAGCAATCTATTTCGCGGGCCTTCCTGAAGAGGGTAAGAGGGAGAAACTTGCAGCAGCAGGCATTAAAGATTTTATCCACATAAAGAGCAATTGCTATGAGACTCTTTCAGGCCTGCTGAACGAAATGGAGGTGGCGAGCAGTGGCCAATAAACCAGACTTTAAAAACATAGATATTTCCGAAGTAAAAAAAGCAGCAAAGGAAGATTGGAAAAGCAAAGCAGAGCAAGAAATCAAAGAATCCATTGATAATCTCCTTTTTGAGACTAATGAACAAATAAAGGTTAAGCCATTATACATGGAAGAAGATCTTAAAGATTTGCAGCATCTCAACGATAAGCCAGGCCTGCCTCCCTATACAAGGGGGCCATACTCAACCATGTATGTAAACAGGCCCTGGACAGTCCGTCAATATGCAGGATTTTCAACGGCAGAAGAAAGCAATGCTTTTTACCGCCGCAACCTGGCAATGGGCCAAAAGGGCTTATCAGTCGCTTTCGACCTGGCTACACATAGAGGATATGATTCCGACCATCCAAGAGTGGTAGGGGATGTTGGAAAAGCTGGCGTAGCAATTGATTCAATCCTTGATATGAAAACGCTGTTTGATGGGATCCCCCTGGATCAGATGTCTGTCTCTATGACGATGAATGGCGCTGTTTTACCAGTCATGGCTTTCTATATTGTCACAGCGGAAGAACAGGGAGTCAGTCAGGAAAAGCTTTCAGGGACGATTCAAAATGATATTTTAAAAGAGTATATGGTACGAAATACTTATATTTATCCTCCGGATATGTCTATGAAAATCATCGCTGATATATTTGAATACACATCTAAATATATGCCAAAGTTTAATAGCATTAGTATTTCCGGTTATCATATGCAGGAAGCGGGAGCACCTGCAGATATTGAGCTTGCCTATACATTGGCTGATGGGCTGGAATATGTAAGAACTGGACTAAAAGCAGGAATCGATATTGATTCATTCGCACCAAGACTTTCATTTTTCTGGGCAATCGGCATGAACTATTTTATGGAAGTGGCGAAAATGAGGGCAGCCCGTTATATATGGGCAAAAATGATGAAAACATTTCTGCCGGAAAACCCAAAATCCATGGCTTTAAGGACCCATTCCCAAACTTCGGGATGGAGCTTGACTGAGCAGGATCCCTTTAATAATGTCACAAGGACTCTAATTGAAGCGCATGCAGCTGCAATGGGGCACACCCAATCCCTCCATACAAATGCATTGGATGAGGCCATTGCGCTGCCGACTGATTTTTCAGCCCGCATTGCCCGAAATACCCAGCTATACCTCCAGGAAGAAACAGGAATTACGAATGTCATTGATCCATGGGGAGGTTCCTATTATGTAGAGGCATTGACAGATCAGTTAATTAAGCGTGCCTGGGAGCATATTGAAGAAATCGAAAATCTGGGCGGAATGGCAAAAGCAATTGAAACCGGATTGCCGAAAATGAAAATTGAAGAGGCAGCAGCCAGAAGGCAGGCGCAAATCGATTCAGGCAAGGAAATCATTATTGGCGTGAACAAATATCGTTTGGAAAAGGAAGATCCGATTGAAATCCTGGATATTGATAATACAGCTGTCCGCTTAACGCAAATCGAAAAGCTTGAACGCCTAAAATCATCACGCGATAACGACAAAGTAATAGAAGCTTTGGATGAGATCGCAAAAGCTGCAGAGACGGGGGAGGGCAACTTGCTTGAGCTGGCTGTTCAGGCAGCAAGAGTTAGGGCAACACTCGGTGAAATCTCGAAAGCGATTGAGAAGGTTGCAAACCGGCATAAAGCGATCATTCGTTCAATCAGCGGTGTATACAGCTCTGCTTTTTCAAATGAAGAAGAGATTGCCGAGGTTAAACAAATGACAGATGAATTCCTTGAAAATGAAGGAAGGCGCCCAAGAATATTAATTGCCAAGATGGGACAGGATGGCCATGATAGAGGTGCAAAGGTGATTTCAACCGCATTTGCCGACCTCGGTTTTGATGTAGATATCGGCCCTCTTTTCCAGACACCGGAAGAAACGGCCATGCAGGCTGTTGAAAATGATGTCCATGTAATTGGAATCAGTTCACTCGCAGCCGGCCATAAGACACTTCTGCCGCAGCTAATTGAAGAACTGAAAAAGCTGGGGAGGGAGGATATTATGGTGGTAATCGGAGGGGTTATACCGGCGCAGGATTATGAATATTTATACCAGCATGGTGCTTCTGCCATTTTTGGGCCAGGTACCGTCATTCCTGTTGCAGCCCAAAAAGTCATCAGAGAAATATACAGCCGTCTTGGGTATGAGGAAGTGACCCAGTAAATGTCTGATAAGAAGCCTGAGTGGTTTGATGAAAAGAAACCAGACAACTTTACAAGTGTTGTACGCAAGGGCGTAGAAACGGGAGACTTCTCTGCTCAATTTGTAAAAACAGGAAAATTCCAAAAAAAGTCCCCATCACTCCCTGATCTCAAGGTTCTTGAAGAAGGCATTCTGAAGGGGGAGCGAAGCTTGCTGGCACGTGCCATAACTCTGATTGAGAGCAATGCCGAGCAACATTTCCGCCATGCCCAGGAATTGCTCCTGAAGCTTCTGCCTCATTCGGGAAACTCGGTGCGGATTGGCATCACGGGTGTACCTGGGGCGGGCAAGAGCACATTTATAGAATCTTTTGGAACTTTCCTGTGCAGTGCAGGCCTGAAAGTAGCCGTACTGGCTGTTGACCCAAGTTCAAGCTTAAGCGGCGGGAGTATTCTTGGGGATAAAACAAGGATGGAGAGGCTTTCCAGAAATCCGCGTGCGTTTATAAGGCCTTCTCCGTCTGCAGGAAAGCTTGGAGGAGTACATCGCAAAACAAGGGAAACGATGCTTTTGTGCGAAGCAGCCGGGTTTGATGTGATCCTGGTTGAAACGGTGGGAGTCGGACAAAGTGAAGTCATTGTTAGGGACATGGTCGATTTCTTTATGCTTTTGACCTTAACAGGTGCTGGTGATGAGCTGCAGGGCATGAAAAAGGGCATTATGGAATTAGCTGATGCAGTAGTTGTCAATAAAGCGGATAGGAATAATAAAAAATTGGCCGAAAAAACGAAAGCTGAATACAATCGCATTCTGCATTTCCTTCAGCCAGCCACAAAAGGATGGCGAACAAAAGCTTATACCTGTTCTTCTGTGTTAAATGAGGGCATTCCTGAGATTTGGAGCGTAATCAATCAGTTTTTAGAAATAACCAAGAACTCAGGAATTTTAGAGGAAAGAAGAAGATTGCAGACAAAACAATGGATTCACTCGATGATCATGGACCAGCTGCAATTCAGTTTTTTCTATCATCCCGATGTAAAGCCGCTTCTTCCGCAAATGGAGAACGAGGTCATTTCCGGAAATCGGACAGTTACATCAGCTGTTGAAGAGTTATTTAACGTTTATTCAAAAAAGTAGAAAGTAGGCTGCCCCAAAGAGGGCAGCTATTGTTTCTAGAGAAAGAAAGTTTAATATTTTGAACGTCGATAACTGTCTAGCGCAAGCAGCCTACCCCCTCGTGGACATAAGCAGTCAGTGCATTTGCAAAAAAATGGCCAGTGCCTATTAGGCACTGGCGAATCTAGGGAGTTTAGGGGTATGGATCTAGCTGTATTTTTATCTTACCCCGATATAAGAAAGCTAAACTTTTTATTAGCGAAAAATTGACTTGTTTGTAAATTTTGTTCCTGTATTGGTATTATGTATATAGTGATTAACTTTACTTTGCAGAGGAGCGATAGTACATGAATATGGATTTCAACTTATTTATGAATGATGTTGTCAGACAGGCCCGCCAGGAAATCGTGCATGCTGGCTATACAGAATTAACAACACCCGGGGAAGTAGATGAGGCCCTTAACCAAAAAGGCACTACACTTGTAATGGTCAACTCCGTATGCGGATGTGCAGGCGGAATTGCCCGTCCGGCAGCAGCTCATTCCTTGCATTATGATAAGCGTCCAGACCACTTGGTAACTGTGTTTGCGGGACAGGATAAAGAAGCAACGGAAAAAGCGAGGTCATACTTCACTGGCTATCCGCCTTCCTCACCATCTTTTGCGCTGCTTAAAGATGGAAAATTATGCACGATGATCGAACGCCATGATATTGAAGGAAACGAGCCGATGGCTGTCGTGCAAAAATTGCAGGATGCATACGAGAAGTATTGCGAAGAGCTATAAGATCAGGAATACTTTAAGAAAGCCCTAGTTAATTGGGCTTTTTTTATATGCATTTATCTGAATAATGAAATTTTAATCCACTATTTAAAAATCTTATTGCATAATTATAAAAATGTGTTAAAATTCATTTTAGTGAATATTTATTAATAAATTTATAGATACTATTCAGATTTTTAGGGGGAAATAAAATGAAAAAAATCATCATGACAGCCATCAGCATGCTTCTAGTTGGTTTCCTAGCTGCATGCGGGACAGATGAAAAGGATTCATCTAGCGGACAAGGTGCGGATAAAGAAGTCTTAATCATGGGGACTTCAGCAGATTATCCTCCTTTCGAATATGTAGATTCTGCAAAGGGTGAAGAAATCATCGGGTTTGATGTCGATTTGGCTAAAGCGATAGCAGAGAAGCTTGGATATGAAGTACAAGTGAAGGATATGGATTTTAACGGGTTGATTCCTGCTTTGGAAACCAGCCAGGTAGATTTTGTACTGGCGGGTATGACTCCAACTGACGAACGTAAACAAAATGTGGATTTCAGTGATGTGTATTATACAGCAAGCCATATGATTGTATCGAAAAAAGACAGCGGCATTGAATCGCTTGAAGATTTAAATGGCAAAACAGTGGGAGTACAGCTTGCTTCCATTCAAGCTGATAAAGCGGAAGAGATTGCTGAAACAGTAGACTTGACTGTTGAAAACCGCAACCGCATCCCTGAACTGATTCAGGAGATTTTAGCAGGCCGTTTTGATGCTGCTATCATTGAAGACACTGTTGCAAAAGGATATTTTGAAATGAATGAGGGGATTGCAGGTTTTACAATCGAAGAAGATGAACAAGAGGCAGGCTCTGCAATTGCTTTTCCTAAAGAAAGCGATTTGACTGAAGAATTTAATGCAGAACTTATAAAGATGAAAGAAAACGGCGAATTGGAAGAGATTATTGTTAAATGGTTTGATAATAAATAATTTTATTCCACAATTAACGGGCAGGATCCCCATTTCAAATGTTTGCGAGTCAAAAGCAGGTTCCCGGCGGGGGGACTGCCCGTAAAAACCGCTTGGTTTAATAACGATCAGTGGGGGAAAGTCCTCCGCTGACGGAAGTTTAATTTTATTGGGAATTGGCGTCCAGGGCATTCTCCTTTGGGCGCTTTATAATTACAGGAAACAAAAAAATTACTTACTAAGAAAGGATGGAAAGAAAGTGAATCTGGATTTTCAGCAATTCATTCCCTCCCTTCCTTATATACTTAAGGGGATTGGGGTTACCCTCCAAATCGTTTCCCTTGCTGGCATATTGGGATTTGCATTAGGCATCATACTATCGTTCTTTAAAATCAGCAGATTTAAATTTCTCGGATGGATTGCGGATGCATATACTTCTGTTTTCAGAGGGACACCGCTTGTCCTTCAGCTGATGCTGATCTATTATGGATCTCCTCAGCTGATTGGCTATAAAATTGATCCATCAACAGCTGCCATTCTTTCTTTTGGGCTTAACTCCGCTGCCTATATTTCTGAAATTATCCGGGCAGGCATCTTAGCAGTCGATAAAGGGCAAAGTGAAGCAGCAATGGCATTAGGTGTTCCATACAGGCCGGCAATGATGGATATCATTCTTCCGCAAGCGATGAAAAATATTTTGCCAGCTTTAATGAACGAGTTTATTACCCTTACTAAGGAATCAGCAATCGTGACGGTTATCGGTGTTACAGATGTCATGCGCCGGGCTTATATTGTCGGCGGCGAGAAGTTTTCTTATTTTGAACCGATTCTGATTGCAGGTTTAATCTATTATATTATGGTCATGATCCTGACTTTACTCGGCAAAGGGATTGAAAGGAGAATGAGACGCAGTGATTAAAGTCGAAAATTTGCATAAAAGTTTTGGAAGACTGGAAGTACTTCAAGGAATAACAACCACCATTAAGGATGGAGAGGTGGTTGCGATTATTGGTCCATCTGGTTCAGGGAAGTCAACATTCCTTCGCTGCATCAATCTGCTGGAAACACCAACAAATGGACGGATTCTCATTAATGGGCAGGATATTACAGATAAAAGCACCAACATCATGAAGGTTCGCCAGAATGTGGGGATGGTTTTTCAGCACTTTCACTTATTTCCTCATAAAACGGTGCTGCAAAACCTTACGTATGCACCAGTAAAGGTGAAGGGGATTTCAAAGCAGGAAGCTGAAAAAAACGGTCTTGAGTTACTGGGGAAAGTTGGATTATCCGCTAAAGCTCATGAATATCCCAATCGATTATCCGGAGGACAGAAACAAAGGGTTGCGATTGCGAGAGCCCTTTCCATGCAGCCTGATGTCATGCTTTTTGACGAGCCAACATCTGCGCTCGATCCAGAAATGGTAAAGGAGGTACTAGAGGTCATGAAGGCCCTCGCCCACACCGGGATGACGATGGCAATTGTAACCCATGAAATGGGATTTGCGCGTGAAGTAGCAGACCGTGTTCTCTTTCTTGATGGTGGTGTGCTTGTTGAGGATGCTGGACCTAAAGAGTTCTTTTCAAATCCTGCCAGTGAGCGCGCAAGGGATTTCTTGCAAAAGATGCTGTAACCGATATATGCTTATGGAGGAGATGATCAAAGTGATCATCTTCTTTGCTGTTATAATATGGAAAGGAATTAAAATTGGCGAATGACATAGGAGCTAGACATATATGAAGTATAAAATCGGCTACAGAACAATTAAAACTGCATTGGGTACTTCCATAAGCATCATGATTGCACAGATGCTGCAGCTTGACAATTTCGTTTCAGCAGGCATTTTGACCATTCTTTGCATAAAAGTAACGAAAAAAAAATCACTTCATGCTTCCTGGGAACGTTTTTTTGCCTGTTTAATGGCAATGGTTTTCTCTTCTCTTTTCTTTGAGGGTCTTGCCTACCATCCGCTTGTAATCGGCCTGCTGCTTCTATTTTTTATTCCTGCAGCGGTTATGCTGAAGGTTAGTGATGGAATTGTTACAAGCTCTGTTATTATTTTACATATTTATTCTGCTGGAGATGTAACAAAGGAACTTCTGGTGAACGAATTGGGGATCATTACTGTTGGCATCGGAGTGGCACTTGTGGCCAATCTCTACATGCCCAGCCTTGAAACGAAGTTAAGGGAGTACCGTCTTCAAATCGAAGAAAACTTTAAAATCATTTTTGATGAAATTGTCCTTTATTTGCGCACGAATGAAAGCACTTGGGATGGCAAAGAAATTACTGAAACAATAGAACTTATTAATGAAGCAAAGACACTTGCTTTTAGGGAGGTGGAAAATCACTTTCTAAGAAATGATGATCTTTACTATAACTATTTTAAGATGCGGGAAAAGCAATTCGAAATAATCGAGCGCGTCCTTCCAAGTGTAACGTCCATTTCACTTACTGTGGAGCAGGGAGAAATGATCGCTGATTTTATAGAAGAACTGTCTGAACATATCCATCCAGGAAATACGGCCATACAATTCCTTGAAAAGCTCTATCGGATGAAGATTTGTTTTGAAGATATGGAGCTGCCGAAGACAAGGGAGGAATTTGAAGCACGGGCTGCGCTCCTTCATTTTGTTAAAGAAATGGAACGATACCTGATTATTAAAAGTTCATTCAAAGGACTTAGGATCGCAAGATGAATCAAAGCAAGCATACTGAAGCAAACTAACGGAAATGAACGGGAGCGTGATTTTGCATGCTTAAGTTTGCTGCAGCAGCAATTATGCTTTTTGCTTTTTCCCCTATCTGGCCGCTGGGACCCAATCCGCTGCCGGGGGATCCATTTCTAATCGTAAATAAAAAAATAAATGAAGTAGCGTTTATTCAGGATAATAAGATACAGATCGTTACAGCAGCTACAACCGGAAAGACGGAGGATCTTACCCCTGAAGGTCTTTTTACAGTAACCGTAAAGGCTGCTGACCCCTACTACAGGAAAAAAGATATTAAGGGAGGAGATCCAAAAAATCCGCTGGGAACAAGGTGGATCGGCTTTAATGCAGCTGATACAGATGGGAGAATTTACGGTATTCATGGAACGAATGATCCCTCTTCCATTGGCAAATACGTCTCCCAGGGGTGTATCAGGATGCAGAACGAGGCTGTGGAATCTCTTTATGATTTTGTGCCGATTGGGACAAGGATCTTAGTTGTTACTTCCTCTCAAAGCTTTGAAGAGCTTGGCATGAAGTACGGGGCAATAGAAAGAGGAATTCTAAAACGATAAAAAGCTGCATCTAAAAGTTGCAGCCTTTTATTGTATTATGGATAAATGCAAGCCAGATTGTTGCAAATGCTGAATGAAATTTACTTGTGCCAGATAAATAAGTAAGCATGTTAGACAAAACCCAAAACATACTTGATAAAACAGAAAATGTGCCAGATATAATCTAAAAGTTGTCAGATCAAAAGATAATGCCAGAAAACGCTTCTTGCTGGTATCTCGCCTATTTTTATTAAAAAAACATCGCCATACCCATAATGAGCGTAGAAGCAAGCATCGCAAATATCATTAAATAGACAACCACTTTCAACAGCTTTTTATTCGACATTCTATGCCTCCTCGTCCAAATTCTTAATATTATTTTACTAAGAATAATCAAATTGAACAACCGCTCAATTTTTAAAAGGAATTTCGACATTTTTAACGAATAGTTAATGAATAGACCTTAAGATTGCCCTTTTTAGGGAAAAAAACAGGCATTCGACATTTAAAGGAGGGAAAGAAGTGATTAAGAAGGTAGATCATATCGGAATTGCTGTCAGGTCTTTAGATGAAGCGCTTCCATTTTATACAGAAACTCTGCAGCTCGAATTCCTTGGCATTGAGGAAGTAAAGAGCCAGGGAGTAAAGGTTGCTTTTATAAAAGCGGGTGAAACGAAGCTGGAGTTATTGGAGCCGACCAGCCAGGAAAGCCCGATCGCCAAATTTATTGAAAGGCGTGGAGAAGGCCTCCACCATGTGGCCTTGGGTGTTGATAGCATTCAGGATCGAATTAAAGTAATGAAAGAGAAAGGAATCAAAATGCTGGGGGATGAACCAAAGCCTGGAGCAGGCGGTGCACAGGTAGCTTTTATGCATCCAAAGTCAACTGGCGGCATTCTATATGAATTTTGCGAAAAGAAAGGATTGAAATAAAGTATGGCAGACATCTATGAAAAAATTAATGAACTATACGACCGCCGCAGGGAAGTTGAACTTGGCGGCGGAGATGAGCGCATTCAGAAACAGCATGAAAAAGGGAAGCTAACTGCCCGTGAAAGGATTGATTTATTAGTAGATCCCGGAACCTTTGTGGAGCTGAATCCATTTATTGAACATCGCAGCACCGATTTTGGATTGGAAAACCAAAAAGGTCCGGGTGACGGTGTTGTGACTGGCTATGGAAAAATCAGCGGAAGGCCAATCTTCTTATTCTCTCAGGACTTTACCGTATTTGGAGGGGCGCTTGGGGAGATGCATGCGAAGAAGATTGCGAATGTCATGGATTTGGCAGCTGAAAATGGAGCTCCATTTGTAGGCTTGAATGATTCCGGCGGTGCAAGAATCCAGGAAGGCGTTGTTTCATTGGATGGATACGGTCATATCTTCTACCGGAATTCGATATACTCTGGAGTGATTCCGCAGATCTCTGTTATCATGGGTCCTTGTGCAGGGGGTGCGGTATATTCTCCTGCGATTACCGATTTTGTATTCATGGTTGAAAAGACAAGCCAGATGTTCATCACTGGCCCCAAGGTAATTGAAACCGTCACCGGTGAAAAAATTTCGCCTGAAGACCTCGGCGGCGCCAAGGTGCATAATACCATCAGCGGCAACGCACACTTTAGAGGGGAGTCAGAAGAGGAAGTTATTGAGCAAGTGCGCAGGCTATTGAGCTACCTGCCGCAAAACAATGAGGAAAAACCGCCAAGGGATAAAAGAAATGAAGAGGATGATTACCGTCCTGATTTAACAGATGCCATCCCTTTTGATGCCCTTCGTCCATACGATGTCAGGAAAGTCATTGAGCAGGTGGTTGATGCGGATACTTTCATGGAAGTGCAGCGTGACTTTGCTAAAAATATTGTAGTCGGACTAGCCAGAATAAAGGGTGAGACGGTAGGACTTGTCTGCAATCAGCCGAAGGTAATGGCAGGGGGCCTTGATATTGATTCTTCAGATAAGGCATCAAGATTTATTCGGTTCTGTGATTCCTTTAATATCCCTCTTATTACTTTTGAGGATGTTACAGGCTTTTTCCCGGGAGTTAAGCAGGAGCATGGCGGCATAATCCGACACGGGGCAAAAATTCTATATGCATACTCGGAAGCGACGGTACCAAAGCTTACTGTTATTTTAAGAAAAGCATTCGGGGGAGCTTATGTTGCCTTGAACAGTAAATCCATTGGCGCAGATCTCGTATTTGCATGGCCCAATGCCGAAGTAGCTGTAATGGGTCCTCAAGGTGCCGCAAATATTATTTTTGCACGTGAAATCGAAAACAGTGAAAATCCTGAGGCTACCAGAGCGCAAAAAATTGAGGAGTACAGAGAAAAGTTTGCCAATCCGTATGTGGCAGCAAGCAGGGGCATGGTGGATGATGTCATAGATCCCCGCGAAACAAGAATTAAGATCATTCAGGCACTTGAAATGCTGCGCAATAAAAGAGAAAACAGGCCTCATAAAAAGCATGGAAATATCCCGCTTTAATAGATTCCTGATTTGCTGTGCTAATATTTTGGAGTTATACTTGCTAAGTAAGCTTAAATTTGGAGGTTTATACATAAATGATTAATGAAGAACGTTTGTTGAATGAATTTTTGGAACTCGTGCAGATTGACTCTGAAACCAAACATGAAGCTCAAATTGCGAAAGTTTTAAAGAAAAAATTCAGAGATCTCGGGATTGAGGTTTACGAAGATGATACAACTGACCAAACAGGCCATGGCGCAGGCAACCTGATTTGTACTCTTCAGGGAACAAAAGAGGGAGCAGAAACAATTTATTTCACTTCCCATATGGATACGGTCGTCCCTGGAAAAGGAATTAAGCCATCTATTAAGGACGGCTATGTTGTGACAGACGGAACAACGATTCTAGGTGCTGACGACAAGGCTGGCCTTGCGGTTATGCTTGAAATTGTTAAGGTCCTGAAAGAGCAGAATATCGCCCATGGAACGATCCAGTTCATTATTACTGTTGGTGAAGAATCCGGTTTGGTTGGAGCAAAGGTGCTTGATCCTTCACTCGTTAAAGCAAAGTTTGGCTATGCACTGGACAGTGACGGTAAAGTCGGAAATATAATTGTTGCCGCTCCAACACAAGCGAAAGTAAAAGCAGCTATTCTTGGGAAAACGGCACATGCTGGTGTAGCACCTGAGAAGGGTATTTCTGCTATTACAATGGCAGCGAAAGCGGTCTCGAGAATGCCGTTAGGCCGCATTGATGAAGAAACTACGGCTAATATTGGGCGTTTTGAAGGCGGACAGCAGACGAATATCGTGTGTGACCACGTTGCTATTTTAGCAGAAGCACGTTCATTAATTCCTGAAAAAATGGAACAGCAAGTAGCGAAAATGAAAGAAGCTTTTGAAAGTGCTGCTGAAGAAATGGGCGGCAAAGCTGAAGTGGATGTGCAGGTTATGTACCCTGGCTTTAAATTTGGCGAAGGCGACCATGTCGTTGAAGTAGCACGCAAAGCGGCTGCAAAAATAGGCCGAAGTTCTGAACTGCTTCATAGCGGCGGCGGCAGTGATGCCAACGTGATTGCCGGCTTTGGCATCCCGACAGTCAACCTTGCAGTAGGGTATGAAGAAATCCATACAACAAATGAGCGCATGCCAATTGAAGAATTAAATAAACTGGCTGAGATGGTCATTGCTATAATTGAAGAAGTGTCAGCACAATGATTTGAAAGGGACCCTTTAGGGGTTCTTTTTTTGGTTTATTATTTGCAGGTATAGTACATCTGGACTAGTTAGAAAATTATGGCTATGATATATTAATTTTATACAAGTGTCACCCAAGGAGGGGGATGGAATGACTGCTATTAATAAAGTGGTTGTTTTCAGGGTTGGGAATGAGGAATATGCGGTTCCGATTCCTTTTGTCATATCAATTGAAAAAATGGAAGGCATCACACCGATACCGAATTTGCCGATTTATGTAAAAGGAATTGCCAAAGTAAGAGGTGAGCTAATTCCAGCTGCAGATTTTGAAAACATTTTATACAGCCGACCACTTCAGGCAGATGAAACATCAAGAATGATAGTGCTGCAAACTGAAGAGCTTTCATTTGCAATTCTTGTGAATGAAGCTAGAGAGATTCTGGATATTTCCTCAGAAAACCTGAAACAGCCCGGCTTAATTGCTTATCAGAAGACAAACTATTTCACCGGTGTAGCCAATATGGATGAGAGGCTAATTACATTAATTGACCCATCCAGGCTAGTAGAATCTCTTGAAGGCATCCGGGAAATAAAAGAATATATGAAAACGCAGCAAACAACCGTATAGGAAAGAACGAAAGCAGAGAAATTAATATTCTCTGCTTTTCCATATCTTAGAATAGCCATCACGTGATGAAAACAGAGCGATTCTGTTAAAATAGAACAAGATCATTTTTGACAGGGAAGTGCCGGCATGAAACAAATGTATCCGAAAAATGGGAGAGTTATTCTCCATGTTGATATGAATAGTTTTTATGCTTCGGTTGAGATGGCATATGACTCATCATTAAAGGGGAAGCCGCTCGCTATTGCGGGCAATCCGGAGGAGCGCAGGGGAATTATTGTCACATGCAGCTACGAGGCAAGACGCTATGGCGTTAAAACTACCATGCCTCTTTGGGAAGCTAAAAAGCTCTGCCCGCAGCTGATTATTATGAAACCTAATTTTGATAGATATCGTGAAGCTTCTATAGGGATGTTTGATATTTTGCGGGAATATACAACGCTTGTTGAGCCGGTATCGATTGATGAAGGCTATTTGGATATTACCGACAGCTATGAGTACGGAAGTCCTTTGAAAATTGCCGAAACTATTCAAAAGCAGATTTTTCAGCAAATGGATCTGCCCTGCAGCATTGGGATTGCACCCAATAAGTTTTTAGCCAAAATGGCATCAGATATGAAAAAGCCGATGGGAATTACGGTTCTTCGTAAAAGAGATGTCCCTCGTATTCTTTGGCCGAAGGAAGTGGAAGAAATGCACGGTGTCGGCACGAAAACCGGAGAAAAACTCCGTAATCTTAAAATTACTACTATTGGCGAGTTAGCGCGAGCAAATGAATTGCAGTTAAAAGCATCTTTAGGCATCAATGGGCTTCGATTAAAGCAAAAAGCAAACGGAACTGATAACAGAAAAGTTGATCCGGATTCAGCAGCAGAATTTAAAAGCGTGGGCAATTCGACAACATTGCCAAGAGATGTATCCAATCAAAGAGAGCTCCTGAATGTTTTTGAAAAATTGGCAGGACAAGTTTCTTCCAGGCTGAAGAGGAAAAAGGTGCTGGCTGCTTCATTGGGCATTACGATCAGGTATAAGGATCGAAAAACCATTACAAGAAGCCGAAAGCTGAAAAATCCCATTCAGCAGGAAGATGAAATCTTTACAATGGCAAAGGAGCTTTTTATCAAGCATTGGAACGGAAATGCAGTACGTCTCATCGGAATCGCAGGGACAAATTTGGTCCAACCGCAGCAGGCTGTCAAACAGCTGGATCTGTTCAGTTACGAAAAAGATGCCAAAAAAGAGCCTCTTTTTCAAACGATGGACCTTTTGCGAAAAAAATATGGAAGCAAAATAATCGACCACGCAGGGTCTCTATCGGAAGCGAAAATGGCCGGTCCGAGGATCGGTACAGATACCAGTTTTAATAAAGACTTTTTGCAAAACAGTCGCGCAAAGAAGAAAATCGAAGAAAAAGATGATAATTCATGAGTTTTTCATGCGATAATATGCAAAACTAAGACAGGAAAGTTGAACAATGACAGGAATCTTGCTAAAGTATAGTGGATTCTTTTTAATGAAAAGTTCATCAAGTCCTTAAATAATGTTCTCCTTTTGAACAATAAGTTTGACGCATCATAAAGGTTAGAAAGGAAGTTGTAGAAGATGACAAAATCACAGTTTGGTGTTATCGGATTAGCGGTGATGGGCAAAAATCTTGCCATGAATATTGAAAGCAGAGGGTACACAGTATCCGTTTATAATCGCTCGAGTGAAAAAACAGATGAAATGCTTAAAGAAGTTGAAGGCAGAAACTTTAAAGGTACATATACAATTGAGGAGTTTGTTGACTCTTTGGAGAAGCCGCGCAAAATCATGCTTATGGTAAAAGCGGGCGGCCCGACAGATGCGACAATTGAACAGCTGAAGCCTCTATTGGAGAAAGGCGATATCCTTATTGATGGAGGAAATACATTCTTTGTGGATACACAGCGCCGCAACAAGGAGCTAAGCGAGCTTGGCATCCACTTCATCGGTACAGGTGTATCCGGCGGAGAAGAGGGCGCCTTAAAAGGACCTTCCATCATGCCAGGCGGACAAAAGGAAGCATATGAACTTGTGGCCCCTATTTTTAAAGATATTTCAGCAAAAGTTGATGGCAAAGCCTGCACTACCTATATCGGTCCGGATGGGGCTGGACATTATGTGAAAATGGTTCATAACGGAATCGAATATGGTGACATGCAGCTCATTTCTGAATCCTATTTCCTTTTAAAGCATATGCTTGGGTTGACTGCTGACGAGCTTCATGAAGTATTTGCCGATTGGAAAAATGGTGAGCTTGACAGCTATCTGATTGAAATTACAGCGGATATCTTTACAAAAAAAGATGATGAAACAGGAAAGCCGCTTGTAGATGTCATCCTTGACACAGCTGGCCAAAAAGGAACTGGCAAGTGGACAAGCCAAAGTGCATTGGATCTTGGCGTTCCGCTTCCAATCATTACAGAGTCGGTATTTGCACGCTTTATTTCCGCGATGAAAGAGGAGCGCGTTCATGCAAGCAAGGTTCTTCGCGGCCCTGCTGAAGCAGAATTCACGGGCGATAAAAAAGCTTTTATTGAAAGTGTGCGCAAAGCCCTTTATATGAGCAAAATCTGCTCATATGCACAAGGATTTGCACAAATGAGAGCGGCATCCGAAGAATATGGCTGGGATTTGAAATACGGTGATATCGCCATGATCTTCCGCGGCGGCTGCATCATCCGCGCTCAATTCCTTCAGAAAATTAAGGAAGCATATGACCGTGAGACCGGCCTGAAGAACCTCCTTCTAGATCCTTATTTCCAGGAAATTGTGGAGAGCTATCAGGATGCGACACGTGAAATCATCAGTGTGGCTGTAAAGAACGGAATACCTGTACCTTGCTTCTCTGCAGCTTTGTCCTACTATGACAGCTACCGAACTGAAACGTTGCCTGCGAATCTTCTCCAGGCGCAGCGGGATTACTTTGGTGCACATACCTATCAGCGTATAGATAAAGAAGGCATTTTCCATACGAACTGGATAGAATAAAAGCGAAACACAGCGTCCGTGAGGCGCTGTGTTTCGTTTAAGTAAAAGGAGAAAGATGCCAGTTACGAAGGGATCATTGCATCCAATCCAGAATAGAAATGCCGGTATGTTCGCCTATGAAATAGGCGTCAATAAAGAGGAAGCTCCGTGGAAGGTTCCCATAAAGAATTCTAGATACCATACTAAAGATGGCACACACCCTATCTGGCTCTTTCAAAATTCCTAAATCCTTTACATATATAAAAACCCCTGCCACACAGCAGGGGTTTTCCTTCTTTAACACTCTTCTACATCAAGGTCTGTAACAGGCCACCAGTAGAAGCCGTCTTTTTCAAGCAGCTGATTCGCTTCCTTTGGTCCCATTTTACCGGATTCATAGTTAGGGAAACTTTCTTCTTTTGTATTCTCCCAAACATCTGAAATTTTATCAACAAAGCTCCATGAAAGGGCAACTTCATCCCAATGCGTGAAGTTTGTTGCGTCTCCGCGCATGCAATCATATAAAAGCCGTTCATATGCTTCTGGGGTGTTCATTCCGTCGATGCCTTTATTGGCAAAGTTTAGCTTAACTGGTGTAGCTTCCATGCTCTGTCCTGATTTTTGGGCATTTAAATAAAGGGTAATGCCTTCTTCAGGCTGAATATGGATGACAAGCAGATTCGGGTTTAACGTTTGCTCAGTCTGATAGTATAAGTTCATCGGTATATCCTTGAATTGGATGACAATCTTAGTTGATTTCGCGGCCATTCTTTTACCTGTACGAATGTAGATTGGCACGCCTGCCCAGCGAAAGTTGTCAATCATCAGTTTGCCTGCCACAAATGTTTCCGTATTGGACTGTGTATCGACCATCTGCTCCTCACGATAACCTGGAACCTCTTTTCCATCCATCAGTCCTTTGCCATATTGTCCGCGTACAAAGTATTCTTTAACCTGTTCCCCCTCCAGAGGGCGCATGGCTCTTAGCACCTTAACTTTCTCAGACCTGATTTCATCCGTAGTCAGGCGGATCGGCGGTTCCATTGCAAGAAGAGCGACCATTTGCATCATGTGATTTTGCACCATATCCCGAAGAGCACCGCTTTTTTCATAATAGCGTCCGCGTTCTTCAACACCCAGTACCTCGCTTGAAGTAACCTGAATATTGGAGATATAGCGGTTGTTCCATAAAGGCTCGAAAATCGCATTGGCAAAACGGATGACCTCAATGTTTTGGACCATTTCCTTCCCTAGATAATGGTCAATTCGATAAATTTCATTTTCAGAGAAGGCTTTTCTGATTTGTTTGTTCAGCTGCTTGGCTGATTCCAGATCATGGCCAAATGGCTTTTCGATTACAAGCCGCTTAAAGCCATCAACATCAGTCAGACTATCTGCTTTTAGATGTTCCGCGATTGTACCGAAAAACTCAGGTGCCATAGCCAAATAAAAAATACGATTCCCTTTCAGAGAATAATGTGTATCAAGCTCTTCTGCCATATTTTTTAAAGCCAGGTAGGAGCTTGAATCTGTTACATCATGTGAATGGTAGTAAAAATGCGAAACAAAATCCTCCAATTTTCTGCTGTCTTTAATGGCAGACTCAACAGACGTTTTTACACTCGCCTGAAACTCATCATTTGAAAGGGACCTTCTGGCAATCCCAATTACCGCAAAGCGTTCAGATAGCTTGCCTTTCCGGTACAAACGGTAAAGCGACGGAAATAATTTTCTTTTCGCCAAATCTCCCGTTGCTCCAAATATCATTATTAATGCGGTTGGCTTTTCGTTTACTTTCACGATTCTAGAACCTCTCTTCGACATAAATTCTGTATGTATGGCTGGACTTCCAAGCGTCCACCCGCAGTTTTCGGTATGCTGATATGCTGCACTGCTAAAAACACCTGTACAAATATAAAATTTTATCTGTTTAAGGCTGTTTTCGCAAATATTATGTATGCACTCTACAAATAGTTTCCTTCTAAAGAGGTGTAACTATCCAATCAAATGGCACAAAATCAAAATGATTTAAAAGAGAATTCAGAGCCTCTATGATATAGTGAAAGTACTACTGAACAAGACAGTTTACAGTACAATGAAGCCTGCTGTCAGTTTCATATCATTTTCATATAGCCAGTTGTGCTGCAAAGTGCATGATCAGTTGATGAAAAAACCTGGCACTCAGCATAATCGGCTTGAAAGGGGCATTAAATAATGGATGTTTTTTTCTTAGGGACGGGAGCGGGAATTCCGGCAAAGCTCCGCAATGTTTCTTCTATGGCTTTAAAACTTCTTGAAGAGAGAGGAAGCATCTGGCTTTTTGACTGTGGGGAGGCTACTCAGCATCAAATTTTACATACAAGCATTAAACCGAGAAGGATTGAGAAAATTTTTATTACCCACTTGCATGGTGATCATATTTACGGTTTGCCCGGCTTATTGTCAAGCCGCTCGTTCCAGGGCGGCGATACAGAGGTAACCCTTTACGGGCCAAAGGGGCTTAAGAAATATGTTGAAGTCTCGCTCTCTGTCAGCGGTACTTATCTTAAATACCCTTTAAAAATCGCTGAAATTAGTGGGGGTGTTATTTTTGAAGATGAAGGTTTTAAAGTGGAATCCCGTTTGCTGCAGCATGGAATACCTTCTTATGGATATCGGATAACAGAAAAGGATCTGCCGGGTACCTTGCTGGCTGATAAGCTTGCCGAAGCAGGTGTAAAACCCGGTCCGGTTTATAAAAAAATTAAGAATGGTGAAGATATTGAATTCGAAAACGGGCGAATTATAACAGCAGGTGATTTCCTTGGCCCTGCCCAAAAGGGGAGAATCATCACGGTTCTTGGCGATACCCGTATTTGCGATGCAGCAGTTGATTTGGCAGCAGATGCTGATTTGCTTATTCATGAAGCAACTTTCTCGCAGGGAGAAGAAAAGCTTGCCTATGATTATTTCCACTCGACGACTATTCAAGCGGCCAAAGTCGCTCAAAAAGCGAATGCCAAGAAGCTTTGCCTGAATCATATTAGTTCAAGATATGAGCGCTCTGATTGGGCAAACCTTGTTAAGGAATCACAATCGATTTTTCCAAATACAGAAATTGCCGAGGACTTCAAAGAGATCCACATACCGTTTGTTAAAAGGGAGATGGATTAAATGAAAACAGTTTATATTGTGCGTCATGCAGAAGCAGAGGGACAGCCCATCTCCGCCAATTTGACCGCCATCGAGAAGGAACAGGCACTGAAGCTGGCGGACTACTTTAAAGGCAAAGAAATTAACCATATTTATTCCAGTCCTTTTGTGCGGGCTATTGAAACAATCCGGCCGCTTGCAGAATCCAGAAACCTGGAGATTATTGAGGAAACCCGTTTGGGGGAAAGAGTGTTGAGTTCTACTTTGTTTGGTAATTGGCAAGAGAAGCTAAAGCAAAGTTTTTCGGACTTTGAACTTGTTTTTGAAGGGGGTGAATCCCTCACGTCCGGCATAGAGCGGGCTGCTTCTCTTCTGAAGGAGCTGATTTCTTCTAATGAAGACCATATCGTGCTGGTTAGCCATGGGAATTTATCAACCTTATTGCTTCGCTATTTCGATGAACGTGTGGGTTATGGCCATCTTATGGAGATGAGCAATCCGGATGTTTTTGAGATTCAAGTAAGTAATGAGAGTGCTGTGTGGAAACGGATCTGGAACGAAAAATAAAGTTCGGTAAAATTGAATTTTTAAATTTGGCATTGACGGTTTGCTGTAACCATACTATAATCACACTTAAAACATTATATTTAAAAAGCTATGAAAAGATTTTATTAAGTCTTATCTCCCTGTTCTTAGAGAGCCAGTGTATGGTGGAAACTGGCACAAAGATAAGATGAATTTCACCTTGGAGCTTTTCTTTTCTGCACGTCAGCGGAAAAGACGGTTAATCCGTTATATTTCGAGTGGAAAGTCACATGCTTTCAAAAAGGGTGGTACCGCGTGAATTTTAATTTGCGTCCCTTTTGGAGAATGTGGCTTTTTTTGTTTTCGGAAAACAGCTGCAGAAATGGAAATCCGACCGGTTTCTATTAGAAAAGCGAAAGGCTCCCGCTTATCCGCTTATACCCGAAAGCCGATAGTGCCTGGAGCTAGACAGTTATCAAAGTTCAAAACTATATACTTTCTTCTTGTAAATATTTGTGGGAGGTAAAATCATGCAGCAAAATGAACAGTGGTCATCGAAGATTGGCTTTATCTTAGCATCGGCCGGCTCGGCAATAGGACTTGGGGCAATCTGGAAGCTTCCGTATGTTGCAGGAACAAGCGGCGGCGGAGCATTCATGTTATTATTTCTATTATTTTCTATCTTAATTGGTTTTCCGCTTTTGCTAGGGGAGTTTGTGATTGGACGCAGCACTGGAAAAGAAGCAATCTCAGCATATAAGGATATTGCTCCGGGATCTAAATGGCACTGGATTGGCTATCTGGGTGTGTTCACCTGTTTTCTGCTTTTATCTTTTTATAGTGTCATTGGCGGCTGGGTTCTAAAGTATCTGGTGTATGGAGTGACAGGCACTATTAATGATGCGGGAGACTATGAGGCGCTATTTGGCAACTCTGTGTCAGATTCTGTATCTGTCGTAGCAGCCCAGGGTATCTTTTTATTTATAACGATTTTAGTTGTGGCGAAAGGGATTCAGAAAGGCATTGAGCAGGTCAGCAAAATTCTGATGCCAGCCCTGTTCTTATTATTTATTGTTTTGATCGCCCGTTCTTTAACGCTTGAAAATGCAATGGATGGTGTAACTTTCTTTTTGAAGCCTGATTTTTCAGGTTTAACTTCAGAAACGGTTCTTTATGCCATGGGGCAATCATTCTTCTCATTAAGTGTTGGGGTTTCGGTTATGGTGACATACAGTTCTTACCTATCTAAAAAAGAAAGTCTTCTGCAGCCAGCATTTTCTGTTGTCGGGATGAACTTATTTATCTCAATCCTGGCCGGCCTGGCAATTTTTCCGGCAGTTTTTTCCCTGGGATTTGAACCTGCGGCAGGGCCTGGTTTACTGTTTATTGTCCTTCCATCTGTGTTCGATCAAATCCTGTTTGGAAGAGTATTTTTGCTTTTATTCCTTGCATTATTCTTATTTGCTACCTTAACATCAGCTTTTTCTATGCTTGAAATTGTGGTAGCTGCCTTAACAAGTACAAAAGGGAAGGGCAGAACCCGCGCTGCCTGGCTGACTGGATTGGCTATCTTTATTGCCGGCATTCCGTCTGCACTATCCTTCAGCAGTTTATCAGATATTCTGATATTCGGAAAAACTATTTTTGACAGTGCCGATTTTCTTGTAAGCAATATTCTCATGCCGGCAGGTGCCTTGCTTATTTCCATTTTCGTTTCATATAAAATGAAGAAGGACTTGCTGAAAAATGAATTAATTCAAGGTTCAAAATCACTGAATGGCATTTTTTTCGCGTGGCACTTCCTTCTTCGCTATGTGGTGCCATTCGTTATTATCATTGTATTTCTAGATTCTTTACAGATATTTTAATAGAAAAAGGGATGGTTGTGAAAACCCCATCCCTATTTAGATCCAGCCGCGCTCATACTGTTTAGGCGGTTCGATGGAAACACCCAGTTCTCTTGCTGCTGTACGAGGCCAATAAGGATCTCGGAGCAATTCCCGTGCGATGAAAATTAAGTCTGCCCGCTCATTTTGGAGTATTTCTTCAGCTTGCAATCCGGATGTAATTAAGCCGACAGCGCCAGTCTGGATGTTTGCACCCTCTTTAATTGTTTCGGAAAATCTGACCTGATAGCCTGGATAGCTATGTATTCTTGCTGGTACCACAGCACCGGAGCTAACGTCAATAAGGTCTATTCCTTGCTCCTTCATCCATTCGGCCAGTTTAGCATAATGCTCTGCAGTTAAACCTTCTTCATGGTAATCATGTGCTGAAACTCTTACAAATAATGGGCCGTCCCAAACAGCTTTAATTGCTTCAATGACCTCGCGCAGGAATCGATAACGGTTTTCAGCTGAACCTCCATATTCATCCGTGCGTTTATTGCTAAGCGGCGAAAGGAACTCATTGATTAAATAGCCGTGTGCTCCATGAATTTCTATTACATCAAAGCCAGCCTTTTTCGCTCTTTGGGCACCTTGTTTAAAAGCATCGACAGTTTCAGCGATTTCTTCTTTTGTCATTTCTTTTGGCTTTTTCATTTTTTCATTGAACGCAATGGCTGATGGGGCAAGAATTTCCCCTTCAACTGCAGCTTTCCTGCCGGCATGTGCTAGCTGAATTCCTGTTGCGGCACCATGTTCCTTCATTAAATCAGTCAGTTCTTTTAACCCGGCGATATGATCATCACTCCATATTCCCAGATCCTGAGGGGATATACGGCCCTGTGGAGTTACAGCAGTCGCTTCAAGGATAATTAATCCTACCTGGCCTACAGCTCTGCTTGTATAGTGTGTTCTGTGCCAGTTTTGGATTATGCCGTCTTCATTATGGCTTGAATACATGCACATTGGTGCCATGACAATTCTATTTTTCAATGTGACTCCTTTTATGGTAAAAGGAGAGAAAAGTTTCGTTTCCATTCTTATGCCTCCTTGTTTTGATTTTCTAAATATTAAGTATAACAGGCGTTAAACTAAATGGAAAAGAACATGCACTTAAGAATGCTGCTGGATTTTAACCTTGCTGGTAAAGGAATGGCCAAGGCATTTGGATTTGGCCGTTGCTTCCTTGATGCATTCAATAAAGGCCTTTTGGACACCATTCTCTTCAAGAACTCTAACGCCAGCTTCTGTTGTCCCGCCAGGACTTGTTACTTCTTTCCTAAGCTGCTGCGGCTCTTTTGCTGACTTTGCAAGCATTTCGGCAGCTCCAATCAGCGTTTGAATGATGAAGTCTTTGGCCATTTCTTTTTCAAGCCCGATTTCTTGGGCGCTTTTCTCCATCGCTTCCGCAAGATAGTAGATATACGCAGAGCCGCTTCCTGACAGGCCTGTCACCGCATCCAGCTGTGCTTCCTCTACAAACGCAGCGATTCCGACAGTTTCAAACATATCTTTTACAAGCTTCATTTGTTGTTTTGTCACTCTTTCATTGACTGATAAAGCACTTGCTGATTTGCCGACTGCCGCCGATGTGTTTGGCATGGTCCTTACGACAGAAAGCTTTCTTTCAGACAATAGTTCAATGCTTTCTATGGAGATGCCGGCCAATACAGAGATGACCAGCATTTCTGTTTTTAAATAAGGCTTGATGAGTGTGATGGCATCAGCTGCATCTTTTGGCTTCATGGCTAAAATAACAGCTTCAGCTCCTTTGAACAGCTCGCTGAGGTCATATGTTGCCTGAACCCCGTAAGCTTTTTTTATGGATTGCAGTTTTTCTTTATTGCATTTATTTGTTACCCAAATGTTTTCCCCGGTAATAAGCTGGCTTTCAATTATTCCGGATATTAATGCTTCTGCCATGGATCCAGCTCCGACAACAGCCAATTTTTTCATTTGATATTCCTCCTTATAAAATAATTGCTCCTTAGACCGGCCCTATGATTTGAAAAATAAAAAAAAAGCCTTTCCATCCAGTAAAGGACGAAAAGACTTTGCTTCCGCGGTACCACCTTCATTGCCTCTTCTAACAGATGTGCTGCGTCCGATTAGCCGCTGCCATATTTTGAAAAGGCATCTCAAACCCGATAACGCCGGGGCTGCGTTTAGGTTTTCCTAACAGCTCATAAGGCAGGTTCAATGGTCAAGTGGACGGTGAAGCCTTTCAGCCGGTGAGCTTCACTCTCTTTCGCCGTTTTCCATTTACTAATCTTAATCCTAGCTATTTTTCTGCTGCACCAGAGTTCAGCATTGGTCTGTGAAATCGAATTTTAATTGTGATTATGCAAGAAGATAAGCCTGTTTGTCAAGCTGTATATATTAATATTTTTACTGAATTGCAAGAAAAATTATGTGAAAATAATGACAGTTTATAAAAAGAGAGGTACACTTAATCATATATATTAATTTTTTTCAAATTATGTTATTGAATTTTCGTAATTTGTATACTTAATGAACGCCTTATTTAAAAGGCTTAAGCAGTCTTGCTTTTTTGATGGACATATGGTCTGCATTACTTGGTATGTCTGCGGAAATATACTATAAACATTTCTACTTTATCTAAATATAGCGTTTTTAGGGGGCTTGTAAAAGTGGCAGAATGGAAAGATGGAATTGCCAAACTTGTGATCCCGACACCTTTTGCGGTCGGTGATGTCAATGTATATGCTGTAAAAGGGGAAAAGCTCACTCTTGTAGATGCGGGTCCAAAAACGGATGAAGCTTGGGAAGCGTTAAAATGCCAGCTTAAGAAACTAAGCCTCACACCCGGTGATTTTGAACAGGTTATTCTTACTCATCATCATCCCGATCATGCAGGGCTGCTTGATTACTTTCCGGAGACGATGGAGGTGTTTGGGCACCCCATTAATCGTCGCTGGCTATCCCGGACAGAGAAATTTATAAAATCTCATGATGAGTTTTACTTAAAGCTTTTTACTGAATTTGGAGTTCCTGAAAAGTATTTATCCTGTATTGAAATAATGAAGAAGACTCTTCGTTACTCCTGCTGCCGTACGTTGGCAGGAGAATTAAAAGAAGGTGATATTCCTTCCGGGCTTGATGAATGGACCGTCTTCGAGACGCCAGGCCATGCTCAGAGCCATATAGGCTTTTTCAGGGAAAAGGATGGGGTATACATTGGCGGAGACCATTTGCTCGCTCATATCTCCCCAAACCCTATCCTGGAACCGCCTCTGCCTGGCAAAGTGGAACGGCCAAAGCCGCAGCTGCAGTATAATGAGTCACTGAAAAGGCTGAAAGAACTGCCAATATCCCTGTTCTATTCGGGGCATGGGAAAGATATCATCAATGTAAATGATTTAATAGAGGAAAGGCTAAAGAGGCAGCATGACCGGGCTATGAAAGTAAAGATGTGGCTCGAATCACAGCCGCTTACTGTTTTTGAAGCATGTACCCGCCTGTTTCCTAAAGTATATGAGAAAGAGCTTTCCCTGACTATTTCTGAAACAGTCGCCCAGCTTGACTATTTGCAATCAATAGGGGAGATTTATATAAATAAAGAGGAGAAGGCGTTCTTGTATTCAGCATCAAAAGAGGTGGTTTAATTTGTCAGACCGATTGAAAAATAAAAATGTGATTATTACGGGTGCATCGGGTGGAATCGGGGCCCAAATGGCTGCCCTTTGTGCCGAGAGAGGGGCAAATCTTGTCCTTCTTGCCCGCAGCCTCAAAAAATTGCAAGAGCTGAAGGCTGATTTGCAAAGCCGCTTTTCAGTGGATATTTTCGTACATAAGCTTGATGTCTCGGACACTGACGAGGTATCCGCTGTTTTTTCAGAGATTCTTGCCCGCATCGGACGGGTGGATATTCTTGTGAATAACGCCGGATTCGGAGTCTTCCGTGAGGCACATGAAGCGAAAATGGAAGAAATTAAGGGGATGTTTGGCGTAAATGTTGTCGGACTAATGGCTTGCACTAGCATGGTGATCCCGGCGATGAGGCAGCAGAAGAGCGGCCATATTATCAATATTGCTTCTCAGGCCGGTAAAATGGCTACACCTAAATCTAGTGTCTATTCTGCAACCAAGCATGCCGTTCTGGGCTATACAAATAGTCTTCGGATGGAGCTGGCTGACAGCAATGTGATTGTGACAGCTGTAAATCCAGGACCGATTGAAACGAACTTTTTTAATATTGCAGATGAAAAAGGCACATATGTTAAAAACGTCAAGAGATATATGCTCAAACCTGAGTATGTTGCACTTAAAGTGGTCGATGCCATGCTGAAGCCAGTAAGGGAAATCAATCTTCCAGGGTGGATGAATGCCGGGAGCATTGTTTATGCTCTTTTTCCGGGATTGTTTGAAAGAATCGGCAAACGCATGTTTAATCAAAAATAAACAAAAGGCGCGCCGCTAGTTTTGCCTGGCGGCGCCTTTTGCATCCCCTTAAAAATACGGAGAATCAGTGATATAGCCGTATACCGCATCATTTATAATTTCATGCAGGTCGCTGTCATCCTCTTTGTCTTTTGTCTCTATGATTTTATGAAGGATTTTTTCAAATTCCCTGCTTTCAAATGTAATGGAGTGGCTATCCTCGTTGTATTGTTTCAAACAGTTTTGCACCATTTTAAAAATTAGTTTTTTGTTCATCTTCTTTGCACCTCAAGCTGATTATACAGGTTCATGGGAATATCGGCACCTGGCAAAAGAACCTGATTTAAGAAAAAACCCGTAAAATTTCCATTGAAACCGAACGCATATTCGCTTAATATAATGGGTATACATATACAGAACAAACGTTCCTTTATTTAGGTGGAACCAAAGCTTTCCAAGGAGGATAGGAAGTCATGATTGATTACAGCGCAATGCCGAATAATAAAATTTTGTGTATTGATATGAAGAGCTTTTATGCGAGCTGTTCTGCTGTCATGCTTGGTCTGGATCCTCTTGATTGCTACTTGGTGATCGCCGGAAATCAGGAGCGGAAGGGAAGTGTCGTTCTGGCTGCATCTCCGCGAATGAAAAAGGAGTTTGGAATAAAGACAGGATCCCGCCTGTTTGAGGTTCCAGATGATCCCCGCATTAGGGTTGAGGAGCCGAAAATGGCAGCTTATTTAAGAATATCCACGGAAATTACCAGGGTGTTTAACCGCTATGTCCCCAAGGAAGCCATCCATACGTACAGTGTTGATGAAAGCTTTATCAAAGTTGACGGTGCACTTCATCTCTGGGGGGATGCCGAGACAATTGCCTGGAAAATTAAAGATGATATCGAGCGGGAATTTCAGCTTCCATGTGCCATCGGGATAGGGCCTAATATGCTTATGTCAAAGCTTTGTCTCGACCTTGAGGCGAAAAAAAGGGGAGTTGCTGAATGGACATATGACGATGTGCAGACAAATCTGTGGAATGTATCGCCTTTAAGGGAAATGTGGGGAATTGGCCGCCGTGTTGAAAAAACACTGAACAGCATGGGGATTTTTACAGTCGGCCAGCTTGCCCGGTATGACCTTGATAAGCTTGAAAAGAAATTTGGGATCATGGGCAACCAGCTTTATCACCACGCCTGGGGAATTGATCTTTCAGAAATGGGGGCACCCATTATGGAAGGGCAGGTCAGCTTTGGAAAGAGCCAGATTTTACTGAGGGATTATAAGGAGAAAGAGGAAATTAAGCAAGTGGTTCTTGAGATGTGCGAGGAAGTGGCAAGAAGGGCCCGCAGCCAGAGGAAAGCCGGAAGAACCGTCAGCTTTGGCCTCGGATATAGCCAGGATGAATTCGGTGGAGGGTTTTGCCGTTCAAGGACGATTGACCAGCCGACGAATATCACGATGGACCTTTATCGAGTCTGCCTGGAGCTTTTTGAAGAGAATTATGAGGGCAAAACAGTGCGGCAAATCTCTATTTCCCTCGGCAATATTACCGATGACTGTGAGATGCAGCTGAACCTGTTTGACCTGGATGGCTGGGAAAAGCGGGAACTTGGCTATACAGTCGATCGGATTCGCTCCAAGTTTGGCGGAGGCGCTTTATTAAGAGCTGTATCTTATACAAGTGCAGGAACTGCCAGACATCGCGCAACATTGGTTGGCGGCCATAAGATGTAGGTTATGTTAAAGCTGATTGTTAAATTTGGCATTGAGCAGTGCCTGAACGGAAATCAGCAGGCATGTTTAAAAAGAGCTAAAATAAAAAAGGAGGACAGCTGATGATTCGCGATCGAGGCAGAATAAAATGGACCTCCATGATGCTGCCGGAACATGTCAAGCTATTAAGGGATTGGGCAAAGGAAGATACGTACGAGCAAAGGCGGGAATTGGATGATCAAAAACTTGAGTTTATGAACGAGATCCTTTCAGAGGCGATGGAATTTCAAAAAGCGGTCACGCTTACCCATTACCGAGGCAGAAACTACGAGCTGGTTATTGGAAATATTCATTATTGGGATGAAATTAACCAAAAGCTTCATATAGTAGACCGGTTTGGGGAAATTCACCGCATTTCCATAGACGCAATAGCCGATGCACGGTTAACGGATGAGTAAGGATAAGAAAACATCCACCAGTTAGTCTGGAAAATAATAAAGGTAAATCATGAGGGGGAGTTTTTAGTAAGCAGAAGCACCTTAACAGTAAGGGAAATGTTTCATATGCCAAGAGGAGAAGAGCTGGAACAGCTGCCAATGGCCAATATTGCACCTGGAGCTGGAGATGACAGTACAGGTGTGGATCGGGAATTGCTGCAAGACATGATGATGATCCCTGTTTCCCAACTATTGTTCCTTGTCACCGTCTATCCTGGCAACACATGATTGAAAAGTTCTTCTATGGGTTCTGTCACAGAATGGAATATTGGGAGATCTTCCACAGCGGAAAAGAGAAAATACTTGCTTTGTTTCAAATTTATTGCTGTCCGCATCAAAAATCAGCTAATCGGCAGGGAAAATCCGTTTTGGAAGCATGATAAATATACCTGTGTTAAAATACAGCATATACAGGTAGGGGGTAGTTTAAAACATGGAAATAACAGTGACGGAAAAGGCAGCAGAAAAGTTATCCGAGCGGACAGCTGGGAAAGATGGATTTTTAAAGCTGAAATATGATATAGATGGCTGCGGCTGTGTTGTGAGCGGAGTAGCGGCTCTCTGGCTGGTGGATGAATTGGATGAAGATGATCGGGAAATTAAGATCAATGCCGGAAGCATATATGTGGAGAAATCAAAGGAAGTATTCCTGGATGAAACCCTAACAATAGGTTTCTCAGAAAAGGCCAACTGCTTTCAATTAAAAAGCCCGAACCAGTACTTGAATCCGAGAATGAGCTTTTTTGATAAAACAAAATAGAAGATCAAAGGCAGCCGCATTAGGGCTGCCTTGTTTTTGTGCGCTTGGCAGCGCATCGGACTAACGGGTGAAAGTCCCGAACACGCCGAGGTGGCGGAAGTGTATAGCTGACAGGTAGTGCATTGCCGTAAGGAAATGTGCGGAGGACTTGAAGGCAAAACCTGGAACAGGCGACAATTTAACCATGGTGGCTGGCGGAGTCGGATAACCCTGCAAAAGAAGGGAATGTCCAAAGCCACAAGAGGGCTCTGTTAGTGAGGAGGACTGGATTCAGGGGGAAAGTCCGATGACGTGACCCAAGGAGGTCTCATCGTCTCCATACATACTACTATGGTAAACCTTAAACAAGTCAGTGATTGGCAAGTTAGGGCTACGGGTGGTGAGAAGTCAGAGCAGGGGATAGTAGTGAATAAACTTACCGGAAAGGTCGCAAAGGTAAGTGACTCAATACCCCGTTATTGAGAGGAGCCATAACCCAAAAGGTATGTACTCTATGCGAAGCCCGTCTGTCCATGGAAGAGAAACTGAGTTATCTTAGAATACGTCATGTCCATACAGAAACCGAGAGGATAAATCCATAGAATCGGGGTCGAACAGAAGGGTAGACCGTACGGGGCGTAGTACTTTATGAATCTGTTGATATTGCCGAGGTTGGGCTAGTCAATCATCAGACTGAAAGGAAAGAAACGGAACATGAACGGAAAAGAAGACAAACAAGGTTTTCGTGAGGGAGTAAAGACTCCACAAAAGAAGAAATGGTATAGTCTCATAGATAAAATATGGGCAATGCCTAACATGGAGGAAGCCTTTAAAAAGAGGTAAAAAGGAACCGTGGAGCCGCAGGGGTAGATGGAGTAACAATTAAGGCTTTTGAATTTGGTGTGGAGGATAATGTACAAATCCTTCAACGTGAATTACGAGAAAAGACATACAAGCCGAGACCTGTGAAACGTGTATAGATTCCAAAGGCTGATGGTTCGAAGAGACCACTAGGTATCCCAATCGTGAGAGACCGAGTAGTACAGGCTTCTGTACGAAGAATAATAGAACCAATATTTGAAGCTAAATTTCTTGATTGTAGTTTTGGCTTTCGACCGAATCGAAGTGCACATATGGCATTGGAGAAAATCCGAAAGGATTTAATGGATGGTTATGTGTATGTAATTGATGCAGACTTAAAATCATACTTTGATACAATTCCGCACGACAAACTTATGTCTTTGATTAGAGAAGAAATAGTGGATGGAAGTGTCATCGGAGTACTTGAGAGTTTCCTCCAAGCAGGAGTTATGGATGGTGGCAGTTTCCATTTAAATGAAAAGGGCACCCCGCAGGGCGGCGTAATCAGTCCGCTACTTGCGAACGTATATTTGCATCCGTTAGATGAACTTATGACAGAGAGAGGGCATCGCATTACAAGATATGCGGATGATTTTGTTATTTGTTGTAAATCACAAAAGGGTGCTGAAAGGGTACTTAAATCAGTATCTCGATTCCTTGAAGAAAAACTTGGGCTAACCGTTCATCCAGAAAAGACTAAGATTGTTAATAATTTGAAAGAAAACTTTGTTTTTCTGGGGTATGAATTTAAAGAAGCTTATTGGGTTAAACCTAAACCTTCTGAGAAATCTATAAAGAAGTTTAAAAGTAAAGTCAAGGAAATAACAAAGCGAAATCAAACGGTAAACATGGAGAAACTGATTAAAGAAAGCCTCAATCCATATTTAAGAGGATGGGGAAATTATTTTGGATATTGGCACTCAAAGGCACTAATGACTAAGTTTGATAAATGGATTAGGAGAAGATTACGGTCTGTTCAATTAAGAAGTTGGAGAAAAATAAGGAAACTGCATAGGGAGTTACGCAGAAGAAAATGGAAAGGGGAACTTCCACAGCTTCGGATGTATGCATGGAGAAGTTCAAAGTGTGAACCCGTGCACGTAGCCCTTCAAATGAATGGTTTTATAAAGAGAAAGGTCTTGTCTCTCTTGTGGATATTTACAATGAATATCATCCCCAACGGGGATAATCATGGAGGAGCCGTATGCGATGACCCGCACGTACGGTTCTGTGAGAGGCGCATGAGTAACTCATGCGCCTACTCTATTCGTTTTGTATAGTAACAGGATATGGGGATTTATGCATAGGAAAAAATACCCTTCCAAATTATTGGAAAATAAGGTTTTAATAGAATAGTAAAAGGTTAAGGACTCATTAAGAACATAAGAAAAGAGAATGTTTTTACAGTATTTGTAATTAAATGGTAAAAACATAACGGGATTGGAGGGCGAGTTGATTTAATGAGAAAGAAAAAAATAGCTTTTTTGCTGGCGGCGTCCATTCTGCTATTGTCAGCATGCAGCACACAGACAATGGGCCAGGCAATTGATGAGGACATCCCATTTAACGTGAAAGGAATTTTACATAAAGAGAAGGTAAAGGAAGGCATCATTCTCTTATACACGACACACCAGAAAAATGGTCAGGGGGAGTTCGATGCCATGGCAGCTGCCTATTTGAAGGGAAGCGATAAAAATGGCTGGAAAAACGAAGGGCACAACCATTGGGAGCATTACGAGAATGAACACATGACTGTTTATGCAGACGAGTTCTATGATTATAATAAGGAAGGAAACCTGGATAACAGAATACCTATCATTTTTGGGGAGATCCATAATCAGGAAATCGAAAAAGTAGAAGTGGCTGGCAAAGAAGAGAAATTTGAAGAAGCAGCGATCATCGAAAAAGAAAGCAAACGCTATTATTTTAAGATGGGGGACTACCACACGGCAAGAGGGCTGTCGGCTGACGGCAAAGAAATTCTGAAAGAGAAGCAAAATTAGGGTGTCCAGGTCTGGACACTTTTTTTGTGCTGGGATATGGGGTGAAATTAAATTTGAACTAGGGAATAGAAGATGAAAACTTAGGAATGGAAACGGAAAACGAGAGAATAGAACAAGGAAATCGAGGAATAAAGATAAAATAGCAAGCAAAATCACAAAAGAACACATCACTCAGAAATTAGATATTAGAAAAAGCTGATTCACATTGTATGATCCAGCTTTTCTTATTGCAAATGCAGCTTTAGATTTTTATTCACGTATTCTTCCAGAAATTCATCAATTGCTTTCTCATAGTCTTCCCTATTTTCATTAAAGGATTGAGCATGGATGCCATTGGCAGCAAGGTACAGCTTTTTGGGTCCCTTTTTTTTCTCATACAAAGCTTCGGACATGGTTGGCAAAATGAAGTCGTCCTTTTCGCTATGAATGAAAAGAACAGGTTTCTTAATATTCTCAATTACAGAAATAGGGGAGACCTCGGCTATAGAGTATTTCTCGCGCATCCTCAGGAACAAATCTGCTACAGGCAAAAAGAATTTAGGCAGCAGCTTCATTTCCGCTTTCAGGCGATAAGCAAGCTGTTCTTTGAAATCTGAAAAAGGGCAGTCGGCAATATAAAAATCAGCAGCGTCTTCAAGCATTCCGGCGTAAAGAATCATCGTGACAGCTCCCATGCTTTCACCGTGAATGCCAATCTGCACGCCAGGTCCTTTTTCAGCTTTGAGCCAATCTACGATTGCTTTTAGATCAAACTTTTCATAATGTCCGAAGCTTGTCGTCTTTCCTCCAGATTCGCCGTAGCGCCGATGATCGTAAATAACCGCATTAAATCTCCGTTCCAGGAAGAGGTTCATATATTTAATTGAATTCATTTTATTTTCGGTAACCCCATGTGAAATTATGATATAACGATTATTCTCATACGGTTCAACAGCAACAGCTTTTAAATTGTATCCAAAAGGGGAGGGAATTAGCACTTCTCTTTTCGGAAGGCATTCATATTTTATTAGGTCAAGCCGCCCTGCTCCTTTCTCCCTGTCCAAAATAAATTCATCTTTCTTTTTTTTTATATACATAAGCCTATTTGTAAAATAGACGCCGAGTGATGAAAGAAAGAGAATGATTAAAAATAAATAGTGAAAAAACTTTCTCAAACCCATCCCTCCATCTTTTTTTCTTTATTTTACCATCCTGATGAAAATTAAAACAATGATATGGACCGGGACATGCTGAAATTTCATGGAGACTCTTTTGTGCCCTTCCTCTGCTGGAAGTCAAAGAAAGGGAACGAATAAGCAAGAATCGTGCCTGTACTATGATGAAAAGGCAGAGAATGGGAACGAAAAAGTTTTCAGAAAAAAAAGCCGCATCAAGGCGGCTTATTGCTTGGAATTCTGTCTTTTAGTCGGATGAATGGCTTTTTCCAATTCTTCTGCAGCGATTGTCTGGCTTACTGTATCCGAATTGGGTTTTCCTTTCTGGCTGTATCCTTTATCTCGCTTTTGGCTCATTTTTTCTTTATCCCCCTTCTAAAATAGACGTCCATCTCTCAGGCTGTAAGATGATATCCCCAGAGTGGAGCTTGGGCCTTCATCTAATAAGATGCTTTAAGAAGGAATCCTTTATTCATCGCCAAAGATACATGTCCATTTTGAGCAAGATCAGAAAGCTTAACTTTTGCTATTGACTGTTTGGGCATTCAAACGGTAATAAGTGCTTTCAATTGGCCGCGATAGATGAGGCTCAACAATCTTAACAGCCTCCACTAATTGATCGAGATCAACATTAGTCACAATTCCGATTCGCTCAAGCATATAAACAACATCCTCTGTAGCTGCATTTCCGGCAGCACCTGGAGCAAATGGGCATCCGCCAAGTCCGCCAGCTGATGTATCAAATCGGTCAACACCAGCCTGTAATGCTGCAAAAATATTTGTCAGGGCCATTTTTCTTGTGTCGTGGAAATGTGCGGTCAAAAGCGTATTTGGAAACTCTGTTTTTAAACGGGAAAAAAGTCCGTAAGATTCATGCGGAGCAGCCATGCCAATTGTATCTGCTACGCTTAGTTCATCAGCGCCAGCCTCCACAAATTCCCGGCATAGTGCAATTGTATCATCAGGGTTTACTTCGCCTTCGTAAGGACAATAAAAGGCTGTTGAGATGCAGGCACGGACGAAATAGTCTTTTGCTTTCAGCTCTCCGATAATCGGCTTTAACTCCGCCATGCTTTCCTCAGTGGTTTTATTGATGTTCTTCTTATTGAACGTATTGCTTACCCCAACGAACACAGCGACTGCTTTGCAATCTGTCATATATACCCTGTCAATTCCTTTTCGGTTTGGAGCAAGCACAATATTCCTTGTATCTCCGTCAAGACAATCTGCAACAATCTCAGCCGCATCGCCCATTTGAGGAACCCATTTCGGCGAAACAAAGGAAGATAACTCCATTTCCGTCAAGCCGGCATTTTTCAGGTTTTTGATAAACTCTTTCTTTACTTCTGTCGGTACAAATGATTTTTCGTTTTGAAGCCCATCGCGAGGGCCAACCTCGATTATTGTTACTTTTTCAGGCAATCCAAGCATCATGTTTTCCTCTCCCGTCACATATTTTTTAACGTGCATCGTAAGCGCTTACTTGAATGAGTTGATTTATACCAATTGCTTAATGCAATTGTATTAGGAAAGGTTTTTGGAATGCAAGAATAATAGAAATTTTGACAAAATAAAAGGAGTTTTGAGACTTTGCGCGAATATAAGCAGGTGAGATGTTTTGGAAAGGATGAGAGAGATGGCACAAACAGAAGTTGTAATAGTCAGCGCTGTCCGGACAGCAATCGGAAGTTTTAATGGAAGCCTTAAAGATGTATCTGCTCCCGATCTAGGTGCAATTGCAATAAAAGGAGCTCTTGAGAAAGCAGGTGTAAAACCGGAGCAAATAGATGAAGTAATCCTTGGAAATGTACTGCAGGCAGGGCTTGGCCAGAATCCTGCAAGGCAGGCTGCTCTTAGAGCGGGTCTTCCTGAAAGCGTTTCCGCAATGACGATCAATAAGGTTTGCGGCTCAGGGCTGAAAGCAGTCCACTTGGCTGCACAGGCGATTATCGCAGGAGATGCAGAAGTTGTTGTAGCCGGCGGGATGGAAAATATGAGCCAGGCGCCTTACATACTGAAAAATGCACGGAATGGCTTTAAAATGGGGGATCAAAAGCTAGTTGATTCAATGATTTCTGACGGGCTTTGGTGTGCCTTCAATGATTACCATATGGGAGTAACTGCCGAAAATCTTTGCTCTAAATATGATTTAAGCCGGGAAGAGCAGGATGAGTTTGCTGCGGCCAGCCAGGAAAAAGCGGCAAATGCGATTGAAGAAGGCAAATTCAAGGATGAAATTGTTCCAGTGGAAATTCCTCAGCGAAAAGGGGAACCAATTGTTTTTGATACAGATGAATATCCGAAAAAAGGGACCACTGCGGACAAACTCGCAGGCCTTCGCCCGGCATTTAAAAAAGACGGCAGTGTAACAGCCGGCAATGCCTCAGGAATAAATGACGGTGCAGCTGTATTGCTTGTTATGAGCAGTGAGAAAGCCGAAGAACTGGGACTTAAGGCATTAGTTACGATTAAGGGAAATGCAAGTGCCGGTGTAGACCCAAGCATTATGGGAATTGGCCCTGTCGCAGCAGTGAAAAAAGCGCTTGAAAAGGCTGCTGTTTCAATGGATGAGCTGGAGCTGATCGAAGCCAATGAAGCATTCGCAGCCCAATCGCTTGCTGTTGATCGAGAGCTTCGTTTTAACAAAGAGATATTGAATGTTAATGGCGGCGCCATTGCGCTTGGTCATCCAATCGGCGCAAGCGGAGCGAGAATCCTTGTAACCCTGATTCATGAAATGCATAAAAGACAGGCGAAGAAAGGCCTTGCAACTCTTTGCATTGGAGGAGGACAAGGGGTAGCCACTGTGGTGGAGCTTGCACAATAAGTCTTGAAAAGTAAATGAATAGCAAAAAATACGTAATTCAATGAAAGGAGTGATTGAAGTGAAGAAAATTTGTACTTCCTTCAGTGAAGCGGTTCAAGATATTCACGATGGGGCTATCCTAATGGTCGGAGGTTTTGGGCTTTGCGGCATACCGGAGAACCTCATCCTTGCTCTAGTGGATAAAGGAGTAAAAGATCTTACAGTTATCTCAAATAACTGCGGTGTTGACGATTGGGGACTTGGATTGCTGTTAAAAAACAAGCAGATCAAAAAAATGGTCGGTTCATATGTCGGCGAAAACAAAGAGTTTGAAAGACAGGTGCTGTCAGGGGAAATTGAAGTTGAACTGCTTCCTCAGGGAACACTTGCAGAAAAAATCCGTGCGGGCGGTGCAGGAATCCCGGCTTTCTATACGCCGGCCGGAGTGGGAACACCGATTGCCGAGGGAAAAGAAACAAAGGTATTTGACGGAAAAGAATACCTTCTGGAAGAAGCGCTTAAGGCAGACTTTAGCCTGGTTAGAGCGTGGAGAGGCGATAAGATGGGGAATCTCGTGTATCACAAAACTGCAAGGAATTTTAACCCCATGATTGCAGCAGCTGGGAAAGTGACGATTGCGGAAGTGGAAACTCTTTGTGAAATTGGTGAATTGGATCCAAATTATATCCATACACCAAGCATCTACGTACAAACATTGATTGAAGGAAAACAGGAAAAGCGCATTGAGAGACTGACTGTTAAGAAATAAAGAGCAGATACGAAAGGAGAGAATGTCATGAGTAACGATAAAGCGGCGGTGCGGGAGAAAATAGCAAGACGTGCTGAAAAGGAAATTGAGAATGGCTTTTACGTGAATTTGGGAATTGGCATGCCGACATTGGTTGCAAATTATATTTCAGATAATAAGCAAGTAGTTTTGCAATCGGAAAATGGCTTGCTTGGCATCGGGCCATATCCTGCAGAAGACGAAGTAGATCCAGATCTTATTAATGCTGGAAAAGAGACAGTTACGACCATTCCGGGATCTTCCTATTTCGACAGTGCCGAATCATTTGCCATGATCAGGGGAGGACATGTAAACATTGCCATTCTGGGGGGAATGGAAGTCTCCGAAAAAGGTGATCTGGCAAACTGGATGATTCCTGGAAAGATGATCAAGGGAATGGGCGGAGCGATGGATCTTGTTCATGGAGCAAATAAAATTATTGTCATTATGGATCATACGAATAAAAGTGGCGATTCTAAAATCCTTAAAGAATGCAGCCTACCTTTAACAGGAAAAACTGTTGTCGATCGGATTATAACTGAGCGGGCAGTCATCGATGTAACCGATTCAGGACTAAAGCTTCTCGAAGTAGCAAAAGGCTTTACTGTTGATGATGTGATCAATTCAACAGAGCCGGAATTGCAGGTTGACAAAAATGTAATAACAGATGCCTATTAATGCCATTAAGAAGAGTACAGCTACATAAGCTGTGCTTTTCCTTATTATAAAGAGAAAAGAGGAAAAAAATGCGTTTCTCACTTAAAGGAATTGATCATATCCAGCTGGCTGCACCCCAGGGATGCGAGGAGCAGGCAAGGAAATTTTATGGTGTATTGCTGGGCCTTAAGGAAATCCCTAAACCGGAAAATCTGCAAAAGCGCGGCGGCTGCTGGTTTATCTGCGGTGATCAGGAAATCCATATTGGTGTACAGGAAGACTTTTCGCCTGCGAAAAAGGCTCATCCTGGTTTTGTTGTAGAAAATCTTGAAGAGTTAAAAATCAATCTCCAGCAATGTGAAGCCCCCATAAAGGAAGAAGCTCCAATTGATGGCAGGAATCGATTCTTTACAGAGGATCCATTCGGAAACAGAATCGAATTTTTGGAATTTTTGACATAAGATTGAAAGCAAATCAGGCTATACTGCCCTTAAAGATTGTGTATGTTATAATGAATGGCAAAAATAGTTGACGAGGGGATATTATGAAAAGAAAAAAACAGCATTCCCAGCCCAAGAAAGAAGAGAAGGGCCTTACACTTGGTGATATGCTAAACCAGGATCTAATGGAACAATTGAAGGGTAAAAAGCAGGAATTAAAGGCAGCTGAAGATAAGCATAAGGAAGAAGAAGAACGCAGAAAGAGAGAGGAAAGAAGGCTGCGGGAAAAGAATAAAAGCTTCGAAGAATTGCTGGGAGAAAGTAACCTTAACTGGAAAGAGTTCAAATAAAAGATTTCGTAAAGTTTAATCCTTTTCTAAAGTATTTATAAGGAAAACAGTCAATTGGACAAGAGCCAATAATGAAAACAAGTTTCACAAAAAGCAGCCGAGGGCAAAGAGTAATAAAAAAGATGGGAGTTGTTCCATGTATTCTTTTTTAAGCTTTATACTTGCTCTCGGTTTTGCAGTTGTTCACTTTACTTCAAAGTATATGAAATTCCTGACGTATATCCCAAGAAGCGGGCTTTTATCGGTGGCCAGTGGAATTTCTGTTGCATATGTATTTGTTCACATCCTTCCTGAGTTAAAAGAGCATCAGGAAAATATTGAAGGAACAGGCATGTCTGAGTTCTTCCGATACCTTGATAGTCATGTATATATTTTTGCAATGTTTGGCCTTTGCACTTTTTATGGGATAGAAAAAGCAGTGAAACATTCTCAAAAAGGAGTCAAAGGGGAAACGTCTGCAGGTCTTTTCTTGCTCCATATGTCTGCATTCTTTCTATACAATATGCTTATTGGCTATCTGCTCATACATGGTGAATTTGAAAGTATGAAGGAATGGCTAATGTATTTTATTGCGCTCGCTGTTCATTTTATTTCTAATGATCACGGCCTGAGGCAATCGCATAAACGGGTTTATGATCAATATGGACGCTGGGTTCTTAGTCTATCAGTACTGTATGGCTGGTTAATCGGAATTTTAACAGAAGTAAGCGACATGATCATTGCCTTTTTATTCTCCGTTTTGGCTGGAGGAGTAATTTTAAATGTTCTGAAGGAGGAACTTCCGGAGGGAAGGGAAAGCAATTTCGGAGCGTTTATTGCTGGTGCAGCTGGCTATACTATTATTTTAATGCTGATTTAAGGGCTGACTTTCGTCAGCCCTTTTAGTATTTGGCTTATTATCTATGCTGCTGATATGTGTTCTGTTTTGCAATTGCTCTAATAATGGAAAATTCATTTTCTGTAAGAGGGTTTGCTTTGGCTGCTTTTGCATTCTCTCTTATCTGTTCAGGACGGCTGGCGCCGGCGACGACAGAAGAAACAGTGGGGTTTGCCAAGCAGAACTGAAAGGCCGCCTCGGTCATGGACCGATTGTCTGATAACTGTTCTCTAATCCCTTTAATGGTTTTTTCCAGCTCAGAATAGCTGTAATCCAAATATCCTTTTTCTTTTATGGAATCAGATGCTTTATCCAGCATTTTTTCACTCAGCAACCCTTTGGCAAGCGGTCCTCTCGCAACAACATCAACTCCCTTGCTATCAAGGAGGGGAAGAGCATCCTCTTCAGGGCGCCGATCCAGAATGCTGTATTGCATCATCACCGAAACAATGGAAGATCTTGATGCATATTCTCGAATGACATTTGGGCGAACGGAGGAGATTCCATAGTGGCGGATGAAACCCTCTTCCTTCAGCTCTTCGAATGCTTCAATGGTTTCATCAATTGGATCGTTTATCGTGCCGCCATGGAGCTGATATAAATCGATATAATCTGTGCCAAGCCTTTTCAGACTTCCTTTGACTGCTTGTTTAATATGACTTTTGGAGGGATCCCAGCTCCAGCCATCGTTTTGCTCATTCCACCGGTTTCCGGCTTTGGTTGCAAGAATAACTTTTTCGCGGACATTCTTTAAGGATTGTCCAACTAGCTTTTCATTTTCTCCATAGTCGTATAAATCGGCTGTGTCAAAATAATTAATGCCTTCTTCAAGTGCGGCCTCAATAATTTCCTGCGCGTTGACAGGGTCTGTTCCAATGGACATGCATCCAAGCCCGAGTTCGCTGACATATAAATCTGACTTTCCTAACTGCCTCTTTTTCAAAGCGCCCACCTCATTTTCAATGTTTTCTATTATTGTACAGAAAGAAATGAGGCATACTCAAATAAGAGGATTAGCCATTAGGTTATTAAAGTTTCAATTTCTTGTTTTATTAGAATCAACCCAGTCTTTCACATAAACAAACTGTTTGCTATATTGCTTTAGTTTTTCCCTTACCTCCCAGGCTCTTCCGGTCAATATAATTCCTTTGGTGTGGACATACACCTTCAACCCATACTCCCCCTTATCAAGTATGATAAAATGTATGAGCAAGCATTATCGGAATAGAATAGGAGTGACTGTAAAACAATGAACCGCCTAGAAGAAAAGACACTGAAAACAGAGAAAATCTTTACTGGCAAAGTGATTAGCCTGCAGGTGGAGGATGTTGAGCTCCCCAATGGGAAAACCTCCAAACGGGAGATTATTAAGCATCCTGGAGCGGTAGCCGTTTTGGCGGTAACAGATGATAATAAAATTGTCATGGTTGAACAATATAGAAAAGCATTGGATAAAATCATTGCTGAAATACCGGCTGGAAAGCTCGAGCCAGGGGAGGATTCCCAGGTTTGTGCAGAAAGGGAACTTGAAGAAGAAACAGGATACGGATGCAAGGAAATGGAATGGCTGATTTCTTTCTATACATCTCCTGGTTTTGCAGATGAACTAGTTCATCTCTACATTGCAAAGGGATTAGAAAAAAAAGAGGATGCTGCTTCACCTGATGAAGATGAGTTCGTAAACCTTTTAGAAGTCAATCTGGGAGAGGCGCTGAATTTACTAAAGGAGCAAAAGATTTATGATGCAAAAACAGCTTATGCTATTCAATATTTGCAGCTACAAGAGGCGCTGAAAAAATAAAATGAAACAGTATTTTGCAGATTTTCATATCCATGTTGGACGAACTTTTACAGGGAAGCCGGTTAAAATAACGGGTGCTAAATCGCTTACCTTTACAAATATTATCAGGCATGCCCGCAATGAAAAAGGGCTGGATATCATCGGCATTATTGATTGTCATTCACCTGAAGTCATCCTCGAAATGGAGGCGCTAATGGAAGAGGGTTCTATAGTCGAGCACATAGATGGAGGACTGCAATATGGCGATTTGACCATCATTCCTGGTTCTGAGCTGGAAATCTATGATGAGAATTGCAAAGGACCCATTCATGTTCTTTGTTTCTTTCCCTCTATTCCTGTTATGAGAGAGTTCTCTGGATGGCTTTCTGGATATCTGAAGAATATTACATTAAGTTCCCAGCGAATTTATGCTTCTGGCAAAGTGCTTCAGAAGAAGGTTAAAGAACTTGGTGGTCTCTTCATTCCTGCCCATGTTTTTACTCCATTTAAGAGTTTATTTGGAAAAGGTGTGAAGCGGACTCTTGCTGAAGTTTTTGATCCTGACCTTATTGATGCTATAGAGCTTGGTTTAAGTGCTGATACAAGCATGGCAGATCAAATTGCAGAGCTTAACAAGTATACCTTTTTAACTAATTCAGATGCTCATTCTCTTAAAAAAATTGCGAGGGAATATCAAATCCTTGAAATAGAGGAACCGGCTTTTAAAGAAATTAGAATGGCTTTGGCAGGAAAAGAAAATCGCAAGGTTAAGGCGAATTATGGACTTGATCCGCTGCTTGGAAAATATCATCAAACCGTTTGCTCCGAGTGCTATAGCCCGTTTGACGAAGATAAGGGTGAGTGCCTTCATTGTCATCACCATAAGTTTATTAAAGGTGTGGCTGACAGAATTCTAGAGTTAAGTTCTGCCGAAAAAAAACAGATTAATCGGCCTCCATACATTTATCAGGTTCCTTTGGAATTTATACCAGGACTGGGTCCGAAAATGCTTGAGAAGCTGCTGAATCATTTTGGGACAGAGATGGACATTCTGCATCATGTTCCGATATCGGAATTAGAACGTGTAGTTCCTTTGAAAACAGCTGCTTTGATTGGAAAAGCGCGTGAAGGGAAGCTGAACCTGAAAGCTGGCGGCGGAGGAAAATACGGTAAAATTGCAGGTTCCTAAAAACAGAGCCCATTAATCTAAACGGGCTCTGTTTTTTTATTTGCATGTATCCTAATTGTTGGTTTTAGCATAAACGCATGTATCACGAAGCTTTTTGCCATCTGCACTAAGGCTATCATTAACCAGTATACCTTCAAGGTTAAAGCCCAGCTTTTCGGCAATTTTGCTGCTGTTGACATTTCTAGGGTCACATCTGATTTCTACTCGGTTTGCATGAAAGCACTTGAAAGCAAATTTCGTTAAGCCCTCTACTGCCTCAGTTATGTAGCCCTTTTTTTGCTGTCGTGAATCTCCCCAGTAGCCTATTTCAAATTTGCGTACATCCCAATCAATTCTATGCAGACCTGTGGATCCCACAAATACGTCATCCTCTTTTCGGTAAATATGAATGCGAAAATCTTCCCGGAGAATAAATTGAGCATATGACCTGCGGATTCCAGCCTCCACATCTTCCGCTGACTGCTCTATTTGCGCAAAAGGCAGCCATTTCTTGAGTTCAATAATTGAAGCTTTGATGGCTTCATGCACTATTTTTCCATCCCCTGGCATAGCTGGCCTCATGTAAAGCCTTGCAGTTTCGATCTTCTCTGGAAAATCGGTTAATACGGACTTCATTCCATCAGCACTCCCTGTAGATAATTTAAATAATTTTGAAAATTATACCGAAATTAATTGGATTGTTCAAGAATTTTTTTAACCATATCTTTGTCATACAAGCCGGGGACAAGCATACAATTTAATATCTAATTTGTTTTGGTTTAGGAGGAAATGGAATGAAGAAAAAAATGTACCAGAACGTTGCAGCAGCCCATTTTCGCGAACATTCCTCAATCTACTTATTTGTCGTCGTATTATTTCTGATGGGTGTAATTTTCGGGGCAATTGTCGTTAATAGCTTAAGTTTTACACAAAAAGAAGATTTATTTTATTATCTGTCACAGTTTTTTGGACAAGTATCCGATGGGCAAGTAGCAGCCGCTAATGATTTATTTAAACAAAGTTTTTTCCATAACACAAAATTTATTGGATTAATGGGGATTTTGGGAATTTCTATTATTGGCCTTCCTGTCATTCTGATCCTTCTATTTATGAAAGGAATGGTGGTCGGTTTTACTGTCGGTTTTTTGGTTAATAAAATGGGCTGGGAAGGGTTCTTGCTTTCATTTGTATCTGTTCTTCCTCAGAATCTGATTATCATACCCATTTTTATTTTAGCCGCTACTCTCTCTGTTTCTTTTTCTTTAAAAATGATCAGAAGACAATTTATGAAAAAAGCAGGGGAGCCCATCATGCCGATATTTGGCCGGTATATGATTGCTTTTGCCGTAGCCATTCTATTTCTGACCGCTGCAGCAGGCGTAGAGGCTTTTATTTCACCAGTGCTAATGAAATCTGTAGTGAACTCGATACAATCCTAATTATTGAATAGAATGAGAAAGGCTGGGAAAAGAACCCTGCCTTTTTTTGCTTTCTATAAAAGACGGATAACAAATGCCCAGTGGGGGGTAAATACATAAAGGTTTTATTCATAAAGTGTTTATAATAGTTATTATTAAATAATATTATTTATGTATAGTTATTTATAATTATTTTATTTTGAAACAATAGGCATTTCTGTTATAATGAGAATGTTAGTGGCGAGGGAGGGACTTTCGGTATGGAAAGCAGAATTGAGAGAATAAAAAAACAGTTGCATTCATCCAGCTATAAACTAACACCACAGCGAGAGGCAACGGTTCGCGTCTTGTTAGAACACGAAGAGGATCATTTAAGTGCGGAAGATGTCTACCTCCTAGTAAAAGAGAAATCGCCTGAGATAGGCTTGGCAACTGTATATAGAACACTTGAATTACTAACAGAATTAAAAATTGTCGATAAAATTAACTTTGGTGATGGGGTTTCCCGCTATGACCTACGCCAGGAAGGGGCAGCCCACTTCCATCATCATTTAGTATGTATTGAATGCGGAGCTGTTGATGAGATTCAGGAGGACTTGCTGGAGGATGTAGAAGAAGTGGTTGAGCGCCGCTGGAACTTTAAAATAAAGGATCATCGCCTCACATTTCATGGCATCTGTTATCGATGCCATGATCAAAAGACAGATAATGAAGCAGATGAAAACTAATTGCGACGGTAAAAGCCTTCTTTTTTGTGAAGGTTTTTTTGTTTTTTTGTTTAAATTACTTCCCTGTTTGGAAGCCAAGTGCCCAGGAATCGTGTCAATTATGCAGAAATAGGTATAATTCTTGTCCAAAATGGCATACCTTTTATTAAAAGATAAGAAAGCGGTTTGTTTTCTTACTATTAAGCATTTTGGGGGAAATAAGAATGAAATCCTGGCTGAGCATGGCTTTTCAAACAATTAAAGTGTTTGTCCTTTTTACTGGATGCACAATCCTTTTTTATTATGGTATTATGTGGTTAAATGAAGAATACCAGGATTATCATCGCTATGAAGAACCAAACGGAGCGGCTGTTAAAGTTTCGGCCAGCGGAACGAATCAAGATGCAAGCTGGCTGGACCGGTTAATTCTTTTCTACTTAAATGGGGAGTAATGTATTCATATGGAGGACCGCTTAAAAGATTTTATTCATTATTTACTCGTTGAAAAAGGGCTTGCGAAAAATACAATTGTTTCATATGAAAGAGATTTAAAGAGCTATTTGAAATACCTTAAATCTGAAGAGAACATAACTAGTCTCGAAAATGTGCAGCGAATACAGATTGTTCAATTCCTGGGCTTCTTAAAAAAACAGGGCAAATCCTCAAAGACATTGGCACGGCATATTGCCTCAGTAAGAGCCTTCCATCAATTTCTTCTCCGTGAAAAAGCAGTTGGCCACGATCCTTCTGTACATATAGAAACTCCGCAAATGGAACGTTCACTTCCTAAAGTGCTGAATATGGCAGAAGTTGAAACTTTACTTGATGTTCCTGAAGTAAAGGATCATTTCGGCTTGCGGGATAAAGCAATGCTTGAGCTTTTATATGCCACCGGTATCCGTGTAAGTGAGCTGATTGGGCTTGATCTAGGCGATGTCCATTTAACAATGGGGTTTGTCAGATGCATTGGAAAAGGAAACAAGGAAAGGATTGTGCCAATCGGCAAAACGGCTGCAGCTGCTCTTGAAAAGTATTTAAATGAGGGAAGAGGAAAGTTCATTTCCAAGAAGTACAGGGATGACGCGTTGTTCTTGAATCATCATGGGAAGCGGCTAACAAGGCAGGGCTTCTGGAAAATACTAAAGCGGCTTGCAATGGAGGCGGGTATTGAAAAGGAATTGACCCCGCATACGCTTAGGCATTCATTTGCAACACATCTTCTCGAAAATGGCGCAGATTTGCGTGCAGTACAGGAGATGCTTGGACATGCAGATATTTCGACGACTCAAATCTACACACATGTTACGAAAACAAGACTTAAGGATGTTTACAGCCAATTTCATCCGCGTGCTTAAAGCGGTCTTTAAATCTTGATGTGAAAATATCAAAAAGCTGCCATGGAAATGGGCAGCTTTTTCTTGTTTTTTTACCCGGTTATTAGGTAGAATATAGATGTCAGACTTCCGACAAATGAAATGGCTTTCTGATCCTTTTCTTGTAAAAGGAGACTGCCGGCATTTCTAATATTACTGTATGAGGATCAGTGTTAAATAAACCTAAAAGGGGTACTATACGAATATGATTTTTTGTAACCGTATTCAAATTATTAGGAGGTTATCATATGTCCGCATATACATATAAGCGCGTATTTTTAATTGTTATGGATTCAGTTGGGATCGGGGAAGCGCCTGATGCTGAAAAATTTGGAGATAAGGGTGCCGATACACTTGGCCACATTGCAGAAAGAATGAATGGCTTAAATATGCCAAATTTGGGCAAGCTCGGCCTCAGCAATATCCGTGAAATTAAAGGTATTCAAAAAGCAGAAAAACCATTGGCTTTTTATACAAAGATGCAGGAAGCTTCAAATGGTAAAGACACGATGACAGGTCACTGGGAGATCATGGGCTTGAATATTCAAACCCCATTTAGGGTCTTTGCTGATGGATTTCCGTCTGAGTTGATTTCTGAACTTGAGTCCCGTACAGGCAGAAAAGTAATTGGCAACAAACCTGCAAGCGGAACAGAAATCCTCGTTGAACTAGGGGAAGAACACTTGAAAACGGGTGCTCTAATTGTGTATACATCTGCTGATTCAGTTCTGCAAATTGCTGCGCATGAAGATATTATTCCAATTGAAGAGCAGTATAATATTTGCAAAACTGCCCGTGAATTGACATTGGACGAAAAGTATATGATCGGGCGTGTAATTGCAAGGCCATTTGTTGGTGAACCAGGAAATTTCCAGAGAACCTCCAACCGTCATGATTATGCGTTAAAGCCGTTTGACCGTACGGTTATGAATGAAATGGCAGATGGCGGATTTGATGTATTGGCGATCGGAAAAATATCTGATATTTATGATGGCGAAGGTGTAACTGAAGCTACGCGTACAACTTCAAATATGGACGGCATGGATAAGCTGATCCAAACATTTGATAAAGACTTTACAGGCTTAAGCTTTTTAAATCTGGTTGACTTTGATGCTTTATTTGGGCATAGACGTGATCCGGAAGGATATGGGAAAGCGCTTGAAGAGTTTGATTCACGTCTCCCTGAGGTTGTGGCAAAGATGCAGGAAGGCGACTTGCTGATGATTACGGCAGACCATGGCAATGACCCGGTTCATCATGGCACAGACCACACAAGGGAATATGTACCTCTCTTAGTATACGCAAAAGATATGGCGGAAGGCAGAGAGCTTCCAATTAGCGAAACATTTGCTGACATCGGAGCAACAATTGCAGATAACTTTAATGTGAAGATGCCTGCCTATGGCAATAGCTTTTTGAACCAATTGAAGTAAGGCAATATTAAAGCAGAAGAGGAGAATGAAAGATGGATTATAGCAAAATTCAAAACGCAGCTGAATTTCTTAAAAATAAGTATACAGAGCAGCCAAAGATTGGGCTGATTTTAGGATCAGGGCTTGGAGTATTGGCTGACGAAATTGAAGATCGAGTTAAAATCCCATACAACGAAATTCCGAATTTTCCTGTTTCTACAGTTGAAGGCCATGCGGGCCAGCTAGTGTTTGGCCGTTTGAACGGCATTGAGGTTGTTGCTATGCAAGGACGATTCCATTTTTATGAAGGGTACACATTTGAAAAAGTTACGTTCCCTGTCCGTGTTATGAACGAAATGGGAGTAAGCAATCTTATCGTCACAAATGCCGCAGGGGGTGTAAATGAAAGTTTTTCGCCTGGTGATCTAATGCTGATTTCCGACCATATCAATAATATGGGAAGCAATCCGCTGATTGGCCCTAATGATTCACGTGTGGGACCGCGTTTCCCGGATATGTCCGAAGCCTATTCGAAAAGGCTAAGAAAGCTTGCAAGTGATATTGCAGATAGTCTAAATCTGAACATACAAGAGGGAGTTTATATTGGCAATACGGGTCCAACATATGAAACTCCTGCTGAAGTTCGGATGCTTAGAACGATGGGCTGTGATGCGGTTGGGATGTCCACTGTTCCGGAAGTTATTGTAGCGCGCCATTCCGGAATGGAAGTGCTGGGAATTTCCTGTATTTCAAACATGGCTGCAGGGATTCTTGACCAGCCATTGAACCATGAAGAGGTTATTGAAACAACCGAGAAAGTCAAAGCAGATTTTCTTCGTTATGTAAAAGCTATTGTAAAAGAAATGGATGCCTAAGTACAGAATAAAATGAAAGCTGTGGTGTTTTAATGATGAGAATGGTTGATCTTATTGAAAAGAAAAGGGACGGACAAGAATTAACAGCGGATGAAGTTCAATTTGTGATAAAAGGATACACAGACGGTTCAATTCCGGATTACCAGGTAAGTGCATTGACAATGGCGATATTCTTTCAGGGAATGACTGAGAATGAAAGAGCCGATTTGACGATGGCAATGGTAGAATCGGGAGATCAAATTGATTTATCTGAAATTGATGGAATTAAAGTAGATAAGCACTCGACTGGCGGTGTTGGCGATACAACTACATTAGTGCTTGGACCGCTCGTTGCTGCAGTTGGCGTTCCGATGGCGAAAATGTCCGGCCGTGGACTGGGCCATACAGGCGGGACAATTGACAAGCTTGAATCTGTTGACGGTTTCCATGTTGAAATTAAAAATGAAGAATTTATAAAGCTCGTTAACCAAAATAAAATCGCAGTCATTGGACAGAGCGGGAACTTAACACCTGCCGATAAAAAGCTATATGCTTTGCGTGATGTTACAGCGACAGTTGACAGCATTCCACTGATTGCCAGCTCCATTATGAGCAAAAAAATTGCTGCCGGTGCTGATGCAATTGTACTTGATGTTAAAACTGGTGCAGGGGCTTTCATGAAGACTCTCGATGACTCCCGCGAATTGGCAAAAGCCATGGTGCGGATTGGAAATAATGTTGGCAGAAATACAATGGCAGTAATCTCCGATATGAGTCAGCCTCTAGGCTTTGCAATTGGAAATGCTCTTGAAGTAAAAGAAGCTATTGATACTCTAAAAGGCGAGGGTCCTGAGGATCTTACCGAACTTTGCCTGACTTTGGGCAGCCATATGGTTTACTTGGCGAAAAAGGCAGACTCTCTGAAGGAAGCGCGTGAAAAGCTTGAAAATGTAATCAAAGACGGCTCTGCATTAGAAAAATTCAAAGTCTTCCTTAGCTCACAGGGCGGAGATCCTTCCGTTGTTGATGATCCGCAAAAGTTGCCTCAGGCAAAATATACTTTTGAATTAGAGGCCAAACAAGATGGATATGTTTCTGAAATAGTAGCAGATGAAATTGGCACTGCAGCAATGCTGTTAGGAGCAGGAAGAGCTACAAAAGAATCTGAAATCGATTTAGCTGTCGGTCTTGTGTTAAGAAAAAAAATCGGCGGCCAGGTTAGTAAGGGAGAATCTCTTGTTACCATCTACAGCAACTTCGAAAATATCGAAGAAGTTAGAAACATGCTCTATGATAACATAACCATTTCAAGTGAAAAGGTGCCAGCTCCAGTACTGGTTCATGAAGAAATAACAGAATAATATAGAATGAAAAAGCCGCCAGGAACTGTATGCCTGGCGGCTTTAAGCTGTGGAAAAGAAAAAACCTCAGATGTAGGCCATTCGCGCTTCCGTATCCCCTTCAAAGGCATTCCCCTGGATCAGTGCTACTTGCAGTATCCTATCCACTTCAAACGCACTTTCCCGGCATACCTGGATGCGCATATTGCCAAAGTGGAAATCAGCGGACAACATTAAAAAGGGAAAAATTTATTCAGCCAAACTATAATAAGCCTTTTTGCCTTATTTCTTTTTAGAATTCCTATTTTGTATAAATTTTCTTTAACTGGAAAAAATGGATGCTATAAAGAATGGAGGTTTTATGTGATGAAACGAATCGGCTCATTAATGTTAATAACATTTTTATTGGCAACAATATTTGTTCCTTCAGGATTTGCAAGGGAAAGTGGTGCAGATCTAACGGAGAATGTTAAATCCGCTATCCTTATCGAACGCGACACCGGATCAATATTATATGAAAAAAATAGCGCTGAGCAGCTTCCGCCTGCAAGCATGACAAAAGTAATGACCATGCTGCTGATTATGGAAGCCATTGATGAAGGAAAACTGTCATGGAATGAGAAAATCCGCACTAGCGAGTATGCTGCATCAATGGGCGGTTCGCAAATATTCCTCGAACCCGGAGAAGAAATGACCACAAAGCAAATGCTACAGGGAATTGCAATTGGATCAGGAAATGATGCATCAGTGGCAATGGCTGAGAGGATTGCGGGTTCAGAAGAGGCCTTTGTTGAAATGATGAATAAAAAAGCAAAGGAATTAGGTTTGAAGGATACGAAGTTCCAGAACCCTACAGGACTTCCAGCCGGAGATCATTACAGTACAGCGCATGATATGGCTATGATGGCAAAGGAACTGCTTAAGTACGAAGATATTACGGAGTTTACTGGCACATATGAAGCTTATCTTCGGGAAGATACGGATAAAAAGTTCTGGCTTGTCAATACAAATCGCCTTGTCCGTTTTTATCCTGGTGTTGACGGACTGAAGACAGGTTTTACTTCTGAGGCAAAATATTGCTTGACAGCAACAGCCCAGAAAGACGGAATGAGGGTTATTGCAGTGGTGTTCGGAGCTCCAACTTCAAAGGAACGCAATGCCCAGGTTACAAAGATGCTGGACTATGCTTTTAGCCAATATAAGACACACCCAATGTATGAAAGAAATCATGCACTTGGCAAGGTTGCTGTAAGCAAGGGAGAAAAGAAGCAAATTGAAGCACTAACAAGCGAGCCGATATCCTTATTAACGAAAAAAGGAGAAGGAGTCGACGATATCGAGAAAAAAGTAACTTTGGATAAAAACATCAAAGCACCAGTACAAAAAGGTGATAAAATTGGAACTTTGACATTGAAAAGGAATGGAAAAACATTGGTGGAAAGCCCGTTGGTTGCTAAGGAAGACAGCAAAGAAGCCACATGGTGGACGTTATTCAAACGCTCAATGGGCATGTTTACGAAATCGGAATAATTGATGTCGAAAAGGAACTGTATGACAACTATTTTTAGCGAAAATGCACTAGTTTTGTCTTCAGGAAGGAAATGAAACCTTCTTTATAGAAAGTGACTCACTATAATGGCGGAGTCCGGAAATTTTATAATTTCCGGCTAGGCCAATCCAGCAGGAAAGAGCAGTAAAATATTTATATTAAATTTGCTTTTTTCGTGTCGGATACCAGATAAGGAGGCTATGGTAGTGAGTCTTAACATTAATTTGGAAGTAAAGCATGATGTTTTGTGTATTCGTCTAAGCGGAGAATTGGACCATCATTCGGCAGATGAGCTGCGTGAACAAGCGACGAGAGCAATTGAAGATCATGATATCCATCATATTATTTTAAATCTTGAGCATCTATCCTTTATGGATAGTTCAGGATTGGGTGTGATTTTGGGCAGATACAAACAAATCAAGCAAAAACATGGAGAAATGGTTGTTTGCGCAATTTCCCCTGTGGTGCATAGACTATTCGATATGTCGGGATTATTTAAAATCATCCGGCTCGAACCGACTGAAGAAAATGCATTGCAAAGATTGGGGGTCGCCTGACCAATGAAAAATGTTATGAACATTGAATTTAGCGCATTAAGCCAAAATGAATCTTTTGCACGCGTCACTGTTGCAGCATTTATTGCTCAGCTGGATCCAACTATGGACGAATTAACAGAAATCAAAACGGTCGTTTCTGAAGCAGTAACAAATTCTATCATCCATGGATATGAAAATGATTCCAAAGGAGTCGTTTATATTTCGGTCTTAATCGAAGATGGGTTTATTGATATGACAATCAAAGATAAGGGACTTGGGATTATGGATGTAGAAGAAGCACGTCAGCCCCTGTTTACGACAAAGCCTGAATTGGAAAGGTCAGGCATGGGCTTTACCATTATGGAAAATTTCATGGATGAAATTGAAATCAAATCGCAACCGGGAATAGGCACAGAGATCCGATTAAGGAAGCATTTATCAAATAGTAAAATGCTATGCAATTAAGGGAGTCTTGCTATGGATGTGGACGTTAAAACAGATAAGAGCCAAACCTATTTAAAGGACCATGAAGTCAAGGAGCTTATAAAGCAAAGCCAAAGTGGAGATCAGGGTGCAAGGGATCGGATTGTCCAGAAAAATATGCGCCTTGTCTGGTCTGTTGTCCAGCGATTCTTAAATAGAGGCTATGAGCCGGATGACCTTTTCCAAATCGGCTGTATTGGTCTATTGAAATCGGTTGATAAATTTGACCTTAGTTATGATGTGAAGTTTTCAACATATGCAGTACCAATGATTATCGGAGAAATCCAAAGATTTATCCGGGATGACGGAACTGTTAAGGTTAGCCGTTCTTTAAAGGAAATGGGGAATAAGATCAGGAAGGCCAAGGATGAACTGTCCAAAACTTTGGGCCGCATCCCAACTGTAAAGGAGCTTTCCGAGCATCTTGAAATCTCTCCAGAGGATATTATCCTAGCGCAGGAGGCAAGCCGCATCCCTTCATCCATACATGAAACGGTGTATGAAAATGATGGTGACCCGATCACTCTGCTTGATCAGATAGATGATGGAAATGAAGGCAAATGGTTTGATAAAATTGCTCTAAAAGAAGCGATACGTGAATTGGACGAGAGGGAGAGATTGATTGTCTACCTTCGCTACTATAAAGATCAAACACAATCTGAAGTGGCAGCTAGGCTAGGGATATCACAGGTCCAGGTTTCGCGTCTCGAAAAAAAGATACTGCAGGAAATGAAAGATCGGATGGATTTGTAAAATCCATTCCGGTCTTTTTTTTGATATCAAATTTATATCCTTTTGAACTTAGATAACTGTCTAGCGCAAGGCGCCTTGCGCTTTTCTTAGTGATATCAGAAATTATATTCATTTGAGCGCTGAGAACTGTCTAGCTTTGGCAGTGGACCGGACAATGATCTGTGCGAGGGGGGACAGATGCGCTGTTCGCTGAGTGCCTGCCGCGGAAATAAACAGACCGAATGAAAAGTGGAATTTTAAACAGCCAATTATTGGTCTTCATGAAGCAAATATATGTAACTCATACTAAATATAAACACAAAAGCGTAAGCGCCTTAAATAGGTGTTGGAGCTGGGATGAATAGGAAATCAATGTTTGGGAAGTGAGTGTAATGGAAAAAACGGTTTACATTCGCTTGCGGCATCGGCTGCAGGTCAGGCCAGATGAAGTCATATTTCTCAAGGACATTGCTCAAGTTATCGCGGATGAGGAAATCTATGAACCGCTTTGCAAACTGGCATTGTATCAGGTAACTGTTAATGACCGAAATATAGTTGTTATTGATGTTATGAAAGTGATACGTGCCATAACCAATTTATTTCCGAATATGGAAGTCCAATCGATAGGGCCGGCACAAGGGATTGTTGAAATCGTCGCAAAGAAGCGTAAAGTTTCCTTTCCGCTTTTTCTGCTGGTATGGCTGCTTCTATTTATCGGGGCTGCCTTAGCCATTATGAACTTTCATGAAGATGTCAGCATGCAGGCTGTTCAGCTGAGGATATACACAATCATTACCGGAGAGGTGGATAGCAAGCCGCTTATTTTTCAGATTCCATATTCAATAGGTCTTGGCCTAGGAATGATTATTTTTTTTAATCATGTATTTAAAAAACGGCTTAATGAAGAGCCAAGCCCTTTGGAAGTGGAAATGTTTAATTATCAGCTTGATTTAGATAATTACGTTGCTTTGCATGAGAACAAGGAGAGTATGAAGCGCATTGATGACCATTAATGTTGTATTGGTAATGATAATTGGATTTGCAGGGGGAGTGGCTGTTGGGTCAGGATTTGTTGCTTTTTTAGCTGTTCTGGGCATTATTCCAAGACTGACCCAGCTGACTAAAACAATGAAAATGATTCACTATTATGAAGCTGCGGTGATTTTGGGTGCATTAGCAGGCGCAATCGCAACACTCTGGAATCCTGTTTTATTTTTTACCCCATTCCTGTTAATCCCGCTTGGACTTGCAGCGGGCATATTTGTAGGTATGCTTGCCGCTGCCTTAACAGAGGTTCTGAATGTGTTCCCCATTCTGGCAAAAAGAATAGGGGTTGATGGAAAGATTGCCATTTTGCTGATGGCATTTGTTTTCGGAAAAGTGATCGGTTCTCTATTTCAATGGATTTATTTTGTAAATAGATAACGGAATGACTGGAAAAAGATTTTGCTAAAACAAGATGGATTCGGAAAGGAAAAACGACTATGGATGATCGGAGGCACGTCATTCTTATAACTGATGGAGACGACTATGCAAGGAAAACAGTTGAATCTGTTGCCAAGGAAGTTGGGGGCAGGTGCTTATCCTTGTCGCACGGGAATCCCTCTGTTCTAACCGGCCAGCAGATCATTAAGCTAATTAAAAAGGTTTCTCATGATCCAGTTTTGGTCATGTTTGATGACAGCGGATTTATTGGGGAGGGTGCCGGGGAGAATGCCTTAAAATATGTGGCGTGCCATAAAGACATCGAGGTTTTGGGCATCATTGCAGTAGCCTCAAAAACGAGGCAGGCTGAATGGACAAAAGTAGATGTATGCATTGACCAAAATGGAGAATTGACACCCTATGGAGTTGATAAGTTTGGCGTGCCTGAGATGGAAATTGGTCGCATCAATGGGGATACCGTATATTGTCTCGATCAATTAGATGTTCCGATTATAGTCGGAATCGGGGATATCGGCAAAATGTCAAAGAAAGATCATTATGACAAAGGTTCACCCATTACCAGACAGGCAGTAGAACTCGTATTGGAAAGGAGCGGCTTTTATGGCAGACAGCAAAAAGAAAGATAAAATACCCATTTCAGAATCCGTGCACGAAATAGAAAGATATATGAAAGAAAGAGTTGGGCTGGGTGATAGTTTTGATTTAGGGGTCCGCAAGCTGAAGGTTTTAAGAAAAGATGTCCATTTTTATTATATAAATGGCTTGACCGATACCCAGTTTATTATTGAAATCGTTGAAGGGTTAGTTGAAATTAACGATAATGAAAAACTTTCAACGAAACTGTTTGAGATAGTAGAAAACAGAATCATGCACCAATCGGTTGAAAAGATAAAAACAATGGATGAACTGGTTGACCAGGTCCTTTCCGGACTTATTGTTATTGTAGTAGAGGGAGAAGGTGTAGCCCTTGTTGTAGATGTCCGAAGTTATCCGGGAAGGACACCGCAGGAACCGGATACCGAAAAAGTTGTACGCGGTTCACGAGATGGATATGTTGAAAATATTATCGTAAATACAGCATTAACTAGAAGAAGGATAAGGGATGAAAGACTTCGCTTTGAAATAATGCGGGTTGGTGAGCGAGGCAAGACAGATGTTGCCATAGGTTATATTAAGGATGTTGCCAATAAAGATTTAATTGATTTAATAAGAAAAGAAATTAAAGCCATTGAAATAGATGGAATCACAATGGCTGATAAAACGGTTGAGGAATTTATATTGAAACAAGGCTATAACCCCTTCCCGCTAGTCCGATACACAGAAAGGGCTGACGTAGCAGCTGCCCACTTGCTGGAAGGACATGTTATCGTTTTTGTTGATACATCGCCAAGTGTCATTATTACACCTACTACTTATTTTCATCATTTGCAGCACGCCGAAGAATACAGGCAATCACCGGCAGTCGGGACTTTTGTGCGCTGGATTCGTTTTTTAGGTTTAATGGCTTCAATCGTGCTTTTGCCGCTTTGGTTTTTATTTGTTTTAGAACCTTCTCTATTGCCTGAAAGAATTGCGTTTGTCGGTCCGAATGAAGAAACAAATGTGCCGGTTATCGTGCAGTTGTTCCTTGCTGATGTCGGGATCGAGTTTCTAAGGATTGCCGCTATTCATACGCCGACACCGCTCTCGACCGCTATGGGTTTAATTGCAGCCGTGCTCATAGGGCAAATTGCCATAGATGTTGGTTTGTTCGTACCAGAAGTCATATTATATGTAGCTTTGGCAGCAATTGGCACATTTGCGACACCTAGCTATGAGCTGAGTATTGCCAATAAAATAGTAAGGCTGGGATTACTTGTAGCTGTAGCGATTTTCCATACACCTGGCCTTGTAGTTGGACTGACCTTGGTTATCTTGGTTCTTGCAGGCATTAAGTCTTTGAATACTCCATATTTATGGCCATTTATTCCGTTTAGTCCAGTTGCTTTTACACAAATATTAATTCGGCGTTCAATGCCTGGTTCAAAAATTCGTCCAAGCATTGTCCAAACGAAGAACCGCTACAAGCAGCCGGTGAAATAATTGCGCGGAATGCCGATTGCGAAAATACACGAAATATGGTAAAGTTTTTTTAATTAAATAAAGTAATAAAGGATAACAGAATAGACAGTCTCTTTCAGATACTGTCTATTTCTTTAACCATAATTGGCTGTGGCAAAATGGATTTTTTGACGAGTCCTGTGCTTTGCTAAAAGGGAAGAGGGGGAAACATGTATTTTCACGGTACCATGAAAGTTAACGATAAAGGGCATCTTGAAATTGGCGGGATGGACACTGTAGAGCTAGTTAGCCAATTTGGGACACCATTATATGTTTATGATGTGGCTTTAATAAGAGAAAGAGCAAAAGGATTTAAACAAACTTTTGAAAAACTTGGAATTACAGCACAAGTGGCATATGCAAGCAAAGCTTTTTCCACAGTGGCAATGGTACAGCTGGTTGATGAGGAAGGCTTATCCCTTGATGTGGTTTCAGGCGGGGAATTATACACAGCCTTTGCTGCAGACTTTCCTCCTGAAAGAATCCATTTTCATGGGAACAATAAGGGCAGAGAAGAATTGGAGATGGCTTTAAAGCATAATGTGGGCTGCATTGTGGCAGATAATTTTTATGAATTAGAGCTTCTCGAGGAGATATGTGAAGAACTCTCTGTCCAAACGAAGATTCTTCTCAGGGTTACACCAGGAATTGAAGCCCATACTCATGACTATATTTTAACAGGGCAAGAGGATTCAAAATTCGGATTTGATCTGCAAAACGGCCAGGCTGAAGAGGCATTGAAAAAGGCTTTGGATTCAAAGTGGATAGAAATGCTTGGGCTTCATTGCCATATTGGTTCTCAAATTTTCGATACAACAGGCTTTATTCTTGCAGCTAAGAAAATTTTTGAAAAGATGAACGAGTGGAAGGAAGCTTATTCATACGAACCCGAGGTTCTGAATTTGGGGGGAGGATTTGGAATCCGCTATACGGGGGAGGACGATCCAATTCCTGCTTCTCAATATGTGGAAGAGATTATTAAAGAAGTTAAAAATCAGGCTGACCATTTTTCAATGAAAATGCCGGAGATTTGGATTGAGCCTGGCCGGTCCCTTGTTGGGGATGCGGGAATAACTTTATACCAGACTGGATCCCGGAAAGAGGTTCCGAATGTACGAAGTTATTTGGCTGTGGACGGCGGCATGAGCGATAATATCAGGCCTGCTCTTTATCAGGCAAAATATGAAGCCGTTCTTGCAAACAAAGTTTTGGAAAAACTGGAAGAGACTGTTTCAATTGCGGGTAAATGCTGTGAATCCGGCGATATGCTAATTTGGGATTTGCGGCTTCCGAAAGCCGAAAATAAAGATATTTTAGCTGTCTTTTGTACCGGAGCCTATGGATATTCAATGGCCAACAACTATAACAGGATTCCAAGGCCGCCTGTGATTTTTGTTGAGAATGGAGAAGCCAATCTGGTAGTTAAGAGAGAGACTTACGAGGATTTATTGCGATTGGATTTGCCAATAAATGAAAAGATAAAAAATTAAGCTGCCTGACAAGGCAGCTTAATTTTTTATGAAGAGAGAATTAAGAGAAAAAAGCTTTAATAGCGTCAACTGCACTTGAGAAAAAGCGCTTTAGATTCTCCAGGAAACCTTGCCCTTCTTCACTCTCAAGGTACTTGGAGATCTTGTCTTTTGTCTGATTAAGCTGCTCTCCTACTTGATTCCAGTCAATATTTAATTCTTTCAGCTTGTTAAATAAGTCTATTAAACTCAAAGTCTCTTGTTCAGTTATAGTAATGCCAAGTTCCTTTGCAGCATCTTTAATAATAGTTCTTAATTCCGCATCAGTTTCAGGTGCATTTCTTGCTATTTCTTCTTTTATTTTTGCGATTAAAGCCGAGGCATTTTCATTGCCGACCGAATCTCCAAGCTTGGCTGTTTCAACCATCTCCTCATTGGCAGCTTGTTTTACATCTTCCGGGATAGTTTTTTTGGCAGATATTTCATAAGCTTTAATAATACCAGTTAAGGCAGCTGTGCCTGAAACTGAGGCAGGGGCTGTAATATAAATCTTTGCATCTTTAACTCCAGCGGTAATGAGGGCATTGATATACATTTCATCCGTAACCCAATTAATATTTCTTGTTTCTACTTCAAGCCCGGAACCAGGCTTGGCAATTGTAAGGGCTGAAGAGGAGATTGCCCTTGTTCCAATCAGTGCCTTTGAAATATAGTTTCCCAGGTATTTATGTTCTTCTTCATTTGAGACAGTAATAATAGTTGCATCTTTTGGAGCTTCCATCTCGGCAAGAAGCATATTTTTTTGTTCTTCTGATAAGTTTTCTCCCAGTGTAATGATCATGTCTCCTTCAGCCATGTCAGCAAATGCCTGTATAGGCAAAGCGAGCAGCGAAACCATTAAAATGGCAAGCAATTTATTCCATTTCATTTTTTTGTTTCCCCCCGGAGTAATTATTAAGGCCGTTTTGAGATGCTAGAAGAAATAAATACTTTGTTTCAATTCAGTACTGTTTTCAAGAAGGCTGTTTTCTAAAAGATTTTTGCCTTTTAAAATATAGGAACGGTCCCATGGTTATTCCTAAAACAATAAATTTTGCGAAAACAGCCTTCAAGAAAGAGCTAATCAGCTTTACCTATTAATAGACGATAATAAAATTTAAAAGGTTTCAAGGGATAAAAGCAGCAAAGTTGCAAAACCGCTTTTACGAAAGATTAGCTGAAAAATCCTAATTTAGCAAGCGGAATGGAATTATAAAAGAGAATAGTGTAAAATGAATGATAGTTTATAAGCCTGAGGGTTGAATTAGGAAGTGGAGGCAGTAAAAAGTTATGAAAAAAAGCAATTGGCTTCTTTTTATTATTTTGCTGGTATTAAGCCTTGGATGGGGACTGGTTTATTGGCTTTTTATTGTATAATGGTTAGTGATCTGGAGAAATATAAGAAATTAGCCGGTTTTACCCCTGAAAATAGCAACATTTAGCATAAATACATATAATGTTAAGAAAAGTTTACAATTTAAACAATTGGGAAAAATAGTTTATGATGTTTTTATTCTAATAATGAGGGATAAATATGCTAATTCGATATAAAAAATCATTTGAAAAAATTGCAATGGGTCTCTTATCTTTTATGCCTAATGAAAAAGACCTGAAAAGACTGCAGCAGACAATGAAGCAATATGAAACAGAAGAAAATTGGCAGTTGTTTCTGTGGAAGGAAGAAGAAGATATAATCGGGCTGGTGGGTGTTACAACAAGTGACAGCAGCATGGAAATTCAGCATATTTCTGTCAACCCTTCACACCGCCATCAGGGGATAGGCAAAACAATGATAAAGGCCTTGGATGAACTATATCCAGGTAAAATTCTTACAGCAACGGAAGACACTGAATCATTCCTGAATAAATGTGAAATTGAACGATAATAAAGAAAAAGGCAGTGAATAGCAACTATTCCTGCCTTTTTCGTATTTTCGTTTTTTCTAGTGCTTCCAGCCGCTCTTTGATCACCATACTTCGATCCCTGGTTTTGTGGCGGTGCACCAAATCTTCATCCATTAAATTGCTGCCATTACTCCAGGAGAATCCATGTTCAGTACATAATTTTAAGCATATTTCTTGAAGAAGCGGATCTCTAATGGGTAAATAATAGCTCGTGTAGTTTCCGCCTTTGTGAATTAGATGCAATCGTTCCTTTAAATCTGTGATCAACCGGGCAGCATCAAGACCTAATTTTTCCAGCTTTGCCTCATGGTCTTCGAGGATGGACAATCCTTTTCCCAGCGTGCGTTTTGCACCCTTGAAATTTTTGCGGCGATGGTGATACTGCGATACTGCCATGAGGATTAGCCCGACCCATAAAGAGTGTTTATTATTTTTATCTGTATTTTTCCAGTATTCTTCGAGTATTTCATGGCATTCAAAATAATCACGGTCACCATGAAAGTGGATTAAAAATTGTATATATTCATCCGGATACATAATGTCACTCCCTGAATTTTCTAGCTATATTTTAACATATTGTCCGAAAGTAGTTATGATAAAAAAAAAAAACCGGCATTAACCGGGTTTTAGCAATGTTCATCAAAGAAAATTATATATTTCTTAGAAGCACCAGGATGCTCCCACAATAATCAAAAGAATAAACAAAACAACGATCAAAGCAAACCCAGTGCCGCAGCAGTTGCCAAAACCTGTTTCAGACATAATCAATACCTCCTGTTTTTTCTATAATCCATACATACTATGTAGGCAATTGCCTGAGTGTTTGGGCGGATCCATTATTTTGGGGCTGAAGGCGGCTGATAAACTGGGACGTAGGGTTATTTTGCTATTGGATAACACAAATGAATAATCTATACTAGATATAGTCTATACCCGTATGTACAGAGAACCGAATACAAGCAAAATTTCATAATAGAAAAAATTGGTGGGAATTTATGCAATATAATCAATATAACGTTAAGATAGATGCTTTCGAAGGGCCGCTCGATTTACTCCTTCACCTTATTAATCGATTGGAAATAGATATTTATGATATTCCGGTTTCAAAAATCACTGAGCAATATCTTTTATATATACATACAATGAAGGAACTTCAGCTTGATGTAGCAAGTGAATACCTTGTGATGGCTGCTACACTTCTGGCTATTAAAAGCAAAATGCTGCTGCCCAAGCATGAAGAGGAAGAGCTTGAGGACGAATTTGGCATGGAGGTGGAAGAAGACCCAAGGGAGGAGCTGGTGGAACGGCTGATTGAGTATCGAAAATATAAGGAAGCGGCAGATGAATTAAAAGAACGTGAACAGGAAAGAAGCTTGATGTTTACAAAACCCCCAGCTGATCTTTCGGATTATATGAAGGATATTCAGCCGGAAAAGACAGAGCTTAACGTAAGCTTATATGATATGTTAGGGGCCCTGCAAAAATTATTGAGAAGGAAGAAACTGCAAAGGCCGCTATCTGCGAAAGTTGCCCGTCAGGAGATACCGATTGAAAAGCGGATGTCTGAGATTGTCGAACAGCTAAGGAACTTTAATGGCAAAAAAAGCTTTAATGATCTTTTTCCAGTACCTGAGAGAGACCACATCGTTATAACGTTCCTGGCTTTACTTGAGTTAATTAAACGCAGAGAAATATCCGTTGAACAGGATAAAAATTTCTCGGAAATATATGTGGCATCCATGGAAGGAGAAAGTTAGGTTGGAGATTGTAAATTGGAAAGGGATAGCTGAAAGCCTCCTGTTTGCTGCTGGAGATGAAGGGTTATCCTTAAAGCAAATAGCCCATGTTCTGGAAGTTGATGAGCTGCTAGCCCGTCAAATCATGGATGATCTGATAGATGATTACAATAAGAATAGTTCTCGCGGCATAATGGCGGTAGAACTTGCGGGCACTTTTCAGCTTGTTACCAAAAAGGAATTCTCTTCATACTTAAAGAAGCTTGTGGAATCCCCTTCAAGTGCAGCTTTGTCACAGGCTGCGCTTGAAACGTTAGCGATCATTGCCTATAGGCAGCCCATTACAAGAACTGAAATAGAAGAGATTCGGGGAGTTAAGACAGAAAGGCCCCTGCAGACACTGGCTGCAAAAGCACTGATCAAAGAAGTTGGACGGGCAGAAGGTACTGGTCGCGCATACTTGTATGGTACAACGAAAGAATTCCTGGATTATTTTGGCCTTAAAAGCATCAAAGAGCTTCCACCGCTTCCAGATAAAGTGAGTGAAGAAGAAGATTCTTTCCAAGAAGAAGCAGATCTATTCTTTGGAAAGTTTCAGGAGATTGATTCTTGAGATTTCTGACACATTGCAATTAATATATGGTAAAATAAACTTATATTTTTCCCTTTTCTTTTCTTAATAGCATCATACATATATTGTGATAACCACCGAGGGGATTAGGAGGGTTTTACTTGCTGATTAAACGCTGCAGTGGATATGAACTTGAGAAAGAAAAGCCTAACACATCTGAGGATTTCTTTAATAGAAGTGAAGTTGTCTTTGAAGAGGATGGACAGGAAAAGACGTTTCATGTTTTATATGTCCGCTACTTTGATGAAGCCATGGACGAGTTTACACCTTATGTGAGTGATCCGGTATTTGCTGCGGGTTCCAGGGAAGTGGAATTCAAGGATATGGTTGCACTTTCATGTTTATTAAAAAATCCGGGTTTCAGGTATCGTAAAAGGATTTATATCAATTCAAAGGCTGATTTTGCATCCTACTTTCAGGAACTGGACTTTTCCAAGCTTCCCTCTATTTTTGAAGCGCTGGAGAATAAAAAATCCTATGACCTGCGATCTCCTTTAGAATTTATTATTCAACCGCAATAATCGCCAGTTGTACAAATATGGGGGTGTGATAATGGGAAATTCAATCGTTAAATCACAGATGGAAGATGTAAAAAATTTCCTCGGTAATAGCGTTAAAGTTTTTGAAGACTTTTTAAATAATACGACCATTAAGAATCTGAAGGCAGAGAAACAGGGAAATGAGGATTATTATAAGAGTATCCTTTCCCATGTAAGAAAGCTCCTTGTCTTTTGTGAAGAAGGTCTCGATACCTGCAATATCATTTCAAAAAGCGAGCCTTTTCAAAAGGGTGCTGCCGAAAAGACTTTATACCGAATCTATCATCAATGTATTGAAGAGTTTTTCTCGCCAAAAAATGATGCGTGGTTTGAGAATAGCCGTTCTGCTTATACAGGCAAAAACAGCATTCAATTCCATGAGGAAGTTCCTGAGAGCCTGAAAGCTATGTTCCGGCAGCTGGAAGGGGAATTCCAAAGAATAAGGGAAGAGCTAGAATATTATGAAACAGATTATCGTACAAAAATGATTCAATCAAAATAAAAGTTTGGCTGTTTTCGTAAAGTATGTTGCTTTTCCGTTAAATTTGCTGAGTTGATTGGAGCGGAGGGGACTTGATCCTCGAAAATGCATCCGCATTTTCTTCGTGCGGTGTTGATTTGAGAAAGATTATTTAATGTCCTGCGGGAGGAGAGGGAGACCCCACAGATGCAGAGCATCGAGAAGCTCTGTTCCTCCCCGCGGAAAGCAAGTGCCTTGTGCTGAAATCAATAGGCTAAATTCATTAGCAAAAACAACAATCTATGAGAAAAGAGCCAAAAGTTTAAACGAGAACAGTGTTCAGCTGTTCTTTTTTTTGAACCTATATTTATATAGAGACGCAAAATTCCAAAGAAAATAATACAAACTGGGTTTTAAGTTTGTCGGCGCATTTGAATGACATATAAAAAGTGTTCACGGAAGCTTTCCTAACCTACCCCGGCCGAACGGGTGACAAATATACAAAAACTTACTGGTTCCTCACATATATTTAGGCAAACGTACAAACCATCCCTCATAAGAATAGAAAGTGAGCCTAATGAGGAAGTGAGTGAGGTTAATATGGGAAAATTGGAAGATTACATTAAGGAAGTTTCAAAATGGAATAAAGAGCTGCGGGGATTCTTAGAATCAGAGGATGTGGAAAAAAATAATGAACTTTGGCATCGGCTGGATAGTCTTACTGACATCATGGAAGGAATCAATGGTCAGCTTGATATACATGAGCTGGAAAGAATTCAGGAACAGGTAGATGAATTGCACTCTAATATGGAAAATTACTTTACTAATCGTCAGCAAGTTGGAAATATCAATGCGAATGAACCTTATATCGCTGCCGGAAAGCATACCCTTCCGCCGCTCCCATATGATTATAAAGCGCTTGAACCCTATATATCTGGTGAAATTATGCAGCTTCATCATGACAAGCATCATCAATCCTATGTGGATGGATTAAATAAAGCTGAAAATATGCTGCAAATGGCAAGAGATAAGGGGGATTACAGCCTTGTCAAACATTGGTCCCGCGAACTGGCTTTCCATGGTTCAGGGCACTACCTGCATACGATTTTCTGGAATAATATGAGTCCAAAAGGCGGCGGAAAACCATCAGGCGCATTATTAAAAGAAATCAATAAGTATTTTGGACGCTTTGATCGCTTCAAAGCGCATTTTTCTGAAGCCGCTCAGCAGGTTGAAGGTGTTGGATGGGCATTGCTGGTATGGTCGCCAAGGGCGCGAAGGCTTGAAGTTCTGCAGTCAGAAAGGCATATGCTTCTGACACAATGGGATACCGTTCCGCTTCTGGTTTTGGATGTTTGGGAACATGCTTATTATCTGCAGTATAAAAACAATCGCGGCGATTATGTGAAAAAATGGTGGAATGTAGTCAACTGGAAGGATGTTGAGGATCGGTATCTTAAAGCCTCACAGCTAAAATGGAAGCCATATTGATTCAGGTTGAGGGAAACAGTATATGCTGTTTTCTTTTTTTTAGAGGACAAGATCTATCTGCGAACAGCAAGACAAGTTTTACTAATTAGTCATATCACTACTTGTCCGGCATAAACTTGTACAAACAAAGAAAAGCCTTTTGGCGCCCATTTTGCATAGCTAAGGAGCGTTCACTGCTTACAATTAAAAAACATCCATAAAAGGAGACGGGGTTTTTGCAATGAAAATCTTAAACAGGCTAATGGCCGTATTGTTAGTTGCAGCTTTAGTGATGACGAATATTCCGCAGAAGGCAGAAGCTTCTGTTTCTGTTAGTGCTCGAAGCGCAATTTTAATGGATCAGGATACTGGGCGTGTCCTCTTTGGGAAGGAAGCAACTAAAACCAGAAGAATTGCAAGCATTACGAAAATCATGACCGCCATCCTCGCGATTGAATCTGGAAAATTGAACGATATGGTTAAAGTAAGTGAACAGGCTGTCAGAACTGAAGGGTCGTCCATTTATCTAAAACCTGGAGAAAAAATAAAGCTTGAAGATTTGGTTTACGGACTGATGCTGCGTTCAGGAAACGATGCTGCAGTTGCCATTGCTGAGCATGTTGGAGGCAGCCTGGATGGTTTCAGTTTTCTAATGAATCAAAAAGCTGAAGAAATCGGGATGAAAAATTCTCACTTTGCCAACCCGCATGGATTGGATGACCATGAAGACCATTTTTCAACTGCCTATGATATGGCTTTATTAACAAGGTATGCCATGGAAAATGAAAAGTACCAGGAAATTACAAGTACCAAAGTGCATAGAGCTCCAAATCCGAATGAAAGCTGGGACCGAGTGTGGAAAAACAAAAACAGATTGTTTACAGAGATGTATGAGCATTGCACTGGGGGGAAAACAGGGTACACAAAACGGGCAAAAAGAACCCTTGTCACAACTGCATCAAAAGGAAATCTAAACCTGATTGCTGTAACCTTGAATGGGCCCGATGATTGGAACGATCATATCAATATGTATGAGACAGCATTTAAGAATTACGATGTTGTTGAGGTTCTCCCGCAGGGAACAATTAAGGATGTGGAAGATAACTTCTATAAAAATAAAATATATTTTAAACACCCATACAGCTACCCTGTGACAAATGAGGAAAAAAATGATTTCAAAATTGATTTCAAACTGCTCAAACCAAAAGAAGAGTGGAGGGAAATCCGTAAGATCCCAGAAGTTGTCGGTCATGCAACTGTATACTTTGATAATCAGCCAGTTAAGAAACTTCCTATATATTATAAGCAGGAAAAGGGAAAAGAAGATAAATCCTTCATGGACTATTTTAGGAGTTTATTTACTTCAATCGCCGGAGTGAAGAAAGATGGTTAATATTATTTGGGTCATGCTGACGGCAATTGGGATTCTTTTTGCCATGATGAATGGGACCATGAATGAAGTAAATGAAGCGATATTTAAAGGTGCGAAAGAGGCGGTTACACTTTGTATCGGGTTAATCAGTATCCTTGTTTTTTGGCTTGGCATGATGAGAATTGCAGAGGATGCGGGCCTCTTGAAAAAATTGGCTTTACTTTTCCGGCCCATTGTAAAAAAGCTTTTTCCAGAAGTTCCAAATGATCATCCGGCGATGGGGTATATTCTGTCCAACATGATGGCCAATATGTTTGGCCTAGGGAATGCAGCAACACCGCTTGGCATTAAGGCTATGGAGGAACTTAAAGTGTTAAATGGGGGAAAAAATGAAGCAAGCCGATCAATGATTACTTTTTTGGCTATCAACACCTCCAGCCTCACGTTAATCCCAACAACCGTCATCGCGATCCGCATGAATTATAGCTCAGCCTCTCCAACTGAAATCGTGGGACCTACTTTAGTGGCCACCTTTTGCTCTACATTGGCGGCTATAATGATAGATCGGTATTTTTATTATCGAAGAACCCGTAAAGGATGAGGTATAAATGGAGATCATAACGGTTATCTCACTCTGGTTTATTCCAGTTTTAATAGGATTCATATTAGTATATGGCACCTTTAAACGCGTGCCTACATATGAAAGTTTCGTTGAAGGGGGCAAGGAAGGAATTAAAATCGCCGTTTCAATTATCCCCTTTCTTGTTGGCATGCTTGTGGCAATCTCAGTTTTCAGAGCATCTGGCGCATTGGAATACTTTATGGATTCTATCAGGCCGGGCCTTATAGCGGCAGGGATACCTCCTGATATCATTCCTTTGGCAATTATTCGCCCAATTTCAGGAACAGCAGCTCTTGGAATGACCAGTGACCTGATCGCTGTCCATGGGCCTGACTCTTTTATTGGAAGGCTGGCTTCTGTTCTGCAGGGGAGTACAGATACTACGTTTTATGTATTAACTGTTTACTTTGGTGCTGTTGGAATCAAGAAAATGGGGGATGCTTTAAAGGTTGGCCTGCTGGCTGACCTGGCAGGAATCATTGCTGCAATTGTTGTTGTAACCCTTGTATTTGGCAGTGTATAAGGTATTGTCCCAGAAATTGTTTCAATAATTCATATACATTTAATAATAAAGATTTATAAAAAAGATACCAGCAAGAGGTATCTTTTTTATAATTTCAGAATTTATATCCTTTTGAACTTAGATAACTGTCTAGCTCCAGGCGCCTACTCCCTCGAGGTCGTAAGCCAAGCCCTTCCAGAAGGAAGAACACCTTCTTGCAGGGCTTGTCTTATGCCTGTCGTCCCTGGGCAAGTCGCCCTGCGCTTTTCTTATATAATCTTCCAACTAAAAGATCCTGAATTCAAACTGCTTGATTTGATTATGGTTTGCTTTGAAAACTTGATCAATTGTGTCATAATTCATTAGGAGTGAAAAAAGTATGAAAATCAGTTATTAAATCTATGAGGTGACATAAATGGAAAGATTGCAAAAAGTCATTGCCCACGCAGGGTTTGCTTCCCGAAGAAAAGCTGAAGAGCTTATGGCTCAGGGACGTGTAAAGGTTAATGGAAAAACAGTCAGGGAATTGGGCATAAAAGTGTCACAATCTGATCGAATAGAAGTTGATGGCATTCCTGTTGAAAGAGAAGAGCCTGTTTATTTTCTCCTTTATAAGCCAAGAGGTGTAATTTCAGCGGTAACCGATGATAAGGGCAGGAAGGTTGTAACAGATTACTTTGAAGGTATTAAACAAAGAATTTATCCTGTAGGCAGGCTGGACTATGATACTTCAGGCCTGTTGGTTCTTACCAATGACGGCGAATTTGCAAATTTGTTAATGCACCCAAGTAATGAGATTGAAAAGGTCTATGTTGCTAAGGTAAAAGGGATACCATCAAGGGAAAGCGTAAAAAACCTTCAAAGAGGCATCGTGCTAGAGGACGGAAAGACAGCCTCTGCTAAAGCAAAGCTTTTATCAATGGATAAGAAAAAGCAAACAGCCATTATTGAGATGAGCATTCATGAAGGGCGTAATCGGCAGGTAAGAAGAATGTTTGAGGCGATCGGCCACCCAGTTTTGAAACTTAAAAGAGAAAGATACGGGTTCCTGACTCTGCAGGGATTGTCAGCTGGTGATGCGAGGGAGCTAACAGCCCATGAGGTAAAGCAGCTGCGTACTCTCGCGATGAAGAAGAAGTGATATTTGGCTGACTTTCTTCTGAAAAATTCATAGAAGTGTCACAGTTGCGCTGATTTGTTAATAATGTGGGCATGTTGAAAAATGATATAATAGGAAACAGCTGTTCAGGCTATTCATGATCCTAAGTTGCTACATAGGTAATCTGATAAAATTGTTAACAAAGTTGAATCTGACTTTTGGCTCCTTGCGAGTGATTTATGATTAAGGAGCCGCGCTTAGGGAGGTAATTATAGATGAAAAAGCAGCGACTGGTAATAAGAACAGTCATTTTGCTTGTCCTTGGTGCTGCCGTGGCATATACACTATACGCAAACTTTACGAAAGATCAGGTGCAAAAGGTTGCTGTCGGGGAAAAAGCGCCGGATTTTGTACTGACAGATTTGGAAGGGAATAAGCATCGGCTTTCTGATTACGAAGGTCAAGGCGTTTTCCTGAACTTTTGGGGAACCTGGTGCAAACCCTGCGAAAAAGAAATGCCATATATGAACAATCAATACAAAGAATTTAAAGACCAGGGTGTTCAGGTCCTTGCAGTTAATGTTGGAGAAACAGACCTGGCAGTGAATAAATTTTCTGATCGCTACAATTTATCTTTTCCAATTGTAATTGATAAGGATGGCCCTGTTCAATCGGCTTACGGAATTAACCCGCTGCCTGCCACCTTCCTGATTGATAAAGATGGAAAGGTTGTCAAGTATATTACGGGAGAGATGAATGAAGCAACGATTAAGGACTATATGGAACAGATTAAACCATAAGTTACGGGGAGTTTTAATATATGAATGAAGTAAAATGCGAATGCGGTCATGTAAATCCGCATGGTACTGTTCTCTGTGAGTCATGCGGAAAGGTATTGGAAGAAAAAGAAAAAGAAAAGAAGCTTCTGGATATGAGGTATGAGGGAAGTGCCCGCCGTTCGCAAACTTATAATAAAACAATGATTGATAAGATTTGGAATTTTTTCTCATCTGTTAAGGTTGGAGTCTGGCTAATTGTTATTACGCTGATTGCTTCTGCGCTTGGAACAATACTGCCGCAGGAAATGTATATCCCTCCGGTCATGCCTGCTGCAGAATACTATGAAGATCAGTATGGATGGATAGGCAAAGTCTATTATGATCTAGGTTTCCATAACCTATACAGCTCATGGTGGTACCTAATTTTGATAGCTTCCATCGGAATTTCCCTGGTGATCTGCAGCCTTGATAGGGTTATTCCTTTATACAGAGCTTTAAAAAAGCAGAGGGTAAGCCGGCATGAAAGTTACCTTCAGCGCCAAAGGGTGTTTGGAGTTTCAAAGATAGTTGAAACGGATCAAGCATTTACGATGGCAAAAGAAAAATTAAAAGAAAAGAAATATAACATTAGAGAAGAAAATGGAAACCTCCTGGCAGAAAAAGGGCGATTTTCAAGATGGGGTCCGTACGTCAACCATGTGGGACTGATCATTTTCTTAATTGGCGGCATGCTGCGCTTTGTTCCAGGGATGTATGTAGATAAAATTTTATGGATTCGGGAAGGTGAAACAAAGGTTATTCCTGAAACCAATGGTGAATATTACTTAAAGAATGAAAAGTTTATACTTGAAGTCTATGATAAAGAGAAGGATAATGAAGTATTTGATGAAGCGATTGATAAAGCGGGAATGGTAGCAAAAAACTATCAATCAAATGTCACTCTTTATAAAAAGAGTGGAGATGCAGTTGCAGGGGAAGAAGCGAACCTTGAGAAAGTTAAGGACTTTGAAATTAGAGTAAACGAGCCGCTGAAATTTGAAAACTTTGCATTATACCAAGTTGATTATAAACTTAATGAATTGAATAAAATGTCTTTTGCCCTGACTAACAAAAAAACAGGTGAAGAATATGGAGATTTGACTGTAGATTTAAATGATCCACAAGATGCCTATGATTTGGGCAATGGCTATAAAGCAGAAATCGTCAGCTTTTTCCCTGATTTTGAATTCGATGAAAACGGGGAGCCGGTAACGAAGTCAAGAATTCCGAATAATCCTGCCTTTGTTTTTAAGATGTTTACACCTGATAATCCGGATGGCGAGATAAGCTTTGTTGCAATCAGGCAGACAATCGAACCGTTTGGAGATAATGAATACAAGATGGCATTCAAAGGTGTAGATACTAAAAATGTCTCAGCTTTGACAGTACGGAAAGATTTGACTTTATGGATCATCGCATTGGGCGGTGCCATATTTATGATCGGTGTTGCTCAGGGGTCCTACTGGAATCATCGCCGAATCTGGCTTCGCCGTGTTGATGGCGAGGTGTGGGTAGCCGGCCACACAAATAAAAACTGGCATGGACTTAAACGGGAAATAGATGCAGCGTTGGATGGAACTAGTATCGAGATGCCTGAAGACCAGCTGCAGAAGCAAAGTGAAAAGAAAGGCTAAGGAGGAATCGGAGTGGTTAGTTTAAGCAGCAATTTATTATACACAGCTTTTATCCTCTATTTAATTGCTACTGTCTTTTTTGCAGGCTCCATTAAAGATAAGAATAGAACAAATAGAGGGCCAAACAGATGGGCATCTATTGGGTTATGGATTTCCATTATAGGGTTTATTGCTCAGCTGGGCTATTTTATTACGAGGTGGATCGCAGCCGGGCATGCGCCAGTCAGCAACTTATTTGAATTTACTACGTTCTTCGGCATGTCGCTTGTAGGTGCATTTATTATTCTTTATCTAATATATAAAACACCTATTTTGGGAGTTTTCACACTTCCGGTAGCATTGATTTTGATCGCATATGCAAGCATGTTTCCAAGAGAGGTTTCACCGCTTATCCCGGCATTGCAAAGTGATTGGCTTCATATTCACGTTACTACTGCCGCGGTAGGTCAAGCTATTTTGGCAGTAAGCTTCGCTGCGGGAATTATTTATCTGGTAAAATCTGTTGATCAGAGAAAGCAAAGCAAACAGAGATTCTGGCTTGAAGCAGTGATGTTTGGATTGGTTTGTACACTTGGCTTTATCATTATTAGTTCAACGTTTTCTGCTATGGGTTACAAGGCAGAATTTAATTGGATTGATAAAAATGGGCAGGAGGCTGTCCTTGAATATCATATGCCTGCTTTAACAGGACCAAATGAGGGACAGTTAGTGACAGATGGTAAGTTTAAACCATTAGCTGAAATGCCCCCAATAATAAATGCGAAAAAATTAAATACAGTTATATGGTCATTAGCTTCAGGGATAATCCTTTATTTGGTTTTAAGAGCAGTGCTCCGAAGAAGGATTGGGGAAGCGCTTCAGCCCTTAACGAAAAATATTAATCTTGATTTAGTTGATGAGATTGGCTATCGTTCAGTACTAATCGGCTTTCCGGTATTTACGCTCGGAGCTTTAATTTTTGCAATGATTTGGGCGCAAATTGCCTGGACACGTTTTTGGGGCTGGGATCCAAAAGAAGTATGGGCGCTTATTACGTTCTTATTCTATGCTGCATACCTGCATCTTCGCTTATCCAAAGGCTGGCATGGTGAAAAGTCAGCTTGGCTGGCTGTAATAGGATTTATTATCATCATGTTCAATCTTGTTGCAGTTAACCTCGTTATTGCAGGTTTGCATTCCTATGCCGGATCATAAATAATAGGAGCCTTCACTTCACAATAGTGAAGGCTTTATTTTAAACTCATTTATTTCTTTATTAAATATTAGGGGGATTTGTGAAAAATGGAAAACGAAGTGAAGATTTTAGTCGTCGATGATGAAGAAAGAATTCGCCGATTATTAAAAATGTATCTTGAGCGGGAAAATTATACGATTGATGAGGCAGAAGATGGAAATCAGGCTTTGTCGAAGGCTTTGGCTAATGAATATGATCTTATACTTCTTGACTTGATGATGCCTGGGAAAGATGGGATTGAAGTATGCAGGGATTTAAGAGAGAAGAAAGCTACTCCTGTCATTATGCTAACAGCCAAAGGTGAAGAAGTTAACCGGGTACAAGGATTTGAAGTGGGTACGGATGATTATATTGTCAAACCATTCAGCCCAAGAGAAGTTGTTTTGCGTGTTAAGGCCTTGCTTAGGAGATCGTCAAAAACGACTTATCTTCAAACAGAAACTTCCGCCAAGGACATTATTGTATTTCCGTATCTGACAATTGATAACGATGCACATAGGGTGTTGGCAGATGGAAAAGAAGTAGGTCTTACTCCAAAGGAGTATGAATTGCTGTACTTCCTGGCAAAAGCACCGGATAAGGTTTTTGACCGTGAGCAGTTGCTGAAAGAAGTATGGCATTATGAATTTTTTGGTGATTTAAGAACAGTCGATACCCATGTTAAACGCCTGCGCGAAAAACTAAACAAAGTTTCCGAGCAAGCCGCCAGAATGATTGTTACTGTATGGGGCGTTGGATATAAGTTTGAGGTCATTAATGAATGATGCTATGGAAGAGTGTAGTAGGTAAGCTTTGGGGGACCATCCTCTTATTAGTATCCTTTGTTTTACTTATTTTAACGATTATGCTTTTGGAATTTTTCGAGAACTATCACATTAATGAAACTGAAAAAGGACTGACCAATACAGCCCATAAAATCACCAGAATCCTGAAAGAACATGATCGAGATGTCGGGCTTGAAATTTCCTGGGAACTGGTTGATGACGTAACAAAAGTCGTAATTATTAATTCACCGACAGAGTATTATTACTCTCCCAATCATACCGATTCAGTGAAGCTGCCGATATCTTATTTGACTGAAGAAGAAGATTTAAGTGAGGTCTTCACTGAAAATAAAACAGTTAAAAAAGAATCTTCCGTCCACCCGGATTATGCTGGTGCATCATCCGAAAATGAAAGCAGATTATTGATTATTGGTGTTCCTTTTGAAATGGATGACAGCAATGGAGCAGTATTTATCTATCAGTCAATTGAAGTTATGCAGGAAACGACCAGGTCTACTACAAAATTTATTTTGCTTGCTGCCGGAGTGGCGATTATCTTAACGACAATTTTTGCATTCTTTTTATCTACAAGGATTAACGCCCCGCTTCGAAAGATGAAAGAGGCTGCTTTTGAGGTCGCCAGAGGGAAGTTTGATACTAAAGTACCAATTCTGACAAATGATGAAATTGGTGAATTGGCAACTGCATTTAACCAAATGGGCAGGCAGCTGAAATTTAATATGAATGCGCTTAGCCAGGAAAAAGAGCAGCTTGCCAGTATTTTAAGCGGCATGGCAGACGGTGTTATTACTTTTAACAGAGATGGAACCATCCTCATCACAAACCCGCCTGCAGAACGTTTTTTGCAAAGCTGGTTCTATGAACAGGGTGAGTTAAATAATACAGAGGCTGTCCCATCTCAAGTAATGGAACTTTTCCAGCTGGCAGTCAACACGGAAAATGAACAGGTAGGAGAAATTTCGATTCAAGGACGTTCTTGGGTAATCATTGTAAGTCCTCTTTATAATAATAAGTTCATTCGTGGCGCTGTGGCTGTCATAAGGGATATGACAGAAGAGCGCAAGCTAGATAAGCTGCGAAATGATTTCATAGCAAATGTTTCACACGAACTAAGGACGCCTATTTCTATGATGCAGGGCTATAGTGAGGCCATTGTGGATGATATCGCTGGAACGGATGAAGAGAAAAAAGAAATGGCAAGTGTCATATACGACGAATCCTTAAGGATGGGAAGGCTTGTAAATGAACTGCTGGATCTTGCCAGAATGGAAGCTGGTCATATTCAGCTGACAAGGGAAGAAATAGAATTGGATTCTTATCTCCAGAGGATTGTCAGGAAGTTTCAAGGCTTGGCGAAAGATAAAGATATCGTTCTGGAATATGACTCGAAATGCACTGGAATACGCTTATCTTTTGATCCTGACCGAATTGAACAAGTAATGACTAACCTGATTGATAATGCAATTCGCCACACTCCTGAGAATGGAATAGTAAAAGTAACAGTATTTAATGAAGACCGAGGCTTATATATTGAAGTCAAAGATTCTGGTTCGGGCATACCGGATGAAGATCTTCCATTTGTGTTTGAACGCTTTTATAAAGCCGATAAAGCAAGGACCAGAGGCCGTTCGGGAACCGGGCTAGGGCTCGCTATTGCGAAAAATATTATTGAAGCGCATAAAGGCCATATCACCGTGCAGAGCAAGCTTGGACAAGGTACGACATTTTCATTTTTTATTCCTCGAAATGAAGGATAATATCGAGAAATATGACGATTGTTCTTGATACATGGGAAACATTTCGAAATTAAATAGGACTGTAATGTATACAGCAGATTGGGAAGGAAATGCCCTGCATATCCTTTCTTTTTTTATGATGTATATTCCTTGAGCTAGGGTGATTGAGGCAAAAGAAAACACTTCAGAAGCTGAAGATAATCCTTTTACTAAGGGAAGGCTTTCAAGAATTTTCTTCACAGAAACAAGCATAGCTTGTTTTAAGACTCTTGCACTATTCTGCAAAATAATAATATAGTTAAGCTGTAACTTTTTTTAGAGAGAAAACGACTATTTTATTAAACGGGGAGGGGAAATCCATGGACTCCGTTTTTGATGAACTTTATAAAAAATACCACCATGACGTTTTTCAATTTCTTTTTTATATGGTCAAAAACAAGGAACTTGCTGAGGATTTAGTCCAAGAGGTTTATATAAGAGTATTAAAATCTTACGAACGGTTTGAAGGGAAAAGCAGTGAAAAGACATGGCTTTTTTCAATTGCACGCAATGTAGCTATTGATTCCTTCCGGAAACAAAAGGGATGGAAGCAAAGGATTTTGGAGAAATTTGACTGGTCGACCCAGCAAGTAAAGGATGAGTTCCCCTTGCCTGAAGAGATGGCTATGCAAAGGGAAGAGATTCAGCTAATCTATCGCTGTCTGGATCTTTGCACAGTTGACCAGCGGCTCGTGATTATTATGAGATATATCCATGAACTTACCATTGCTGAGGCAGCCGATGCACTAGGCTGGACTGAAAGCAAAGTAAAGACTACTCAGCATCGGGCGTTAAAGGTTTTGAAGAAGCATATGGAAGACATTTTGGCAAAGGAGGGGAAGGATAATGAGGAAGTCGGAGTTGAGCGATGAGCAGATTGAGCAATTACTAAGCCAGATGCCAAAAATAAAAGATAGGCGCAATTCGAGGGAGATTTACCAAAATATTGAATTGAAGCTCGAAAAACGGAAGCAAAGAACGTGGATCCTGCCAACTGCAGCCGCAGCCGCTGCCTTGCTCTTATTTTTCATAATTGCCCCAAGCCTTATGAATTGGCAGGACTCTGCCGATAAGTCAGTTGAAATTCAAGCGGATCAGTCATCATCCTCTGCTGAAATTGCAAGTGAAAATAAAATGTTTGAAGCAAATGATAATCAGGCTGAGTTAGGATTAAAGGAAGAGATTGACGAGAATACTACAGGACAATTGGATGAGGCATCTCAAAATGAGGCAGATATAAAGTCAAAAGATCAAATCAGCTTGAGGTCTGCGGGTGCTGATACTAGTGCAACGGCCGTTTATGAAGAGGATTTGGCTGGGAAGGAACTATTAACTTATGCTATTCCTGACCAGAGTGCTCAAAATATTGTTCCCGTAAGCGTTCTGGTTGAAGAGGATTCTGCTAAGTCCAAATTTCAATTATTTGATGAAAACATGAGCAGGCTTACGGAAGAGAAATGGGGATTACTTGATTATTATCCTTTGAAAGCAAAATTTAGCTATAACCAGGAAAATAGATCTTTGACTGTGGATGTACCTAAGGATCACCCTTACAGTATATCTTCTACTACAGAACTGCAGCTTGAAAGAGTATTGGCAAATGTTATGGGCAGTCTTGATATTGAAAAGATTAACCTGGCCACAGAGGGGCAGAAGGGCATTGAATTTAGTCATTTTGGCTATAGGGAAGAGTTTGTCCCGGAAACAGGCAATGGGAACTTAATATACTATTTTCTGTATCCAAAGGGAGAATATTCTAAACCCTTTATGGTTCCTTTAAGGGAAAAGCTGAATTCTATCAAAGATGCTTTAAGAGCTATGAAGGAGAATCGTATTAATGATAATCTGCAGGCATCCATACCTGAGGATCTTAATTTTGAGGCAGAGGAATTACAGAAAGGGAAGCTGATGATCCGCTTTGAGAGTGAATCAGAAATTGTTGATAACGAATCAACCCTTCATGCAATTGAGGCCATTTTGCTGACTGCGAAGGAATTTGACTTCAACACTGTAAAGCTGGAGAATGCTGATGTTGATAAGATTGGAAAGTTTGATCTAACAGCGGAATTAAAAGTGCCGGTAGCGGCAAATAAGCGCGAATTGCCAATTAAATAGGCAGCCAATAAGGCTGCCTATTTAATTTGTATGCGGAAAAATCCCCCTTTTGCATAAAAAACCCGAGACTTGAAGTATACTAACAAATGTGCCTTTGGAACCAATAATCAAAAATGTCAGTTCTAAAAAAGTACAAGCGATCATAAGTTGAATTGGAGAGCGGCAGAAACAAAATCAGGTACTCAATCTCAGCTAGTGTTTCAAGCTAACATTATAGGAGGAAAAGGATGAGGGATTACATTAGGCGTTTCTTTATTGCAGGGATAATGGCATTATGTGTTGGCCTATTATTTCTGGGAGGGAAACAGACCAAGGCTGCAGAGTATAATGTCAAGAAACTCACAGAGCACTGGATGTGGCCTGCAGATGGTGTCATTACAGATACGTTTGGGACAAGGCGTGGCCATCACAAGGGAATCGATATTGCTGCTGAATCCGGATCTCCGGTATATGCTGTCGATTCCGGAGTGGTATCCAAATCTTATTTCTCAGAAACCTACGGACATGTAGTTTTTATTAAACACAGAAATCAAACAGAAACCGTCTATGCCCATATGAACGAGCGCTTGGCCGCCAATGATGAAAAGGTTGCACAGGGACAGAAAATAGGCACGATGGGGAGCACGGGGGATTCTTCTGGAGTGCATCTTCACTTTGAAATACATAAGCGAGAATGGACAGTTGATAAAGTAAATGCAGTAGACCCTTTTTTAGCTTTTGGGAGCGAAAAAATTGGACATCCTGTGTACGCTGCGCTAAATGATAAAAAAGCACATGAGGTTTCTGCTCAAATATCCAAGATGGAACCTGTACAAAATATAACACAGGAAAATGAAAATATTAATGATGATAGAGCTAAGGAAAATCCTGGAGAACAGGCTATCCACGTTGTTAAGCCTGGTGAAACACTATGGGAGATTGCTGAGCAATATAATTTATCGGTAGATACAATTGCAAACTTTAATAATATTAAAGAAAATAAAATTCTGGAGGGACAAAAACTGAAATTAAATTCGGAAAATCTTAAGCAGTATATGGTGCGTAATGGCGATAGCCTCACACTGATTGCTACAAGTAATCAAACAACCGTTCAAGAGATAAAAGAATTAAATAATCTTCATTCTGATACCATTCAAGTTGGACAATTGCTAATTATTCGTAAAAATAAATAGAATATGATTGCATCGCTTTACTCTCTTAAAGTATAATGGGTAAAAAACTTGAGGGAGTTGGAGAGATGCTGACGGATTATCATAATCATCTTGAAAAAGGGACATTGAGCCTTGAATATTTAAAGAAATTTACAGATGCAGCAGCCCAAAAAGGAATAGGGAGCTTCGGTATTTCAGAGCATGCCTATCATTTCTATCAGACAGCAGACATTTTGCAGAATCCATGGGTAAACGAAAGACGCTATTACGATATGAAAGACTATGTAAATGTATTTCATGAAGCATGGAGAAACGAAATAGATGTAAAAATGTCAATTGAAATGGATTATACACCAGGAAAGCACGATGAAATGGAGAAATTTATTAATAGCTACTCATTTGATTACGTAATTGGATCGATTCACTGGGTAGGGGATTTTGGTATTGACCTCGCGGAGTTCAGAAAAGAATGGGATAAAAGAGATCTTTATGATGTTTACAGAAAGTATTTTGACCAGGTCGTTACCTTGGCACAGTCAAATCTATTTGATATTGTGGGTCATCTTGACCTCGTAAAGATTTTCAAATATGTTCCTGCTGATGAAGAATTTTTGCTTGAACAATATGACCGTGCGGCAAATGCCCTGGCAGAGTCAAAGACCTGTGTTGAAATAAGTACCGCAGGTATACGGAAACCAGTAGGTGAACTATACCCGGATAAAAGATTGCTGCAAAAATGCTATGAAAAAAATATACCAATTGTCCTTTCCTCCGATGCGCATTTTCCGGAGCATGTGGGAGCTGACTTTAACCAGGCGCTTTCACTTGCAAAAGATATCGGATACAAAACAATTATGACATTCTCCAAAGGAGAAAGAAAAGAATACCCGCTGGGATAAAAGAAGGATGGCTTTTGCCATCCTTTTTTATGATATCGTAATTTATATCCTTTTGAACTTAAATAAAACGATATAAATTTAAAAAAACTCCCCTTCAACCGTGAAAGGGAGCAGTAGCTTAACATTTTTAAAATATAACAAAAATTCTATTCGTATTTAAGCGGATTGCCATCGAACGCATCGTCAGCTACTTTAATAGAGTCAGTTGGGCAGCCTTCAAAAGCATCCATCATATCATCAATTAATACATCTGGAATTTCAACAATTCCCTGGTTATCATCAAGGGTAACGAATGCAATGCCTTCGTCATCATAATCATAAATGTCTGGTGCAGCTGCTCCACATGCACCACACGCGATGCATGTTTCTTTGTCAACAATCGTATACTTTGCCATGAAAAAAACCTCCCAAGATTTAAACAAATAATCTCCCATCTTTTTAGATGGTAACTCATTCCTCATTCCTATTGTAAAACTGTATGGGCAACTTTTCAATAGGAAATGTATTGAGAATGCTTATCACAACAGGGTTTCCGCTTAATTTACCCTAATTAAAATATTTAAAACGCTATGCTTAATTTCTTTCATGATAAAATGAAAAAGAAAGAACTTAATGATTGCAGTACTAAAAAGTTGTCCAGCGGAGTTTCGATTAAGCACTCTGGTCTAAGAGCATTTTTAATTTACAGCAGCTGATAAGGTGGAAAACATGAAAAGAGCATACTTACAAATCATCATATTATATTGTCTGAAAAAATTGCAGGGCCAAAGGACGATTTATTCCATTTTGCATTTACTAAATGGCAAGAAATCTTCGCAAACGATCCAGGATGCCCATTTGTTTCAGTTAACCCGTTTATTTAAGACATTTGAGCAATTATCCCGGGATGAACTGGATCGTTATACTGAAGACATGGAAAGACAAAGCTGGATCAGTAACAATGAAATTGGCCATTATACGATAACACCAGAAGGGGAAAGAATTTTGCAGGATGTTCTTTTAAAATGCCCTCTTCCTACTTCCCTGAACGGCTGGAAACATCATAAATCCACAGATGTATTTTGGGGCAGGCTTTCTCTTCTCGTTCAGGTAATATCACATTTGAATAATCATCATACTAAATATCTTCCGGTTCAGAAAAAAACATCAATACATAAATGGTTAAAAAGTTTTCTCTTAACTTCAGGATCTGCAAGGAATGAAGTTGGCATTATTTTATATAAAGAACTTCTGAAATGTTTTGAGGGTCTTTGCGATATAAGTCCTGCGGTTCTTACATTAAGGCTTACCGGCCATAATCGGATTGGCCTTACAGCTGAACAGGCTGCAGAACAGCTGGGGCTAGGTCTGGCTTATTATCGTATTCAGTTTCTCGCAGCACTTCATTACTTGATGGAATGCGTTGGAAGGAACCCGGGCAGTTTTCCTTTAATGGATAAAGTATTGTCGGGACTAGATGAGTCAATCCCTTTAACACTGTCAACGGAGAAAACCTATAATCTTTTAAACCAGGGTCTAAGCATAGATGAAATAGCCAAGATTAGAAGGCTTAAGAGAAGCACAATTGAAGACCATGTGGTTGAATTAGCATTAAATGTAAGCGGTTTTGATATTACACCATACGTTTCGAATAACATACAGGAATCTATCCTGCATGCAGCACACCGTTCTAATTCAAGGCAGTTAAAACATATTCGCCAATTAATTCCTCAAGCGGAATATTTTGAGATAAGATTAGTATTGGCAAGGTTTGGAGAAGGAAAATGAAATTAGAAACGATATTAAAGCAAAGATTTGGCTATGCATCTTTTAGGCCTGGCCAGAAAGAAGTTATTACGTCCGTGCTTTCCGGAAAAAGTACTGTTGCTATGCTTCCGACAGGTACAGGAAAATCTCTTTGCTACCAGCTTCCTGGTTATTTGCTTGAGGGCCAGGTGATTATCATATCACCTTTGCTCTCCTTAATGCAGGACCAAGCTGAGCAGTTAATGCTGAATGGGGAAAAAAAAGTGATTGCTTTCAATTCTTTTTTAACCCATGAGGAAAAGAAGCAGTCCCTTATGAATTTAAGCAAATATAAATTTATCTTTATCTCACCCGAAATGCTCCATTTTGAAGCAGTCCTCAATCGGTTGAAAAAATTGAAAATTGCTTTGTTTGTGGTTGATGAAGCCCACTGTATTTCGCAATGGGGATACGATTTCAGGCCGGATTATCTTAAGCTTGGCGAGATAAGAAAGCAGCTTGGAAGACCGCTTACAATGGCTTTGACTGCTACAGCCACGCCCGAGGTAAAAGAAGATATTAAAAAATCGCTATATATAACAAGCAGTAATGAATTTATTTTTTCTGTTGACCGCCCCAATATTTCACTAAAAGTAGAACATTTAAGCAGCTATCGTGAAAAAAACGAAAGGCTGGTCGAACTGACTAAACGCCTTCAAGGTCCGGGAATTATTTATTTTTCCAGCAAAAAGATGGCAGAACAGACTGCTGAACACCTGAAAAAACATGGAATTGGCAGAGTGATGTCATATCATGGAGGAATGAGTCAGGAAAATAGAATCCTGGTTCAGCAGCAGTTTATCCATGGACAGCTTGATTTGATATGTGCCACAAGCGCATTTGGGATGGGGATCAATAAAGAAAATATTCGTTATGTCATTCATTTTCATATGCCCCTTCAGATGGAATCTTATCTGCAGGAAATTGGCCGGGCTGGAAGAGACGGAGATAATAGTATTGCCATTTTCCTCTATGCCCCAGGTGATGAACAGCTTCCTTATCAGCTCGCTGAAAGTGAAGTGCCTGATGGAATCCAGCTAGATTGGATCAAGGGGTGGCTAAAAGAGAATAAAGGGGTATTGGCCAATCTTTCTCAATATGAAGAACAAATCAGGCTTCTTTCCGGTTTAACAGAAACCCAGTGGAGAGTTTTTGAGGATTCATTTCACCGAAAATACAAAATGGGACTCGAAATTGAACGAATCTTTGATGAAATGAAGACTTATAATCAGATTAGGCTGGAGTCAAAGAGGCAAAGTATTGAAGAAGTTTATAGATGGATCAGCATCAATAAATGTCGCCGACAACATATTCTCTCTCATTTCAATGAGAAAAAGACAGAAGTTATTGAAAATTGCTGTGATATTTGTGGCTTAGAATTTAACTTTTTTACACAAAAAAATAATAAAGAAAATCAGGAAAATCTCCTATATGATTGGAAGAATCATTTACAGGCGCTCCTAATTCCTGGCGAGTGAATAAAATGAAGAAAAATTATACAGACATTATAAGGGATTTGACTGATAAAGAGCTATTGTTTCATCTTTATATTACGCAAATTTTGTTATTAATCATTTCTTTTATTCTAGGTATTTTATTATTCGATAGTCTCTCAGATTTTTTAGACCTGTTTAGGTGGAATGACTTAAACATCCTCCTGGTGGGGGGAACGGCGGGAGTGGGAGTTGTTGCATTTGATCTAATCATGATGAAGCTGCTCCCGGAATCCCTGTATGATGATGGTGGATTGAATGAACGTATTTTCAAAAAACGCAGCCTGCTTCATATTGCAATAATAGCTGCAGTGGTTGCTTTCTGCGAAGAATTATTGTTCAGAGGTATTATTCAGACACACTTCGGCCTGGCTATTTCAAGCCTTATCTTTGCACTTGTTCATTATAGATACTTATTTAATTGGTTTTTGTTTATAAATATCATTACATTAAGCTTTTTTATAGGTTATATTTATCTTGTAACAGAAAATTTGCTTGTTACGATAATAATGCACTTCCTTATTGACTTTTTGTTGGGAGTCATGATACGAATAAGCCATTCTAGAACCATTGACGAGAGTGTTAGTGATAAGAGTGGAATCAATTAACAAAGGACCATTTAGAGGCTTGTAAAAGCCATTTTGATTTGGCATCAGCTTTATTGAATCGGAGCGAGTCTCATGCGAACGATGTTGACTCATGGAAGGCATAATACAAGTCCAGCGGGAAAAGTATGTTTTGGGGAGCTGGCTTCCGGAACACGCGCTGAAAAGTTCTAGAATACACAGGACAGTAGCCGACCAACACTAAAGCCACAAAATTAAAATTGCTTCTTATGAATATTTTTACAGGAAGGGATGTTACATGAATAAAGAAGGCCCGTACAGGGATCAAGCTGAACGGCTTCGCAGGAAGATTGATAGAAAGCTAGAGTCGGATAGCAGTGGACAAAAAGCTGCCTTGCCTCCTAGAAGCAGGATTCACCAGGAAAAGAGGAACAAGAATAAATGGAAAGTTAAATACCCTGTAATCCGATTGCTCTCTCTGTTTTATATCCTTCTTCCCATTACCATTTTCAGTATCTATAGTTATCTAAGCAAAGAGAAGGGCATGGGAGTTGCGGAAGAGGCTGCTTCAGTTGAAACAGGTTTTGAAACGGTTGGGTATGCGCCAAGAGATGCTGACAAAGGGACAACCATAGAAGTAAGAGAAGAAAGTGGAGAGCTGGGCTCCCCTGGGCAGGAGGCTTTCTCCGAAGAATATGTGGAAGAAAAAAAGCATCTTGAGACTCAAACTTCTTCACAGATCGATGATTCTGAAGATAAGGGTTCTGCAGTTCAGCTAAAGCAGGAAGAACAGCAAAAAGAGGTTGAAAAAGAAAAAGCTGCTGCAGAAAACTCAGAGAAAATAAAGGGTCAGGAAGAGCCAAAGACAGAAGGGAAAATCATATATCACACGGTTAAGCCACAGGAAACCATCTTTCGAATAGCCATGAATTACTATAAATCACAGGCAGGCATTGACATTATCAAGCAAGCTAATAACTTGCAATCGAACGAAATTCAGACAGGCCAAGTTTTAAAAGTACCGCTGAATCAATAGGTTCATCTTCAAAAATTCCTAGGTTGAAAGCACTCCTGCAGATTGAAATGGTTTTGCCTATCCAGTCATATAATGTAGTACAAGCTCATACATTATTATGAAAGAGGAGGGAGAATGTTGGAGTCGCCGATTAGAATGCTTGATGACCGAACCGATCAGGCTACACGAAAAATGCTTGAAAAAGTTGTGGAGAGAAAGCAAAAGTTTGATAAGTTCAAATCCTGGCATTTGATTTCCATGTGGGCAACTGTTTTTATTTTATTTTTATTCTTTCTGTATATATACAAAACAGTAATGGAGCCTTTTTCCTATTCTTTCGCCTCCATGTTCTCAGCTTTTGTCAACCATTCTGCAAATTTCTATTTGCTTGTTTTTACGGTTGGCTTTTACGGGCTGATGAATTTGCTGAGAGAAAAAAGGGAGAAGGCTGAAAAAGAATTTCATGCTTTAAGATGTGAAATTATCGATAAGAGCAAAGATCTGTGGAAAAAAGAAGATGAATGGAAAAATCGGCATACCGTTTTTGAAATGATGAAGAAAAATTATGATATTAATCTTTATCATGAAAATAAATAGCTGGGAATCATCAAAAAAGAAGCAGCCACAACTGCTTCTTTTTTGCAAAGTAAGACGTTTTGAACTCAGATAACTGTTTAGCTCCACAAGGAACACTTCGACAGCTTCATCATCGCAAAATTAAAAGCGGAAGCTTTTTGGAGGAGCGCCTGCCCCGTCAAGGTCACAAGTTGGGGGTGGCAAGGCCTTCCGCTTTTTTTTTATATAAGTATGTTAAAAGAACTTTTTCTTATCCCGCTCTTCTTTAAGGATTTCTACCGCTTCCCTGAATCGCTGTGAATGAATAATTTCCCTTTCCCTTAGAAAGCGCAGTCCATCATTCAAGTCTGGGTCATCGCTCATGTTGATTATCCACTGATAAGTTGCTCTGGCCTTTTCTTCTGCCGCAATATCTTCATAAAGATCTGCAATAGGATCTCCCTTGGCCTGAATATACGAAGCAGTCCAAGGCACACCTGCAGCATTATGATAGAACAAGGCGTTATCATGGTTAGCATAATGAGCGTCGAGCCCTGCTGCTTTCATTTGTTCCGGGGTGGCATCCTTGGTTAGCTTATAAACCATGGTAGCTATCATTTCCAAGTGAGCAAATTCTTCAGTGCCTATGTCTGTTAATAGGCCAATAACCTTGTCTGGTATTGTATAGCGCTGATTTAAGTACCTGAGAGCGGCGGCAAGTTCCCCATCAGCGCCTCCATATTGCTCTATCAAAAACTTGGCCAGCATCGGGTTGCATGTACTAACCCGGACTGGATATTGCAATTTCTTTTCATATACCCACATCTTTTTTCAACCCCTCCCTGAACTTTTGCTTTACTTTATTACCCTTTTTAATACGTAATCAGTTATCAGCGCCTTCATTTGAAGGCGCTTGGTCAATTATTAAACTTGCCATGGCCATGGAGCATCGTCCCAATTCCAAGGCTGGCCTGAATAGCTGTGGCCGAATTGCATTAAAGGCCCATATTTGCTTTCAATTGTATTTCTCAGCTTTTTCCGTTCTTTTGCAAAGTGGTTGAATTGCTTTATGGCGTCTGCATCGTTATTGTGGGTGTCAAGATATAGAGTCAAATCCACTAACACAAAATCGACTGCCTGAAGCTGCTCGAGAAGCTGGTAGTACTCAGCTGGCATTTGTTTCATGGCTGCTGCCCCTCTCTAGCCTTTTCATAAGGACTGTACCAGGGATCGTAAAAAGCTTTCCATAAGGTGCCTGCCCGTAAAGCTTGCATAGGTGTGAATTGTTCAAGGCCTGGCGGCTGAAAGCCCATATAAAGATTTGGAGGAGTTGAATAGCTTTTCACAGTTATTGGTTTGCATGGATCAAAAGGGCTTACGTAAGGGTGCCAGGTTTTACGGAGCGTGTTCATATTTAATCCCTCCTTAATTGTGCGTCATTCAATTTTATGAGTGTTATTAGGAATTCATGTTTGTTTTATAATAGAAAAAAAGGGGATATCACAAAAGATGGCGTAATTATAAATGGGACATATTAATTACTTTGAGGTGATGGCAATGTTTGTGAAAAGTATCATGATACCCAATCACGCTTGTTATACAATTGGTCAGGATGAAACTTTAAAAGAAGCGCTGGCAAAGCTCGATGAGCATCAAATTGATGGACTTCCTGTAGTAGAAGGAGATCAATATGCAGGAATTATCACCAGATATGCTATATATGAGAACTTCTTTTCAGCAGGAAAAATAAAGGAAGATTTTATGAGTGCAACATTAGTGAAAGAAATTGCCGCTCATCAGGAGCAATTTCTTGAGGGGAATGAAATTTTCGAAAAAACGTTAATGGCTTTGAAGGATTTTCCACTTCTTGCCGTACTTGGAGAAAAACGGAAATTCCTGGGAATTGTTACTCGCTTCGATGTACTTGCCCAATTCCAGTCTGCTTTTGGCACAAATCGTTCAGGTGTTAGAATTGCCTTTACATCTGTAGAATCAGAAGGCCGGATTGCTAGATTGGCAGAAATTGCCCATTATTTCCATGAGCATATTATATCCCTGGTTACATTTGATGAAACCGATAAACTGGTCCGCAGAATTGTAATGAAAGTTGAGAAAAACAACAACCTGAATAAATTTATCAGCAAACTCGAGAAATCAGGCTTCCGTGTCTTGGATATTACAGAAGATTAATCCTGAATATAGTCAACAATACAGTTCCTTCTCATACAATTTGTATGGGAGGGATTTTTGTGTATTATCAGGTGTTGAAGCTATTGACTGGCTTAATAAGCGGTTTTTTATTTATAAAGGTTTTTCCTTTATCGGTCCCGATGAGCTTATCAGATATGATTGTCATCTTCGTATTGGAACCGGGCGGTTTTTTCTTGGGTATGGTATTTTTTATTATTTCTTTTCTGGCAAACGCTGAACTGATCAGAAGGGGTATTGAATTAACAATCTCGCTAATAAAAAATAATAAAACACAGCTCCCTGAACTTTTGATTAGTTTAACAATTATTATAAGCTTTTTTATTTTGTCATCCATTTCAATATGGGAAACGATTGGGCTTTTCTTTTTCTCGGTAATCTATGGTATTATTTCTTTAGATTTCAAGAAATTGAATTTTGCTGAGGATTATAAATAAAGAAGATTTAACGCAGGAGGAATTATGGTTTATTTAATTGCTTTATTTTTCATCGGCGGTGCAGGATTATTGATATACATGTATATGGAGGCTTTCGCGGACAGAGTTTTATATAAAGAGCTTTCTTTCTCCGAATTCCCGGATAGCTTCGGAGAAGTAAAGCTTTTTTTTATTTCGGATATTCATAGGCGGCTTATTTCCGAAAAGATGATTGATGAAGTCAAAGAGAAAAAACCTGATATGGTCATTATCGGCGGAGATTTGCTGGAAAAGGGAGTCTCTTTTGAAAAAGTTAAGAAAAATGTCTTGCTGCTAATGAAAGCAGCACCGGTATATTTTGTTTGGGGAAATAATGATTACGAAGTGGATTATCATGAGCTTGATGCACTGCTTGTGGAGTGTGGTGTAAAAATTCTGGATAACACAGCTTTATCCTTTGAGTCACCAGTGGGTGATAAGTTTGTTCTAATGGGAACAGATGATCTTAGCAAAGATAGGGATAGGCTGGATCTCGCCCTCTCAGATGCAGGTTTAAGCGGCTTCCGTGTGCTGGTAAGCCATGATCCCAGAATCGTAAATGAGATAGAAAAAGAACATAATATTCACCTGGTGCTGAGCGGGCACACGCATGGCGGGCAAATCCATATATTAGGGTACAGCCCTTATGAAAAGGGACGGGTTAAGGTCTTGCCGCAAACAACCATCTTAATCAGCAATGGCTACGGAACAACTGGTGTGCCACTTCGGCTTGGTGCTAAAGCTGAAACCCATTTCATCACAATAAAGTTTGGTTAATTCATGAAGGCTATTCAAAACCATGTCAAAATTTGCACATATATAGCTAACTTCTATAATTATTAGTGAATGGAGGGCTGAGCATGTCACATGAAGAAGGAAAATATAATATCAAGGCTGTATCAAAAATGCTCGGCATTCAGCCAGGCACTTTAAGGGCATGGGAAAGGCGCTATCGAATTGTTGCACCTAAGAGAAATGAATCTGGCCACAGGCTTTATACAGAAGGGCACGTAAGAATTCTAAAGTGGCTGCTGCATAAGGTAAACCAAGGTTTTTCAATTAGCCAGGCAGTTTCACTGTTTGAAAACAATCAATTAAATACAGAGCCTCTTCAGTTTGAAAAGGAAGGTGACAGATGCAGCATCATAGTAACTGAACTGCTGGAATCACTGCTGCAATTCGATGAGGCCAAGGCACATGATTTAATTAACCAGGCGTTTAGCATATTTACCATTGATAAGGTGTTAGTTGACATATTAGCCTCATTGCTTGTAAAGATTGGAAATCTCTGGGAAGATGGCAAAATGACAAGTGCACATGAACACTTTGCATCATCTATTTTAAGGTCCAGGATTGGGATGATTCTGCATTCTTTTCCCCATAATTCCCTATTGCCAAAAGCAGTTGCGGTTTGCGGTCCGAAAGAGGCTCATGAACTGGGTCTTTTGATCTTTACTTTATACTTAAGAAGGAATGGCTTTGAAGTGGTCTATTTGGGGCCAAGCATTGCAGACGGGGATATTTATACTGTAGTCGATATCGTAAAGCCAAAGTTTTTATTCTTTTCTTGTACTATGAAGGCAAATGTCCCCGAAACTCTTGCACTGTCAGAGAAGCTGACTGAAATGTATGGGACCCTAAATGTGGGGGTCGGAGGCTTCGCTATTCAGAGCATTCCTGGGGAAGAGAAAGAAAGATATAAGAAATTCATTCCTGGAAGGTCAAAGGAAGACTGGGAAAAATGGATAAAAAGGCACTTACCTTAGCCGTGCAAATAGCCGTATTTTTGCCCGCATTTAAAAGGAAGACGACTCACAAATTTTTGTGAATATCATACACTAAATCAAAGAGTTGGTTCAGGGCAGGGGGCTTATTATGCGCTTAGAACGTTTAAATAGTAATAAGATAAAAATCTTTCTAACATTAGATGACTTAACAGAGCGAGGACTTACAAAGGAAGATGTCTGGAAAGACTCTTTAAAATGGCATCAGCTGTTCCATGAGATGCTTGAAGAAGCAAGTGAGGAGTTTGGTGTTGATATTCAAGGTTCAGTTGCGGTAGAAATTTTTTCAATGCAGGCGCAAGGTATGGTCATGATTGTAACCATGGATGAGCATTTGGATGAAGAGCTCCTAGAGGATGGGTTTATTGAAATGCAAGTAACGGTCGATGGCACCGAGGATATCTTATTTGAATTTCAGGACATTGAAGATGTCATCGATATGGCTAAAAGGCTTCACATTGTTCATATTGACACAGGGAGTCTATATGCATATAAGGAAAGATATTATTACCATGCTGATGATATTTCCGGTGAGGATATTCAGCGGGCGATTGCAATATTAGCTGAGTTTGGAAATCCTTCATTGACAAGTCCCCACCTTTTACACGAATATGGCAAATTGATCATAAAAGGAGAAGCAGTAAAAAAACTTATTGAGTTTTTTTCACAGAGTAAGAAAGTATAAAAATTTGAAAGCCGATAACTGTCCAGCGCAAGCAGCCTACCCCCTCGGGTCACAAGCCGATACTTCCAAAAAGGCAAAAAATGCCCTTCTGTAAGGCCCGTCTTGTGCTTTTTGGGGGTGGGCAAGGCCTTGCGTTTTTCTTATTACAATGCTTTTCTTTTAAATACTCATGAAACATGAGAAATTGGGGTAAAACAAGGATAAGTAAAAGAACTCTTAAATCTGTGAAACTGCCTTTCCTTTCCATGGGAATCCCGGCTTGAAAATGGAGGTTTTCTTTGAGTGCAAGAGGGAAAAAAGGGAATAGGATAAACAGAAAATTCCCTTTAAAATCAACATTGGCAACGGTTTCAATAAAATATCAAAAAGTGCGGAAAAGTGCAGTATTATTCTTGCATTAATTAAGCAAAAGTGTATACTATTCCATGGAAGCGGACAACTATTGAAAGTGATTTTTCTAGGAGGTTTACAAATGGTAGCCGAGAAAGGTACTGATTCAAATAAAGCTGAAAAATTAGATGTTTTGAAATCAACGCAAACTGTCATACATAAGGCGTTGGAGAAGCTGGGATATCCTGATGAAGTATATGAGCTCTTAAAAGAGCCAATTCGCATGATGACGGTCAAAATTCCTGTTCGGATGGATGACGGAACTGTAAAAATCTTTACTGGCTACCGGGCCCAGCATAATGATGCAGTTGGCCCTACTAAAGGCGGTATTCGTTTTCATCCGAATGTATCGGAAAAGGAAGTAAAGGCACTGTCAATTTGGATGAGTTTAAAATGCGGAATTGTCGATCTTCCATATGGAGGGGGAAAAGGCGGGATTGTTTGTGATCCAAGGGATATGTCCTTTGGTGAATTAGAGCGGTTAAGCCGAGGGTATGTACGTGCAATCAGCCAAATTGTTGGACCAACTAAAGATATCCCCGCTCCGGACGTTTTTACAAACTCTCAAATTATGGCATGGATGATGGATGAGTACAGCAGAATAGATGAATTTAACTCTCCTGGCTTCATTACAGGTAAACCTCTTGTATTAGGTGGTTCCCATGGCAGGGAATCTGCAACAGCTAGAGGCGTTACAATTTGTATTCATGAAGCAGCCAAGAAAAAGGGCATTGATCTGAAGGGCGCAAGAGTTGTTGTTCAAGGTTTTGGAAATGCGGGCAGCTTTTTGTCAAAGTTCATGCATGATGCGGGTGCCAAGGTGGTCGGCATTTCGGATGCATATGGCGGTTTATATGATCCAAACGGGCTGGACATTGATTACCTTCTGGATCGCCGCGACAGCTTTGGCACGGTGACAAAACTATTTGATGATACGATAACGAATAAAGAGCTGCTTGAACTTGACTGTGATATACTTGTCCCAGCAGCAATCGAAAACCAGATTACAGAAGAAAACGCACATAATATCAGAGCCAGCATTGTTGTTGAAGCTGCCAATGGACCAACTACTCTTGAAGCGACACAAATTCTGACGGAGAGAGGGATCCTGCTTGTTCCTGACGTATTGGCGTCAGCTGGAGGTGTTACAGTTTCTTACTTTGAATGGGTTCAAAATAATCAAGGCTATTATTGGACAGAAGAAGAAGTGGAAGAAAAGCTGGAAAAGGTAATGGTCAAATCATTTGATCATATATATCAGACCGCCCAAACACGCAGAGTGGATATGCGATTGTCCGCTTACATGGTCGGGGTCCGCAAAATGGCAGAAGCTTCAAGATTCCGCGGCTGGATCTAAAAATATAAGAAACATTCTATTAGCAGAAAAGTAATCCATTTGAATAATCATAAAAAATCTCCTATCATAGAATGATGGGAGATTTTTTTACAGTGCATTTTTGTTTTTGACCTAAGGAGTGAGAATATCTTGATGATTGACGTTATTATCGTCGGCGGGGGTCCATGTGGGTTGGCGGCAGCCATTGCCATTCAAGAAACAGGAAAAGATCCGCTAGTAATCGAAAAAGGAAATATTGTAAATGCGATTTACCACTATCCAACACATCAAACATTTTTCAGTACCAGTGAGAAGCTGGAAATAGGCGGAGTGCCTTTTATTACAGAAAACTATAAGCCAAAAAGAAATCAGGCTTTAACTTATTACAGAGAAGTTGCGAAACGAAAAGATATTAATATTAATGCTTTTGAAAAAGTACTAAAAATCAGCAAAAAGCAAGATAATTTTTTCGAAGTCCAAACTGACAAAGGGGAGTATGCTGCGAAATATGTCATAATTGCCACTGGTTATTATGATCATCCAAATTATATGGATGTCCCAGGTGAAGACTTGCCAAAGGTTTACCATTATTTTAAGGAGGCCCATCCTTACTTTGACAAAGATGTAGCAGTTATAGGCGGTAAAAATTCCAGTGTGGATGCAGCGATAGAATTAGTCAAAGCGGGTGCGAGAGTGACTGTTATATATAGAGGAACAGACTATTCTCCAAGCATTAAGCCATGGATATTGCCGGAGTTTGAAGCATTGATCCGGAATGGCACCATAAAAATGGAATTTGGTGCCCAAGTGAAGGAGATTAAACAAGATCAGCTTATTTACACGAAAGAAAATCAAATTCGAGAGATAAAAAATGATTTTGTATTTGCAATGACAGGCTATCATCCTGATCATGGCTTCTTAAGAAGTATGGGAATACAGATTGAGGGAGATACAGGGCGGCCTAGCTTTAATCCTGAGACAATGGAAACGAATATTCCGGGAATTTTTATCGCAGGTGTGATAGCGGCCGGCAATAACGCCAACGAAATATTTATCGAGAATGGCCGTTTTCACGGAGGTTTAATAGCCCGGTCAATTGATGAAAAAGAAAGTCAAATGAAGAAAGGCTGAACTATGAGTTCAGCCTTTCTTCATAATCTATATCCCTGGTTACAATTGAAAAATCCCTTCAATATTTTGCTGGTTCTCAAGACCAATAAGAAGTTTGATTCTTGCCTTTTGGCCATTTAAACCATTGGAAAAGATGACGCCAAGTTCTTTAAGATGTTTCCCGCCTCCATCGTAACCATACACATCTTGCGCAATTCCATTAAAGCATCTAGAAACGAGCACGACGGGGATTTTTTTCTCCGTTAGTGCTTTAATACCTTGAATCGTTGCGGGTGGAAGGTTGCCTTGTCCCAGTGCTTCAATGACTACTCCATCAAAATCCAAATCCCTGATGGCTATGAGCAGCGATGAATCCATTCCGGCGTGTGCTTTTATAAGGATCACTCGTTTGGTTACATGAAGAATAGGATAATATTCTTTTTTAGTCGGTGCATGGTGGAATAAGACTCCTTGTTTTGTAACGATACCGATTGGGCCATATTGCGGGCTTTGGAATGTTGAGACATTGCTTGTGTGGGTCTTGGTAACATTTTCAGCGGTATGGATTTCATCATTCAAGACTACAAGGACCCCTTTGTCTTTCGCTTCATCACATGCTGCCACCCTGATGGAAGAGATCAGATTATACAAACCATCAGAGCCAATTTCATTGCTGGACCTCATCGCGCCAGTTACGACAATTGGCAGGTGTGTTTTAACAGTTATATCTAGAAAATATGCTGTTTCTTCCAGCGTATCGGTGCCATGCGTTATCACCACCCCGCAAATATCTTCTTTTGCAATATACCCTTCAATGATTTCTTTCAGTTTTAGCATTTCCTTCGGAGTAATGTGTGGTGAAGGGAGATGAAAAGGTTCTTCTATCAGTAGTTCTGCAAGTGATAAAAGCTCCTTTGTCTTTTCAGTTAAAGGATTGTAGTCTGTTGGCTTGACAGCCCCTGTTGAAGCATCCTCGCTCATGGAAATGGTTCCGCCGGTATGAATAACTAATATCTTTTTCTTTTCCATAATAATCCCCCAAAAAATTGTGATTTTGCTTTCTAAAAATCTAAAATACGGCAGCCAATAGAAAGATATTCTTTTTCCAAAATTTGAATAATCATTTAAATTACTTCTCTATCATGATACGATTAAGAAAACAAATTGAAAAGAGGACAGCTCATGCTGGGTATATTATCTGCTGGCATCGCCCCTGGGTTGGCGCTATTAAGCTATTTTTATTTAAAAGATCAATATGAGTCAGAGCCTATTTCAATGGTATTTAAGACTTTTTTATTCGGTGCTTTGCTTGTGTTTCCTATCATGTTTATCCAATATGTTCTTGAAACTGAGGGTGTGCTTCAATCAAGCTTGCTGGACGCTTTCCTATCTTCAAGTCTGCTTGAAGAATTTTTTAAGTGGTTTATATTGTTCTATACAATTTATCAGCATATAACGTTTGATGAGCCCTACGACGGTATTGTTTATGGCGCTTCTGTGTCACTTGGTTTCGCTACAGCTGAAAATATTTTTTATCTGCTCTCATTGGGAGTCGAGCATGCAATAGGCAGAGCTCTGCTCCCTGTATCTAGCCACGCTCTTTTTGGCGTCATCATGGGTTATTATATAGGAAAAGGAAAATTCTCAGCAACATCCACCAAGAAGTGGATAATTCTTTCATTATTTGTGCCTTTCCTGCTTCATGGGATTTATGACTATATCCTAATTTCACTCGAACATTGGTTTTATATTATGGTTCCTTTTATGATCTTTCTTTGGTGGCTTGGACTTAGAAAAGTTAAAAAAGCAAGAGCCCATAGCATTAATCACATTGAGAATCAATTGGACATACCGAAAACTCTCCATTCCTAATGGGGAGTTTTCTTATTTTTATGGCTGTGTTAACACTTATCCTGATTTTGCAACCTGCTGATTGGAATGGAAGGTGTGAAATCACGAGCTTATACAATGTCTTTCGGGCGCAGCATGTCTGTAATCGCGAAAGAAACGAGGAGCGTCAGATTCCTGCGAATCTCTATGTAACTGCAGCGAAAATCAACAGGTGAATTTAATAGAAAGATCGTCAGTAAAGTAAAGGTGTTAAAAAGCAGCAAGTTATTGAATAAAAAACCAAAGACTACAAAAAATAGGGTCAATAATAAAAGATTGACTTTTGGAGGTTATAATCCATGAAAAAGAACTTTTTGGCAGCGAAGGTTTTACTCATAATCTCCCTTTGTGTCCTGGCAATTCCGATGAGTGGAAACGTGGATAGAGCAAGCGCATTTTCCAATCAGGTAATCCAGCACGGGGCGGTAGGGGATGATGTTATTGAACTTCAATCCCGTCTGCAATACCTGGGATTTTACAATGGGAAAATCGACGGTGTCTTTGGGTGGGGAACCTATTGGGCGTTAAGGAATTTCCAGTATGAATTCGGGCTTCCGATTGACGGTCTTGCAGGCCAGGAAACAAAGAACAAGCTGGTAAAAGCATCCCAATATAATGAACAATATGTTAAAGAACAAGTTAATAAAGGCAATAAATTTACCCATTATGGCGGCGTTAGTCTTGAACAGCAGAAAAAGCCCCAAGGAGGAGCAGCACCTCAACAGCAACAGCAGCAGCCGCCGAAAAAGCCAACTGCCACAAACATGCCCAACGGATTTTCGGAGAATGATATTCAGTTAATGGCTAATGCTGTTTATGGTGAAGCCAGAGGCGAGCCTTATACAGGGCAAGTGGCGGTTGCGGCAGTTATATTAAACCGCGTAAACAGTGCAACATTTCCTAATACTGTTTCGGGTGTAATCTTTGAGCCGCGAGCCTTTACAGCAGTTGCAGATGGTCAGATTTGGCTTACGCCAAATGAGAGGGCAAAGGATGCGGTCTTGGATGCTATTAATGGGTGGGATCCTACCGGAGAAGCACTTTATTATTTTAATCCAGATACCGCCACAAGCGGATGGATATGGACAAGACCTCAAATCAAGCGTATTGGCAAGCATATATTCTGTAAATAGAGGGGTGAACGACTATGCTAAGAGGTATTCTCATTGGTGTACTTGCATTGGGTGTTGCCGGAACAGCTTTTTGGGGCTATCAGGAGCACCGGGAGAAAAATGCAATCCTTATTAATGCGGAAAATAATTATCAAAGGGCATTTCATGATTTAGCTTACCAAATTGACCTATTGCATGATAAAATCGGAACAACTTTGGCGATGAACTCCAGAGCGTCATTATCACCGGAGCTGGCTGAGGTCTGGAGATTAACTTCAGAAGCCCACTCAGATGTTGGCCAGTTGCCGCTGGCTCTTCTTCCATTCAATAAGACCGAAGAATTCCTGTCCAATATTGGGGATTTTAGCTATCGTACGGCAGTAAGGGATTTGGAAAAGGAGCCATTAACGGATAAGGAATATCAAACTCTTAAGGAGCTTTATAAACAGTCTGCTGATGTTCAGCAGGATTTACGGAAGGTTCAGCATATGGTTTTGGAAAAGAATTTACGATGGATGGATGTGGAAATGGCCCTGGCTTCCAATCAGGAAGCTGCTGACAATACCATCATAGACGGATTTAAAACTGTGGAAAAAACAGTTGAAGGCTATGGTGAGACGGACTTCGGGCCAGCTTTTGTAAACATGCAGAAGAAAGATGAAAACTACAAGTACCTGGAGGGCGAAGAAATAACAGAGAAAGAGGCAGTCAGCATAGGCAAGAAATATGCAGAGCTTGGAAATGATGTAAATGTCAGAGTTGCCGCAAATGGAAAAGGTTCAGATTATGGATTTTTCAGTGTAAGCATACAAAACAAGAAATCTAAAGAAGAAGCGAATATGGATATAACGAAAAAAGGCGGCTATCCAATATGGTTTATAATGGAACGTGAAGTTGCCCAGCAAAAAATTAGTCTAAACGAAGCAAGCAACAATGCTATTAAATTTCTAAAAGATAATGAATTCAAGGATCTTGACTTATTTGAAAGTGCACAGTATGACAATCTCGGAGTATTTACATTTGTTTCCAACCAAGATGGTGTTAGGATATACCCGGATTCCATTCGTGTAAAGGTAGCACTTGACGATGGCCAAATTACTGCTTTTTCTGCAGAGGATTATTTAAAATCACATCATCAGCGGGATATTCCTGGGCCTGCGATATCAAAGGACGAAGCAAGGGGTAAAATAAACCCGCAGGTAAAAGTTATGGAAGACCGGCGTGCGGTGATTATCAATGATATCAATCAAGAGGTTTCTTGCTATGAGTTCCTCGGCACATTGGGAGAAGATACCTACAGAATCTATATTAATGCAGAATCAGGACAAGAAGAAAAAGTAGAAAAACTTAAAAATGCAGAGCCTGTTTTTGAAGATGTTGTATAGGGAAAGCCGACAAGGCTTTCCTTTTTGCTTCTTTTTCTTGGATAATGCTGTTGCACGAATGTTTTATTGCGTGTCATAATTAAATGACAAGATTATCCTTTTGATTAGGGAAGTGTAGCCAGCATGCTTAATATTGGAGATGTACTGACGCTAGAACTTAAATACTCTGATAAATCCGAGAAATATAAATGCAGACTTGTTGAGAGGGAAGGCAATCACCTTTATATTGATTATCCGATCAATCAGGAAACAAAAAAATCTGCCTTCCTATTGGACGGGACCCAAATAAAGGCCACTTTTGTAGGGAGTGACGGATCTGTCTACCTTTTTGAAAGTGAAGTTCTTGGTAGGGTTAAGCTAAAGATTCCAATGATGATCCTCTCTTATCCTGGAAATGAAAATTTAATGAAGGTGCAGCGGCGCCAGTATGTACGGATTGAAACTTCAGTTGATGTAGCAGTTTATTCCGCTAATAATGAGTTTGCTCCATTTGTGTCTGTGACCGATGACATCAGCGCTGGAGGGGCTGCGATCATTGGAGAGAACAACTGCCGTTTAAAAGAAAAGATGCACATTTTCACTTATTTTATATTGCCGATGCAGAATGGCGAGACTTACTATTTAAAGCTGAAAAGCAAGATTATAAGGATCGCGGATTTTCAAAATGGAAGAACCCTTATCTCGAGTCAGTTTATGGATATCAGTCCGCAAGACAGACAGATGCTGCTTCGCTTTTGTTTTGACAGACAGTTGGCCATGAAGAAAAAAGGACTTGAAATCTAAAGGAATATTTCTTAAATACATTTCTCATAATAGAAGATGAAGTCTATGAGACTAATCCTTATCTTGAGGAGATGGCAATGATGAAAGCGGTAGAGAGAATAATTCTAAAATTAATAATTGTGCAGTTTATTTTTTTGCTGTTTACTCAATTGTTCTTTCATCATTTGAATGCTTTTCCCGAACTGAAGCAGCTGACACAATATGAGGGTGTGACAGATCAAAATTTTACCGAGCTGCTCGAAACATTCAGTGAAAATTACTAGCAGGCTGGCGCCTGCTTGTTTTTTATTTTTGAGGGAATTCTTAATGTTAAAACCAGCATAAATATGCACCAAAACACGTTATTATGTTAAAATAGAGCTGAAGAAACCTAGCCTGAAAAAGCTGGCGTACAGGAGGAAATATGACTAGAAAAATATCAATAGCAATAGATGGTCCTGCTGCTGCTGGCAAAAGTACAGTAGCCAAGATTGTCGCTGGGAAATTATCATACATATACATCGACACCGGCGCAATGTATCGTGCATTGACATATAAAGCTATTCAAAACCAGGTTAGCCTGGAGGATGAAACGTCATTAATGGAAATACTGACCAACACTACTATAGATTTGCAGCCGGGCTTGAAGGGGCAATTAATCTATGTAGATGGTCATAATGTTACCAATGAAATCAGATCATCTGAAGTTACAAATACCGTATCGATCGTTTCTATGCACAAACTTGTAAGGAAGGAAATGGTTAGAAGGCAGCAAAGCTTTGCCCAGAATGGCGGTGTAGTAATGGATGGCCGGGATATCGGAACGCAAGTATTGCCGGGAGCGGAAGTGAAGGTATTCCTGCTTGCTTCTGTGGATGAAAGGGCAATTCGACGCCATACGGAGAATCTTCAAAAAGGCTTTCAGTCAGATCTTGAAAAGCTGAAGGATGAAATCTCTCTTAGGGATAAGCTGGATTCTGAGCGGGAAGTTTCACCATTGAAAAAAGCAGAAGATGCTGTAGAGATTGATACTACCTCATTATCAATTGAACAGGTTGTAGAAAAGATAATGGACCTGGCCAATGAAAGGATCGGATTTAAGTGAATCTTTATCCTTTTGCTAAAGCAGCCGTCTATTGTGCTTTAAAGCCAATTTATAGATTTGAGGTGATTGGAAGGGAGAACTTTCCTTCTAAAGGCGGAGTGCTTCTATGTTCCAATCACATTGATAACCTGGATCCTCCAGTTGTAGGGATAAATGCACCGCGGCCAGTGCACTTTATGGCCAAAGAAGAGCTGTTTAATGTACCTGTACTCGGTAAACTTGTTCCGCATCTAAACGCATTTCCAGTTAAAAGGGGAATGAGTGACAGGGAAGCATTAAGGAAGGGACTTGGGATCTTAAAGGAAGGAAAGGTTTTAGGGCTGTTTCCGGAGGGTACTAGAAGCAAGACGGGAGAATTAGGGGAGGGGCTTGCCGGTGCCGGCTTTTTTGCCCTTAGATCTGATGCATATGTCATGCCATGTGCCGTCATTGGTCCTTATAAAGTTTTCTCAAAGCTAAAAGTTGTTTATGGAAAGCCAATTGATATGAAAGAGCTTCGGGATCGCAAAGCTTCCGCAGAAGAAACGACAGAAATGATCATGGCAGAAATCAGTAAATTAATTGAGGAGAATTCCTAGAACTTCTTGCTTGACAAAAAACTTCTTTTGTAAGAAGTTAGTAAAAAGGTATTTTTTAAAAAGGCGAAAATATTCGAAAAAATATAGAAGGCTGTCCTTTGCTGACTAAATTTTCAAACTTGGACAGAAAGAGACATTCAACACAGTTGGAAACGAGCCTGCATTAAAACGCCATTCGAGTATTTATGTTGCTGACACAGGGTTCTTGCCTGGATGGCAGGCAGTTGAATACAGATTTAAAATTTGAAAGCAGCCATTGGATTAAGGAGGAATACATATGTCAGAGGAAATGAACCAAGTAGAAGTGAAAAATTTTGAGGTTGGTGACAAGGTAAAAGGCCAAGTGACCAAGGTAGAAGAGAAGCAGGTCATTATTGACATTGCAGACAGCAAGCTGGATGGGATTATTCCGATCAGCGAGCTATCAAGCCTTCATATTGAAAAAGCAAGTGATGCAGTATCTGAAGGGGAAGAGCTTGAACTTGAAGTTTTAAAAGTAGAAGAAGAAGCGTTGATCCTTTCCAAGCGCAAAGTTGATGCTGGTAAATCTTGGGAAACACTAGAAAAGAAATTTAATGAGGGTGAAGTATTTGAAGCTGAAATCAAGGATGTGGTAAAAGGCGGATTAGTTGTAGACCTTGGTGTACGCGGCTTTGTTCCTGCTTCCCTTGTCGAAGCTCACTTTGTTGAAGATTTTACTGAATACAAAGGGAAAACAATGACATTTAAAATTGTGGAGCTTGATAAAGAGAAGAATCGTCTGATTCTTTCCCACCGAGCTGTTATTGAAGAGGAAAAAGGCAAGCAAAAACATCAGGTTCTTGAATCTCTTCAGGCGGGGCAGGTTCTGGATGGAACTGTCCAAAGAATTACTGACTTTGGAGCTTTCGTAGATATTGGAGGAATAGATGGCCTTGTCCATATTTCCCAGCTATCCTATGAGCATGTAGAAAAACCATCAGATGTTGTAGAAGAAGGACAAAAGGTTAAAGTAAAAGTACTGAGCCTTGACCGAGACAATGAACGCATTTCTTTATCCATCAAGGAAACATTGCCTGGACCTTGGGAAAATATCAGTGAAAAGGCACCTAAAGGAAGCACTTTTGATGGCACTGTTAAGAGAATTGTATCATACGGTGCGTTTGTTGAAGTGTTCCCTGGAGTAGAAGGCCTTGTCCATATCTCTCAAATCGCTCATAAGCATATAGGCACTCCTCATGAAGTACTGAGTGAGGGACAGGAAGTTAAAGTGAAAGTGCTGGATGTAAATGAGCAGGATCAACGCTTGTCTTTAAGCATTAAAGAACTTCAGGAGAAAGAAAATGGAGAAGTAACTGATTATGAACTTCCTGAGGAAACAAAAGGCTTCCAGCTTGGCGAAATGATTGGCGATCAGTTAAAGAATTTAAAAAAGTAATGGTGATAAATTGTGTCTAGGTCAAAAAGAAAATGGGACCATATTCAGAATGCTTTGGCAACAGGGCAGAAAAGTCTTACAGGTTTCGAGGATATAGCATTTATCCACGAAAGTCTACCTGATTCTTTTCTTAATCAGGCTGATTTAGGCACTTCGATTGGCGAACTTTCATTAAGTTCGCCAATTTTTATAAATGCGATGACCGGAGGCGGCGGTGAAAGAACTGTCCAAATTAACAGGGACCTTGCAGCTGCCGCAAGGGCTGCTGGCCTAGCGATGGCCGTCGGTTCCCAAATGTCCGCCCTGAAAGATCCTGCTGAAATGGTATCGTACCGAATAGTAAGGAGAGAAAATCCAAAAGGCATCATCTTTGGTAATTTAGGAAGTGAGGCTACAATTGATCAGGCAAAGGCAGCCGTAGATATGATTGAGGCCAACGCTTTACAAATTCATTTAAATGTTGTTCAGGAATTGACAATGCCTGAAGGAGACCGTGATTTCCGAGGAGCATTAAAAAGAATCGAGCAAATCGTTCAGCACTCTGAAGTGCCTGTATTAGTGAAGGAAGTCGGATTCGGCATGAATAAAGAAACTGTCTCGAAGCTTTCATCCATAGGCGTTAGTGCGGTTGATGTGGGAGGATTTGGCGGAACTAACTTTTCACGCATTGAAAATGCAAGAAGGGAAAGGTTCTTGAGTTTCTTTAATGAATGGGGAATCCCCACGGCTGTCTCTATTGCAGAAGCAGAAGCAGCTTCCAAGAAGCATGATGTCGCAATAATTGCTTCAGGCGGCATTCAAACAAGCCTGGATATAGCCAAATCAATAGCACTGGGAGCTGAAGCTGCAGGAATGGCAGGATATTTATTGAAAATCCTTATAAAAGAAGGGCTTGAATCATTAATAGAGGAAATAGATAATATACATAATGAATTGAAAATAATTATGACAGCCGTAGGGGCATCAAATATAAAGCAGCTTCAAAAGGCTCCCTTAATCGTTTCTGGCCATACCCATCACTGGTTATGTGAGCGCATGATTGATACGAAATCATTTAGCTTGCGGAAAATTCAATAAAAAAGCTCTCGTCCAAAGTGACGGGAGCTTTTTTTGTTATTGTATTATAATTATCCTTAACTATATTTAGAGTCGTTTAAAGATCTGGCTTCTTCAGGGCTTTGAAGCTTTGAAGCTCCCGGATAATGAAGGGCTTGATCACGATCGGATTCCACTTTTCTGCTTTGCTTTAGTTTCTTCTCCTGTCTGTCTTTGCCCATTATTAAACACCTCCTCTACTTAAGATGAATCAGCACTAAGAATTTATACAGCTTATATATTCATTCCATGAAAACCTTTTATGGAAAGGATTAAATTACATATCAAAAAGACATAATGGAAATGATAGGAGGAATAGGATGGAAGGTTTAATTTTTTATTGGTTCTCCTGGATGGCTTGGATTGCAGCAACTTTTTTTATGGAACGGGAAAGTAATAATAGGTTCAAATTTTCTGCGTGGCTTTTGGTTGTCATCATTTTATCGCCTTATACCATTTCAATATATGGTGTGGAACTTAGCTTAGCGGGAGTTCTGCTGCTCGGAACTCTTTATACTTTTACCGGCCGCCTCAAGAAAAGGCAAAAAGTTTATTTTCTTTTTTGTACATTTATTATGATGCTGTCCTATGTTAGCTTTCATTTATTCGAACTTTTTGATCCTGTGTGGGTAATTTTTCCTCGGAAGTGGATGCTGGCCTTTCTGCTCTTTTACATGGCGGTTATCCTGCATAAAAAAAGGCATCTCAGGTTTGTGATTATGATGCTTGGAGCTATTCAGGGAGAGGTATTATATGCGCTGATCTTAAGGCAATATTCCTTCCCTTATGTGATCGGCTCTTTGGCGTTTTTGGATATTATGTCCCTATCTGCTGCTATTTCTGCTGTTTGGGGTGCCATTCAATGGAGCGCTTCTTATTTTGAAACAAACTTCAAACAATTCGAAAGGGAGAAACAAAAATTATCATGAGCGAATATACATACCCGATCCTTTTTGGATTGGCAGCAGGAACATTAACCAGAGTTTATATGCTTAGGACTGATTATCGGCAGTATCCAACCTACCTGCATGGGAAGATTATTCATGTTGCATTGGGATTTATTGCTGCAGGATTAGGAACAGTGGCCATTCCTTCAATTATGGAAGAGGAATTTACCGCCATTACTTTCCTGACACTTGCTGCATCACAGTTTAGAGAGGTTAGAAATATGGAAAGGAATACGCTGACCGAATTGGACAGTTATGAATTAGTATCAAGAGGGAAAACGTATATTGAAGGGATTGCCATCGCTTTTGAGAGCAGAAACTACCTTGTTATTTTTACATCTTTTGTTAGTACGCTTGGATACCTTCTTTTCAATATTTGGGGCGGAATTGCTGCAGCGCTGTTAGCGATTGTGATTTCAAAAGGACTGATGGCAGGCGGAAAGCTGAAGGATATAGTAGATGTGGAATTTATGGAGCCCCGTTTTGATGGAGCAGGATTATATGTGGATAATATTTATATAATGAATATTGGTCTTCCAGAAAGGCAAGAGGAAGTCCTGAGATATGGAATGGGATTCATTTTAAAACCAAAGAATTTTAATGCTCGGTCAACGATCGCCAACCTCGGACAAAGGCAGGCTATATTGCACGATGTATCTACAGCTTTGGGAGTCTACCGTGATTCTGGCACGCCTGCATTAGTACCGCTTGCGAAAAGAGACCTGGATGATGGGCGGGTAGGTGTTTTTGTATTGCCGCAAGAAAAAAACGTTGAAAAGGCTCTGAAAATTATCGAAGCGGTGCCTACCTTGGAAAACGCAATTCGGATGCCTACCGAACGGCAAACGAGTGGGAAAGGAAGTCAGTAAAAATGGTGTTTGAGAAATACATACTTGCTGTCATTACCACAAATCCTTCGAAAGTACCTTCAGGAGCAGCAGTCTTCCATTGTGAAGATAAAAAAGAAATGGAAATCGTAGCGACTAATCTTGAAGCAATTCTCGATGGAATTGCCCATGCTTTAACAGAAGAATTATATGTGATTGTAAAGCATTGAAGAGGCTTCCAAGTTTTTCATTGCTAGGAAGGTTTCTCTTTGTTAAAATATCTAAGTTAGACCCTTCTATCTTAAGAAGGGTTTATTTTATAAAGGGAAGCTTGGATGGCTTAACTTAAAGGTTTTTGTGGACAGCCATCTGCAACGCTTTTGAACAAAAAACCATGCGCCGTGGATGGCTTACTTGCCTCTCCTGGGAACTTAGCGGAAATCAGCAATTAAAATTAGCAGAGCTTATGAATAAAGAATTGAAAGGGTGATGTTCATGGCAAAACCGGTTGTGGCCATTGTCGGGCGTCCAAATGTAGGAAAATCAACGATATTTAACAGAATTGTAGGAGAACGAATATCTATTGTCGAAGATATTCCTGGAGTAACCAGGGATCGAATCTATAGCTCAGCGGAATGGCTGACGCATGATTTTAACATTATTGATACTGGCGGTATTGATATTGGCGACGAACCATTCTTGGAACAAATCCGGCTTCAGGCTGAGATTGCTATAGATGAAGCAGATGTCATTATCTTCCTTGTAAATGGCAGGGAGGGAGTTACTGCTGCAGACGAAGAAGTTGCAAAAATATTGTATAAAGCCAAAAAATCTGTTGTTCTGGGCGTAAACAAAATTGATAACCCTGATATGAGAGATCTTATTTATGACTTTTACGCACTCGGATTTGGGGAGCCGTTTCCTATTTCTGGGTCGCATGGGCTGGGTCTCGGGGACTTGCTGGATGAAGCTGCTAAACATTTCCCGAAACATGGACAGGCCGAGTATGGTGAAGATGTCATTAAGTTTTCATTAATTGGCCGTCCGAATGTAGGAAAATCATCAATGGTTAACGCCATTCTTGGCGAGGAACGTGTCATTGTGAGCAATATTGCGGGTACAA
>NZ_BRVM01000001.1:0-134554 GCF_026011715.1 Cytobacillus sp. NCCP-133 | reverse complement strand
GAGCGTTCAGACGTAGTTCTTGTTGTCATTGATGGCGAAGAAGGCATTATTGAGCAGGACAAGCGGATAGCAGGCTATGCTCATGAAGCAGGAAGAGCGGTAGTCATTGTCGTAAACAAATGGGATGCGGTTGAGAAAGATGAGAAAACCATGAAAGCTTTTGAACAAAATATTCGGGATCATTTTCAATTTCTTGATTATGCACCGATCGTTTTCCTTTCTGCTAAAACGAAGAAGCGTATCCATACACTTATCCCAATGATAAACAAAGCAAGTGAAAATCATGCCCGCCGTGTAGAAACTAGTGTCCTGAATGATGTCATTATGGATGCAGTAGCCATGAATCCTACCCCTACTGATAAGGGAAGGCGCCTAAGAATTTATTACACTACACAGGTTGCTGTTAAGCCGCCTGCATTTGTAGTGTTTGTAAATGATCCCGAATTACTTCATTTTTCATATGAACGTTTCCTGGAGAACAGAATCAGAGATGCTTTTGGCTTTGAAGGGACACCTATTAGGATCTTTGCAAGAGAAAGAAAATAACAGGAAGACCGATGTCTTTGTTTAACAGGAAGCAAGAACGAAGAAAATTGCAGCCTCTGCTTAATGACTTTGTTCGGGCGGACTGATCGGGTGATGATTAAACATCCAAATAAATTAAAAGGCAGTGATCAAATGGAGCGGAATAGAGAAAGTGTTGCAGTTGTAGGAGCTGGAAGCTGGGGGACAGCTTTGGCTATGGTATTGGCGGACAATGGCCATGATATCAGGCTTTGGGGCCATAAGCCTGAGCAAATTGATGAAATAAATAGACATCATACCAACAAAAAATATTTATCAGGCGTTCAGCTGCCAGAAGAAATAAGAGGCTATTCATCACTTGAAGAGGCCTTAGCAGGGACACAAATCATGATTTTGGCTCTACCGACTAAAGCCATTCGGGAAGTCCTGGGGGAAATCAGGGAGATAAGGACAAAACCCCTTACAATTGTTCATGTCAGCAAGGGGATTGAGCCAGATTCCCTCCTTCGCATTTCTGAGATGATCGATGAAGAAATGCCAGAAGACCTTCTCGAAAGTGTTGTAGTTCTATCTGGTCCTAGCCATGCTGAAGAGGTAAGCTTGCGTCATCCCACTACGGTTACAGTTTCTTCAAAAAATATGAAAGCTGCTGAGAAAGTACAGGACTTGTTTATTAATAGTAATTTTAGAGTTTACACAAATCCCGATATTATTGGGGTAGAAATAGGCGGTGCCCTCAAAAATATAATTGCCTTGGCTGCAGGAATTACGGATGGGCTGGGCTATGGAGATAATGCAAAGGCGGCACTCATTACAAGAGGGCTTGCAGAAATTGCCAGACTTGGAATGAAGATGGGGGCGAGTCCCCTTACATTCTCCGGTTTAGCAGGAATAGGCGACTTGATCGTTACGTGTACCTCAGTGCATTCGCGTAACTGGCGAGCTGGAAACCTGTTAGGCAAAGGGCATAACCTGCAGGAAGTGCTTGATAATATGGGGATGGTTGTAGAAGGAGTAAGAACAACGAAAGCAGCACATCAGCTAGCCAAAAAATATAACGTGAAAATGCCGATTACTAATGTCCTTTATGATGTGCTTTTTAATAATGTAAATGCAAAGGATGCTGTTGACATGTTAATGGGACGGGGGAAAACCCATGAAATGGAAGACCTTGCAAATGTTCTGGAGGATCAAACAGAGAATAAAAAGCAGGAAAAACTTAATAATTGAAAAATATAGGCATTAGATGATGCGAGACGGCAGGTTCCTGCATACAATGCAACGAAGCAAACTAGTGAAATGAACAAGGTGTTGGGATATTTAGTCCATCGGCTGAGGTAAAGAATTGCCCCTTCTTTACCTCAGTTTTTTTATCACATCAAAATTTATATCCTTTGGAACTTAGATAACTGTCTAGCTCAAGTCGCCTCCACATTTCAGTTTGTCCAGTTGCGGCTCATACGGACCCGGGGTCATAAGTCAATCCCTTCCAGAAGGAAAGAACCACTTCTTGCAGGGCTTTTTTTATGCCTGCCGGGAATCTTCTCTGAGAGGAAAAGCTTTTAGTTTTTTCCTTTTATTGTGTTATAATACTTTTCGGAAAAGGGAGTTGATCAGAATGTCACCGTCTTTAATGAAAATGTGGATATCACTTGCTTCAATGGGATTTATGTTTTTGTCTATAATATTGATTTATTTTAGCCGCTATAAATTGAAAGCTGGGATATTTAAGGCTATCACAGCAGTGATTGCTTATGTTTTGATGATTGTAAGCGGAATTATCATTGTGCTTGTCGTATTCAGCGGACCGACAAGCAGCTAGCTAGATTACATAAAGGGTTGATTACATGAAAAAAGCGCTAACTATATTCTTGCTTCTATTGCTTACAGGGATGTCTCTTACTGGCTGCATGTATCCTGAAGAGAAGCGATTCCAGAATCAAACTGCCTATAAAGACCAGCTGCAGTCTGTGCAATCGGCTGTAGACCAATACAGGGAAGATAATGGCGGTCTCCTGCCGATTAAAACGAGGGAGCAGACCACCCCGATTTATCAAAAATATCCGATTGACTTTAAGAAAATTGCCCCTAAATATATGGCCGAGCCTCCCGGCAATGCATTTGAGTCTGGAGGAGTTTTTCAATATGTACTTGTTGATGCAGAAACCGACCCAACGGTAAAAATCTTCGATTTGCGGATTGCCGAAACAATCAGGGACATTAACCTGAGAATTAAAGCTCATGGCTTTCCGCCATACAAAGAACAAATTGCGGAAAATGTTTATACAATGGACTTTAATAAATTAGGATTTAAAGAAGAGCCAAAGGCGCTTAGCCCTTATAGCGGCCAGGGACTTCCGTTTATAGTAACAGGCAGCGCTGAAGTATATGTCGACTACCGGGTCGATCTTTTTCAGGCGCTGAAGGAGAAAAAAAGCAACTTTAAGCCCGGAGATGATATAAGGGATATACTTGTTGAAGATTCTGCTTTTGTGCCTTCCTATTCTTTGCCTTATACGATAGATCCAGAAACAAATGATCCAATCTTTTTGGTGAATTAGTCATAACCCTTCTCTTGCAAAATATATTGTATGAGAAGGGTTTTTTCATTTATACATTTATAATGCCCCTTCTACTCTGACGAAAAGATAAAGGACCAGAAATAAAACGGTAAGGGAAGCAACCAGAAAATTTTAGAAAAGGAAATCTGGGATGTCTGGATGACTTTTCCAGATCGCCGAACTGCTTATCAATTGCATAGCCAGCAGGCGGGTGACCGGGACTTTCCTTGTAAGGGGGGAAAATTTATTAAAACTGTCATAACAATGTAGGACAACATCATACACATATAATGTCCAAACATAATAGATAGGATAATATTATCCCATTAACTCAAGATTTCAGGAGGGGATCACTTGGAAAAGGTTGATATTTTTAAGGATATTGCCGAAAGAACTGGCGGCGATATATATTTTGGAGTAGTTGGCGCAGTTCGAACCGGCAAGTCCACATTTATAAAGAAATTCATGGAACTCGTAGTATTGCCGAACATGGAAAATGAATCAGAACGGGCACGTACACAGGATGAACTGCCTCAAAGTGCCGCAGGAAAAACGATTATGACAACAGAACCGAAATTTGTGCCTAACCAGGCGGCTAATGTTCAAGTTGCAGAAGGCCTGGATGTAAAAATAAGGCTTGTTGATTGTGTAGGGTATACAGTTCCCGGCGCAAAAGGATACGAAGATGAAAACGGACCAAGGATGATTAATACGCCTTGGTATGAAGAGCCGATTCCTTTTCATGAAGCTGCAGAAATAGGAACCAGAAAAGTCATCCAGGAGCATTCAACCATCGGGGTTGTCATTACAACCGATGGAACAATTGGCGAGATTCCGCGCGCTAATTATCTTGAGGCGGAAGAAAGGGTTATTGATGAACTAAAGGAAGTCGGGAAACCGTTTATCATGATTATTAATAGCGTTCAGCCCCACCATCCGAATACAGATGCGCTTCGGAATCAGCTTGCTGAAAAGTATGATATACCGGTGCTGGCCATGAGTGTGGAAGGCATGAGGGAATCGGATGTTATGAATGTAATGAGGGAAGCTCTATACGAATTTCCTGTACTTGAAGTCAATGTCAATCTTCCCAGCTGGGTAATGGTGCTGCATGAGGATCACTGGCTCCGTGAAAGCTATCAGGAGGCTGTTAAAGAAACAGTCAAAGACATTAAGAGGCTAAGAGATGTGGACCGGGTAGTGCACCAATTCAGCGACTATGAGTTCATTGACCGTGCAGGACTCGCAGGAATTGAGATGGGTCAGGGTGTAGCCGAAATTGACTTGTATGCTCCTGATGATCTTTATGATGAAGTGTTAAAAGAAATTGTCGGTGTAGAAATCCGCGGAAAAGACCATTTGCTTGAATTGATGCAGGAATTTGCTCATGCTAAAGCAGAATATGATCAGATATCCGATGCGTTGAGAATGGTAAAGCAAACAGGCTATGGAATTGCTGCGCCTTCTCTTGCAGACATGAGTCTGGATGAACCGGAAATCACGCGCCATGGCTCACGTTTTGGAGTGCGTCTGAAAGCCGTTGCTCCATCTATCCATATGATAAAAGTGGATGTTGAATCAGAATTCTCGCCGATCATTGGTACTGAAAAGCAAAGCGAAGAGCTTGTACGTTATCTCATGCAAGACTTTGAGGATGATCCATTATCAATCTGGAATTCAGATATCTTTGGACGCAGCTTAAGTTCAATTGTAAGGGAAGGAATCCAGGCTAAACTGTCACTAATGCCTGAAAACGCAAGATATAAATTAAAAGAAACGCTAGAAAGAATCATTAATGAGGGATCTGGCGGATTAATTGCCATAATCCTTTAAGCTGAAGGCTCCGATTGGAGTCTTTTTTAATTTTTGGTTTTTTCGTACAGTATGTTGCTTTTCAATAACTTATGCTGAGTTGATTGGAGCAGGGTACATGATCCTCGAAAATGCTAATTCATTTCCTTTGTGCGGTGTTTTTTCAGGGAAGAAAAGTCAATGTCCTGCGTGAGGAGAGGGGGCTCCTGGACTGCCTGAAGCGAGTACCTGGAGCGGAAATTGTAAAAATGTTTATTTGGACTCCTTTCGGGTAAGAAATAAAGGCCAGCTTATTACAAATATGTTGCAAATAAGAAAAGATTCCCATTAAATCATGAAATATTCTTGATAAGAGTAATTGATTGTGATAATCTTTTAACAGAATTACCGTTGTAGCGGCCGAAACCCTTGTTATAAAAGGATTCTTAATAAATTTTTGATTGAAATATTTCTTTTCATCATTTATTATTAGGCTTGTTGAACAAAAACACGCTATAACGTATAGAATTCAGTAATATTGTTTACAAATGTATGTAAGGAATCTTATTTTTCTGGGTTTTACTGACATTGGGAGGAGGTGAAAGGCATGAACAAAACAGAACTAATTAACGCAGTTGCAGAAGCTGGCGAACTTTCTAAAAAAGACGCAACTAAAGCAGTTGATGCTGTTTTTGATACAATCTTAGATGCTTTGAAAAATGGTGATAAGGTTCAATTAATTGGTTTTGGTAACTTCGAGGTTCGCGAACGTGCTGCCCGTAAAGGACGCAACCCGCAAACTGGTGAAGAAATCGAAATCGCTGCAAGCAAAGTTCCTGCTTTCAAACCAGGTAAAGCGCTTAAAGACGCAGTAAAGTAATACATATAAGTGCTTAAAGCTTATGCTTGAGCTAAAAACCGCGATTCTTTCGCGGTTTTTTCTTGTTTTGCAATGAACTTATATATCTTAATTGCTCTATTCCATATGCTTTCAGCTTTGCGCATACCAAAAGGGTTATGCTAAGATGAATATTATTACACACAGTGATATAGCATAGGAGGAAGCAGTTATGGCAAAAGTGAATCGTGTCCAAATAGAAGATGCGGTACGTTTAATATTAGAAGCAATTGGTGAAGACCCTAACCGAGAAGGGCTCCTTGATACTCCGAAACGCGTTGCAAGAATGTACGAAGAAGTGTTTATGGGATTGAATCAGGATCCTAAAGAATATTTTGAGACTGTATTTGGTGAAGATCACGAAGAACTTGTTCTTGTAAAGGATATTCCTTTTTATTCCATGTGTGAACATCATCTTGTACCATTTTTCGGAGTTGCTCATGTTGCATATATCCCGAGAAATGGAAGGGTAACAGGATTAAGCAAGCTAGCGAGGGCTGTGGAGGCGGTAGCAAAAAGGCCACAGCTTCAAGAAAGAATTACATCAACTGTAGCTAATTCAATTTTAGAGAAGCTTGAGCCTCATGGGGTTATGGTCGTTGTGGAAGCAGAACATATGTGCATGACGATGAGAGGCGTTAAAAAGCCTGGTTCAAAAACAGTCACCTCTGCTGTAAGAGGCGTATTTGCAAAGGATGCAAGAGCAAGATCAGAAGTGCTTTCATTAATTAAACAATAAGCTTGAATTGGCACTGCCATTCCTGCAGATATATCAATTTCGAAAGGCTGAAAGATAATTACTTTTGGCCTTTTTTGTAAGTAATTATTTTTTGTCGTTCTTTAAAATGCAGTAAGGAGTGTTTTCGATGGAAAAGAAGAATGCAGCCGGAAATGATTATATTGTTATTAAAGCAAAAGAAGACGGGGTAAACGTAATTGGTTTAACAAGAGGTTCTGACACAAGGTTTCATCATTCGGAAAAACTTGACAAGGGGGAAGTTATGATTGCCCAATTTACAGATCATACTTCTGCGATAAAAATTAGGGGAAATGCAAGGATCATGACCAGTTATGGAGAATTGGAAAGTGAAGCAAAAAAATAATATAACGATTAGGAAAATGTTCAAATGTGATTTTCATGATAATCTCCTGACATGGCAGTGAAATTTATGATATAATTGTCACTGCTTAATTAATAAAGGCTGGTAAAATAAGATAGCTGTACTAAGGGATTTTTTATGCCTCATTTATATAAATTCATAGTAAACGATGAATAGGTCAAAATAGATATAAAAGTTCGTAATAGATATATACTGATAATCTCAATAAAGCACTTCTGTCTTTGCCCAATTGCTGATTATGCACGGGTCAGGATAGGACGATGCTTCGAATAAACAGAAACTTAGGGGAAACAAGGGTGATCGCATGCATGATGTGAAAATTAAATTGGCAGATGTTAAAGAACAGATTGAGAAAAAAATACACCACCCTTATCTGCTCAGGTATATTGATTCTCCCTTTATAGATGAAGATAAGCTCCTGCTCTTAATTTCGATCCTTGATGATTTAAAGATTTCGGATATTAAGGCAAAAAAGTATGCGATAACTACAATGCTTATCCAAATTGCCCTTGATACCCATGAACTTGTTATGAACGACGAGACAGAAGACGGAGATCTTAAGAACAGACAGCTTACGGTCCTTGCTGGCGTATATTACAGCGGTTTGTATTATAAAATTCTTTCTGAACTTGATGATATTGGCATGATTAGGTCTCTGGCAGACGGAATTAAAGTTGTAAATGAACATAAGATTTCACTTTATCAGAAAGCTCCAATTGCCGTCGACAGCTTAATGAATTCAGTCAAAAGAATCGAGGCGGCTCTTTTTGAAAAGTTGGCAGATGCATATAACAAAGCAGAGTGGAAAGAAATAGCATCCAATTTATTATTCATTAAAAGGCTGATTGCCGAAAAAGAGCAATTTGTCCATTACGGCACTTCAATTGTCTTTGAAGCGCTGAAAAAGCTGACATTCCCGAAAGTGAAAGAGATTTCTGCAGAACAGCAAAACTACCTGCTTCATATTTGTGACAGGTATATTGACTTCTCCAGGAATATGGTTGACCAATACCTTATGAAAATCCCTTTTGTAAACGAATTGTTAGAGCAGCGTATTCATTACATTTATAATCATAGTCAGTCTGTGGCTAAAACTTTTGTGGAAGAAGGGTAAGCAATGCAGCAATCAAAGGAAGAACGAGTTCATAGTGTTTTTGAAAAAATATACGGCAATTACGATAAAATGAATTCAGTTATCAGTTTTCAGCAGCATCTTAGATGGCGGATGGACACTATGAAAAAAATGAGTGTCCAAAAAGGTGCAAAAGCACTGGATGTCTGCTGCGGGACTGCCGATTGGTCCATTGCGCTTGCTGAAGCGGTAGGCAAGAATGGAAAAGTAATCGGTTTGGACTTCAGCAAAAACATGCTTAAAATAGGAGAAGAAAAAGTCAAAGATCGGAAGCTTGACCAAGTGGAATTAGTGCATGGGAATGCTATGGAACTTCCATTCGCGGATAATACATTCGATTATGTCACAATCGGTTTTGGATTAAGGAATGTTCCAGACTATTTGCAGGTTCTGAAAGAAATGCACCGTGTTGTCAAGCCTGGCGGAATAGCTGTTTGTCTGGAAACATCACAGCCTACGATGTTTGGCTATAGGCATGCTTATTATTTCTACTTCCGCTTTATAATGCCTATGTTCGGTAAGCTATTTGCCAAAAGCTTTAATGAATATTCCTGGCTGCAGGAATCTGCCAGAGACTTCCCGGGAATGAAAGAGCTAGCTGAAATGTTTAAAGAGGCAGGCTTTAAGAGCGTCACTTATAAGCCATATAGCGGCGGGGTGGCAGCTGTACACATAGGTACGAAACAAAAATAATAACTTGTTCTGTATGTTTCTCATTTCATATGCAGAAATCCACAGACGAGATTGATAAGCTGGGTGAATTAGAAAGTGAAATTGAAAATGATGTATTCATTTTTAAATTCAGATTTAAATGTGATAGAGGACGAGCTGGAGGAGACAATAAAAGCAGAGTCTCCTCTCTTGCATCAAGCATCACTGCATTTATTACAGGCCGGGGGGAAAAGGATTCGCCCAGTTTTTGTCTTGCTTGCAGCAAAGTTCGGGGATTATGATATTGACAAAATTAAGAATGTAGCCGTATCGCTTGAACTGATCCATATGGCGTCTCTTGTGCACGATGATGTGATAGATGATGCAGAATTGCGCCGTGGGAAGCCGACAATTAAAGCGAAATGGGATAACAAAATTGCAATGTATACTGGCGATTATATTTTTGCGAGAGCTCTGGAGCTAATCACAAAGGTAGAAAATCCTCATGCACATAAGATTCTTTCGCATACTCTTGTTGAGCTATGTGTTGGTGAAATTGAACAAATTAAAGATAAATATAACTACGAGCAAAATGTAAGGACTTATTTCCGCAGAATAAAAAGAAAAACTGCGATGCTGATAGCTGTCAGCTGCCAATTGGGTGCTATTGCAGCAAGTGTAGAAGAAGATATACATAACAAACTTTTCAAATTTGGGTATTTTGTCGGGATGTCCTACCAGATCATTGATGATGTTCTTGACTTCGTAGGAACTGAAAAGGAATTGGGCAAGCCAGCTGGAGGAGACCTCCATCAGGGGAATATAACACTTCCCGTCCTGTTTGCCATGGAAGATAGCGAGTTTCGCCAGGAAATCATTAAGGTCCAGGAAGAAACTAGCCGTGCAGATATAGAGAAAATAATTGCATTAATCAAATCTTCTGGTGCAATTGAAAAGTCACTTCAAATAAGTGAAAGATATCTGCAAAAGGCATTGGAGATATTGGACGAGCTTCCCCCATCGAGATCGAAGAAAGCTTTACGCGATATTGCAAAATTTATTGGCAAAAGAAAATTTTAGCTCGCATTGCCGCACATCTTAGAATAAGGGTGCCGGCAATTTTTTTTTATTTTAGGCTATTTAATTTAGTCGGAAACCATGAAATAATGCCATTTTTCGCGGGTCTTTAAAAGCGCTTTCAAATTTTTGTTGCTAAATTGTCAAAACAGTGATAATATTTTCGTGGAATATCACAAATCACTATACATAAGTTTTAGGAGTGGAATTCAATGGAAAAAACATTTTTGATGGTTAAACCTGACGGAGTTCAGCGTAATTTAATTGGGGAAATCGTTTCCCGTTTTGAAAAGAAGGGCTTCCAGCTTGTTGGCGGAAAGCTTATGAGCATTAGCCAAGAGCTAGCTGAAGAACATTATGGAGAGCACAAAGAGCGTCCGTTCTTTGGTGAACTAGTAGATTTTATCACTTCCGGTCCTGTTTTTGCAATGGTTTGGGAAGGCGAAAATGTTATTGTGACAGCCCGCCAAATGATGGGTGCAACGAATCCGAAGGATGCGGCTTCAGGAACAATCCGCGGAGACTTTGGTGTCACTGTTGGAAAAAACGTTATCCACGGATCAGATTCACCTGCAAGTGCAGAGCGTGAAATAGGCCTATTTTTCAAAGAAGAGGAAAAAGTGGAATACAATAAGCTTATGAACGAATGGATTAACTAATGTCTAAGAAAGTACTTGTCCCTGACAAGTGCTTTTTTTGTAACCGAATACAGAGGTAAGCTGCAGCAATGGCTGATTGAATGGACAAAGAGGAGAAATAGATGGCACAGGATTATCATGAATTTATTATAAATATTAAGAGAAATACGGGAATAGACCTATCACTTTACAAAGAAGCCCAAATGAAACGAAGGTTAATTTCATTGTATGAAAAAAAGGGATTCAAGTCTTTTGGGGAATTCTATCATGCAATGAACAGCGATAAGGAACTGCTTAATGAGTTTCTTGACCGGATGACGATAAATGTATCGGAATTCTATAGAAATGCAAAGCGGTGGGAGGTATTGGAGAATGGGATACTTCCAGCCCTTCTGAATCAGAATAGGAGCCTTAAGATTTGGAGTGCTGCCTGTTCAACAGGTGAAGAACCTTATACAATCGCAATGAATTTGTCTAAATTCCTGCCATTATCACAGATCAAGGTATTTGCAACCGATATTGATGAAAATGCACTGGCAAGGGCTAAAATGGGCATTTATCCTGAAAGGTCACTTAATGAAGTTCCCGAAGAAATGAAACAAAAATTTTTCAGCCGTGATGGCAATGTGTTTAAAATAAGTGAAAATCTAAAGAAGACGGTAGTGTTTAAAAGACATAACCTGCTTGCCGATAATTTTTTGGGGCCCTATGATTTAATCTTATGCAGGAATGTTTTAATCTATTTTACGGAAGAAGCAAAGGACGGGCTCTATCAAAAGTTCAGCGGTGCATTAAAAAAAGGTGGAATTTTCTTTGTAGGAAGTACAGAACAGATCTTTAATCCAGGACGCTACCAGCTGGAATCCGCTGAAACCTTTTTTTATAGAAAGCTTTAAGCGAGTTGGAAATGAGGATGATGTGCTGTCATCCTTTTTTGTTTCGGCGCTTTAAACTAATTATTAATTTCAGCAAATTGTTGATTGGGGCGGAGAAGGTGCCCGCAAACAGTCGTACTTCCTTCGTTCAAGTTTATTAAAGAATAAATAAACATTGCCCAGCTGGAGCAGTTTGTACAGCCTGCCGCCAAGAGGGAGTCATATATTGATTTGATTTTTTGTAGATTGTCTCCTCACATGTTAAAATGTCTCCATTCATAAGAAGAAATAAAAAGATTATAGGAATTTTCAAATTTTATCTATTCTTATATTTGGCATTATGTTATATTGGTACATAATCCTTTAATGAGTTGAAGGGGGAAAGAGTTTTGAGATATCTTACATCTGGTGAATCTCACGGACCGCAGCTGACTACTATTATAGAAGGGTTGCCTGCAGGAATGCCGCTGTTTGATTCAGATATAAATGAGGAATTAGCCCGACGCCAGAAAGGATATGGCAGAGGGAGAAGAATGCAAATCGAAAAAGATACCGTCCAAATTACAGGCGGCATCAGGCATGGCTTTACTTTAGGATCGCCAGTCGCCCTTGTGGTAGAGAATAATGACTGGAAACACTGGACAAAGATTATGGGGCAGGACCCACTAACCTCTTCAGATGAGGCAGAAGTGAAAAGAAAGATTTCGCGGCCGCGCCCAGGGCATGCAGATTTAAACGGAGCCCTTAAATATGGCCATAGGGATATGAGAAATGTACTAGAGCGATCTTCAGCAAGGGAAACAACAGTAAGAGTCGCAGCAGGTGCAGTTGCCAAAAAACTGCTTTCTGAGCTGGGTATTAAGGTTGCTGGACATGTTGTTGAAATTGGTGGTGTCGTTTCTTCAGCGAAAGAATATCCTTCATTAAAGGAATTAAAAGAAATAACTGAAGAATCTCCTGTCCGCTGTCTCGACCCGGTTGCAGGGCAAAAGATGATGGAAGCAATTGACACGGCGAAAGAGAATGGCGACTCAATTGGCGGGGTTGTGGAAGTAATTGTAGAAGGTATGCCTGCGGGGGTAGGAAGCTATGTGCATTATGACCGGAAGCTTGACTCAAAGCTTGCGGGTGCTATGGTAAGCATTAATGCTTTTAAAGGTGTAGAATTTGGCATTGGGTTTGAAGCAGCCAGAAAACCTGGCAGCGAGGTGCATGATGAAATAGCATGGGATCCCGAGAAAGGCTATTACCGCAAATCAAATCGCCTTGGCGGTTTTGAAGGAGGCATGACAACCGGAATGCCTATAGTCGTCAGAGGTGTGATGAAACCGATCCCTACTTTATATAAACCCCTGCAAAGTGTAGATATTGAGACAAAAGAGCCTTTCTCTGCAAGCATTGAGCGTTCAGATAGCTGTGCTGTTCCAGCAGCTGCAGTTGTCGCAGAAAATGTAATTGCATGGGAATTAGCTGCTGCAATTGTAGATCAATTTTACTCAGATCGTATTGATGCTTTAAAAGCAGCGGTTGATGAGCAAAGAAGATTTGCGAGGGAGTTTTAATGAGAAACGTTTCAATCAAGACAGATGCAAAGATTTACCCAGTCTACATTGGGTCAGGAGCAATCGGCGGATTAAACGAATATATAAAAGAAACATTTCCGTCTATGACAAGTTTGATGATTATCACGGATGAAACCGTGCGAGATCTTCATCTTTCTGCCTTGGAGGCTGCTCTCGAAGACTTTGATGCTAAGGTGTGTACGGTCCCTGCTGGCGAGAAGGCTAAAACCTTTCAAGTTTACCATGATTGCCTAACGTTTGCGCTAGAAAGCAGACTTGACAGAAAGTCTCTGATATTAGCATTTGGCGGCGGAGCAGTTGGTGATTTAAGTGGTTTTGTGGCATCCACATATATGAGAGGAATCCCATTTATTCAAATTCCTACTACTATACTGGCCCATGACAGTGCAGTCGGAGGAAAAGTGGCAATTAACCATCCGGCAGGCAAGAATATGATTGGCGCCTTTTATCAGCCTGCAGCAGTTTTTTACGATTTAGATTTCCTTGGCTCCCTGCCGCTTAAAGAAAAGCGCTCAGGATTTGCAGAAGTGATCAAGCACAGCTTAATCCATGATAATAACTTTTATATAAGCCTTAAGGATCAGATTCATTCTCTTGAAGATATTCCTCCAGCCGTATTAAGCGATATCCTGACAAAAGGGATAGAAATAAAAGGAAGAATAGTTGCGTTGGATGAAAAGGAATCTGGTGTGCGTGCTTATTTAAATTTCGGCCATACACTTGGCCATGCAATCGAAGCGGAAAAAGGGTATGGGGGATGGACCCACGGTGAATCTGTTGCTGTTGGAATGGTATTTGCTTTAGAATTAAGCCGGAAAATCCTCGGGCTAACATTTGATATCGGCGAGTTCCAAAACTGGCTCTCTTCTCTTGGGTATCAAGCAGTCCTTCCACACGAGCTTTCACATGAAAGTCTGCTAGAGCGAATGAAGCAGGATAAAAAGTCTGAAGGGCAAAAGGTCCGTTTTGTTTTGCTGCAGGAAATAGGGAAACCAATCGTGTGTGAAGTACCTGATGATGTGCTGCTAAAAGAACTTGATAATTTTTCTAGGCAGTAAAGGCCGTCTTGGCAGGAAGCCTTTTGCTAAGAGGCAAATAGATAGAGACCATAGGGTTATAACCGGAGGTGTTGCAAGTGATTCGTGGGGTGAGGGGAGCCGTCACCGTAGAAGAAAACAATGAAAATGAAATGATTGAAGCAACAGGAATACTGGTAAAAAAAATGATCCAAGAAAATAATATAGAAGCAGAAGACGTAGCCTCAGTATTTATCTCTGTAACGGAAGAACTGACAGCGGGCTTTCCGGCAAAAGCTTTGAGAACTATAGAAGGCTGGACTTATGTTCCTGTTATGTGCATGAGGGAGATTCCTGTTGAAGGGTCTCTGCCAATGTGCATTCGGGTTATGATGCATGTAAATACGGATTCAACACAGCAGAATATTACCCACATTTATTTGCGTGATGCAATCCAGCTTCGGCCTGACCTTAAAGCAACAAGTTCAACATAAGACTCTCCTTAATAGGGAGTTTTATGTAAAGATAGGATCATAAAATTCGTGCTTTAATTCGATAATAAGGAAAAGAAAATAGTAAGAGGTGGAATTGTATGAAATGGAAGGAACAGCTTCTGAATTTAACTCCGTATCAGCCGGGAAAATCTATTGATCAAGTAAAAAAGGAATATGGGCTGGATAAAATAGTGAAACTTGCTTCTAATGAAAATCCATTCGGGTGTTCAGAAAAAGTTCTTTTCACAATGAATCAGTCCCCTTCATTTTTTGCACTTTATCCGGATGGTTATGCCTCTGAATTAAGGACAGTACTTGCAGATCACTTGTCTGTAAAAGAAGAGCAGATTATATTCGGAAATGGATCTGATGAAATCATCCAAATGATTTCTAGGGCATTGCTTGGACCGAATAGAAATTCCATTATGGCAGTGCCGACTTTCCCTCAGTATAAGCATAATGCTGTGTTAGAAGGCTCTGAAATTCGGGAAGTTCCATTGGTGAACGGACATCATGACCTTGATGCAATGCTGGGTTCTATCGATGAAAATACTGCTGTCATTTGGGTTTGCAGCCCTAACAATCCAACAGGAAGCAATATTAATGAATCTAGTTTGCTTTCTTTTTTGAAAAAAGTGCCTGAAGATATTTTAGTTGTCCTTGATGAGGCTTACTATGAATATGTTGTAGCAGATGATTATTATAATGCACTTGATCTAATCAGCCAATTTAATAACCTGATTGTGCTACGCACTTTTTCTAAAATCTACGGACTGGCTAGCCTTCGGACTGGTTATGGAGTTGCTAATCCGGAAATAATCAAGGCGTTGGAACCAGTTAGGGAGCCGTTTAATGTAAATAAGTTTGCCCAGGCAGCGGCAGCGGCAGCTATTGGAGATCAAGAGTTTATTGAAATGTGCAGGCAAAAAAATCGCGAAGGACTTGAGCAATTTTATGCATTTTGTGAAAAGCACGAGCTGCAGTATTACCCTTCACAGGGGAACTTTATCTTAATTAATTTTAATGCGGATTCAAACGAAGTATTTCAGTTCCTGCTCGAAAAAGGGTTTATCGTCCGCTCCGGAAAGGCGCTTGGATTCCCTGGTTCTGTTCGGGTGACAGTCGGTTCAAAGGAACAAAATGAAGGGGTTCTTGAAGCAATGGAACTGTATCTAGCTAAACAGGCAGCTGCATTATAAAAGAGAAATAAAAAGGTAGCGCAAATGTGTTGAGTTCTTCATATAAATAATCCACCCATCCAGAGGCGTCGCGGTGCCTCTGGATTATTTTTAAAAGGCGGTGAGGGGATGAGAGGAAAAGTCTTTATAATAGGTCTAGGGCTTATTGGGGGATCTCTGGCATTATCTATAAAAAGAAGCCACAGTGAGTCGATCATAATTGGCTTCGATATAAATCATGAGCAATCCCGTCTGGCAGGAATGCTTGGTATTGTGGATGAAATTGTTCCTGGAATTGTAGAGGGAGCTTCAGAAGCCGACCTGATTTTAATAGCAGCACCTGTTCAGGAAACAGAAAGAATCATACATATCTTAAAAGATTGCAATTTAAAGGAAGATGTTATCATATCGGATGCGGGCAGCACTAAAAAGGAAATTGTGGCTTTTGCCAGGACTCTCAAAAGTAGAGGAATTACATTTATTGGCGGACACCCGATGGCAGGGTCCCACAAGAGCGGTGTAACGGCAGCTAAGTCACTATTGTTTGAAAATGCCTTTTATCTGCTTACTCCTGATGACCATATTTCAGCTTCGGACATAGAAAAGCTAAAAAAATGGCTTTCGGGAACGAAAGCAAAGTTTTTAACAATTTCTCCTGAAGAGCATGATTACGTTACAGGGATTGTCAGTCATTTTCCTCACATTGTTGCTGCTTCCCTGGTTCATCAGGCAGAAATCACAAGCCGTACACAAATGCTTATTCCAAGGCTTGCTGCTGGCGGTTTCAGGGACATTACAAGGATTGCTTCCAGCAGTCCTGCCATGTGGAGGGACATTTTGCTACAAAATAAAAATGTGCTTCTTCAGTTGATGGAAGAATGGCTGAATGAAATGGAGAAAGTTAAAACCTTGCTTGATGAAGGAAACAGCGCTGGGATATATGAGTATTTTTCTCAGGCTAAAAGGTTCAGGGATGAATTGCCGCAAAAAGAAAAAGGTGCTATCCCAGCATTTTATGATCTTTTTGTAGAGGTACCTGACTACCCGGGTGTAATTTCCGAAATTACCGGGTATTTGGCGGAGGAAGAAATCAGTATTACAAATATAAGGATCCTGGAAACGAGAGAAGAAATATACGGGATTTTGGTCATAAGTTTTCAGACGGAAGCGGACCGAGAACGGGCAATTAATTGCATAGAGAAATATTCTAGCTATGAAACAACGATTGGCCTGTAAAGGAAGCGGAAGGTGACAAGTTATTAAACCATTAAAAGGGTGATTAGATGAATTCTTCAAAACTAAAAACAAATATACATGGGTTAAAAGGAGGAGTAGCTGTACCTGGTGATAAATCGATATCACATCGCTCAATCATGTTTGGAGCGATTGCTGAAGGGCAGACAAGGGTAACCAATTTTCTATTGGGGGAAGATTGTTTAAGCACCATTGCCTGTTTCCGCAAGCTAGGAGTTTCCATTGAACAGGAAGGCGACCATGTAACAGTGAGTGGAACGGGCATGGAAGGCCTGAAGGAACCAAAAGATATATTGGATGTTGGAAATTCTGGCACAACTATTCGGCTGTTAATGGGAATCCTCGCTGGCCGACCATTCCATTCGGTGCTTATTGGCGACGAATCCATCGGGAATAGGCCAATGACAAGAGTAACCAGGCCGCTTAGATTGTTCGGAGCTCAAATAAACGGAAGGAAAAATGCAGAGTATACCCCCCTTGCAGTGAAGGGAGAGCAACTTTCATCGATAACCTATGAGCTCCCGGTTGCAAGTGCACAGGTTAAGTCCTCATTGTTATTTGCAGGCTTGCAGGCAAAGGGAGAAACGCAAATCATTGAGCCTATAAAGACTCGTGATCATACAGAAAGAATGATAAGACAGTTTGGCGGGGAAATTGAGATAGACGGACATTCCATTCGCATTCAGGGCGGCCAGACGTTGAAAGGTACTGAAGTCCATGTGCCGGGTGATATTTCTTCAGCTGCATTTTTCCTTGTTGCAGGAGCGATAGTCCCAGAAAGTGAAATACATTTAAAAAATGTAGGCTTAAACCCTACCAGAACAGGAATTATAGACGTGATGCAGAGAATGGGTGCTGATATAAGTATTGACCCATATGAAAATGAATCAGAGGAGCCTGCTGGAGACATTACTATAAGATCATCATCTCTTAAGGGAACAGTTATTGAAGGGGACCTCATTCCGCGCCTTATTGATGAAATTCCTGTTATAGCACTGTTGGCTACACAGGCAGAAGGAGAAACAATCATTAAAGATGCTGAGGAACTTAAGGTAAAGGAAACAAATCGGATTGATACGGTAGTCAATGAACTGTATAAGCTGGGTGCTGATATTGCTGCAACGGAAGATGGAATGATTATCCGCGGGAAATCTTCTCTTACAGGAGGTAAAGTGTCAAGCCATGGTGACCATCGAATAGGCATGATGCTTGCGGTTGCAGCAGCCATTTCCAGCGGTGATGTACATTTAACCCATAAAGAAGCTATATCAGTTTCTTATCCTTCTTTCTTTGAACATTTCGAAAGTCTGCAAAAATAGGGCTGGCATTAACTTACACTCTCTATAGGGCTATTTTGATTGCCAGTCAAAAGGTAACCCCGAATCTTGCAAATACGCTGAGGAGCAGCGCCAACCGCGGGTAGTTCAGAAAGCATGTGCTGCGTGCTGAAATCAACAGACTATTTAAACAGAGCATTGAAAATTGGGTGGTAAGCAAAAAAGAGCTGCTTTTCAGCAGCTCTTTTTCTATTGATTAGTCATAATTTCGTTAAAATAGCATAGCTTGTCATAAGACCGTTTTAGAGGGTGGTTTTATGGCATATATCATTGAAAATGCAAATATTTTGAAGGAAGACAAGCTTAAAATAGTATCTCTTCTGGTAAAAAACAATGAAATAACATTAATGCAGCCGGAATTAAAAAGATTTCAATTTATGAAAATGGATGCAAATCCATATATAATGGCTGCAGGATCTGTGGTTTTGGACACCGCGATTCCTGTGGAAAAGCCTTTTTCTGAATTAAAGGACTATTTTATAAAGGAGTTCCTCTTCAAAGGATGTGCAGCTTTTCTTACAGCAGCTGCAGTTAAACATGAATACTCGTTAAGAAGTGATATTAAAGGGCTTAAGGCACGTTTGTTAAGCAGTCCGATCGATTATATTATTGGAGTAAGAATTCCTGTTCGGCTGCTGACTCCATCTTTTATGAGAAAATGCAAGAGAGAGTGTGTGCCTGTAGTATTCGTGGAAGTTACTGATGCAGAGGAACTGGAGCACGTTCCCTGGGGATGGGTGCGAGAATCCATGTTTCCGTATAATTGCCTGATATCCCCCATTTTTTTAAGCAGGAATGGGAAAGAGAAAAGCAGAATAAAAAAAGTATGGGAAAGATTTATGAAGGAACAGAAAATTCCATCCATAACAGAAGAAATAAAAGAACATGAACCATTATCCCGTGCGATCCTCTCCAAAGCAGGGATCTTTCCGGTAAAAGGCATGATTCAGCAGGGCGGGGAATTAACTTATAATTTGTATGTAAAGTCCGGCGAAGGCATACCCATTGAAGAATCCGAGTTGTTTCATTATCATAGAGATAAACTGGCTGTAACAGTCCAAAAAGGAAAAGTAATCCGAGCGGGACAAGAAATTGTTTTTTACCCGGGTTATGGCGAGCATGTCAAAATCAATACACCGGCTTATTTTAAACTGGCGGACTAGCATTCGAAAGGAATTCATTATGGATAAAGTAAATAAAATCATTACTCTATTAGAAAACGGTCAACATGAAGAAGCATTGGAGAATTACCAGCAAATTTTGATTGGCGGTTCTCATGAAGAGAGGTTTCTCCTTGCGGAGGAACTCTTTCAGTATGGTTTCCTTGAGGAAGCAAGATCTCTGTATGAACGCCTTTTGGAAGCCTATCCTGAAGAGGGTGAGCTCCTGGTTCTTTTAGCTGAAACGCATATAGATCTGGGGAATGAGGAGGAAGCGATTCTGGTCCTGGAAGGAATAAATAAGAAGGATCCAAGCTATCCGCAGTCGCTGCTGCTGCTGGCTGATCTTTATCAAATGGAAGGATTATTTGAGGTAAGTGAACAAAAACTGCTAAATGCAAAAGCTATATTGCCGGATGAGGTAATTATCGATTTTGCTCTGGGAGAGCTATATGCCGAACAGGGGAAATTTCTTGAAGCCATCCGTGTTTATAAACGAGTTTTAGAAAAAGAGGAAATCATAGCCGGTATGAATGTTAATCAAAGGCTGGCGGATGTCCTTAGTGCTGGCGGCGCTTTTGAAGAAGCACTTCCGTACTACGAAAAAGCACTTGAGGATAAATTAGAGATTAATACACTCTTCAGCTATGCTTTTACAGCCCTGCAAGCTGGCTATAACCGCACAGCCATCGAAAAGTTTACCGAGTTAAAGGAGCTCGACCCTGAATATCATTCCTTATATTTGTATCTTGCAAAGGCGCACGAACGGGAAGAAGAGTCCTCAAAAGGTCTGGAGACTATTAAAGAAGGAATTAAGCAGGATGAATTCAATAAAGAGTTATTCTTCTATGGAGGGAAGCTAGCCCTGAAGAATGGTGATGAAAAAGAGGCTGAGGATATGTTTAGACAAGCTCTTGTACTGGATCCTGAATATATACAGGCTGCGATTACGCTAAATAAACTCCTCCTTCAGCAGGAAAGATATGATGAAGTCATAGAAATTGCAAATATGATGAATGAGATGATTGAAGAAGAGCCGCAGTTATTGTGGGATGCAGCTGTTGCCTATCAAAATAAAGAAGAATATTCAGAGGCATTAAACAAATACCAGCTTGCATATACTTTCTTTAAGCAGCAGCCGGATTTCCTTTCCGATTACGGTTATTTTTTAATTGAAGAAGGAAAAAGAAACGAGGCTGCCGAAATTTTTAATACATTAATCAAACTAGAACCAGGCAATGAAGAGTATTTGAACGTTCTGCAAAGACTTACAGATGATTTTCTTGCGTAATTAAGGAAGCTGCAGGAGATTGCTTCTGTGAAAGACATCCTTATTCGAGATTCAGTTAGACCAAATTAGTTTGTAAGCAGAGGAGGGAATCAAAAATGGCGACCCCTGTATCTGTCAACGAGAAGAAAGATTTTATACGCTGGTTTTTAAATCACTATCAGCTAAAAAGAAGGGAATGCGTTTGGATTCTTAATTATTTGATGAGCCATGACCAGCTGATGAAGAAAGTGCATTTTGTTGAGCAGGCACAATATTGCCCGCGCGGCTTAATCATGTCTACTCATTGTGTGGATGAAGTTCCATTCCGTTTTTACAAAGAAAATGTAATGACTACAGATGCTGAAAAATCGTTCCATGATATCCGGTTAAACCGTGATGAAGAAATATTCATTCAATTAAATTTCCACGCTTCGAACAAAGCGCATCAGTATGCGGCCGTCATGGAAGAAAATCCATTTATGCCAAAAAGCCTGCAGATCAGTGACAAGGACCGTCTTATTGCTGAAAGATTCCTGACTGAAAGCCTGGAGAAGTTTAGAAGAGAGAAGCTTCTTGAGTTAATTGATGAAGCATTGGATAATCAAGATAAAACAGCTTTTAGAATGCTGACTCAGCAGCTGAATAAATTGGAAACGATCTAAGCCTTGCTTTTTCAAAAGCAGGGCTTTTATTTTTTTTGCAAATGTTAATGAGCCAGCACCGCATGCTTAGATTTTCAGATTTGTAGCCGTTCGATGAATAGTGATATATTTAATAGGTAAATTTATATAATGGAGTGAATTAAATGAAATGGATTTCCCAGGACATTGATATGTTCCTGAAAGAAAAACAATATGTGGATACGGTTGTGATGCCGCTCCTTCCAGTATCATTCCGAGATGATATTAAACAGTCTGTCGCAATGACTGAATTTATATCTCTTCTTAGCGTTCAGCTCGAACGGCAATTTAGAGGGCGACTGATTATGCTGCCGGGGTATGCTTATTTGAAGGCAACTCCAGAACCCAAGCTTATCAGCGTCATAAACGAATGGGAAAAGGAGCTTAAAGAACAAGGATTCAAGCATATTTTCCATCTTACTGCCGACAGCTTATGGAAAGGTCTGGAAGAACGGCTGGAGGGAGGTGTTATCTGGCTGCCATCCTTGCCTTTAGAGCACATGGATAATAACTATAAGAATTCTATTGTGGAAGATCAGGTGAAGCAGCTTTTGAATTTATTTGTGCAAAAATGGCAAAGTAGTGAATAGTGGGAATTTTAAGTCACTCTATTCACATTTTTCGCCAAAGGATTATATTGACCTTACATAAAGATTGATATATCATTGTTATGTCCTAGTTTTATATTGTGTTGAATTTTGTCCGTTGGACTTAACTTCATAATAGAGGGGGGAAAAGTATGAGCAAAAATCGAGTTTCTAGACGTCAATTCCTAAACTATACACTTACTGGTGTAGGCGGTTTCATGGCAGCTGGCATGCTGATGCCGATGGTCCGTTTTGCGGTCGATCCTATATTGCAGACAGCTGGTGAGAGTGATTTTATCCCAACAAAGCAAAAAGTGGCAGAAATTACTGAAAAGCCAACAAGGGTTGATTACACTTTTGAACAGCAGGATGCATGGTACACATCCGAAGTTACCGGCACTGCGTGGGTTTATAAGGATGAGAAGGGTGAGGTAGTGGCATTGTCTCCAGTTTGTAAGCATTTAGGATGCACAGTTGACTGGAATACTGACAAATCAAATCCTGATCATTTCTACTGCCCTTGCCACGGCGGCCTTTATACAAAGGATGGGACTAACGTTCCAGGTACACCGCCGATTGCAGCACTTGATGTATTTCCTTACACAGAAAAAGACGGCTTTTTGTATTTAGGCAAAGCTGAACCGCGAAAGGAGGCGTAATCATTGTTAAACAAAATTTATGATTGGGTAGATGAGCGTTTAGATATTACGCCCATCTGGCGGGATATTGCAGATCATGAAGTACCTGAGCATGTAAACCCTGCGCATCATTTCTCTGCGTTTGTTTATTGTTTTGGCGGTCTGACGTTTTTCGTTACAGTAATTCAAATCTTATCCGGTATGTTCCTGACAATGTACTATGTTCCGGATATCAAAAATGCATGGGAATCCGTGTATTATCTTCAAAACCATGTTGCATTCGGCCAAATTGTCCGTGGAATGCATCACTGGGGAGCGAGTTTGGTAATCGTAATGATGTTCCTACATACGTTACGTGTTTTCTTCCAGGGAGCTTATAAGAAGCCCCGTGAATTAAACTGGATTGTTGGAGTGCTAATTTTCTTTATTATGCTGGCACTTGGACTGACTGGTTACTTATTGCCTTGGGATATGAAAGCTCTTTTCGCATCAAAGGTAACAATCCAGATTGTAGAATCTACTCCATTGATTGGAGAATATCTGAAAATACTTATTGCCGGAGATTCTGATATTGTCGGCGCACAAACTATTACCCGTTTCTTTGCGATCCATGTATTCTTCCTTCCGGCTGCACTGTTCGGGTTAATGGCTGCTCACTTTATTATGATCCGTAAACAAGGTATTTCCGGGCCATTGTAGGATGATTAAAAGCAGAGCGACCGCTCAGACGGCAGCAAGATCAAAAATCTTGCGACAGAGAAGCAATGCTATTTTAAAATTCTAAACTGAAACATTGCCGAAATATTCAAAAAGGAGGGGAAATCGCCCAATGCATCGTGGTAAAGGTATGAAATTCGTAGGTGACTCGCGTGTACCTGCTGAACGTAAACCGAATATCCCGAAAGACTATTCGGAATATCCAGGTAAAACGGAAGCGTTCTGGCCAAACTTCTTATTAAAGGAATGGATGGTAGGAGCTGTTTTCCTTATTGGTTTCCTCAGCTTAACAATTGCACATCAGCCGCCATTAGAAAAAATTGCTGATCCAAGTGATACAGCTTATATTCCGCTGCCTGACTGGTATTTCTTATTCCTATACCAGCTCCTAAAGTATAGCTATGCATCAGGACCTTATAATGCTATTGGGGCGTTCATTATTCCTGGACTAGCATTCGGAGCTTTATTGCTTGCTCCATTTATTGATCGCGGACCTGAACGCCGTCCATCTAAGCGTCCATTAGCTACTGGATTTATGCTATTGGCATTAGCCGGTATTACTTTCTTGACATGGGAGTCAGTTGCACATCATGACTGGGAAGCTGCAGCACAGCAAGGTAAGATTGTAGCTGAAGTAGAATTTGACAAAGAAGATGAAGGTTACAAGATTTTTGAAGCGAACGGATGTATTTCCTGTCATGGTGGAGATCTTCAGGGGGGTGCAGGTTCACCAGCCCTAGTTGATACAGGGTTAACTCCTGAGGAAGTTGCTGAAATTGCCAAGAACGGTAAAGGCGCTATGCCTGCAGGAATGTTCAAAGGCACTGATGAAGAACTTCAAAAATTGGCTGAGTTTATCTCCGGCCTTGAAAGTAAATAATAAATTGAAAGAAGCTGACGATTGTCAGCTTCTTTTTTATGCCTCATAGTTATAATAGTTGTATTATGGTAAAATAATGAAATATCATGAACAGAGAAGAGGAAGAAAAATGAAGTGGATTTATCCTTTGTTAGGAAACAGAGCGGTGTTAGTGCTCTTGCTGATTATTAACACAGCTGGCACAATTTACGGATATATATGGTACAAATGGCAGCTGGTTGATACACCTCCTATATTTTTGGCCTTTGTTCCGGATAGTCCGACTGCCAGCTTGTTTTTTGTGTTTGTCCTGATTGCCTTTTTGATGGGTAAAAACTGGCCTTTGATGGAAGTGTTGGCCATAGTAACCTTAGTTAAATATGGTATTTGGGCGGTTGTCATGAATTTGCTTGTTTACCAGGTGACAGGTGATTTGGGACCTGCTGCTCTCATGCTGATTTTTTCTCATGGAGCTATGGCTATTCAAGGCGTTTTGTATGCACCATTTTACAGGTTTAAAACATGGCATCTAGTTGCAGCGGGAATATGGACAATCCATAATGATGTGATTGATTATGTTTTTTTCATGCTTCCCCGCTATCCGATTTTGAACTTATATACCCCTCAAATTGGCTACTTTACGTTTTGGCTGAGTATCTTTTCTTTGGGCATTGCGTATTATTTAGTATTGAGGAAAGAACGGTTTAGCTTGGACTTAGCAAGTTAGCAAGAAAAAATAAATAGGTAAATATTAAGGGTTGCGTGAAATAATTTCTGGTCTAACCTTGTCCTCCTTTTCATACATATCTAGTAGTAATTTGAGGGGGGACAAGTTAATGAGGCAAAAATTCATCGCAGTCTTAGTTTTTATTTTCATGTTATTGCCTGGACAAGGGTTTGCAGATAAGACCTCACACATAGATAAGTTGGACCAGTTATCTGATGAAGCACTGCAAATGGTTAAGCTTCATCGGTACGAGGATGCAAAGAAGCTTCTGGAGTATTTTTCTGATCGATTCATTGCTGTTAACGGCAATGAAAGGCCTTTTACAATGGATGAATTGCGTATCGTAACAGTTTCACATGACGATGCTGTTCAAGCTATGGTGAATTCAGCGATGAGCCATGATGAGCGGCTGAATAATGTAACAAAATTCCGGCTGGTTATGGATGCGATTTCTTCTAATTATCAGCCTCTATGGACAGAAATGGAAAAGCCAATTATGGCTGTTTTTGGGGATGTTAAGGAAGCGGCATATAGCGGAAATAACGAAAACTTCCATTCTAATTTAAATGCTTTTTTGTCTTTATACGAAATTATTTATCCAAGCATGAAAATCGATGTAGACCCAGATAGGGTTCAAAAATTGAATGCCCGGATCAATTTTATTGATCATTATCGTCCTCAAGTCCTAACCCAGTATGCCAGTCAGCAGGAACTCGAAGCTTTGGAAACAGATTTGCAGACCATATTTGACGATATGACAGAAGATGAAACAGATCCTTCTCTCTGGTGGGTGATTATTTCGACAGGAAGCATTATCATCCTTACATTATCTTATGTTGGATGGAGAAAATATAAGGGAGATAAGGCAAGACAAAAGAATCGGTCCAGGGAGCTAAAAGATTGACTGTAAAGTATTTCAACATATACTTTTTCTAATTATCACAGCTTCAGCCTTGGTTTTAAGTTATACCCGTTTTGCTGACAGGGAATAAGGGAAATGATTAGGAATAGTACCTGAAACAGTGCTGACAGGGTAAACTTTGCTGATGCAGACACCATGATCATCAAGATAGGAGGTGGAAAAATGGGAGGATATCTCATATATTTTGCGATTATTATCATTGTGCCGCTTTGGGCGCAAATGAAAGTTAAGGGTGCTTACAGAAAATACTCCAAAGTTCCTTCTTCCACCCAGCTGAGAGGGGCGGAAGTGGCACGAAAAATTTTGGACGAAAATGGCTTGTTCCAGGTAGGTGTTGAAGAAACCAGGGGACACTTAACAGATCACTACGATCCCCGTTCAAAGACAGTAAGGCTATCAGCCACGAATTATCATGGACATTCTGTGGCAGCAGCAGCCATAGCTGCCCACGAAGTAGGGCATGCCATCCAGGATCACCAGGATTACGCATTTCTTCGCTTTCGCCATGCATTAGTGCCAGTAGCAAATCTAGGTTCAAATTTTTCATGGATCTTGATTATGATCGGCTTTTTTGCAGGAATGAGCGGGATGGTGCTGCTGGGTATTATTTTCATGGCAGCAGCCGTAGTCTTCCAGGTGATTACATTGCCCGTCGAGTTTAATGCCTCTAATCGGGCAATGGATCAGGTAGTATCCTTAGGTATTATCAGAAATGATGAAGAAAGGGAGACTAAAAAGGTTTTGAACGCAGCTGCCTTAACATATGTAGCTGCTGCGGCAGTCGCTGTGCTGGAATTGCTTCGTTTAATTTTTATTTATACTGGAATGACAAGATCCGAGTAGAAAGCTGGCTCTGTGCCGGCTTTTTTGTGATATCAGAATTTATATCCTTTGGAGATTAGATAACTGTCTAGCTCCAGGCGCCTAACCACTCGTCTTGTGCTTGAGGCCCCAAGGATGGGGGTCATGCAGACGTTGCCACAGGACGTGACGTTCATAGTCTGCGTTCCTTCGTGGGCAAGGCGCCTTGCGTTTTTCTTAATTCTGGAAAAGATGATCTTTCGGAACATATCTTTTTAATTAGCCTTATTGAAAGTTATTGTGACTCTGCCCTTTGTTTAATGGCGGAAGTCATTGGTGCATGTTAACGGAGGAGCAAATTGTCAAAGGTTTAGCGTTCAACAGGTTTTTTGTTTTCGTCTAATGTAAAGCCTTCGCCTAACACATCGTGAACGGCTGTTACCGAAACAAACGCATGGGGATCAACGGATGTAATAACGTTTTTCAAACGGATAATTTCGTTTTTTCCCACCACACAATAAAGAACTTCCCTTTCTTTTTTGGTAAAAGAACCGTGCCCTTTTAAAACAGTGACACCCCTGTCCATTTCTTTCATTATTTTTTCTGCAATTGCGCCGTTTAATTCGGAAATAATCATGGCGCCTCTTGCAGCATAAGCACCCTCTTGCATAAAATCAATCACTTTAGCTCCGACAAAAACGGCGACAAGAGTATACATAGCCTCCCGGTAGTTCAAATAAGTGATAAGCGAAAGTGCGATAACGAAAAAATCAAAAATAAACATTGTTTTACCCATGCTTACTCCTGCGTATTTATGTGTTAGTCTGGCGATAATGTCAACTCCGCCAGTCGTTCCTCCGTACCTGAAAATTGTCCCCAGGCCAATTCCAATAAATACGCCCGCGAATAAAGCAGCAAGAGTTAAGTCTTCATTTAATGGCATTTCTATTTGATAGCGCTGAAAGATCCACAAGAAAATGGAGACCCCAACTGTTCCGATAATCGTGTATAGGAATACATTTCTTCCTAAAAGCTTCCAGCCTATAAAAAAGAGAGGTATATTTAATATCAAGTTCGTATAGGAAGGATCCCACTTGAAAAGAAAGTAAAGCAGCAAAGTGATTCCGGTGAATCCTCCCTCAGCTAAATTATTTTGCATATTAAAATGAACAAGGCCGAATGAAAAAATGGCTGCTCCCAGCAAAATAAAGAAAATATTTTTAAATTTTAATCCAAAAAGCATATTATCCCTCCGCTACCTAAATATCTCAAATCCAAAGCGTATCTAATTATATAAGATACAGATTATAAGAGCAATAACATCGGAAGAAGGCATAGGAATAGACAAAATTTGCTTTTCAGGGATCTTTTTAATTAAAAATATTTGTAATGGAGCTTCGCTTTAGCTAACATGAAAAGTGAAAAACTCTGAACTGCTATAAAAGCTGAGGTGAAATAAATGCAAACCAACAAAACAATGACAGAGCTTCAAACAGAAGTAGATACATACATAAGCCAATTTAAAGAAGGATATTTCAGCCCATTGGCAATGCTTGCAAGAATGACAGAAGAACTTGGGGAGCTTTCAAGGGAAGTGAACCATTATTATGGCGAAAAACCTAAAAAATCAACGGAAGAAGAAAAGGCGATCGAAGAAGAGTTAGGGGATATGCTTTTTGTTCTTATTTGCTTTGCAAATTCTTTAAATATCGATTTGCAGGAAGCACATGATCGGGTAATGAATAAATTTAATACCCGCGATAAAAACAGATGGACAAGAATCGAGGAATAGAAGGAGAGAATAAAATGGATATAGTCAAAATTGCAATAGCCGGAGCGCGGGGAAGAATGGGCAGAGAGGCTGTCCAGCTTGTTAAAAGAACCCGCCAATATGAATTGGTTGCTGTGATTGACCATAAGAACGGAGGGGGATATCTTCGTGATTTTGATGGGTTTTCAGGAGATGACCAAATTCCGGTTTACACAGATATAGTAATCTGCTTTCAAGAACAGAAACCAGATGTTCTGATTGATTTGACTACTCCCGAAGTCGGAATGTACCATACGAAAACGGCACTTGAGCACGGTGTTAGGCCGGTTGTCGGTACAACAGGTTTTACTAAAGAAAATCTGCGTGAGCTTGAGGTTCTTTGCCATGAAAAAGGGCTTGGCTGCATTATTGCCCCAAACTTTGCTCTTGGTGCCGTTTTAATGATGAAATTTTCACAAATGGCAGGCAAATACTTTAACGATGTTGAAATTATCGAATTGCATCATGATCAAAAATTAGATGCTCCTTCTGGTACAGCAGTTAAAACAGCAGAAATGATTGCCGGCGTCAGAGAGAAAAAAGAGCAAGGGCATCCTAATGAAAAAGAAACGGTTACTGGAGCCAGGGGTGCCAACTTTGACGGCATGCACATACACTCAGTAAGATTGCCGGGACTAATAGCCCATCAGCAAGTCATGTTTGGATCCGAGGGACAAACACTAACGGTACGCCATGACTCATATAACCGTGCTTCTTTCATGTCAGGTGTGAAACTTGCGGTGGATACCGTCTTGAAAATTGACACTCTTGTATACGGGCTTGAAAATATTATGGAGTAGGAAGGAGGTTAATTGTGAATATTGCGCTAATTGCTCACGATAAGAAAAAAGATGATATAGTGCGCTTCGCCTTAGCATATAAGTCCATTCTCAACGAGCATTCTATGTTTGCAACCGGAACGACCGGTTCCCGAATCATGAAGGAAACAGGACTAAAAATTCATCGTTTCCAGTCAGGCCCTCTTGGAGGCGATCAAGAAATCGGAGCGCTAATTGCCAATAATAAGATTGATGTTGTGTTTTTCTTTAGAGATCCGCTGACAGTTCAGTCGCATGAGCCGGACGTTTCCGCGCTCGTTCGCCTGTGTGACGTATATGCTGTTCCATTAGCAACAAATATGGGGACAGCCGAGATTATTATCAAAGGGCTTGAGCGGGGAGATCTTTCCTGGAGAAAAATTGCAAGCGAAGAAAAAGGTGACATGAATGAACAGTAATACTTTGGATATTCTGGCGTTTGGCGCCCATGCTGATGATGTTGAAATCGGCATGGGCGGTACGATTGCCAAGTATGCATCAAAAGGGAAAAAAATTGGGATTTGCGACTTGACTAAGGCTGAACTATCCTCTAATGGAACGGTCGAAATACGCAAAGAAGAAGCAAGGAAAGCAGCGGAACTTTTGGGAGTAAGCTGCAGAGAGACCCTTGATTTGCCTGACAGGGGTTTATATTATAAATCTGAATACATAGCCAAAATCGCTGAATTGATCCGTAAATATCGGCCTGCTCTCGTTTTTGCCCCTTATTTCGAGGATAGGCATCCTGATCATGGCAACTGTGCCCGTCTAGTAGAAGAGGCGGTTTTTTCAGCAGGAATAAAAAAGTTTGAAACGGAAAACCGCTATACGCCCTATAAGGTGGAAAATATGTATTTTTATATGATAAATGGTTTCCATCAACCAGACTTTCTGATTGATATTTCTTCCTTCATGAATCAAAAGACAGCAAGCCTTGAGGCCTATAAAAGCCAATTTACACGAAGCGCAGATTCTTTTGAAACCCCATTGGTAAATGGGTATATTGGAATTGTCCAGGCTAGGGAAGGCCTTTTCGGAAAACAGGCAGGGGTTCAATACGCAGAGGGATTTAAAGTAAACAAGCCGCTTCTTTTGAATCGAGATTTATTTGGTGAAGGCTTATGAAGAAGCTGAAGATCGGAATTACCTGTTATCCAACTGTAGGCGGCTCCGGTGTTGTTGCAACCGAATTAGGGAAAATGCTTGCTGAAAAAGGGCATGAGATTCACTTTATATCCTCAAGCCTTCCTTTTCGTCTAAAAAGGATGTATCATAATATCTTTTATCATCAGGTTGATGTAAATCAATACTCCGTTTTTCAATATGCTCCATATGATATTGCCCTTGCAAGTAAAATGGCAGAAGTAATTAAGAGGGAGAAGCTGGACCTGGTACATGTCCATTATGCCATTCCTCATGCTGTATGTGCTATATTAGCGAAACAGATGAGCGGGATGGATATTAAAGTTGTCACTACTCTTCATGGAACGGATATTACTGTGCTTGGATACGATCCGTCCCTTACAGATGCCATCAGATTCGGCATCGAAAAGTCTGATGGTGTTACGGCTGTTTCCAATGCCTTAATTGCTCAGACCTACGATCTAATAAAGCCTGATAAGCCAATAAAAACGGTGTATAACTTTATAGATGAAAGGGTTTATCAGAAAACCGATTCAGCATATCTTAAAAAGGAATATGGCATAGCCCCTGATGAGAAAGTGTTAATCCATGTTTCGAATTTTCGCAGCGTTAAAAGAGTGCCGGATGTTGTGAATTCGTTCGCAAAAATAGCAGAAGAAGTTCCTGCAAAGCTGCTCCTAGTTGGTGACGGACCGGAGATCACCGTTATCTGCAAGCTTGTCAATGATCTTAATCTTAAGAACAAAGTCTTATTTCTTGGAAAGCAGGATAACTTGGAGGAATTATATAGCATCAGTGACCTTATGCTGCTGCTCTCTGAAAAAGAAAGCTTTGGGCTAGTTGCTTTAGAAGCAATGGCTTGCGGGGTTCCTTGCATTGGAACAAATGTAGGTGGAATTCCTGAAGTGATTGCCGATGGAGAGACTGGATATATTTGCAGGCTAGGGGATATTGATGAAATCTCCCAAAAAGCTGTAAGGCTTCTAAAGGATGCAGACCTCCACTTAAGCTTTTCTGCACAAGCCATATCGCTGGCAAAAGATGTGTTTAAAGCTGATCGAATTGTTACCCAATATGAAGAGTTCTATTATGATCTTTTAGGGAACGGTGATCGGGATGAATAAAGTATTTCTTAAGGCTGGTCCCGTTTTGGAAAAAATTGAAGCCGCCGGTTTTGAGGCTTATTTTGTAGGAGGTTCAGTCAGGGATTTTCTCCTCGAGAAAGAGATTGCCGATGTGGATATTGCCACATCGGCTAACCCAGAGGAACTGAAGTCCATTTTTTCAAAGACTCTTGATGTAGGAATAGAGCATGGTACGGTTGTGGTTCTGTTTAATGGCACTCCGTATGAAGTCACAACTTATAGGACAGAAGCTGAATATTTAGATTATAGAAGACCATCGGAAGTCCAATTTATCAGATCTCTGGAAGAAGATCTGAAGAGAAGAGACTTTACAATGAACGCCATTGCAATGGATAGAAAAGGAAGGCTCATTGATCCTTTTAATGGAAAAAAGGATATTCAACTAAAAGTAATCAGGACAGTCGGGAACCCTGAAGACAGATTTTCGGAGGATGCTCTGAGAATGATGAGGGCTGTACGCTTTTATAGCCAGCTATCGTTTGGAATTGAAAAAAACACATATAGGGCTCTTTCATTGATGGCCCATTTGCTTGAAAAAATTGCTGTGGAGCGCAAACTGGCAGAATTCAAAAAACTGCTGGCGGGCAGGAACCGAATGATGGCTCTAAGAATTATTGGTGAAACAGAACTATATAAGTACCTTCCAAAAATGTCTTCTTACAGGAAAGAACTAAGCAGTTTACCGGAGTATAAAGCAGATGGGCTTACCGAAGAGGAAATGTGGGGACTCCTTGCTTGTCTCTTTGGGGTGGACGAGCCAAATGCGGAGTTGTTTTATAAAAGCTGGAAATTGCCTGTTAAGAAAACTAGACGGCTATTGTCGATTTTAAAATGGATACACTATCGATCGAAAAATGAGTGGGGTGCCAATTCGATTTATCAGGCAGGAAGGGAATCTGCACTTAGTGCTGAGCGGATATTCAATGCACTGAAGCATATAGACATAAACAGACATGCAGACAGCCTGCTTAAGCTTTATAGTTCTTTGCCAATAAAGGATAGAAGCGAACTTCAGCTTACTGGAAATGATCTGATGAGCTGGTATGGAAAGCCTCCTGGTCCATGGATCAAAGAAGAATTGGAAAAAGCGGAAAGTGCCGTACTGAAGGGCGATATTAAAAATAGCAATGAATCCATAAGGGAGTGGCTCATGAAGTGCAATTGGAAATAAGGAAAAAAATGATTGATGCCTTTACGAATAGCAAAGAAGAATATCTATCAGGCCAGTATTTGGCAGACCTGATTGGGTGTTCAAGAACCGCTGTATGGAAGCATATTGAAGAGCTGAGAAAGGAAGGCTTTGAGTTGCAAGCTGTAAGAAGGAAAGGCTATCGAATTACAAAAACCCCTGAAAAAGTGACTGCAGATGAAATCAGGCTGGGATTGAAAACCAAAACACTTGGACGGCATATACAACACGAAGAGAGTGTTGATTCCACACAGAAAATTGCTCATCGTCTAGCCTATGAAGGCGCAGCGGAGGGGACTGTTGTGATTGCTGAAGAACAGGTCTCAGGCAGGGGAAGAATGGATCGGAGATGGTACTCCCCAAAGTCGACTGGAGTTTGGATGAGTGTTATTTTAAGGCCGAATATTCCGCCGCCAATGGCGCCGCAGCTTACCCTTATTACAGCAGTGGCTGTTGTGCAGGCGATTGAAGATCTTACTGAGTTGACACCGCAGATAAAATGGCCGAATGATATATTAATGAATGGCAAGAAAGTAACAGGGATCCTTACTGAGCTGCAGGCGGATGCAGATCGGATCATTTCAATCATTATAGGAATTGGAATCAATGTGAATCAGCAGCTGGACGACTATCCAGATGAACTTAAAAATATTGCCACTTCTTTATCAATTGAAAAAGGGGAGAAACTATCAAGGGCTGAATTGATAAAAATCATTCTTGGGAAATTGGAGAACCTATATAAGCTTTATCTGGACAAAGGGTTTTATCCTATTAAGCTTCTATGGGAAAGCTACGCTGTCAGCATTGGCAAGAACCTCACTGCCAGAACCATTACGGGAAGCATCTATGGAAAGGCTCTCGGAATTACGGATGATGGGGTCCTGATGATAGAAGACAGCAGCGGTAAAATACATCATGTCTATTCTGCAGACATTGAGCTAGATTCCTGAAAACCCGCCAGAAATTTTATATAGCCAATACTTTCTCCTTTTTGATATACTTTTTTTGGGCAGTATCCTTAAAAGAACTGCACCTTTTTATATCAACCAAAACAAATAGATATCTGCCTAGATCCAAAATGGACCGGGACAGAGGGATGAACTACTATAATGAGCTATTACAGAATCCTTCTGCCTACAGAAGGATTTTTCTGCGGCTGTAAGCCTTGATTTATTTTTAATACTCATTGGTGAAGTTTACTCCTCTTCCTAAATAAGGAGGAAGAAAGATGAAGCAAACTACTGATTTCCTAAAGATGAAAGAAAATGAGGAAAAAATTGTGATGCTCACTGCTTATGATTATCCGGCTGCAGGCCAGGCGGAGAATGCACTAGTGGATATGATTCTTGTCGGGGACTCTTTGGGGATGGTCGTGTTAGGCTATGATTCAACAGTACCTGTCACAATGGAGGACATGATCCATCACGGCAGGGCAGTCAAAAGAGGGGCAAAAAACACATTCATTGTTATAGATATGCCGTTTATGAGCTATCACTTATCCGTAAAAGATACACTACTGAATGGAGCAAGAATTATTCAGGAAACAGGCGCACATGCTGTTAAACTTGAAGGCGGAGATGAAGTTGCTGAGCATATTAAGGCATTAACGAGAGCGGGTATACCTGTAGTTGCCCATCTAGGCTTAACTCCTCAATCTGTAGGAGTTTTAGGAGGTTATAAGGTTCAGGGGAAAAATGCTGAAGCTGCCCGAAAGTTAATAGAAGATGCCAAGGAATGTGAAAGAGCGGGCGCGTTTGCGGTTGTCCTCGAATGTGTTCCTAAACAGCTAGCGAAACGGATTTCTCAGGAATTAACAATTCCAACAATCGGGATAGGGGCCGGCAGAGATACAGATGGACAGGTTCTTGTTTATCATGATGTGCTGGGTTACGGGGTTGAACGTGTTCCTAAATTTGTAAAACAATATCAAAACTTAAACCCAGCTATCCAGGACAGCCTGGCAGCATATTGTGCGGAAGTGAAGAATGGGACATTCCCTGAAGATGTGTATTCTTTCACGATGAAAGAAGAAGAGCTTCTTAGCTTGTATGGAGGCCAGCGATGAGAACGATTACAAATGTGAGGGAGATGCAAAAAATTGCTTTACAGCTTAAAAGGGAAGGAAAAACAATAGGGTTTGTACCTACCATGGGCTATTTGCATGATGGCCATCTTTCTTTATTGAAGGCTGCCAGAAAAGAAAATGATGTTACTGTACTAAGTATTTTTGTTAATCCTCTTCAATTTGGTCCTAAAGAGGATCTGGCCACATATCCAAAAGACTTTGAACGTGACAGCCAGCTGGCTGAGAATGAAGGAAATGACTTTATATTCTATCCTTCAGCAGATGAAATGTATCCGGATTCGCTTTCGGTAACTGCAAAAATACACGACCGGACAGATGTTTTATGCGGAAAGTGCAGGCCAGGACACTTTGATGGAGTTGCAACGGTTCTTATAAAGCTTTTCAATATTGTGCAGCCTGACAAAGTGTATTTTGGAATGAAAGATGCTCAGCAGGTGGCAGTGGTCGATGGTCTTGTAAAAGATTTTAATATTCCGGTGGAAATTGTTCCTGTCACAACGGTCAGGGAACAAGATGGTCTGGCAAAAAGCTCAAGAAATATAAATCTGCTTCCTGCAGAACGTCTGCAGGCTCCATCGCTTCACCAAAGCCTTAAAATCGCAGAATCTATGGTTTCAGGAGGGGAAACAAACCCTCAAATTGTGATTGCAAAAATGATGGATCATATTAAAAAAAACACAAGCGGTGTTATCGATTATATAGAAATTCTCTCCTATCCGGAGCTTAAACAACCGAATCTCCTTGAAGGGAATATAATCATCGCTCTTGCAGTTCAATTCTCAAAAGCAAGGCTAATAGACAATATGATCATTAAGCTAAAATAGGATAGCTAAAGGGGGAAGCAGCATGTTTCGGACCATGATGAATGGTAAGATCCATCGTGCAACTGTAACGGAAGCAAATTTGAATTATGTAGGAAGCATCACGATAGATACCGATATCATTGAAGCAGTAGGAATGGCACCCAATGAAAAGGTACAAATCGTGAATAATAATAACGGAGCACGCTTTGAAACATATATTATTCCTGGCGAAAGAGGTAGTGGCGTTATTTGTGTAAATGGTGCAGCAGCCCGCCTTGTTCAGGAAGGAGACATTGTCATTATCATCTCATATGGATTGGTTCCGGATGAAAAGGTGCCTTACCACGAACCGAAAGTTGCCATTATGGACAGCAGCAATCGTATAGTTGATATGATCCATGCAGAGCCGGCGAGCACAATTCTATAATGTGACCTTAGTAAAAAGTGCTGACCTTTAACGTACAGGTTCAGCACTTTTTACTTGGCTGTGAAGCTTGCATGAATAAGGGCATCATCCATGTGGAAGAAAAATAATAAGATGAAAGTTATTTGCCTTTTTCTTTTTCCGTTTTTGTGATACCGTTTGAATGACTGAATGTAGAGGTGTATGCCATGGGTAATAAATATGTGGTTGTTGATTTAGAAACGACTGGAAACGCTCCAAAGAAGGGCGATAAAATTATACAATTTGCCGCTGTGGTGATCGAAAACGGAAAAATCACGGAGGAATACTCATCACTTTTGAATCCGGAACAGCCAATTTCTCCTTTTATTGAGGAATTGACAGGGTTATCCGATGATATGGTGGAGGATGCCCCTCTCTTTTCTGTAATAGCTCCAAAGGTGCTGACCTTGCTGGATGGAGCTTTTTTTGTAGCTCATAATGTTTTATTTGATTTGTCATTTTTACAGGAGGAGTTATTGGAGTCAGGGTATAATGGATTTTATGGACCTGTCATTGACACTGTTGAACTTGCCCGAATCCTTTTACCTACTTCGGATAGCTTCAAATTGTCAGATCTCGCCATTCGGGAAGGGCTTAATCATGAACGTCCTCACCAGGCAGATAGTGATGCATATGTGACTGCAGAACTATTGCTGATTCTTTTAAATAAGCTTAAAAATCTTCCGCTTAATACGCTTGAACAGCTTCATAAGCTATCTGGCGGCTTAAAAAGCGACCTTGATATTCTATTTGATGAACTCATTTCGTTAAAAGAAAGCAAAATTGAGTATTTGCCTGATTATCTTGAAATACATAAAGGAATTGCCTTGAAAAAGGAAAAAATACCAAAAGCTCAAGAAGTTTCAGCCGTCATCGATTATCCTTATGGGGTTGAGGACAAGCAGAAGATGTTCATCAAAGCTTTTTCTTCCTATGAGATTAGGCATGGCCAGTTTAACATGATGGATTCTGTATATGCGGCATTCAAAGATAGCAAACATGCATTAATAGAGGCGGGAACAGGTGTAGGGAAATCAATTGCTTACCTTGTACCTTCCGCCATTCATGCAAATGAAAGCGGCCAGACAGTCGTTATTAGTACATATACAACCCAGCTGCAGGAACAGCTTTTGACAAAGGACATGCCGCTTCTGAAAAGGATGCTGCCATTTCCTGTTAAAGCAGCTTTGCTAAAGGGAAGAAGCCATTATATAAGCATGGCAAAATTCGCCCAAACCTTAAGGGATGATGAAGTAGATAATTATGATACAATCCTCAGCAAAATGCAGATACTTGTTTGGCTGCTTGATACGGATACCGGTGATAGTGATGAACTAAACTTGTCTAGCGGCGGCAGGATTTTCTGGAATAAAATTAAGAATGACGATACCGTGTTTCTGCATGATCGTTCATGGATTTCGAGGGACTTTTACCTAAGAGCAAGGAAGGCTGCACAAAGTGCGGATATTATTATTACCAACCATTCCATGCTGCTAACTGATTTGGTGGCACCTAGTTCTTTCTTGCCTGATTTCAGCCATGTAGTTATAGATGAAGGTCATCATTTTGTAAAAGCATCTGGAAAGCATTTTGGCCAAAAGCTTGATTATTTGACCGTTCGCCTGCTTCTTGGCCAGATTGGGCTCTTCGAACAAAAGCAGCTCTTTCATAAGCTTGAAAAACTGGCAGAGGAGAAAGCTGAAAATGTAGACCATTCCATTCACTCTTTTGAGTTAAATCAGCTGATTTCAGAAATTTTGCATGAAATGGATGAACTATTTAAAGTTATTGGTATTTATGCGAAAAAGCATTCGATAGCCAAGAAAGGCATGAATCGCTTAACTGTGCGCTTTTTCAATGGAACGAATGATAAAGAGTCAAGAGCGGTATTGGTTAGTGCAGAGCGGTTTGGTTTTTTGCTTAAAGATTTAATAAAAGGCATTGATAACCGAGTAGGGATGATGGCTAAAATTAAAGAAGCTTTAACACTTGAGGAGAAGGCCCTTATGGAGGAGGTGGCTTCCATATTGAATGATTTAAAAGGGTTAAATGAGAACATAAAATATATTTTTCAAACGACATCATCTCAATTGGTTGTTTGGATTGAGATGGATACTCGTTCTGCACAAAATGCCACAACTGTCTATTCCCAGCCTGTAAATGTATCAGAGTACTTAAAGGAGCAATTTTTCAGTAAAAAAGAAAGTGCTGTGATTACTTCGGCAACATTGTCTGTAAAAGATTCATTTCATTTTATTCTTAATGAGCTTGGCCTTGAAGAACAGCATTGCATCGTTCAACAAATATCATCGCCTTTCAATTATCAGGAACAGGTCAAACTGGTGATCCCCAATGACCTTCCAGAAGTTAATGCCGTTCCGCTGGAGGAATATGTTGCTTCCATCTCGGAGCATATTATATCCATTGGGGAAGCAACAAAAGGCAGGATGCTGATTCTTTTCACTTCTCATGAGATGCTTAGGAGAACATATGAACTAATAAAAGAATCAGGCTTTCTTGAGGATTATGCTGTAATTGCCCAAGGTGTAACAAGCGGCAGCCGTTCAAGGCTTACAAGAAATTTTCAGCGATTTGACAAAGCCATCCTGTTGGGGACAAGCAGCTTCTGGGAGGGTGTGGATATTCCGGGAGAAGACCTTTCCTGCCTAGTAATTGTCAGGCTGCCTTTCTCTCCTCCAGACGAACCCATGGTACAGGCAAAAAATGAGCAAATCAAAAGTGAAGGAAGAAATCCTTTTTCCGCAAACTCATTGCCTGAGGCGGTAATCCGCTTTAAACAGGGGGTGGGCAGGTTAATACGGACTAGCTCAGATAAGGGACTCATCGTGGTCTTTGACCGCAGAATAGTTACAACGAAATATGGGAAGGCATTTCTGGATTCCATACCACCTGTCCCGGTCCAAAAAGGAAATATTGATGATATTGTCGATTTAATTTATACTTGGTTATAAAAAATTCATATGACAGCAGAAACTATACAGTCTACATTGAATTATGAGGCAGAGGGAAGCGCTTTTTTTTGCCCTAAACAAACTGCACTCTTTCGTGTCCTCCTCTCTTGTAACAATATGTATAAGGCTTTAAAACAGGATAAATTTGCATAAATAACACATTATATATTTGTTGGGAATTTATTTTATCGCAGTTTAACGGTCAGTAAGCTTCCCTCTTTAATACTCAGAGATAACGAAGGAGAATAAGCGGGAGTCCAACTGCCCGTAAGACCCGATTGTTTCAACTAACAATCAGTGAGGAAAAGCGCTTCTGATTGAAGTTTCCCTTTATCCAAGGAGCGACTAACATAGTGGAAGGGTTTACCCATACGCTTTTGTTGGTAGGAGGAATGAATAGATGAAAGTGATGTTCGCCTTTATCCTGTTGTTTACAAATTGGTACTACATACCAAAAGACTCTCCTGCAGTTCCAGTAAAGGTGGAAAGCATTGATTTAAAGTTAAAAAACGATGAGCTTGCTGTCACTTTTTTTTCTCTATCAGATGGAGAAGCTTCCTTGATCCACCATGGAAGTAATAAGAACATTCTTATAAACACTGGCGGAATCGGGACTGAGCCTGAATTAAAAAAACTTCTGCAGCTATATAGAACAAACAAAATATCGACGGTTATTCTGACCGATGAAGAATTGTATAATGACTCCAGCCTTGCCTGGCTGATAAAAGAATATAACATTAATCAAGTTATAGCAGGAGAGTCTATAGCCTCCCATTTGAAAAATGGAAAAATGGATTTAAGTGATGTCAATATCCACATTTGGGCCCGGAATACTAAACAGCTGCTTCTGCCTGGATTGCATGCTGAAGTCCTTTATGAAGGGATGAATACAGGAGATGGAATGGATTTATCTTTAACATTTGCAAGACATCGGGTCTTTTTTATGAATTCCTTAAGTGAGAAAGCTAAAAATGTGTTTATGAAAAAAGATTTATCCAATGTCAATATTGTGAAGCTGCCAGCGTTTGGAAGAGAAGAGTCTGTTTCTGAAGATATGATAAAACATATGGATCCACAGATTGCTATTTTATTCCATAAGTCATCCGTAAAACCTAATTCTGATTTATTCAGACTGTTAAATGAAGCGTGGGTTGATGTATATTATACAAGGAAACATGGTACAGTCACCATTAAATTCACTGATATTAACTATGAAGTCATTACAATTTTCCAGGAAGACGAATTGAAATAAAGAGTGTCATGGACAAGAGCCTTCAATAACTTCTCCTGCAGGAAAATTCGTGAAGACATTTCGGATTAAATGAAGAAAGCTGCGCTTATAGCGCAGCCTGACGTGGTGGACCAGAAGAAAAATTTTATTATTGAACATACAAGGAAACATCTCTGCTGTTATACTGTTATTGTGTATTTCTTTGTAAGTTTATTTTAACCTAAATGATAAGGTATATAAGTAACAAATATTGTAGAGGCTGAGGAGGAATTCCAGATTGGAAAGCAAAATTGAAGTTTTATCTACAGTTAAGATTCAGCAAAGCCCGGATCTGTATAAAATTGTTGATGCACTAAACAGAACCTTGAAGGAAAAAGACCTAATGTTTGGTTTGGCGCTTGATCAGGAAGATCAAAATAAAGCGATTTTTACCATCTACCGTACATAAAAAGAGAGACTGATAAATGAGAAAAGCATTAATAGCCATCATTATTTTACTCGTCATTGGGATTGGTGCAGGCACCATCATTTACTTTAACAGCATGAAGCCGGTAAATGCGGCAGAAGAAAAAGCTTTGGAACTTGCGCGAAAGCAAACAGATCTTGCTGTTGTTGAAGACTTCCATTTATATCATGGGACAGAAACCTATTATGTAATTGAGGGACAGGATTCGGAAGGGACAAAGATTTTTGTGTGGGTTCCGGAGAAGACAGGAAAAATAGTTACCCAAAAACAATCAGAAGGGATCTCAAGTCAGGAAGCGATCAACAGACTTACGCAGGAAAAAAATCCTGCTGAAATTATGTCAGTACGCCTGGGGATGGAGAAAAATATTCCATTATGGGAAATTCATTATCGTTCCAAAGGCGATTTAATAAATTATTATTATATAGATTTTAAAACGGGAGAATGGCTAAAAAAAATTGAGAACCTGTAAGACTAAGGCTCAACAAGTCTTGGAGAGCAGGAGAAAACGGGAGGAAGCACAATGGAGATTCAACTGGCTCAAAGAGTTAAAGCATTAACACCATCAACAACCCTTGCAATTACTGCTAAAGCAAAGGAACTAAAATCTCAGGGACATGATGTCATCGGTTTAGGAGCAGGGGAACCAGATTTTAATACGCCTCAGCACATCATTGACGCTGCAGTCCAATCCATGAATGAAGGTCATACGAAATATACCCCTTCTGCAGGCCTTCCAGCTTTAAAGAAAGCAATTGCAGCCAAGTTCCAAAAAGATCAAGGCTTGGAATACAACCTATCTGAAATTATTGTCACAAGCGGAGCAAAGCATGGCTTGTATACTCTTTTCCAAGTGCTCCTTAATGAAGGGGATGAAGTCATCATTCCTATTCCATACTGGGTCAGCTATCCCGAACAGGTTAAACTTGCAGGCGGTGTTCCGGTATATGCTGAGGGAAAAGAGGAAAATGAATATAAAATTACTCCTGAACAGCTTGCAAGCAGCATTACCGATAAAACAAAAGCAGTTATCATTAACTCACCAAGCAATCCGACAGGAATGCTTTATTCGCCAGATGAATTAAAGGTACTTGGAGATGTCTGCTTAAAACATAATGTTTTAATTATTTCTGATGAGATCTATGAAAAGCTGGTTTACGGCGGGCATAAACATACTTCCATTGCAGAGCTTTCTCCTGAACTGAAAGAGCAAACCATTATCATCAATGGAGTCTCAAAATCACACTCAATGACTGGGTGGAGAATTGGCTATGCTGCAGGAAATAAAGAAATAATTAAAGCGATGACCAATCTTGCCAGTCATAGCACATCCAACCCGACTACTACTGCGCAATTTGGATCTATTGCTGCATATACGGGCTCTCAGGATATGCTGAATGAAATGCGCGAAGCATTTGAGCATCGTTTAAATATTATTTACGATAAATTAATCCAGATTCCGGGTTTTAGTTGTATTAAACCCCAGGGAGCATTTTACTTGTTCCCGAATGTGCAAAAGGCTGCCGAGATGACAAGATTTGTAAATGTGGATGATTTTGCTAAAGCATTGTTGGAAGAAGCAATGGTAGCTGTAATTCCTGGCTCAGGATTTGGGTCGCCGCAAAATATCCGTTTATCGTATGCAACTTCTCTTGATTTACTTGAAAAGGCTGTTGATCGCATGCATAAATTTGTAAAAAAGAACATGAAGTGATATTTGTCAGGAAAGCCGGATGACATCCGGCCTTCTTCCGTGATATCTGTATAAACTTCTATATTATTGATTGTCAATTGGCATGAAGGTATAATAGATAGCGGTACATAAGGAGTAATTGCTTTGATTTTTTGGAGGGAACATAAATTGACAAAAACAACAATATCTCAAGTTTACAAATATGTTGACCAAGAAGTTACGATTGGAGCTTGGATTGCCAATAAGCGTTCGAGCGGAAAGATCGCGTTTTTGCAGCTTCGGGATGGGACAGGCTTTATCCAAGGGGTTGTAGTGAAAGCAGAAGTCCCTGAAAAAGCATTTCAAAGTGCGAAATCAGTTACACAGGAATCGTCCGTATATGTAACCGGGAAGGTTCAAAAGGATGAACGTTCACCTTTCGGCTATGAACTGCTGGTGATGGGTATGGAAGTTATTCATCATGCAGTCGACTACCCAATTACCCCTAAAGAACACGGCACGGAGTTCTTAATGGATAACCGCCATTTATGGCTGCGCTCCCGCCGCCAGCATGCGGTAATGAAAATAAGAAATGAAATCATACGTGCAACTTATGAATTTTTCAACGAGGAAGGATTCTCAAAAGTCGATCCTCCAATTTTGACGGGAAGTGCACCTGAAGGAACTTCAGAGCTTTTTGCGACAAAGTATTTTGATGAAGATGCCTATTTATCGCAAAGCGGTCAGCTTTATATGGAAGCTGCAGCAATGGCACTCGGAAAAGTATTTTCTTTCGGACCGACATTTCGTGCTGAAAAATCAAAAACCCGACGTCATTTGATTGAATTCTGGATGATTGAGCCTGAAATGGCTTTCTGTGAATTTGATGATAACCTTAAAGTCCAGGAAGAATATGTTGCTCATATTGTTCAATCTGTACTAAAGAACTGCCCAATCGAACTTAAAACACTCGGCCGTGAAACAGAAAACCTTGAAAAGATTACAGTACCATTCCCGCGCATTACTTATGATGAGGCGATTAAGTTCCTGCAGGAAAAAGGCTTTGCTGATATCCAATGGGGCGATGATTTCGGTGCACCGCATGAGACAGCTATTGCGGAAAGCTATGAAAAACCAGTCTTTATCACACACTATCCGACTTCATTGAAGCCATTCTATATGCAACCTGATCCAACTAGGGAAGATGTTGTACTTTGTGCCGATTTGATTGCTCCAGAAGGATATGGAGAAATTATTGGTGGGTCTGAGCGTATACATGATTATGAGCTCCTCAAGAAGCGAATTGAAGAGCATAATTTAGATATGGATGCATACAAATGGTATCTTGAACTGCGACAATACGGCTCAGTACCGCATTCTGGATTTGGCCTTGGGCTAGAAAGAACGGTTGCTTGGATCAGCGGAGTTGAGCATGTTCGTGAAACAATTCCGTTCCCTCGTTTGCTTAATCGTTTATATCCATAAGAACAGCTGTAAAAACAAATAAATAATGGCTAAAGCGAAAAATCCGCCTTCCGCGGATTTTTTGCTTCTTGTAATTTTAATATTGAAACAAACATATAAGGCTGTTCTTCTAATTCAGTCAAGATAAAACTTATGGAGAGATTACCGGTTATTCTCCTCACTTTAGCCTGGTTGTTCATGATATACTGAAAAGGAGGTGTCCCGAATGTCCAAAACCAGTTTATTAAAATGGCTTCAGGAAGGAAATGTTTCCATCCCCGGAGTTTTATTGACACAATACAAAGAAATGAATCTGAACGAGCATGAACTCGTTTTAATCCTTCATGTAATATCCTTTATTGAGCAGGGGAACGAGTTTCCCACCCCAGTCGAATTATCTTCCCGCATGACCATTTCGGTAGCTGATTGTACGGATCTGCTTAGAAAATTAATTCAAAAAAGCTGCATTGAAATAAAGGACAGGTATTCATCTGATGGAATCCGTTATGAGAGGTATAATCTTAATCCGCTTTGGGAGAAGCTTATTGACCAATTTCTTCTAAGCGGCAAGAAAGAAGAAGCTGTTAAGCTGCAGCAGGATGAAACAGACTTATATACTTGCTTTGAGCAGGAGTTTGGCAGGCCGCTTTCACCTTTTGAATGTGAAACATTGGCACTTTGGATGGATGATGATCATCATGACCCCCATATTATCAAAGCGGCTTTAAGAGAATCTGTTATGTCTGGTAAACTGAACTTTAGATACATTGACAGAATTTTATTTGAATGGAAAAAGAATGGAATTAAAACAATTGAACAAGCAAAAAGCTATGGGAAAAAATTCAGGCAAAACCAGACTCAGCAAAGAAATAAAAGGGAGGATATGGCTTCCCAGACAACGAAGTCGGTTCCTTTTTACAATTGGCTTGAACAGTAAGCAAATATCTGGCTGCTGATAAAATAGATAACAGTAAGTGGTGATTTCTTTGTTAAATAAAACACAAATCCGATATTGCCTTGATACAATGGGTGAAATGTTCCCGGAAGCACACTGTGAATTAATTCATTCCAATCCATTTGAACTTGTAATAGCAGTAGCCTTGTCGGCACAATGTACAGATGCACTGGTGAATAGAGTGACAAGAAAGCTATTTCAAAAATACAAAACACCGCAGGACTATCTTGATGTCCCGCTGGAAGAATTGCAGGAAGAAATTCGATCAATCGGTCTATACCGTAATAAAGCAAAAAACATCCAAAAGCTCTGCCGATTGCTGATTGATGAATATGATGGAACAGTACCACGTGACCGGGATGAATTGATAAAGCTTCCGGGTGTTGGCCGGAAGACAGCAAATGTCGTTGTTTCAGTGGCTTACGGTGTCCCAGCCATTGCAGTGGATACACATGTAGAGCGTGTAAGCAAAAGGTTAGGCTTCTGCCGCTGGAAAGATTCGGTGCTCGAAGTTGAGAAAGCATTAATGAAAAAAGTACCGATGGAGGAATGGTCTGTCACCCACCATCGAATGATTTTTTTCGGAAGGTATCATTGCAAAGCTCAGAATCCGCAATGTGAGATTTGCCCGCTGCTTGAACTATGCAGGGAAGGTAAGAAACGGATGAGGGGCAAGCAGGCATAATGAGTGGCGAGCAATTAATTCCAATCTCTGTGCAGCTCCGCCAGCCTTTATTCTATAGTGATAAAGATTGTATTTATGCAGAAGAAACACTGCTGAAAAAGATTGTCCTTCAGCCGATTTTTTTGTATGACGCTGCCTTTTACGCAGGCGTTGAGGCATTAAAGCCCTGGGAGGATAAAGAAGATTTTATTCCCGTGCTTCTTGCGGAGTGGAATGAACATAAGCACACCCTGGATAATCATTTTGCCACTCGGAACCACAAGGCTGCAAAAGTTCCAATGAAAACTGCAATTGGCTACTTTCTTGAACTGCTTTTTTGGATAAATGGAAAGCCGGTTGATTTGCAGGCAGATCCCATGGATTTGAAGATAAAGCCAATCAACCTAAAAGAACGGCTGGAGTTTATATTAAAGCGCCCGGTATTTTACCATGCGTACATCCAGCTATCCGAATTGATAGCCGAAATGGAAAAGCAGTCTATAAAGCATTTAACATTAGAAAAAAGGGCAAAAGCGCCAGGGAAAAAATAGGTGCTTTTTTCTGTGTTTATTGTAAGAAATGAGGAGGGCAATCAGAAGTATGGCAATAAAAGAGGAGATTGCGCAGATAAATACGTAATCTCCTCGTCTCGAGTCCGCCCGAAAGAGGGATTAACGTGCAAAACGCAGATAAACCCGCTCAGAAGTGAGAAAAATGTGCGCATATCCAGGTCGAATCTATGCGCGCATTCCCAGTCTTCGACTTCACATAAAAGCAGAAATCAAGAGGTTCATATATCCATACCAATAACGAAAAAGCTGACTCGACTCGAGTCAGCTTTTTATATGAAAGTAAGAAAATATAACTTTGAACTTAGAAAACTGTCTAGCTCCAGGCGCCACCGGCTCTTGGCTTGTGCTTGTCGGGGGTGGTCAAGGCGCCCTGCGCTTTTCTTAGTCCTTTAGTTGTTGGAGTTAGATCCAGAACCTGCTTCAGACCCGGAATTGCTGTTGGTTCCTTCCGAACCGCTGCCGCCCGTATTTCCGCCAGTTCCAGTGCCGGAGCCGGAGCCGGAGTCGCCTTCTCCATCAGTGCCATCACCATCACCTTGTCCAGTACCGTCACCTTCGCCCTGGCCGTTTCCGTTTCCGTCATTGTCACCTTCGCCGTCTCCGTTTCCGTCATCGTCACTTGAGCCGCCGCCATTCTGGTTTCCGGTATTGCCTTCCTGGCCGCCTTGGTCATCTTGGCCTTCATCGGTTTCACCCTGTTCTTCGCCTTCAGTGTCGTCTTCTTCAATGACGGTTGGATCAGGAATTTCGACCTTCACAGAAGCGGGATCACTCTGCTGGTCACCGCGAATAGCTGTAACATTAAAGTTATACACAGCTCCAGGCTGAGGATTAGCAATTTTTAAGCCTTTTTCAGACGTGACGCTCAGCTGCTGGTCTCCACCTTCATTAACAGAAACAGTCACTTCAAATTGAGTTCCCTCTGCATCTTCTGGATACTCCCAGGTTAGCATAATTTCATTTGCTTCCTGGTCATAATTTGCACTCAGGTTAGAAGGGGAATCAAGTTTATCGAATTTCTCGGATACTTGTGTTGGAGCATTGCCTTTCACAGCATATTCATAAATGATTTGGTCCTTTGGTGTGAATTGGCTTGCTAATTTGGCAGGGTTGCTGCCTTTTTCAATTGCCACCTTCTCCACAGACTTAGGAACCGTAAAGTCAGAAGTTTCTTTACCTTCCGATACATGTGCCATTAAATTGCTAAACAGCTTCTGGGCAATTTTTTGATCAGCACCAGCGTTTATATAATTCTTTCGGTCTTGATATCCAGTCCAAATAGCTGCAGTATAGTTTGTGGTATATCCTGCAAACCAGGCATCTGGTACTGCACCATTAGGCACGCCATATTTTTGCTCTTCTTTATCTGAATAATTGGTGGTCCCCGTTTTTCCTGCAACAGGGAGGCCTGAAACATCAGCCAATCGTCCTGTTCCATATGAAGACTTCACAACACTTTTTAACATGTCGCTGATCATAAATGCAGTGTAATCCTTCATAACAACTTCAGATTCAGGTTTTAAGTCGAGCTTTGTTCCATCACGCATTTCAATTTGCTTTACAGCATGAGGTTCAGTGTAAAAGCCATTGTTTCCAAAAGCACTGTACGCTCCTGCTACTTGCATGGAAGAAACCTCATAAGCTCCTATAGAATACGACTCATACATTTCATCCATTGGAATGCCTAATTTCTTTGTAAACTCCAGTGCTTTATCAGTGCCAACTTCCTGAAGTGTTTTCAGTGCAGGTATATTCCTTGAACGGGCGAGGGCTTCCCTTATTGACATAGGGCCCATATGCCTGCCGTCCCAGTTGTTAATCTTAGTTCCGCCTGAGTACGTATGAGGTTCATCTACGAGTGTGTGGTAAGTCCCCCATTTCAGGTATTCAATTGCAGGGCCATAATCTACAATCGGTTTAAACGTTGAACCTGCATGTCTTTTTTGGTCCACTGCAAAGTTAAATCCGCGTTTGACCTCTTGGTTCCTTCCCCCGCCAATTGCCCTGATTTCACCTGTCTTTGTATCAAGCAAGGTGATGCCGGCTTGAAACTTTTCATCCGGATATTCAACAACTTCATTTGTATTTAAAATCGTTTCTACATGTTCCTGTGCATTTGGGTCTAGGGTCGTATAGATTTTTAATCCATCGGAATAGGGATTAAGATCAGGGTATTTCTTTTCCACTTCATCTAACACAACATCAATAAAAGAATCATATTTTGATTCATTGGTTTCTCTTTTATTTTCAGCAACAAGTGATGATTCAACAGGCACCTTTTGTGCTGCTTCCATTTGTTCCTTGGAAATGAAGCCATGCTGATTCATCAGTGAAAGAACAATATTTCTGCGTTTTTCTGCTTTATCAGGATGTTTGAAAGGATTGTAGTTGTTGGGGCTCTGCGGCATCCCTGCTAAAAGGGCAGCTTCATGAAGCTCCAGCTCATCCAATTCTTTACCGAAAAAGATCTTTGATGCTGTAAGAACACCATGTCCCTCGGACATAAAGATCTTATTCACATACATTTCAAAGATTTCCTGCTTTGTATACTTGCGCTCAAGCTGGAAGGCTAGCCATGCTTCTTGTGCTTTTCTGCTTAGGGTTTTTTCATTATTTAAAAAGGAGTTCTTGACGACCTGCTGGGTGATAGTACTGGCTCCTTCAGAACCAAAACCTCGGGTGATATTGGCAATTACTGCTCCGCCCAAACGGATTAAATCCATTCCATTATGCTTGTAAAACCGGACATCCTCTGTTGCCAAAAAGGCATCTTCTACAAGTTTTGGTATATCTTCATACGCTACATAATCACGGTTTTCCGATCCTACGTCAGTAATGAAATTGTTTTCCATGTCATAAATTTGCGAAGAAATTGGATCCTTTAGCAATTTTTCATCAAGCTTTGGGGCATCCTTAACCATGAATGCGAATGTACCGGCACCTATAAGCATTGCAGCAATACCAAGGGCAATTAAAATAAGAAAAATGCGTCTAAAAGTACCGGAAGACTTTTTCTTGCCCTTTTTCTTGGGTTTGGATTGCTGCTTGCGGCGCTCCTCTCTTGATTGATAATTTTCTGCCATATATATATTCATCCTTTCTGTTAATGAAGACTAAATGATTATTATTTAAGGTTATAAAGATAATCTATTATCTTTATATAGTCAATTCTGGGCTGGAATCCAATTGGAATGCGATGCCCATTACTAACTATTTCATCCTTGGTAATGGACTTTCTCCCGCCATCCTTCATTCTTTTCCAGTAGGAGAGCAGGTAACTCGCCTCTAAGAAATACATTTCTTCAGTGGCTGAAAATCGAAGAAGCACAAAGCAAATTCCTTTCTGGGCTAAAACGGTTTCCATATGCTTCACTTGGTGTTCGTGAAAGTTCTTTAATGGAAACGAGGTTGTATTTTGCGTTTCTTTTGCTTCAAAATCAATATATTTCCCGTTATAAACCCCATTATAATCGGTTGTTGAAGCTTGTTTAAAATAGGCTTCCTTGATCACGGCAGCACTTCTCTTAGGATAATCCACCTGAACAATTTGGACAGGTGTAGGCTTTTTATGGATGGAGGCTATACCTTGTTCCAGATAATATTCATTTGTTTCATTAATATCTTCTTCCAAAGTCATCCCGCGATTGCTATAGGACCACTTCTTGTCAGCTTTAAATTTTTTTGTTGTTTTTGCAGCAGGGTTATACCTCCTGCCATTTGGATAATGAAAATTCATGCAGTCACCCCATTTTAAACTACTCCCTATAATAACAAATGTCAGTATACTTTGGGTGAATAAAATGTTCTATTTGGCAAACGCTAATACATATTCATTTTCTGAGGTGAAAAGCCGTGTTTATTCCTGGAAAACCTATCCTTGCCTGTTATGCCAACAACGAACAATTATTCATCAAACATATAAAGAAAATGACTGCAAAAAAGAATATGGATAACATCTCCAGGACAGATGCATATTTTCATTTCTATATTAAGCACCCCGAAATACGCTGGACATTTCTAGCCTCCATGGTATCGCGGAATGCTGGCTGGAATATGTGCGACCTTGAAGGGAACTGTTTTCAAAAGCTAATCGGGAAGAATCTGAGAGATATGCTTTTCTTTACTTATGAAAGGGCTAACTGGCTGATCTTTCAGGATGCTTATCCTCAATTGCTTCTCTATCATTATTCGACGAAAATGAATAAACCAATGTTTCATTTATTAAAGAAATTTAATGTTTCTTCATTTATGGAGCAGGAATGGCTTCATTTTTGGAGAGCCGGAAATGAAAAGAGGTTAATGATCTCACTTATTATTAACGAGCAGAATGTCATCCAGCAGCCTGTAATGGAACATCCTGTATATAAAAATAAAGTTTTCCATACCATGATATTTGCCTTTCAGGATTATTTCCATTTTAGTTCAGTGATTTTTCCTACATGCAATGGAGAATTATACGGTACCAGTGTGAATGGCTTTAGATCAGTTTCCAAAAGAATCGATCTGGGAAAACGGCTTGCTGAAATTTTATTTGACCAAAGGTTTTACAATGCGATTTTTAAATTTGCATCCAATACAGCCCATACAGGATCAAGGCATGATTATGAGCAATATTTTAAAAAAAAAGCACCAAGAACGACTCCTTTCCTACGCTGTACATACCCTATAATTACTCATCACATTCATCAATTTCATGATTGGTCTGCAAATAAGAGGATTAAGAAAAAGTGGCAAATAGAAGGAATTAGCCAAAGGCATCCTGTGCATATTACGAAATGGTATCTTCATAAACAGAAACAGCTGGAAATAGCAGCAGCGTGGCTTGGGAATTTATTTCATTCCAACTAAAAAAGCAAGGAGAATCTCCTTGCTTTTTACTTGTGGATTTAAGTTGAAGGACGATCTGGCCCTTCAAGTTTTTTATTTCCATACCCGGTTTTAGTTTCTCCTAATTTTTTTGGCTGTACCTTATTTTGTTTTTCTTTTTTTGCCATTACTTAACACCTCCGATAATTAGTTTGTTCAATGACTTTATTTTCATTCCTCAGGGGATGTCGAATCAAAGACTTTTTCAAACAATTTAATACTTTCTTTGGCGAATATCTTCTAGTTTTGTCAGCCATGAAGGAAAGCCTTAATGTAAGGAGAAATAGGTACACAGAAAAAAATTGCTCATAAAACTGGAAAAGCTTTGCTGACTTACAAAGTATGCAAAAGTATGGGGAGGTTTTTTACATGGAAGATAGAATTGTGGAAAAAAAGGAATTGCTGGCGATGCTGACTGAAATCTATGATCAGCTTGAAGAATTGGAAAGCGTTCTGGAATCAAATTTAACAGGCCTTCGCCAAAATTGGCATGATGAACAGACCGGTAAAATAGTTGCTTGTGAAAAAAAGCTTCAAACAATTGAAAATGAATTAACAGCCTTCTCCGAAACACAATCTGAAACAGAGCGAGAAAAAAACGCCCAAAAAACAAAAAGCATGCAGCTTGAACTTGGTTTTTAATTGAAATAAAATAAGATTAACTTTCAGTAGCTAGTTAAAGAATAGCTACTCTTATTTTTGGAGCTGATGATTTTATGACCCACAACGAAGACCTTCTGCAATTAACCGAGCAGCTTTTGGCTTATATGCATACTTCCGATAATCGGTATAAAAAAGTAAAAGAGTCAGGGGCAAAGGGTGACTTCTACAGCGAAGTGAAACCCTTTGCGGATGAAGTTAAAGCCCTCAATGATAAATGGAGGATAGATGCTTCTGAGTGGCTTCTAAGGCATAAACCGAGAAACCTTTATCCTCAGCAAATTGACTCTGCTTCCGAGCATATTGAGATGGTTTCGATACAGGCATTTTTCCCGGAAACAAGCAAAACCAGATTCATAAACTATGTAAACTCTGCAATATATGTTTTGAAACAGATGATTGGTTTATTATCAAAAGAAAAGAGGGGAACCTGATGGGTTCTCCTCTTTTGAATTTTACACATTAATTGAATCATGGAGGGAGCTATCTTTATAGCTTTCCGGAACAGCTGCTCCTTGAGCTTCGAGCTCACGAACGAGATTGCGGTAATCAGTGCTGGAAATTTCATTATGAATATAGGCCTTTTTAGCAAAATCCAATAGTTCATTTACATTTTCAGGAGTATAATCCCGTAATTGATGAAACCTCTTTTTTAGTTCGTGAACATTCATTTGATAATGCCTCCTCTTAGAGATTGATTTGCGAAGTAAGTGCTTCCTCGCCGTACCGTGGCATACATAAGGGGACAAGAAATGGCTTTTTTATTATCCTAACATGAAAAATCATTTTTCATCGTTTTTAAAAAAATCAAACTTCCGACAGGTTTCCGCACATTTAGACAAAAACGGAAAGCGCTTCCAGCCATAAGGGGTCGAGGAAAATCAGATTTTTAAAAAGAATGGGTTATTTCGGCTCATTCTCACACAATGGGCACATATTACATATATTATATTGATGAAAAAAGGATAGGCAATAACCCATTTCATAATTAATTTATACATTACATTCATTTTTGTAATAAGGAGGATGTTTGCCCATGTTTGGCCGAAAAATTAATAGAGCCAGTCATTTCCCGCCATACGGCCATTGGAACGTGGTTCATGACAGTGATCCAAACGATATGGGTATGAATGGCCGATACTATATGAGGCAGCAGCCAATGCAAAATTACCAAGGATCAGCACAGCAGGGGAATCCATATTATTTGCCGTACGAAATGGGCTATCAGCAGCACTTACCAGGACAAAATTCTAATTATGGATCACAGCCCAATTATAGCCCTAATCCGTATCCTAACCATGGTCCACAGCCCAATTATAGCCCTAATCCGTATCCTAATCATGGTCCACAGCCAAATTATGGCTCTAATCCGTATCTTAATTATGGTCCACAGCCAAATTATGGCTCTAATCCATATCCTAATCACGGTTCACAGCCGAATTTTAACCCTCATTCATTTCAGGTAACGGGAAATGAATCCGATTACTACAAGACTGAGGCAGTGCAAAACCAAAGTATCTTTCAAAATCCCTTAGAATCTGAAGATTTTAATGGAACGAATCAAAAGCAGCAGCCAATGCAGCCGCCATATCCGTATATGAATCCCTATCCAAAGCAATCATTCATTCCTAAACAGCCATCGGGTGTTCAATCTATTATGAATTCCTTTAAAGCCCAGGACGGCTCAATTGACCTCAATAAGATGGTTGATACTGCCGGTCAAATGATGAACGCGGTAAATCAGGTATCTTCAATGGTAAAGGGAATTGGGGGAATATTTAAAGCTTAGCATTAGAAGGGCCGTGATGGCCTTTTCTTTTTTTTAAGAAAAGTCAGACTTGAAAAAAGATTAAATTTATAGCCGGTCTATTTAATGAATTATATGCCAATATATTCAGGAAAATATATCTATCATTTACTGGAAATGGATTGACAAAATTCGGATAAAAGTGAAAAAATAGAAAAATGACTAGAAGTCAAAAGGGGGGGGGCAATTATGGTTCGTGCTGTTCAGCAAATAGTGATTATATTTATTTTGATATTGTTTCTTGCGGCCTTGCCTAAGATTGTTTCTGTAGACTCTGCTGGAGAGAGCCTGGAATGGAACTTTGGCAGCCTGCCTCAAGTTTATGGGGATTTTGTTACGGAAGTGAGCCAGGGCAGTCTCGGAACTTATCAGCTTGGCAGGCAAACGAGGCCGATCGCAGAGGATATTGGCGACAATTTCTTGACGAGTTTAAAGATTGTTTTAATCGGTGTGAATGGCGCCGTATTTATAAGTCTTATATTTGGAGTGTTTATCAGCAGGTTCCGGCTTACTAAAATCTTTGGGATGATATTAAATACTTTGGCAGCCATACCCGATTTTATTATAATCGTCATGTCGATGATTCTTGCAGTTAAGATCTATAAAGTCACAGGGATCAGAGTCATATCGCTGCGGCCGGATGGCGGAGCGCTCAACACCTGGTTTCCGACCTTGCTCGTCGCTATAGCCCCCACGCTGTATTTGTTTAAACTTATATCGGTAAAGTACTATCAAACAAGCGGGGAAGATTATATTAAAACCGCTGTAGCAAAAGGCATGGGAGTGAATTACATAAATTTCCAGTATATATATAAGAATATCGAACCATTTATAAAAGCAGAGCTGGTAAAGGTAATTTCTTTGGCGATCGGCAACCTTTTTATTATTGAATACATAATGAATGTTTCGGGTATTACCAAATTTGTATTCCAAAGCCATGAAGTTCAGCCGATTGCGATTGGCTTGTTTGCTATGCTGTTAATATCCCTTATTGTCTATATATCAATTAGATTAATATTCTATCTGTTTAAACGGGGTTTTATATATGAATAGGCTATTAAAGATCAATTACTCATTCTATTTTGGGGTATTCCTGGTTTCAGTGCTGCTTTTTTTCTGTATATTTGGTCCTATGCTTGCACCTCATTCTTTGACCTCTACATTGGAAACACAATATACAAGTGGAAAAGTGCTGGCACCGCCAATGGAGCCTTTTGAATCAGACTCATACCCTTTGGGCACGGACAAATGGGGGTATGATTTAATGTCCATGATTCTGAATGGGCTGAGGTATACTGTTTTTATTGCTGCTGCTGTCACTGCAGTTAAAATGTTCTTTGGAACGCTTATGGGCCTTTATATCGGAACCTGGAAGAAAACGCCTGGATGGATGATTGCTTTTGAGAATGCCTGGAGTTATGTACCACTATTTTTAATACTATATTTTTTCCTTGCACCGATCAGCTTTAACAGCGCACTGGAAGAAAGTGCACTTATTGGCTGCTTTATTGCCATAGCATCCATTATTAGCATTCCAAGCATCGTTTCTTCTGTCAGGCTTAAAACTGCTGAATTATATCAATCTGTTTATATTGAAGCTGCAAAGGCATTGGGAGCAAATAAACATCGCCTTATCTGGAAGCATATCCTTCCTCAATTAAAAGAAACATTCCTGGTTATGTTTATTCTGGAGACCGTTTATGTTATTGCCATTATGGGACAGCTGGCGCTTATGAATATATTTGTGGGCGGCACGATAATGAGATTCGACCCGATTATTTACCTTTCAGGATCGAAGGAGCTGGCAGGACTCGTGGGCCAGGCCAGAGGGAATATATACGGCAGTACCCATATTCTTCTTATTCCGTTATTCGTCCTATTATATACCACTGCATCCTTTAGCCTCCTAGCGAATGGGCTGAAGAATCGGTTTCAATCCAATTATCAGCGTACTCCATGGATAAAGACCGGACATGAGCCACAGGTGCAGCCGGCGAGAAAAAAATACGAAGCAAAGGGGAGCCTTTGGGCTCTTTCCGGCCCTAAAATTGCTTTAGCAGCTATTCTGCTGGCCTTTACAGGCGCCGGCATTTATGTGACCGCTACAAAGGATGCCGATGTAGGAGTTCAAAGCGGAAGCAGCGCAAACTATCAAATTGACTTAAGTATGGATTCAGACGGGGTCTTTACTGCCGAAGCGGTTATCCAAATAAAGAATAAAACGGATGATGAGTGGGATGAACTGGTATTATACTTTATCCCGAATGTTTTTAAAAAAGGGAATCCATTCGAATCAGTGGAAGGCAGCTCTGATGCGGAAATTAAGAAGGTGACCTTGAATGGCAAGGATGCTGAATATCAGTTGAAGGGCGATACTTTAAAAATCCCGGTTAGTGCTGGAATGGCTGATAAAGCCAAACACAGGGTTACAATAAATTTTGATTTTACTGTGCCTGAGAATGGGAGCCGTTTTTCAAGAGTGGGTTCCAACTATTATCTTGCTCAATGGTATCCGATGGCAGCCCTTTATCAAAACGGAAAATGGAATAAAGAGCCATATTCAGAGGGCCTGGAGACCTTTCACACTGGGTTTTCTGATTTTAAAGTTTCATATAGCTTGCCTAAAGGGTATTCTTTTGTTTCAACAGCAGAAAAAGATCCTCCTGCCGGCAATACCGAAGGCACCGTAAAAGCGAAGAAAGTAAGGGACTTTTTCATTGCTATGATGAAAGATATGGAAGTTTATGAAACAGAAGCTGAAGATGGTGTGAAAATTAGGCTGTACACCAGGAGCAATCATGACAAGGATCCTGCTGCTTCCCTCGAACTCGCCCGAAAAGCACTATCTTTTTATCAGGAAGAAATGGGAGAATACCCTCTTGATCAGCTTGATATTGTTTTGGATAAGGGCCAATTTATGGAATATCCAGGAATTATAACGATAAACCCTTACATTGGAGATAAGAGATTTTATGATATTTCAATCGTCCATGAAATTGCCCATCAATATTTTTATGGGATAGTAGCCAATGATCCTTACCATCATGCTTGGTTGGATGAAGGGATGACGGAATATGCAACATCCATGTACTTTTATGCGGATGAAAATCAGCCAGAAGCACAGGCTTTTGGCCTCTCGCGTTATCGAATGGAAGCAATCGCGGCGGAAGGCCTGGGGAGGCAGTATTCCAATGTCCCTCTTAATGAGGTCAAACATACTGGCTATATATATGGCCAGCCAACTCTGGAAATCCATAAGATGATTCAGGAGAAGTACAGGCAAAAAGGGGACACACCAAAGGAAGTGGGAATTCGGTATTTGTCTGACTACTATCATATGTTCAGTTATAAAGAGGTAGATACCCAGGATTTCATCCAATTTACAAAAGATTATTTCAGTGTTCCGACGGGCTATTTTAATAATTGGCTGGATACTTCAAAATAACAATCAAATAAATTTTATTAGGCAGATATAAAAGTAAATCAAACAAAAACAAGCAGTCATTATTCTGCTTGTTTTTGTTTAGCGGCATAAAGTTAAATAGCATATTGGAAAATGAATAAGGCTGCGGCCTTCTTTAGCTTTCATCGATAAGTATTCTTTTTCCCTGCTGTTTCGGCACTGTGATCTGCAGCAGTCCATTTTTGTAAACTGCTTTCACTTTCTTCTCATTGACAGGCTGTGGAAGGGGAATAGTGCGGCTGGAACGCTGCAGGCTTTGCTGTCTTTTTAAGACTTTTCTATTTTCATCTTCTTCAGTTATCAATTCAGCAGATTTAACTGAAATCGTAACATAATTATCCATGATATCAATCTGGATCTGTTCTTTATTTATTCCTGGAAGTTCAGCCGTTACAATATGGTCTGTATCAGTTTCTGTAACATCTACATGGAAGGAAGAAGAAAGTGGGAAGGGGTTCCTAAAAAAGTCATCCATTGTCTGCAGAAATCCCTTAACTGGTTTTTCGTGGAATAACTGATTCATGGATTTCATTAAATCTCCAAAAGGCTCATTTCTTTCTCTTTCTCTTTCTCTTTCTCTCTTTTTTGGATCCTCCATCGTAGGCATCTCCTCTCATACAGGATTAATCAACATATGGTATGCTGCTGATTGGGTGAATGTTCCTGTTAAAAAAGCATAGAAAAATAAAAAAACCGCATATGCGGTTTTCTAAAACATCTCCTCTAATAGCTGGTCAGGCTTGAGAATTAAATGTCCATCCCTGTCTGTTTCAATTAAGTTCTTTTTTTTCATTTTTGTTAAAGTGCGGCTTACCGTTTCCCTTGTAGTGCCGATCATATTGGCAAGATCTTTATTTGTAAAATCGCCCTTCAGGGTGTAGGAGCCATCTCCTTGATCCTGGCCGTGCATTTTACAAAGCCGAACAAGCAGCTTGATAATTTGTTCATACGTATTGTTTAAGATTTGTGCCTCTAATCTTTCTTGAAGGTCCACAATTTTTTCACCAAGGACTTTAAATACCTTGATGCATAATTCTGGATTTTCTATGAGGACCTTTTCAAATTGAGCAATAGGAACAACAACCAGCTGGGCGTTTTCAAGAACTTCTGAAAAAGCAGGATAGCCGCCTTTCCGGAAGAATCCAACATGGGGGAACATTTCACCTTTTGTTAAGATCGCAACAATTTGCTCTTTACCATTAATATCACTTTTGTATATCTTGACTCGCCCATCGTTAATAAAATAAACATTTTCCAAAGGATCATCCTGCAGAAAAACATGGCTCCCTTTTTTCCATTCCCTTGAAATTGATATCTCTACAACTTTATCCAGTTCATCATTGTTAAGCTCCCTAAATAAAGAAAACTGAGAAAGAACGTCTTTGATTTCAGCTGCTTTCATAATCCACCTCTTGCTTCATGAGCTATTAAGCCTATTGTAACAAAAATCCATAAAAAGTTAATGGGATTTATGAGTTTTGTCTGTTAGAACGAACGTTTATTCGCTAGAATAGGGTTATGAGGTGAAAAAAAGATGAAAGTGCGAAAAAATCTGCCTGAAATAATGAAAGAGTTAATTTCCGACAAGCAGTACAAAGAAAATATTGTTCATTGGCATATAATTGAGGAAAAAGAGGCAAAAACGGCGGAGCTTCCTGATGACATTCATCCTTCTCTAAAGGATGCATTATTAAAAAGAGGCATCACAAGGCTTTATACTCACCAAAAAACCTCTTATCAAGAAGCGATGAAGGGGCAAAGCCTGGTAGCGGTTACACCAACAGCCTCGGGGAAAACGCTATGCTATAACCTGCCTGTGCTGCAGACAATAGTAAACGATTCGAATGCACGTGCTCTTTATATGTTTCCGACGAAAGCACTGGCACAGGATCAAAAAAGTGAAATCAATGAAATTATTCAGGAATCTGGATTGAATATAAATAGCTATACATATGACGGGGATACGCCAGCCAACATCCGGCAAAAGGTACGGAGGGCCGGGCATGTGGTTATAACGAACCCGGATATGCTTCATTCAGCTATCTTGCCCCATCACACAAAATGGGTTTCTTTGTTCGAGAATTTAAAGTATGTAGTGATAGATGAACTACATATATATAGAGGGGTATTTGGAAGCCATGTGGCAAATGTAATCCGCCGTTTAAGACGGATCTGCCGTTTCTATGGAAGTGATCCCATCTTCATTTGCACATCTGCAACGATTGCAAATCCTCTTGAGCTTGCAGAAAAGCTTACGGAAAAGCCAGTCAGACTGATCGATAACAATGGTGCTCCAAGCGGGAAAAAACACTTTGTTTTTTACAATCCGCCTATTGTCAATAAACCATTGAATATCAGGAGGAGTGCTACTCTGGAAGCAAGGAAACTCGCAGGTGAGCTGCTGAAAAACAAAATACAGACCATTGTATTTGCAAGAAGCAGGGTTAGGGTTGAAATTTTACTTTCCTATTTGCAGGAACTTGTAAAACACAAGCTTGGCCCAAAAGCTATTCGCGGGTATAGGGGAGGTTATCTTCCAACTGAGAGGCGCGAAATTGAAAAAGGGCTGAGGTCAGGGGACATATATGGTGTTGTGAGCACCAACGCTTTGGAGCTCGGGGTGGATATAGGGCAGCTGCAGGTATGCGTTATGACTGGATATCCAGGAACGATTGCTAGCTCCTGGCAGCAGGCAGGACGAGCAGGAAGAAGGCATGGAGAATCACTTGTCATCTTGGTTGCAAGCTCCAGCCCGCTTGACCAATATGTCATTCAAAATCCTGATTATTTTTTTAATAAAAGCCCTGAGACTGCCCGTATAAACCCAGATAACCTCATTATTTTGGTCGATCATATTAAATGTGCAGCCTACGAACTTCCTTTTAACGCTGGAGAGCGTTTTGGGACATTTGAAACAGAGGAAGTTTTGGAATATCTGGCTGAAGAAAGAGTGCTTCATCAAAATGGTGATAAATTCTACTGGATGAATGACTCGTTTCCTGCCCATAATATCAGCCTTCGTTCGGCTTCTCAGGAAAATGTTGTCATTATCGACCAATCAGAGGCAGCGAATGTAAAAGTTATAGGAGAAATGGATCGCTTTTCCGCTATGACGCTTCTTCACGAAGAAGCCATCTATCTCCATCAGGGCACTCAATTTCAAGTAGAAGTGCTGGACTGGAAAGAGAAAAAGGCATTCGTCCGTGAGGTTGACGTCGATTATTTCACAGATGCAAATCTGGCTGTTGAGCTGAAGGTGCTTGAACAGGATAAACAAAGGACCTCCTCGATGGGAGCGATTGGTTTCGGAGATGTAAGTGTTGTTGCCATGGCAACTATATTTAAAAAAATAAAATTTGAAACCCATGAAAATATTGGGTCAGGGCCAATAACTCTGCCGGAAGAAGAGCTTCATACAAGTTCAACATGGCTTTCCTTAAAGGAAGAGGTTCTAAAGTTTAATCAGGACCGGCTGGAACAAGGGTTGATTGGGACGGCACATGCCCTTAAGCATATTGTCCCTCTGTTTGTTATGTGCGACCCGCAGGACGTCCATGTAGTGCCGCAAGTAAAAGCGGCACTACATGAAAAGCCAACCATTTTCTTTTATGACAGGTATCCTGGCGGTATAGGACTCAGCGAAAAGATATTCGGAGGGATCGAACATATTATGCATGAAACCATGGAAATGGTGGGCAGATGCTCTTGTGAACATGGCTGTCCTTCATGCATCGGTACAGATACTTCATCAGAGACAGCCAAAAAAGATGTTCTCAGGATTCTTGCCTCCTTTAAAAATGGAGAGAGCGGTATAGGTGATCACATTGTCCATTAAAAATAAGCTCAATAGGCTGAAAAGCCATCTCGGAACAGAAAATAGCAGCAAACCTGAACCTGAAAAGAAACCGAAGAGAAGTATCGATCTGCCTTTTAAAGAGGTATGGGATAAAGAAGGTGTCTATCCATTTTATTTTGAAGATGCCTACTGCCTGGTAAGAGAGAAGGAATACTGCCTTGACCAAATGCATGGAATCTATTCGTTTGGCCAATTTAAATCAGCAGTTGAAGCTTGGAATTCCACAAGATTAAGGCATCCGCTGTCTGCTGCAGGCCGTGACCCGGAGAATATTTTTTTCTTTGATACTGAAACAACAGGCTTGGGCGGAGGGACAGGAAATTCTATTTTCCTGCTTGGCCAAGCCAGCCTGCAAGGAAACAAAATAAAATTAAAACAGCATATACTGCCGCATCCAGGTGCCGAGGTTCCTTTGTTTAAAAGCTTTCTCGAGAGCATTGATTATTCAGCGATGGTGACCTATAACGGAAAGGCTTTCGATTGGCCGCAGGTTAAAACAAGGCATACGCTGATCAGACAACATTTGCCGAAGCTGCCCCTGTTTGGTCATTTTGATTTATACCATGCAGCAAGAAGAATGTGGAAACATAAACTTGAGCGAATAAAGCTGAGTGCAGTTGAAAAAGATGTATTGGGAATTGAACGAAAAGATGACATACCCGGTTTTCTTGCGCCCATGATTTATTTTGACTTTGTAGAAAGAAAAAATCCTGAGGGCATGCTTGGTATCATTAAGCATAATGAAATTGACATCTTATCGCTGATCAGCTTATATACACATCTTTCCTTTCAAATTTTAAGGCTTGACGACAAGCAGACTCCAATGGAAATTTATGAAGTGGGCAGGTGGCTTTCCTCATTGGGGGAATCATCTGAAGCCCAAACAGCTTTTAATAATATTTCCGGCGGGGAAACGCCTGAGGCCTCAGCAGCAAGGTTTGCTTTGGCTTTCGAGCATAAGAAACATAAGAACTGGGAAGAAGCTGCTGTCCTTTGGAAGGAAACAGCAGAAAACGGGACCTTGAAAACCAGGATCATCTCTTGTGTTGAACTGGCAAAGATTTATGAGCACCGTTCGAAAGATATTAATCGGGCGATTGGATATGCCGAAAAAGCAATAGAGCTTTATCAAAATACAGGGAAGGAATTTGAAAAAACTAGCCTTAAAGGGGAAGAACTCAAAAATCGTCTTGCACGCTTGTATAGAAAGCGTAAAAATTAATTTATCTCTTTGTAACAAAACTTTAATATTTCAGACAAAAAAATCCACTATTTCCTAGTTGTCTGTACCTCTTGTAAGCGGTAAAATAAGAAGATGTGTGGTACTTTTTTAGGAATATATAATAGTGAGGCTGGTAATATGTATAAAGCAATTTTAGTTTTATTCTTCCTTGTTATTTTCACTACAGCATTCGTTTTTTCCAATTTAAAAGACAGTTTTTACAGTGTTCTCTAAACAAAAACCTAAGAAAACAAGTGAAATTAGGTGTTTTCATTAGTACAAGATTCCCCTTTCAGACATAGTTTGTTAATGTAAATACAATTTAGAAAGGGGATCTTTACATGTATTGCAGACCAAGGCCATCGCAGGTAATGCCTGCTGTTGTTCATCCGACAAAGTGTTGTGTAACTCATTCTTTCCAAAACGTTGTGGTTCCTAATATTCATCCTACTCATCATACTCATGTTAATCATATTAATTATGAGAATCAGCATTCCTATCCTCATACTCAATCAACTGTGAATCAAGTGACAACCTCTAATACTACTGCAGGCCCTAGACCAGGTGTAGCAGGAGCCTATAGCCCGGGAATGGGGACAGGATATGGCGGACCTGGAATGGGAATGGGACCAGGATATGGCGGACCTGGAATGGGAATGGGACCAGGATATGGCGGACCTGGAATGGGAATGGGACCAGGATATGGTGCACCAGGAACAGGAGTAGCAGGAGCTTCGACAAGTCCGGGAATGGGACCTAAGCAAGGGCCAAGTTTCTCAGGAAGATAATGAACAAGGGCCTTATGCCCTTGTTTTTGCTTTTTCAGCATATCTTATCAGCATATCATTGGCGGTTTGAAGTTTTTATTGGAAAAATGAGCAAACAAAGGGCATAATATAAAAAGGAGCTTCTTTTATATACAGGCTGTTTTCATAAAATTTGCTGCTTTTTTAAGGAATTTTATTTAAATGCACTAAGGAGTTTTGAATTTGTCAAAAATAGCGGTCGTTTCAGGATATAAACCCTTTGAAGTAGGAATCTTCAAAAATGATGACCTTGCTGTCAGCTACATAAAAAGCGGAATGAAAAAAAGCCTGCTCTCATTGCTTGACGATGGGCTTGAATGGGTTATCATCAGCGGCCAGCTCGGCACAGAGCTATGGGCTGCTGAAGTTGTTTTTGACTTGCAGCTGGATGGGTATTCCGATTTGAAGCTTGCAGTCATTACTCCATTTTTGGACCAGGAGGCATCTTGGAAGGATGCCAATAAGGAATGGTATGAATCCATATTGGCACAGGCTGATTATGTTGACTCCGTAACACGGAAACCATATGAAAATCCGCAGCAGTTTCGGCTGAAAAATCACTTCCTCATTAACAAAAGCGATGTACTTCTTCTTTTTTATGATACAGAGAAAGAAGGAAGCCCCAAATATTTATTTGAAACCGCTAAAAAATTTCAAGAAGAAAATGATTATGAGATTAGACTAATCACCTTTTATGATTTACAATTGATTTTAGAAGAAGAACAGCAGTCACAGAGAGATATGTTTGAATAATATGGATAAATTGACAAATGAACATGTTTTTGAAAAAATAATAATGATGATTGGCGATATACCGAGGTGAGTGTAATGCTATCCGATAAAATTAAATTAACGGCAAAAGACATTTTGGAAAAAGAATTTAAAACAGCTATGCGTGGCTATAAACCGGAAGATGTAGATAAATTTCTAGATTTAATTATTAAAGACTATGAGGCATTCCATCAGGAAATAGAAGCTCTTCAACAGGAAAATATGAAATTAAAGAAACAAGTTGAAGAAGCTTCTCGTCGACCAGCAGCTCAAACTGCCGGCACAACAAATTTTGATATTCTAAAAAGGCTTTCGAATTTGGAAAAGCATGTCTTTGGCAGCAAATTGTATGATTGACAGGAATTATCAGCTTTTCCAATTCAAAACCATTGCTATTCCAACTGAGATTTCATATAATAATCTTTGTAATCATTAATAGCGTTCGGGTAATCGCTGCAATATATTTTCATATTGTAGAGGAAAGTCCATGCTCGCACAGGCTGCGATGCCTGTAGTGTTCGTGCCTAGCGAATTCATAAGCTAGGGCAGCCTGAGCAATAGCTCGGCTGACGGCAGGAAAAATGCCTAAGTCCTTCGGGATATGGCATGAATACCTTGAAAGTGCCACAGTGACGTAGCCTTTTCAGAAATGAAAAGGGTGGAACGGGGTAAACCCCGCGAGCGAGAAACCCAAATGATGGTAGGGGCACTTTCCCTGAGAAAATGAACAACGGGAAGGACAGGCAATTGTCTGTAGATAGATGATTACCACCTGAGTACGAGACAAACGTCGCTTGCAGTACTATGGTACAAAACATGGCTTACAGAACGTTATTAGTGAGACAGTATGAGTGTTATATATCCAGCTCTCCTTTTTAAGGAGAGCTTTTTTATTGGTTTTATATGTGTGCAGGAATGCTTTATGTGATTACCATTAAATAAAAAATCTTTGCATCGTGAATAGGTCTGATTGATACCGTACCAAATGGGGTTCATTATACGTCATTGGACAATAGCCGCGCCGGATCTGCAAGTGCTGCCATCGTTGCGGTCACAGCAATAAACATATATACTTTTATGTGATAATCACATATGCTAATTCCTTTAGATTGTACATATCTGACAGAATTATTTTAAAGTAAGGGTGAAAATATGTCTAAATATGATTTAATTGCAACGACCGCAATGGGTCTTGAGGCTCTTGCGGCTAAAGAAGTACGAAATCTTGGCTATGAATGTGAAGTGGAAAATGGAAGGATTTCTTTTAAAGGAGACGAGGCTGCTATTGTGCGTTCTAACTTGTGGCTTAGAACAGCAGACAGAATCCGTATAAAAGTAGGCGAATTCAAAGCAACAAGCTTCGATGAGCTCTTTGAGAAAACAAAATCTTTGCCTTGGGAAAAATACATGCCTGAAAACGCAGAATTTCCCGTATCGGGCAAATCTGTAAAATCCAAGCTATTTTCAGTTTCAGATTGCCAGGCAATTGTGAAGAAAGCAATCGTGGAAAGAATAAGGACGAAGTATAAAAAAACGGGCTGGCTTGAGGAAAACGGGCCTCTTTTTAAGATAGAAGTTGCTCTTCATAAGGATGTGGCATTATTAACAATTGATGCCAGCGGAAGCGGTCTTCATAAGCGAGGATACCGTGCTGGGCAGGGGGAAGCACCCCTGAAAGAAACTCTTGCAGCTGCATTGGTAATGCTGACCAATTGGACTCCTGACAAGACATTTGCTGATCCGTTCTGTGGATCTGGAACAATCCCGATCGAAGCAGCTTTGATCGGGCAAAATATTGCGCCAGGGTTTAATCGTGAGTTCATTTCAGAAGCATGGCATTGGATTCCGGAAAAAATCTGGGAGGATGCCAGAAGTGAAGCTGAAGATGTGGCAAATTATGATCAGCCTTTGGATATTGCTGGTGCTGATATTGATCATAGAATGATAAAGGTAGCCGAAGAGAATGCCTTTGAAGCAGGCTTAGGGGATCTAATTCATTTTAAACAAATGCAGGTACGGGATTTTACGACTCCAAAGGAATATGGAGTCATGGTCGGAAATCCTCCTTATGGCGAAAGGCTTGGAGAAAAGGCTGCTGTGCAAAGAATGTATGCTGAAATGGGAAAGGCTTTTGCCCCTCTTGAAACATGGTCAATCTATATCCTGACCTCTGATGAAGAATTTGAGACTCATTTTGGTAAAAAGGCAACAAAAAAACGCAAGCTCTTTAACGGATTTATTCGCACTGACTATTACCAGTACTGGGGCAAAAGGCCGCCAAGAAGTAAATAGACAATTTATTTAAAAACTAAAAAGCATAAAACCTCCTGCTTCTGAATAAAATATATTTATCTGAGTTTGTCAGGAGGGATGGCAATGAAGCATTCTAAAATCGATTTCAATAAAATCTCACAGGCGCTGAATGGAACGCTTGAAGCAATTCAAGGAGATGATGATTCTTCGGCAGTGGCTCTTGAAAGTCTTAGAAGTGCACAGGAAGAACTGCAGCAGGCATTGTCATTTTCGTTGTCGCGTGTTAATTAAACAAAAATATTTATTGGGAGCAGGGCTGGCTGATGAAGCACCCTGCTTTTTTGCTGAAAAGAAACGTTCAAAACCATTAATCTTGACAGTTGTCATATTTGCGATAAAATTGTATGATGTTCATTTGATTATTTACAGTCTAAAATTGAAATAATGATATAGTTGCAAGAATGGCGTCTGTTTGAATGGCGCTTTAATTTTATTTACGGAGGGGTATCATGTCTAATCGAATGCCTTTTCCCGTGTCCAAAAGCGAATCTTTTTACGAGAAGTTAAGCGAGTGGATCGGGGATGTTTTTTACGATATATTGCCTGAAGCAGGTTTTGAAATACGGGATGAGCAAATATTTATGGCTTTTCAGCTTGAAAAAGTATTTAAAGACAAGAAAGTTATTTTTGCAGAAGCAGGCGTAGGGACGGGGAAAACGATTGTTTACCTGCTGTATGCGATTAGCTATGCAAGATACATAAATAAGCCCGCCATTATCGCATGTGCTGATGAAACTTTAATAGAGCAGCTTGTCAAAAAGGAAGGAGATATAGCAAAGCTTGAAAAAGCATTAAATTTGAATATTGATGTGAGATTGGCAAAATCACGGGATCAATATTTATGCTTGAATAAACTGGACAAGCTTGTCGCAAATGATGTTCATGATCACTATAACGGCATTTTTGATGACTTGCCTAACTTCGTCCAGACTGGATCTTCTATGCAGAAATTTGAGAGATATGGCGACCGCAAAGATTACCCTGACTTGCCGGACGATTATTGGGCAAATGTTGCATGGGATTCAATTCAGGATTGTTTCACATGCGAAAAGCGCCACCGCTGCGGTCAAACACTCCATCGTGAATATTACCGCAGTGCCAAGGACTTGATTATTTGTTCTCATGATTTTTATATGGAACACATTTGGACAAAAGAGTCCAGAAAGCGCGAAGGACAGCTGCCGCTGCTTCCTGAAAGTTCTTGTGTTGTTTTTGATGAGGGGCATTTGCTGGAATATGCTTCCCAGAAGGCACTGACATACCGGTTCACTGAACAAATGCTCGAATCCCTGTTAACTAGGCTGATGGCTAATGATGTAAGAGAGAAAACCCTCAATATCATTGAAGAGGCTATTTATCAGAATGAACATTTCTTCTTAACGCTAGCCATGTCTGCATCAGCAGAAACGGGATCAGACAAGAAAACGATTGAAAAAACGGCTGATGTCCTGAAGGAAGGCAGGAAGCTTCAAGATCTGATAAGCAGTCTTGAGGAGGAGCTGGTTTTTGAAAGTGAGATGTATGTTATCAACGAATATGATTTAAAAATTGTGGAAGAATATCTTGAGCAAATTTCTTATTCTCTGTCTCTGTTCCTTAAAGATTTAAAAGGGATTACCTGGTTTGAAGAGCATAATGGTGAGAGAACTCTGGTCATTATGCCTAGAATGGTCGAGGATATTATGAGGGAAGAAGTTTTCTCACAGAAAAAGCCTTTTGTTTTCTCATCAGCTACATTATCCGAAAATAAGTCATTTGATTATATGGCTAGAAGCCTTGGTGTCGATGAATATTTATCCTTTACGGTAGAATCTCCTTTTGACTATGAGGAAAATATGTCCATTAGAATGCCGGAATTTGCAGCGGATGATGAGACAGTAAAAATGCTTTATACGCTTGAGCAAATCAGGCAATCTGAAGGAAAAGCATTGGTGCTTTTTACCAATCGTTCTGATTTGGCAGTATTTAAAGAATTTGCAGCTGGGAAAATGGATGTTCCATTCTTTTTTGAAGGGGATGCAGAAGTCAGCACACTGGTATCAAATTTCCAAAATGACGAACATTCCGTACTCTGTTCCGTCAATTTATGGGAAGGTCTTGATATACCGGGAAGATCATTGGAAAATGTCTTTATCTTTGGCCTTCCATTCCCTCCACATGACCCAGTCTTTACTGCTAAGCGGAAAGGGTCGTCCGATCCTTTCGGGGAGGTTGATCTTCCATATATGATCTTGCGATTAAGGCAAGGAATTGGAAGACTAATACGAACTCAAGAGGACAAAGGATCTGTGCATATATTAATGAATGAAAATGAAAATCCTGAAGTGCTTGAAAAGATTAAGAAGGTTCTTCCAGCAGAACCATCCACGATTAAAAACATATAAAAAAATACAGAAAAGTGCCCGATCTTTTTATTAAGGGAAAGGGCACTTCTTTTTTTATCCCCTTAAAAGCCTATTTCCCTCAGGTGTCATGTTTCCGGGAGTCCAGGCAGGTTCCCAGACGAGATTAACATCTACTGTTGTAAACTCTTTGAGCTCTTCGATGCAGTACTTTACGCCGCTTACTATGCTGTCATGGAGAGGGCATCCAGGTGTTGTGAGTGTCATCGTTATAATTACTTCCCCAGTTTCAGGAAATTCAATATCATATATAAGGCCTAAATCAACAACGTTTATGTTTAATTCCGGATCCATTACTCTTTTTAAGTTAGTTAAAACGAGTTCTTTTAAATTCATGAAAATGGCCTCCTATTTATTAATAATTGTAAAAATCAAATAACTAAATGCCAGACAAGCGCCCAAAGTCATGAACTGACCTGTGAAGAATAAGCCTTTGTTTTCTAATAAAATGGATGCAGCTACCCCACATACTCCCAGAATAAGAATGGAGAGTACCGGGATTGAGGCTTTGTCATCCATCATGTCTTTTAGTGAGGGGACGTTCTGTTTGCCTATTACTTTACTGTATTTCCATGTCCACCACAGAAAAGGAACAATCTTAAATAGATAGCCGAAGATACTAAGTGCTATCCAAAGCATCAGGTAAGCAAAAAGTAAGAAGCCTGCAGTGGTTTCAAAAGTGCCCAAAAGCGAGCTGGCAAATGCAGCTAAATGGATTATGAGTCCTAAAGGAATAGCCAGAAGTGCAAAATGGAAGGAAGAATCAAGTTTTTTCTTAACTCTCTTTTTCAAAATTTGGAGCATATGCCAGGCAAAGAAGGTGAATCCTCCTGCAAGAATCAGCCATGCTGAAGTAAGAAGGTATGCACTTTCTGTAAAAAACGCTATCAATGCCAGTACCAACCCTGCTGCATATAAGGCAAATACATATTTGGCTGGCTTCATGCTGTAGCCATGAGACAGGGAAAACATAGGGATCAATTTGTAGGAAAAACCGAAGATCAGCAAAGTAAACCAGCCGGCTGTACCAAGCAGCAAATGGCTGTTAAAGATAGACGGATAGAAATTTGAAGCAATTCCAGTTTTCATGATGATTACCATCAAAATTCCCATCAAAATAGTGCTGAACAAACAAGCCAAGGCAGTTCCAGCAAAGAGAGTAAGCACATTGCGCTTTGCTTGGCTTTTTAAAGTCATAAACATCTGCAGCAGAAACATTAAGATGCCTGCTACTGTAATGAGTCCGGGCAGCAGGGCATTATGCGGACTGTGAAATAAGACATGTGCAAAATAAAGGATGCCAAAAGCTGTAACGCCAAATTGGATAAAACCGAATCTTTCATTCCAAATGGGAGTCAGGAAAGCTACTGGAACAAGCTGATACATGGCTCCCATCGCTGTCATTAAAGCCCATCCCAATACAAAAAGATGTGCAGCCGACCAAATTCCAGGCACACGGAATTGGCTGTTTATGAGGGAGTCTCCCTGAAAAAGAATTAAAGTCACGGCTCCTATTAAACTGAACATGCTGAATAATATAAATGAAAACGGAAGTTTAATATTGGTTTCATTCTTTGTATTAGGAAGCATTGAAATCACCTGCTTTATTTCTTAATTTCTATTAAAAAACTTCCATCAGTTTGTTCGGTCGTTTTATGCTGATAGCCCAACTCATCGAGCTGTTCATAAAGAAACATGGGACGTCTATCATTGATAATAGACAAGGGTTCACCGTCTGGAAGACTTTCTAGAGCGGCCAACGTCCTCATCATTGGCTGAGGCGGTTCTAGGCCCCTGTTGTCGAGTTTCATTTTGATGGACCTCTCTTGATAAAAGTGACTTTCCAATGTTTTTTCTCAATTTCTACTGCCTTGTGGGCAAATCCTTTAGCCTTCAATACTCCGAAAAGAGGAATTGGCTCAAAAGGGGCATGCAGGATAAAAACATCTTCTTCATCGAGGTCTGCTATTGCAGACATAATTTTCTGGAAAGGCTCAAGTTTATTTTTTAGATCCTCGCGCACATCAAGTTCCACAATTTTTTTCTCCATTTCTTTCGCTCCTTTCTTATAGGCGCTGTTAAAATTACCTGATGAATTCCGCTTCATTCAACAGGTTGCTAAAGTCATTCACACAGCCTTTTTTATATAACCTGGTTTCAGCCATGATAAAAAGACCGGATTCTTCAGAATTCAGGTAACCCTTTTTCTTTAGGTGGTTAATTGTTTTGCTGACAGTTTTTTTGCGAAGTCCTAATCATATTTGCAAGCTCTCTGTTAGTAAAATAGGTGGTCATTTTATATCCTTAGCTCTCTGCCGGAAAAATCGCTTTTATATATTTTTACCTTCCAGGAATGAATGAAAAATACCTTCTCAAGACTTCTCAAGAGGATCGCCTTGCATAATATATATTTTTCGCCTGTAGAAACGTGTCTGTGCAATTTTAACTATTGGTGCAAGCTCTTCCTTTTTAAGTTCTTTAAAAAAGGAACACTGCCTATTCTCTTTTCAATCTCCTTTTTCTCAATTCGACCACCTTTCAGTGCGATATGCATCTTTTCACTTTAAGTTTAACAGCTGAAGAAATTGAAATAAGTGACCTTCATCATATAAGAGGAAATCTTTGTTTATCATTCGAACACGTGTGTAAAATCACAGCCTGGCACTAATGAGGATGAATAGAGTATCAGGGCACAAGAAAAATCCGCAGATGTCAGTCTGCGGATTTTTCCCTTTCCTCTATGCAATCAAAACAGATGGTTTCGTTATTTTCAGTGTAAACTCCATTGAAAAAACCATCCAGGCAATATAGATCTTTCCCGCAAATACAGCAGTTACCCACTAATTCCTTCATCAGCATCACTCCTGGCTTTTACTTAATGACGAACTGTTTTTATTAAAATACACATTCATGCCACAAATGGTTAAAAATAAAACCCCTGCTGCAAGAATAAATCCAATTCTAAATGTGACACCCATTAAACCCAGAAGTGTGGATCCTGCAACAACACCTAAAGAAAAAAATGCATAAAAGAGGCCAAACGCCATTCCTCTCGTTTTCTCTGTTGTGTGATTTGCAATCAAGGAATTAATGGAGGGAAATAAAAGTGCAAAACCAGTCCCGTATAAAACCATGCAAAAAAACATAAAGACAAGGGAAGAAGCTGAACCTAAAAGAATGAGTGCTATGCCTATAATCAGCATACCTGTCATCATTGTGTTTTGGTGTTTATACTTATCAAAGATTTTATTGATGGGCAGAAGAAAAATAAGGATAGCAGTAATTCCGAAGGTGCTTAATAGAATCCCGCTAAATATGGAGCTGATTTCTAGATTCTCAACTTGCGAAGGCAGCAAATAGGCAAGGGTACCCTGTGCGAACATCAAGGAAAACGCACCTGCATAACTGATAGCAAGCATGGGTTCCTTGAATAAAGGCAATAGTTTTTCAGAAGGAGATTTTTTACTCTTGGTTTTTTCCTTCTGATTGGAGGGCAGGAAGGTAAAAGTAAAAACAGCGCTGCTGATCATGGTCGCAGCGATGATCAAAAATACCCAATCCACACTATATTTTGAAGCGACAACAGCCCCAAAGGCAGGCCCCAATATAGCCGCCCCTCCAACTGCAGCTCCTGACAAGGCCATCGATTTCCCTTGTTTGTTTGAGGTTCCGCTGTTAGCGATAACGGTAAATGCAGCTGGAACAAGAAAGCCTCCAAATAGGCCATGGAAAAACCTAATTGCCGCTAATTGATAAGGTAATTCCACTAGTGTGTACAGAAGCAAGATAGTGCCTGTTAAAGCCAGCCCCGACACCAGGACGTTCTTTGCCCCGCTTTTATCTATCCAGTAGCCTGCAAAAATATTGCCAATCATATTTGAGAATGAATACATGCCTACGATCATTCCGATAAAAGCTGGTGATGGATCAATGGATTGTGCAAAAGGGCTCATGATTGGAAGCTGTGAAAATGTATCTATAAATGCAACAACGATAATAAAAAAAATAAAGGATCTCATTCTAACTCTCTTCCTGCAATTATTCACTTTATGTCATTATAACTCTTTCATCTGAAAGTTAAAAAGAAAAAGGACAATATCATATGCTAGCTGTGATTCGGTTCACTAATCTTTTAGTCCTGCACCATTAAAATAAAGTTGTAAAGCAAATGAAGAGGAGGAAGAAAGAATGAGAGAATTTGCCCATACGGTAATTGCGCCTGACTATTCGCCAAAAGAGAAACATCCAGTGATTTTTAACACATTTGATTCTTTAAAAGAAGGAGAATATATGCAGATTGTGAACGATCATGACCCCCGTCCTCTTCGTTATCAATTTCTGATGGAGAGGGAAAATCAATTCTTGGGAGTATATTGAAGCTTGCCCGGAGAGATGGAGAGTGGCCATTGGCAAAAAGTAAACTTCATCATGCAGCAAATAAGATAGGCCCTGCTTGTAGCGGGCCTGTCTTATTTGTAAAAAAGTTTCAGAAACTTGGAATAGAAAGAATAAGCATTAGGAGACTGCCTTTTCAGAAAAATATGATAAAATAGTTTTGATTTAGATTATGAGGGGGGAAGAACTGTGACTGAAGCTCTGAAAGGGACAGAACAGCAATTTATGGATTATGTAAAAAAAATGACGGCATATAATGAAGCATTATCCCTTATGTATTGGGATCTCCGTACAGGAGCGCCAAAACAAGGTGTAGAACAGCGATCTGAAGTAATCGGCATGATTTCTTCAGAAATATTCAAAATGTCAACATCTCAAGAGATGGCAGCATACATAGCGAAGCTTTCGGGAAAAGAGGGCCTTTCGGAAGTAACTTTGAAGACTCTCGAAGAATGCAAAAAAGACTACGATCGCAATAAAAAAGTTCCTGCAGATGAATATAAGGAATATGTCATTCTTCAGTCCAAGGCAGAAAGTATTTGGGAAGAGGCGAAGGAAAAATCGGATTTTGAAATGTTCCGGCCTTATTTGGAAAAGCTTGTAGACATAAACAAGCGGTTTATTGGCTATTGGGGACATGAGGGAAACAAATATAATACGCTATTGGACATGTATGAACCGGGTGTTACAGTTGAAACACTTGATCAGGTTTTTGGCCTATTGCGTGAAAAGATTGTCCCTCTTGTACAGGAAATTTCAGAATCAAACAACAAACCGGGAACAAGCTTTTTATTCCGGCACTTTGCGAAAGATAAACAGCGCGGGTTCAGCCTCGAAGTTTTGGAACAAATGGGGTATAACTTCAAAGCTGGCCGACTCGATGAAACGGTACATCCTTTCGCAATCGGCTTAAACCCTGGAGACGTGCGTGTTACGACTAAATATGATGAAGAGGATTTCCGCACAGCTGTTTTTGGAACCATTCATGAAGGGGGCCATGCACTATATGAGCAGAATATATCACCTGACTTGGTCGGGACCCCATTGTGCACTGGAACTTCCATGGGAATTCATGAATCACAATCTTTATTTTACGAAAATTTTGTTGGACGGGATTACTCATTCTGGAAGAAAAATTATCAGCTGCTCATGGAGTATGCAAGCGGCCAATTTGATCCAGTGACATTGGATGATTTCTATCGTGCCATTAATGAATCTAAACCTTCTTTAATTCGAATTGAAGCAGATGAATTAACTTATCCGCTTCACATTATTATCCGCTATGAAATTGAAAAAGGCTTATTCAATGATGAAATTGAAGTCAAAGACCTTCCAAGAATCTGGAATGAAAAATATCAACAGTACTTGGGTGTAAATCCTGAAAATGATGCACAGGGAGTTCTTCAGGATGTACATTGGGCAGGAGGAAGCTTTGGCTATTTCCCTTCTTATGCTTTAGGATACATGTATGCAGCGCAGCTGAAAAACAGTATGTTAAAAGATTTGCCGGAATATGATAAGCTGCTTGAAGAAGGTAACCTTCTGCCAATCAAGGAATGGTTTACAAAAAATGTACACCAGTATGGCAAAATGAAAAAACCGCTCGAAATATTAAATGATGTAACCGGTGAAGGATTGAATGCTCAATATCTTATCGATTATCTTTATGATAAGTATAGTAATGTGTATCAATTAAAGTAAGGAACTGCTTTTTAAAAATTTGACGTTTTAAGAGGGTGGCGCATGCCATCCTTTTCATTCATGGAGAGAAAACAATGAAGAAAATTTTTCCATATCTGATGATTGCTTTTGGAGCGAGCCTTTGGGGGATTATTGCCATATTTGTTAAAGGGCTGGGACAATATGGATTTTCGGCTATGCAAATTGTGGCCATAAGAGTGATTTTTGCTGCCTTCTTCCTTGTTTTGATAGGTTTAGGGCGTTTTAGGAGTGAAATGAAGCTCAAGTCTCCTCTGGATTTTCGGCTTTTTGCCGGGACAGGTATATTAAGCATTGTTTTTTTTAATTATTGTTATTTCACAACAATCAACGAAATCAATATTTCAATGGCAGTCGTCTTGCTTTATACATCTCCTGCATTTGTAACGGTTTTGTCGTTTGTTTTCTTAAAAGAAAAAGTAAACATGAAAAAAATTACTGCAGTGGCAGGTACAATTGTCGGCTGCATACTTATAGCGGGCTTATCGTCAGGGGAAAGCAAAATAACGTTTCTGGGAATCTTGACAGGGCTGGGATCAGGTCTTGGATATGCGCTTTACACGATATTCGGAAAATTTGCATTGAGAAAATATCACCCATTTACAATCACCCTTTATACGTTCCTTGTCGCAGCAGCTGCTCTTATTCCAGTGACTGGTTTATGGACAAAAGCTGAACTATTTTTGAGTGGTAAAGTCTTTCTGCTTAGCATTGGTTTAGGCTTTATACCCACTGTAATGGCCTATTTTGTCTATACTTGGGGACTTGAACAAACGGAGGGAAGCAAAGCAGCGGTTATCGCAACTGTCGAACCGCTTGTAGCAATGCTTTTAGGAATTGCTCTATATGGAGAGAGTCTGAATGCCATTCAAATTGCAGGCACATTGTTAATCCTGGGCTCTGTTGTAATCGTTAATCTTCCATCAAGAAAAAAGAAGGATCTCACTTTATCCCAATCACAAAAAAACGATCTATAAAAAACTCCGATCCCACTGGACCGGAGTTTTTTCGATATTTCACCAAAGCTTATATCCTTTAGCCCCTGGAGGAGCATTTTGGATTAAGTCAATAAACGGTATTGTGTAGGCAAATAAAATAAGAACAAACGTAATTCCAAGCCAAAGCTTCCAATTTTCAAATACCATTGGCGCTTTTTCAGTTTCTTCTGCAGCTTCTCCTACCGGGAATTCCTGTTCTCCTTTAGGTGCAAAGAATGCAAGGTTAATAAAGATATAGAGCATCAAAATGATGCCAAGGAACAGGATGGATCCCCCAATAGCCTGAGCGACTTGATATGGAATCCATTCAGCTGCCTGCGCTGCTCCGCCATACTCGGAGTAGGAAGAGCGGCGTGGAGCGCCAAGCAATCCTGCAGCATGCATGGCACCAGACATAAAGGTCATTCCGATTGCCCAGATTACAGCTTGGATAATGCCTAATTTATTCATGGCTTTCGTTAATCGTCTTCCTGTCAGATGGGGAATCAGCCAATAGGAGACACCAAAGAATGTAAGTACAACAGACGTTGCCACTGTTAAATGAAAGTGGCCAGTAACCCAAATCGTATTATGGACAACCTGGTTCATTTGGTGGGAAGCATTGATAATACCACCGGCACCAGCAGGGATGAATGCAACCATTCCGATAAACGGAACGACAAAGCGAGCATCACCCCAAGGGAGTTTCTTCATCCATCCGAATAAACCTGATGCCCCTTTTGCGCGTCCGAAGCTTTCAAATGTTGCGAATAGTGAAAATGCAGTCATAAGAGACGGAATAACAACAAGGAATGTCAGAATGACCTGTAAAAACTTCCAAGCTGGATCAATCCCTGGCTCCATTAATTGATGGTGGAAACCGACCGGAATCGAGAATAGCAGGAATAATATAAAGGACATGCGTGCCAATGAGTCTGAGAAAATCTTACCTCCAATAACTTTCGGAATAACGACATACCAGGCCATATAGGCAGGCAATAACCAGAAGTAAACAAGCGGATGTCCGAAATACCAGAACAATGTACGGCTGACCCCGATGTTAACCGTTTCAACCAATCCCAATGACCAAGGAAGCAATTGGAAAAGCACGGTAGATGCCACTCCAATTGTTGCCACAATCCACATCATCGTATTTACTAAAGACATGAATGTTAGGAGAGGACTAGGCTGCCCGGGGTTCTTTCTTCTCCATTCGGCATACTTCATGATAATGGCTGCACCGTCAACCCAGCTTCCGACAATGACCAATGTTAAGCCAATATAATATAGGGCATGTGCCTGAAGAGGAGCGTAAAAGGTATAAAGTACAGTAGCTTCATTTAAAAGAATCATTACTGCAGCAAGAAGAGTTCCTGCTGTCATAAGCCAAAAACCAATCCACCCGGTCACTCTTTGTTTGTTTGTTAATGTGCCTGAAGTTTTGCTCGTTGCAGCAAGCTGGAATCCCATAATAAAGAAAGTGGTAAGCACGAGTCCTAATACAACGCCATGAACAGTCAGAATTTGATAATAGCCAATGCCGGCAGGAAGCTCAAATTTGCCTGACCGTACAAGAGTCTGAAGCAAACCTGCCAATCCGCCTATTGCCAATGCAGTAAATGCAACATAGAAGTGTGCCATTGCCAATTTGCCGTCGCGGCGGTCAACCTTAAAGTTAGCAGTAGGGTTAAACATTATTTCACCACCTCAATTTTAGACGACATCATATGGTGTCCTACACCGCAATATTCATTACAAACTATTAGGTATTCACCAGCTTTGTCAAAAGTTGTGATATGTTCACTGATATATCCAGGCTCAAGCATCATATTGATATTAGAGCCTGCTACTTCAAATCCGTGGACGACATCCTTTGTTGTAGCAATTATCTTTACTTTTGCACCGTAGGGAACCTCTACTGAAGCAGGGCTATATGAAAATGCTGATGCTACAAAGACCAATTCATAATCCCAGTCTTTTCCCTCCACCTTTTTTAATCCCGGTTCATTGAACGGAGCTGTTTTATCCACCTTTTCTGGATCAATTGTTGCCAAACAGCTTGGCGGCTGGTTTCCAAGGTAAAATGCGCTGACACCCAATACTGTTAAGAAAACCAAAAGTGATCCAATTCCAAAGATGAGCCAGGCTTTTTCAAACTTATGCATATGCATAGCTTTTTCCCCTTTCTATCTTTTAAAAGCGACTGACAAATAAAAAGTAAACGCCTACCCATGTAATTATTAGGAAGAATCCTAATAAGAAAACGGAAGCTAACGTTCCCTTTAAGGAAGAGCTATCCTCAATTTCAGTTTTTGTTTTTCGGCTGAGTTCCGTTTTCGCCATTTTCCTTCACTCCTTTCGAATAATTGGAAAAAGTAAATGATTACATTTTCATAATACAAGACATTTACGAAGATTCTAGGGGGTTCTGTGAGTTCACAAATTGTTCATTCGTTACTTAATTACTATGATAATAGTGAAAAATTGATATTACAGTGATATATATCACAAAAACTATGCTGAATTTGTGAAGAAAATGTGAAGGTGAACTCAGGACTTATGAAGGAGGTAATTTCATAACAGTGGAAGATGCTCTTAATGGTCACGAACGAAATCACGAACATTTATAATTATATTTAAAATTTAATTCGTTTTTTAGAGGTTTTTGATTGAATAAATAATAAAAAATGTTATAATGTTTATAAATTAATAACATTCACTCATATAATCGCAGGGATATGGCCTGCAAGTCTCTACCGGGTTGCCGTAAATGATCCGACTATGAGTGAGCAATGTTCAGGACGGTTTTTTCCATCCTTTAGTTGTCTTCAGCTTTTTTTCAAAAAGCCTAAGGCCATTGCTTCACTCATTTTATGTTGTGAATGCATAGCCTTCAGGCCTTTTTGTGTTTGATGGCTTCTTATTTGCAAAGGAGGAAGCAAAATGGAGTTGCTGATTGAAAAAATTAGAAAAGAAGGGGTTGTACTATCACCAGCGGTGTTAAAGGTCGATTCCTTTCTGAACCACCAGATAGACCCTTATCTGATGCATGAAATTGGAAAGGAATTTGCTGAACGCTTTTCAGGCTGCGGGATTACAAAGATTTTAACTATAGAATCATCTGGAATTGCGCCTGCTGTTATGGCAGGGCTTCACTTAAATGTCCCTGTTGTTTTTGCTAGAAAGAGAAAATCACTAACACTAATTAACGATCTGATCACTGCCTCTGTTTACTCTTTTACGAAGGAAGAGTCCAGTGAGATTTCTGTGTCAGAAAAGTATTTAACTGATGATGATAAAGTGCTGATCATTGACGATTTCCTTGCTAATGGCCAAGCGGCATTGGGGCTTTCAGAAATAACCAGCAAGTCCCATGCAACAATTGCAGGAATAGGTATTGTAATAGAAAAAGGATTTCAAGGTGGCGGAAGTCTATTAAGAGGGCAGGGGTTTCGAGTAGAGTCCTTGGCAGTAATTAATTCGCTTGAAAACGGTATAGTCAGCTTTGAAAAGCCATCAGAGAAATTGGAGGAGTTAATAAGATGAAACAGAATCCGCTTAAGATCGCTTCACTTGGCATCCAGCACGTTCTGGCAATGTATGCCGGGGCAGTCATTGTACCACTGATTGTGGGAGGGGCCCTGGGCTTAACAGGTGAACAGCTGACGTATCTGGTTTCGATCGATATTTTGATGTGTGGGGTTGCAACACTCCTTCAAGTTTGGAGTAATAAATTTTTTGGAATAGGCCTGCCTGTCGTTCTAGGCTGTACATTCACTGCAGTCGGTCCGATGATTGCTATTGGCGGCCAATACGGCATATCTGCCATCTATGGATCCATTCTTGTTTCTGGTATTTTTGTGGTCTTAATTTCAAAGTATTTTGGAAAGCTTGTCAAGTTTTTCCCCCCAGTTGTTACGGGTTCCGTGGTAACCATAATCGGGATTACGTTGATTCCTGTTGCAATGAATAATATGGCTGGCGGACAGGGAAGCCCTGACTTTGGTTCCCTTTCAAACATTGCGCTGGCTTTTGGAACTTTGGTGTTCATTATTGTGCTGTTCCGTTTCTTTAGAGGATTTGTCCGTGCCATTGCTATTTTACTAGGATTGGCTGCTGGAACCATTGCTGCCTATTTTATGGGCATGGTCAATCTATCCGCGGTGGGAGAGGCTTCTTGGTTCCACATGCCGGCACCATTTTATTTTGGCATGCCGACTTTTGAGGCTACTGCCATTTTGACTATGATTTTGGTAGCGCTGGTTAGTTTAGTAGAATCAACGGGCGTTTACTTCGCTCTTGGTGATATTTGCGAAGAGAAGCTTGAAGAAAAAGACCTTACAAATGGCTACCGAGCTGAAGGGCTTGCAATCATCCTTGGAGCAGTATTTAACGCATTCCCATATACAACGTACTCACAAAATGTCGGTCTGCTGCAATTGTCAGGGGTTAGGACTAAAAATGTCATTTATACAGCCGGAGTTTTCCTAGTGCTGCTGGGCTTAGTGCCGAAAATAGGGGCCCTGACAACGATTATTCCAACCCCGGTATTGGGAGGGGCGATGATTGCGATGTTTGGAATGGTTGTTGCCTATGGAATTAAAATGCTAAGCAAGGTTGAGTTCTCATCCCAGGAGAATCTATTAATCATTGCCTGCTCTGTCGGAATGGGATTGGGAGTTACAGCTGTGCCGGAATTATTTGCCCAAATGCCTTCAAGTATCCGGATTCTGACTGATAACGGAATTGTTGCGGGAAGTATAACAGCAATTGTTTTAAACCTAGTATTTAATGTATTTAAAGGAAAAGAAGTGGTTCAGCCAGCATCTTTTGCGGAAAATAAAGCTTCTTAATTCATTGCAATTGCATTCACAAAAAAAACGGCAATCAATATAATATTCTATCGGGTTAGTTCTTTAAGAGTTCAGACATTGTTGGTTTTCACTGGAAAGAGAGTGGATGGGATGGAAAAATATTATTGCGATCATTGCCGGCTTTTATATAATGAAGAAGAAGTTTGCCAAGCATGCGGTTTGTTTGTTACCAAAAAAATATATATTGAAGTTCAAAAACACCAGAAAGACCAATTTGAGGCATCGGAATAAGCCGGTGCCGTTTTTTGTGCGAAAAAATATTATTATAATTAAAATAATGCAATTATCAGGAGGTAAATGATTGATCTATACCTGCTGTTTTCCTTTTTTACTCTGCTGGCAGCCATGTCACTTGGCCAGGCTGTGTTTGTAATGGTGCATGACGATTCAGTATTGCTATAATTGAATTGGAAAAGATTTAGTAATGCGTTCAAATGGGGAGTTCATTTATAATGAAGATGCACAGCAACTCCTTCAAAACACATTGCTTCCTCCTATTCGGAGGGAGTTTTTTTGTTTTTAAAAAGAGGGTAAGGCCTTGTGCAACAGTTTAGGAATAATCTGCAATTAATTGGAAATAGTAAAGGAAAGCATGAGAAGGAGAGTCATGTATGCCAGCGATTTTATCAGTTGCAGAAGCTATACCTGAACATGTGCTGAGGCAGGAGCAGGTAATGGGTTTTGCCAGAGACTTATTTTCAGAATCATTTAAAGATATTGAGCGTCTTTTAAAAGCTTTTCATAACGGTCAAATAGAAAAGAGGCATTTCGCAAAGGGACTCGAATGGTTTAAGGCAGACAAGTCATTTGAGGAAAAGAATAACGTTTATATAGAACAGGCTATACAGTTAGGTACAAAAGCCATAATCAATTGTTTGGATAATGAGATGTTCTTGAAGAAACAGATACCATACGAAGAAATCGAAGCCATCTTTACGATATCAAGTTCAGGTATTGCTACGCCAAGCATCGAAGCAAGAATTATGAATAAATTGCCATTCTCGGAACACACAAAGCGAATTCCTATATGGGGTCTGGGATGTGCAGGCGGTGCTTCTGGCCTCTCGAGGGCATACGAATACTGCCTTGCTTTTCCGGATGCAAAAGTATTGGTTTTATCCATTGAGTTATGCAGCCTGACTTTCCAGCGCAACGACCGATCAAAAAGTAATTTAATTGGCACTTCTTTATTTGCTGATGGTGTAGCGTGTGCATTATTAACGGGCGATAATGTAGAAATGGAACCTATTCAGAAGAAAGCTGCACTTCCCTGTATAGCAGGGACTCAGTCAACAACGATGAGGGATTCCCTGGATGTGATGGGGTGGGAAGTGAAGGATGATGGATTCTATGTTGTTTTCTCAAAGGATATCCCAGCTATTATCGAAAGCTGGCTGAAGCCGAAAGTATCGGAATTCTTGCAGAAGAAGGGAATGAAAATGGAAGAAATAAACCATTTTGTTGCTCATCCTGGAGGAAAAAAAGTGATTGAAGCTTATCAAATGGCATTGCAATTTGATCCGGAGAAGACGAAAATTTCACTTGATGTTTTAAAAGAATACGGAAATATGTCTTCAGCAACCATCCTGTATGTTTTGAAAAGGTTTATGGAAATTGGCCAGCGGGGAGAAACCGGTCTTGCCGCTGCACTGGGACCGGGATTCAGTTCTGAATTGCTGCTTTTGGAATGGAAGTGAACACATGCTATTTCTATTGTTTATAGCAATTATCATTGTGCAAAGGGCAGCCGAGCTTATGGTTGCCAAAAGCAATGAAAAGTGGATGAAATCCCAAGGTGCATTAGAATTTGGCCAGGGACATTATAAGTGGATAGTTTTCATTCATACCATGTTTTTGATCAGCTGCATCTTAGAAGTGTTTATACTTGAAAAGAGCCTGTCGCCATTTTGGCCATTTTTTTTATGTTTGTTTGTGGTTGCCCAGGCAGAGCGAATATGGGCCATATCTTCACTTGGCCGGTTCTGGAACACCAAAATCATTGTCCTTCCCGGAGCGAATGTTATAAGAAAAGGCCCATACCGTTTTTTCAAGCATCCTAACTATATGATTGTTGCAGCGGAATTCTTGGTGATTCCTTTACTGTTTAAAGCCCATTTAACTGCGATTGTCTTTACCATTGTAAATAGTATAATTCTGTCCATCAGAATTCCTGCAGAAGAAAAAGCGTTAAAAGAATTAACAGAATATGAGAAAGCCTTTTTGCAGATCAGGCCAGGAATTGATGAAGATATTAAAAAAGTTTGACAATTTTATTATCACTATTGAAAATGATTATCGTTCGTGATAAACTTCTAATTGAAGTTGAAAATTATTCTCAATATCATTCCAACAGGAAAGGTGTTGCTACATATGGCCATTGTTTTTGTTGCCGGCACAATTGCTGCATACACACTAATTATGAAACATGTTCTCAATAACGTTGCAAAACCTCACACAAGATAACAGACAAATAATTTACTTGGGACCAGGCTGATGCCTGGTTTTTGTTTTGCTTTTTTATTGCTTTATTTTACCAATGATGTGAACTTAACGTGTACATAATGAAAATGGGCTAATATCAGTTTAAATCAGGTAATAAACTTAGGAAATTAGCGAACAAATAACAAAACAAAGGATATAGGGAATAAACCAATGTAATACAGGAATCGGAATTCAAGCTTATATTTTGGGGCGGATTTTCATAAAAAAGATTAGAAAAATCAATGAATATGGTCTCACTTATAGGAAAAATTGCGAATATCATTTAAAATAGGTAGTAAATCGAAGTTACAAGGGGATAAATGTAAATGGCTAAAACAGCAATGCAACCAGGATTACAACAAACCGAATTATTGAACAAAGTTACTGCTTTAAATACATATGCTAAGAAAAACGGTGATGAAGAGACAGCAGAGAGAGCAAAAGACCTGGCGAAAAAACTTGGAGAACAGGAATTCGCGATAGCCTTTTGCGGACATTTTTCAGCCGGGAAATCAAGCATAATCAATAAACTCGCGGGAGAAGATCTTCTTCCTTCCTCGCCAATTCCAACCAGTGCCAATCTGGTCAAGGTGAAATCTGGCGAAGAAGATTATGCAAAAGTAAACTTTAAGGCAGGAAAGCCAAGGCTGTACCCTGCGCCATATGACTACGGGAGAGTTAAATCTTACTGCAAGGACGGCGATTTAATCCAATCTATTGAAATAAGCCATTCCAATACAGGTTTGCCAAAAAAGGCAGTCATTATGGATACACCGGGAATTGATTCCACTGACGATGCACATAGAATCGCAACTGAGTCTGCTTTGCATTTGGCTGATCTTGTTTTTTACGTAATGGATTATAACCATGTGCAATCGGAGTTAAACTTCCTTTTCACTAAGGAATTGTCGGCTGCTGGCAAGGAAGTTTACCTTGTGATCAATCAAATAGACAAGCATCGGGATGAGGAACTTAGCTTTGAGCAATTTAAAGAAAGTGTGAGAGATTCATTTGCCTCCTGGGGAGTGAAGCCTGCACGGATTTTCTACACTTCATTGAAAGATTTGAACCATAAAGAGAACGAATTTTATTCCTTGCAGAAGTTTATTAATGAAAGCATTGCTAACCGTAAAGCCCTGCTGCCTGTTTCAGTATTCAACTCCTTAAAAAAGCTGGCCGATGACCACCTTGCTTTTTTGATTGAATCACATGCTGCAGATAAAGAAAAGCAGGAAGAAAAATTAGGCGGGCTTAATATGCAGGAACAGGCCCAGCTGCCGGCTAGATTGGCCAATTTAGAAGCTGAATTAAAGGTGCTGAAAAGTTCCATTGATGCGACTGATATCAGTATGGGCAAAAAGATCGATGAGATACTAAAAAACGCTTATCTAATGCCCTTTCAGACTAGGGATCTGGCTGAGTCTTATCTGGAGTCCCGCAAGCCTGAATTTAAAGTCGGCCTCTTTTTCAGCAAACAGAAAACAGAGCAGGAAAGGCAGGCAAGGTTTGAACGCTTTTATCAAGACTTTTCCGAGAAAGTGAAGGCGCAGCTGGAATGGCATATAAAGGAGCTGTTTCTTCAGGAGTTAAAACAGCAAGAGATTCATGAACCTGAGTTACTCGCACAGGCCCAGGGGTTCAAAATGCATTTTGAGCCAGAGCTTTTAGCCGGTACAGTAAAGTCCGGAGCCATGGTTTCAGGCGATTACGTCTTACAATATACAAATGATGCAGCAGATGCAGTAAAAAGAATAGCAAAGAACAGCGCAGCCGTTCTAAAAGAAGCGATGCTGGCCGCCTTACAGGATAAAACCAGCAATGAACAACTAAAACTCGAAAAAGAGCTCCAGCAGCTTAGAACCTATACTGAAGCACTAAATGAGTTAAACTCTTTCAATCTGAAGATCGAAAAAGCAAAAAGGCAGATAGAGTCCTATTTATCAGGTGAGTATTCCCTGGAGGAGTTCAGTGAGAAGGCGCAAAAGCTTGCAAAGGAGGAATTGGAAGAAGCGGAAGTGATTTTCCTTCAAGATGAGCAGGATGGGAAAGAAGAGGAAATAAAGGAATCGGCACAGCCTCAGGAGGATGAAGCTGAGGCTGAGGTACCGTCCGTAGAGGTTCAGTCAGTTATAGAAAAGCTGAACTTCACTGCTCAGACTGTTAAAGACCTTCCGGGTTTTAGAAAAATTTCTGCAGACTTAGCTGAAAAAGCAGCAAGGCTTGAGAGCAAAGAGTTCTCTGTTGCGCTTTTTGGAGCTTTCAGTGCGGGGAAATCTTCTTTTGCCAATGCCTTGATTGGCGAAAAGCTGCTGCCCGTTTCCCCAAACCCGACAACAGCAGCTATCAATAAGATTAAGCCTGTTTCGAGTGAAAAGGCTCACGGGACTGTTCTGGTAAAAGTTAAAGATTCCGAATCAATTTTTAATGATGTTAATCATTCTCTAAAAGTCTTTGATTATTCAGCCAGCAGTTTTGAGGATGCTGCAGCTGCAATTAAGAAAATAACTGGTTCCAACCACGACTTTGATGCTAATGAGAAGACGCATTTTGCCTTTCTAAATGCTTTCTTGCGCGGATTTAATACGTTCCGTGATTTGCTTGGAAACACAATCGAAGCTAATCTTGAAGAGTTTAAGGACTATGTGGCCAATGAGGAGAAATCATGCTTTGTAGAAATGATCGAAGTATATTATGATTGCGATTTGACCAGGCAGGGAATCACACTTGTTGATACACCTGGAGCGGATTCCATCAATGCAAGGCATACAGGTGTTGCGTTTGAATACATTAAAAATTCAGATGCTATTCTTTTTGTAACCTATTATAATCACGCTTTCTCCAAAGCAGATCGTGAGTTTCTTATTCAATTGGGAAGGGTAAAAGACACATTCGCCCTGGATAAAATGTTCTTTATTGTCAATGCGATTGATCTGGCAAATGATGAGGAAGAAAAAGAAACAGTGCTGGACTATGTAGAAGACCAGCTAATACAATACGGTATCCGCCGACCGCATTTGTTTGGGATTTCCAGCCTTCAAGCAATGGCAGAAAAGCTGGATAGCAGCAAAGAAGAAAGATCCAATATCAGTTCTTTTGAAAAAAGCTTTTACTCTTTTATTAATAAAGACTTGATTAATATCTCCATCTCTTCAGCAGAAACTGAGTGGAAGCGTTTATTAGGGCAATTAAGATCTTATATCTCTTCCTCTCAGGAAAACAAAGATGTTAAGCTTCAAAAACTCAAGATGCTAAAAGAAGAACATAAAACGATAATTGGCATGATCCGAAAACAAAAAATGGAGCTTCTTTCTCAAAGGCTGGAGCAAGAAACAGATGAGCTAGTTTTTTATATCAAACAGAGGGTATTTTTGCGTTTTGGAGATTTTGTTAAAGAAGCTTTCAACCCATCGGTATTAAAGGATGATGGGCGAAATCTGAAGAAGATGCTTAAAGCAGCGCTTGATGATTTTCTTTTCAGCTTTGGCTTTGATTTTGCACAGGAGCTCCGCGCCACAACCTTGAGGCTGGAAACATATATCGGGAAGCTTCTTTTACAGCAGCAGGAAATAATCGCCAAGTCAGCTTCAGGTGTAAATAGTGATTTGTCATACAGTTCATATGAAGCATCATCAATGGACGGAATAGAATTTGAATCCGCTTTTACAAACGCAGACCCAAATCTGTTTAAAAAGGCTTTATCCCATTTTAAAAACCCGAAATCCTTCTTTGAGAAAAATGAGCGTAAATTATTGGCTGATGAGCTTGAGAGTATTCTTCAGGAACCTGCTGACGGTTATTTACAGGCAGAATGTGCAAGGCTGAAGTTCCATTACAACAGCTTGCTGACAAAAGAATTTGAGCGGCTGCTCAATTCACTGAGTGAACAGACCAATGAGTATTATGAAGGAATCACCTCTGCTCTTAAGGAAGATTTCCCGATGGAAGAACTTCAGCAAATTGAGAGGGTAATTGCGCGAAACGAATAATTTTTTGAAAGGTTGCTGCTTTTCTTATGGAAAAATGGCTGTCCGCTGCAGAAGATAAATATAATATCGACATCCTATTTGCTTGTGAGGCGGGAAGCAGGGCATGGGGTACTGATGATGCGGAATCTGACTATGATGTTCGCTTCATATTTAAACACAGGGACATCAAAGCTTATCTTTCCCTTGAACGTGCCAAGGAGGTTTTCGACACAGAACATCCTTTTGATGCGCATGGCTGGGATATTTATAAAGCATTCGGCCTGATGATAAAGTCCAACCCAAGTATGTATGAATGGGCTTTTTCACCCATTATATACAGGGATAGGGGCCAATTTTCTGTAAAGCTGCAGAGAATAGTGGAAGAACAATTCTCTCCCTATAAATTATTTCAGCATTACAGGCAGCTTTTTATCCGCAACTTGAAAGAAGCGGCCAAAATTGAAATAATCACAGAGAAAAAGCAGAAACTGCTTATACAGGCCGTGAGATCATATCTGATCGGGAAGCAAATTCTTCAGGCGGACCGCTTAAATGGACATTTTCTTTTCGAAGGGCTTTTTCTCTTGAAGGAAGAAAATGATTTCACGCTTTTTTATCGAGATCTGGCTGAAGAAAAGAAAAGCGGACGCCTGATTCAAGATAATTATGCCGACTTAATGATTGTCAGACTAGAAATAGAAAAAGAGGAAATGTCAGCTGTTGCAGAAAGTTTAAAGAACGTGAACAGTTCGGCATCAGCTCTAAATGAATGGCTTTGGGAGCTGCTGGGAATTTAGGCAGTATGTCTGTGTAGGAAAAGGGAGAGCTATGGAAAAAAATTCTTTTCATGTTTGTGCTACTTGCGTTAACTTTAAAATTGAAAAGCGTAATGAAGGAATGCACTATAATTGCAGCAGACTTGGCTATGAAACAAAACCGGATTATCAATTTGACTGCTGGACGCCAAAGGAACATGTTGTCAGGCTGATGGAAAAAAGAAAAGGGGAGAGGCTGGGATGAAGTATATTGTTGAAAAGGAATGGCTTTTAAACCAACTTGATAAGCCAAATATAAGAATCGCCGATTGCCGTTTCAAGTTGGGGTCACCTAATGAAGGGAACAGCCAGTATGAGGTAAACCATATTCCAAATGCGGTTTATTTTGATCTTGAAAAAGATCTGTCGGGTCCGGTCGAGGAACACGGAGGTAGGCATCCTCTTCCAAATCCGGATCAGTTAAAGCAAAACCTCGAGAGAGCTGGAATAAGCAGGGAGACCATAGTGGTCGCTTATGATGGCGGTGAAGGAGCATTTGCTTCTCGTTTCTGGTGGCTTCTGCGGTATTTAGGACATGAGCAAGTGTATGTCTTAAACGGGGGATATAAAGAATGGCTTGAGAGCGAATATCCTGTAAATAGCGAGATGCCTAAATTCGAACCTGCTGTTTTAAATGTTGAGCTGCAGCCTGATATCCTAGCAACTTATGTAGAGGTTAAAGAACAGACAGAAAGCAGAAATGCAGGTGCGCTAATTGACTCAAGAGAGGCGAAACGCTATAGGGGGATTGAGGAACCCATCGATAAAAAGGCAGGCCATATACCTGGAGCAATTAATAAAGTCTGGCTAGAGGCTTATGGGAATGGTAGATTTAAAGAAGCAAACGAACAGGGGAAAAGATTTGCCGATGTTGAAAAAGACAAGCCTGTAATCGTCTATTGCGGTTCAGGTGTTACAGCTGCCCCAAACTTTCTGGCTTTAAAGGAAGCAGGCTATTGCAATGTTAAATTATATGCAGGAAGCTTCAGTGATTGGATCTCATATGAAGAAAATGAAATAGTGACTGTCGAAAAATAGTGAAATCCCTTTTTTTGAAAAGGGATTTTTTTACTGTTAAAAATATTATATAATTTAAAAGATTTAATAGATTCAGAATAATTAAGGGTATATATGAATACTACAGGGTATACAATTTCAAAAAAGCAAAAAACAGATATAAGTCAGATTTTGGTAACGACTGCAATCATTCTGATTTTGTCAGCCATTTTTATTCCGATCTTTTTACTTTCCCCTTTTCAGGCACAATTTTACAAGCCAGAAGGAACTTGGGTATTTGAAGCTCCTAAAGCTGCTTATTTAACATTTAGTATTGCCCTGGCAGCAGTGGCTGTTTTCATGATAACAGGGGTTTGGCTTCATAGTGCCGGAAAGTTTGGCATGTTCGCGAAAGTCATTATCGGAGCAGGATTTTTATCATCGCTAGCCACTGTTATCTTAAGCTTTGACTATTATCATTACATTGATAAAAACGGTGTTTATTTTAATCTTTTATTTAGTCTAGAAGAGAAGCACTATGAGTGGTCTGAAATTAAGCAGGCAAGACAGACCGTAAAAAACGAAATGGGCATCATGTCGGATGATAAGCTAATTTTTACGATTAAAGATGGAACATCCTATGCCTATTTATTGAATGTCAATGTTCGCAGGGCCAGAATTGCAACTTATTTCGAGCTGGAGGAAAATGGAGTTGAATTGATACAGGAAACCGAATGATTCTGTAAAACATTTCAAGGGAATTGTGGAAGTTTCCCATGTTATAATGGTATTTATGAATATAACCGGGAGGCGAAGAAATGAACGAAAATAAATCTTCACTGCTGCTTGTAGACGGTATGGCGCTATTATTCAGGGCTTATTTTGCCACCGCTGTATCCGGCCAGTTTATGATAAATTCAAAAGGAATCCCCACTAATGGGGTATATGGTTTTGTTAAACACTTCTTGACCGCTGTTTCATCCTTTAGCCCAACTCACGTGGCTGTCTGCTGGGACATGGGCAGCAAAACATTCCGTACCGAAATGTTTGATGGTTATAAAGCAAACCGCCCGGAAGCACCCATTGAGCTAGTTCCTCAATTCGATCTCGTAAAGGAAGTCGTTGAAGCTTTTGATGTTCCGAATATTGGACTAGAGGGGTTTGAAGCTGATGACTGCATCGGAACGATTGCGAAAAAAGCCAGCAAAGAAGCAGATGTATTCATTCTTACAGGAGACCAGGATATTCTGCAGCTTTTGGATGACAAGATTTCTGTTATTCTGCTGCAAAAAGGCTACGGCAATTACCTGGTGCATACCACAGAAACCTTTTATGAAGAAAAAGGCATTACACCAAAACAGATAATCGATCTTAAAGCCTTTATGGGCGATACAAGCGATAACTATCCTGGCGTAAAAGGAATAGGCGAAAAGACAGCATTAAAGCTTTTGCAGCAGTATGAGCATATCGAAGGTGTACTTGAAAATCTGGAACACCTGACAAAAGGGCAGCGCACAAAGATTGAACAAGATCTCGAAATGCTCCATTTGAGCAGGCAGCTTGCAGAAATCAAATGCGATGTACCTGTTGAATGTCCGCTGGATACCGCTGCATTCTCAATGGATCGGGAGAAAGTCATCGGAAAATTCACCGAAATAGAATTCCATGGCCTTCACCGTTTTCTCGATCTGAAAAAAGAATATGCTTAAAGGATGGAACTCCAGGCTCTGGTCTGGGGTTTTATATTTTATCCATACACAGTGGCTGCTTGTACGGGTGTTGGGGCATCAATCAGAAAGAGTGATGCCTAACAGATAGTTTCCCGAGCAGGAAAGGTGGGCGGGCACAAATCAGGAAAATCAGCATGTGCTCTCTCACTACCCCAAATAACAAATAGCTACCCACTCCAGGCAGCTATATCAAATCATTTAGTATTCTTTTTTTTCGCCGCATTTTCCAGCTTGCTCTTCGGCTCTTCTGCAAATTCAGCATCTTGTCCGTATCCTTGAGGGTTTACGCCCGGAGCCTTTTTTCCTCTGTTTGTATGTCCATTTTTGCTCAAGTGGTTCACCTCCCTACTAAATAACCAGTGTGATAACCTTATTATTGTTTAAGTCTTTGTGTTTTAATCATTACGAAGGAGGGTACAATTTAAAAACTGATGCTGCCCATTGTTCTTCAGATGGGCTGGGGTTTAATTCACAATGATAATAAACGCTAATCAGCTATTGCTGGAGGAATAATAACAATCTGCATACTTCACAATATAAAAGAGGTGAGTCTGAATGAATAAGGGAGTTTATGTAGCTCTTTTGAGTATAGGATTGGCTCAGGGTCTGAAGATTCCGATCCATTACGTGAAAAAGGGAGAGCTTCGTCCGGATTTGTTTTTCCAGACGGGAGGTATGCCAAGTTCTCATTCGGCTGGCGTTTCTTCCTTAACTACGTTTATTGCTTTGAAGCGGGGGATTCCAACTGTTGATTTTGCTCTATCGCTTGTTTATGGCTTGATTGTAATGTATGATGCACAAGGGATCAGACGCCAGACTGGTGAGCTTACTCTAAAAGTAAACAGCCTTGGCGAGCTGGTTGATAAGATTCATAAAGATGAAACAGTAAAGTTCGAAGAAAAAGGCCCAAAGAAGCTAAAAGAGATGCTCGGCCACCAGCCTGCAGAGGTTTTGGGGGGAGCCCTTCTCGGAGTGCTTACAGGTACACTCGGCTATCTTCTTACAAAGAAAAATAAATAACAATTACTTTACACCCCTGTTTCATACTTGCAGAAAAAAGTAGATAATGGTCGAAAATTCAAGTAAGATTTAGGAGGAAGCAAAGGGAGCAGGAGAAGAGGGATAAGTTTGTGAAGACAGTTGAAGAATATTTGCATTTTTTGAAAAGTAAAGGTTTTCAATTCCGTGAAGACGCAATTGGTTTCATTTATTTTGGCAAAAATTATACAAATGCTTCAGATGAGCTTGCAAATGCAGCGATTGAGTTAACACTGAAGGCACAAAAATCATTTGATGGCAGTTTTTATGTTTCATTGCTTGAGACACTGGTTTCTAAGAATATAAGCAGCAGGCATGAAGCAATTAAATTCGTAAAAGAAAAATCGATCATTTAAAAAGGCGTGTCCGGTTACGAACACGCCTTTTGCCATGCTGCCCTCAGGAAGCTGCTTTTTTTTTCCAGATGAAAATGTTTTTCTTAGCTGGGGTTTCTGCAAAAACCATCCCAGCAAAAATAAGCAAACAGCCAAGCACTGCACTATTAGAAAGCCCTTCGTTTGCCCAAATATATCCAGTGGCGGCTGCAAAAACAGGCTCCATGGCAAAAATCAGCGCAACTCTTGTCGGAGTAGTGTATTTCTGAAAAGTTGTTTGTGCAAAGAAAGCAATAGCTGTCGCAAAAAGAGAAGTGATGATGAGAGCCCCCAGCACATTAAATTTAAATAAAATTTCAGGCTGGAATACTTGCTGCCAATTCTCTGTGAAAATGGCAAAAATCATTGATAAAAGCGCTACCGTGGCGATCTGGATGACTGTTAGCAGTAGTGCGGGGTATTTACTGCTGTATTTTCCCGTGAAGATAATATGAAGGGCGAAACCAATTGCACAAATAAATACTAGTGCATCACCCGTATTCACTGACACTTTATCCGTCTGCGTCAACAGATATAGCCCTGCAGTAGCAATAGAGACACCTGCTATAGCATTAATCCCTGGCTTAATTTTTAATAGCATAAACGAAAAGACGGGTACCATAACCACACTTAATCCGGTAATAAAGCCAGCTTTAGAAGAGGTCGTATAAAGCAGGCCAACTGTCTGGAATGCATAGCCTATAAATAAAAAAAGGCCCATGATGACTCCGGAAGTCAGCAGTTTTTTATTCATTTGCTTTAGCTGTTCTTTCTCAAGAAGGACAAGCCATCCTCCCAGCAAAAGAGCTGCAAGGAAAAAGCGTACACCATTGAAAGAAAATGGTTCCAAAAATGCAATCGCGTTTTGCACGATCACGAAGGTAGATCCCCAAACTAGTGCAACAAGCAAAAGGCTAATATCTGCAAATACTGATGATTTTTTCATTCGTTTTCTTGCCCTTTCATTTTATTTTTTCGGATTGCAGCTCTGGCCAATTCATCAGCAGCTTTATTTTCCGAACTCGGGATCCATTTCATAAAAAATAAATCAAATTGTCTTGAGAGCTGTATTGCTTCTTCAAGCAGCTGGGCAAATTTTTTGTTTTTGACAAATTCTTTTTCCACAGCACGGTTAACAAGCTGTGAATCAGTCCGGAATGAAACAGTTTTATACCCCTTTTCCATACATATTTCAAGTGCAAGTACAAATGCACGATATTCAGCTTCGTGATTTTCCATTTCACCCAATGGGATGGAGAATCGCTCGACCCTGCCATTATTTTTAATAAAGATGCCAGCTCCGCTGGGACCTGGATTTCCGGCGCTTGCTCCATCAATAAATACCTCAATCAATTTTACTGCCTCCTGATCTCTTCAAGTCAGATTAATTGTCAGCAAGAATTTGTTTCACCCGTTTTAATACTGTAATAGGGTAAACTAAATGTAGTTTATCATAAAATTATCTAATAATGCATAAAAAGGATACCACTACGGCATCCACTTTGTTCACGAAAAAAGTATAAAGTATTGAACCCTGATAACTGTCCATCTCCATCCAGCGCCTACCCCCTCGAGGTCCGGCTTGTGCTTGTCGGGGGTGGGCAAGGCGCTTCCGCTTTTTTATTATTTTACCTGAAATCGTTTAGCGATATAAGCGAATGGTGTATCGAGTATTGCGATAAGGAATTTAAGTACATATGTAGTGAGAAATATTTGAATCCAATCTTCTATTGGAAATACGCCAAGAAAAGCAATGCTTGCAAAAATCAGTGTGTCCAATAGCTGGCTGATCATGGTACTGCCATTATTCCGAATCCAAAATTGGTTCTCTTTTGGAAATTTCTTTTTCAAAAAGGTAAAGATATAAACATCAGTCATCTGGCTGATTAAATAGGCAGCCAGGCTTCCAGCTGCAATCCGAGGCAGGATGGAAAAGATCGTGCTGAGAGCTTCATGGGCAAAATCGGTTTGATGCGGTTTAAATAATAATACCATTTGCATGATAAGGGTCATTGCCAAAAGGGTAAAAAACCCAAGCCAAACCGCCTTTTTCGCATCGTCTTTTCCATATTTTTCGTTCAGGATATCGGTGACGAAGAAAGCTGTCCCATACATCGCATTGCCCAATGTAGCAGTCAGGCCAAACATTTCGACGGTTTTAACCACCTGCAAATTCGCTATTACAGTTGAAAATCCAATCCATACGAACAAGCCTGTTTTGCCAAAAAGACGATAAATCACTAATACTAATATAAAATTGACGATTGCAAAAAATAATCCAAACCATTCATTAAACATGTTTATCCTCCTAGTTTTGATAATGCGGGAGTTTTCGAACCGCAATGTCTATCTGATTGTCATTGACCATTATAACTTGAAATATACTCAGTTAGTAATAGAATAAGGAAAGTATAAAATGAAACAATTGCAAACAGTTCTCATATAGGCTATTCGGATAAAAAAGTGCAGAGAGGCTGAAATAAAATGAAATATAAAGTGGAATGGAAATATAAACTTAAAGGGAATGAAGATGTTCATTTTGCTTCAGACTGGATTGACGGGGAATTAGCTTTGCTCGCAGGAGAGGACATAGAAAGGTCTGGCAAGGGCAAAGATGTTATTTATTATGACGAAATTGGCACCTCTTGGAATACCAAGGAAATCCGGAAGCTTCTAACCGAAGTTGAAGAGGACCCTCATGATATTACCGTCTATTTTGACGGCGGATTTAATAAAGAAACAAACCAGGCAGGGCTTGGAGCAGTCATCTATTATAAGCAGGGCAAAAAGAAATACCGTGTAAGGGCCAACGAGCTTTTTGATGAAATGGATAATAATAATGAAGCAGAATATGCTGCAATTTATTTTACCGTTAACCTTCTTGAAGAAATGGGTGTCCATCATATGACATGTGAATTCAAGGGAGATTCCCAGGTCGTTTTGAAGCAGCTGGAAGGTGAATGGCCATGTTACGAAGAAAATCTTAATCGCTGGCTTGATCGAATTGAAGAAAAGATTAAAAAACTTGGCATTCTGCCTAAATATAGACCGATTCCGCGCAACGAAAATAAGGAAGCAGATAAATTGGCTGGCCAAGCACTCCAAGGGAAATTCATCAATAGCAGAATGCAGGTTATATAATCGGAACAAGGAAGGCGTGGAAAATTTGAGCAGAAAGGAAATATTTAATGAAGTGGAAGAGCTTATGGCAAGCTTTTGCAAAGGCTGTTTCCTTCATAAACATCATAAAGAGGAAAAAGGCCGCAGATATGCTCACCGTTTTTGCATTACAGAATGTACAGTAGGTGAAAAAATTAAATCTATTGGAAGCAAGCTGTCATGATCCAGGCAGTTTCAATATAAAAGGCTGGCAGATGCCAGCCTTTTTATCGTTATATTTTAAATTAAAGTTTTACAACGTTTGCAGCTTGAGGTCCGCGGTTTCCTTCAACGATTTCAAAAGAAACTTCTTGGCCTTCTTCTAAAGATTTGAAACCTTCGCCTTGGATAGCAGTGAAATGTACGAACACATCGTCTCCGCCTTCAACTTCGATAAAACCGAAACCTTTTTCGTTATTGAACCATTTTACTTTACCGTTTTGCATGTTTACTTTTCCTCCTAAGCCTTTCAAGACACTTCTCGTGTCTTAGATGAATATTATCACTTAACAAAACATAGAACAGATATTTTTTGAAATAACGGAAATATATTCTGTTAAATGATGATTATAATATACACGAATGGGCACTTTACGTCAAGGAATCCGAGCGCTTTTTTACAAAAAACAATAAAAAATTTTAAATATTTAAAATTTTATTAAAAATTGGTTTTTATACTTTGCTTTTTATATCATATTTAATTGTATTTTTCATATTTATTATTAATTATCTTGTTTTAAAAGGGTGAGGAAATGTACAGGTTTTCCATTCAGAATCAGGATTGGATCTTAAGGTTTTCTCCTAATATCCAAATTGAAGCGGAAGAAAAACAGGCTATCATCAGTTCCATCATTCAGCTTGGCCGCGACCTGCCTATGTTTTCGCATGGAGATTCATTTATCATCATGAATGACCAATTGGGCATCATCGTTTTTAATGTTGAAAAAATCCCATCTATGATCTTGACTGTCTCCAACATTGTCACAGAAAATAAGTGGTACATCCAGAAGAACCTTACGATAAAACCATACAGGAAAGAATGATCGGCGAAAGGCTTAATGGTGATTTTTACATAGTTGATTGAAGTGGAAGGCAATCGACTCCTCCCGCCCCGCGGAAAGCGATTGCCTGGAACGGAAATCAACAGCCCCATTTAACAGAGCCATTATTTTAAAAAGATAGACAAATGGAGAAGTTCCTTTTAGAAGAATCCTTTTTTGGATTCTTCTTTTCTTTAAATGCAGAAATCATTCTCAATTTATTAAGGTATTGTGATAAAAAATTCATGACTATGATGCTTTTTAAACTCTCTTTGCTAAATTTTTAGGTTAATATTAAAATAGATATCTATATTTTGTTCATATAAAGGGAGCTAAACTATGAAATTAATAATTGCGGAAAAACCCGACCAGGGATTAACGCTGGCTTCTATTTTTAAAATAAAGAAACATCAAGGGTACATTGAAATCCAGCCGAATGATATTTTTCCTCAGGGGGCCCATGTAACATGGGCTGTAGGTCATCTCTGCCAGCTTTCTGCTCCAGAAACGTATAATAGGGAATGGAAAAAGTGGTCGCTTGGCACATTGCCCATCATTCCTGAGCAATTTCAATATGAAGTTACAAAGGATAAAGCTAAGCAATTTAATATTATAAAACAGCTTCTTTCTAATCCAAATCTTACAGAAGTCATTCATGCAGGGGATGCAGGGCGTGAGGGTGAGCTGATTATCCGAAATATTTTAAGGCTCACAGGATCGAGAGTCCCAATGAAAAGGCTATGGATCTCTTCATTAACACCAAATGCTATAAGGGAAGGCTTCCTTGCCCTGCTTGAAGAAAGCGAAACAAGGAATCTATATTACGAAGCCTATACAAGAGCATGTGCTGACTGGGTCGTAGGGATGAATGCTTCACGTCTGTATAGCCTGCTTCTGCAGCAGCAGGGCTTTTCAGATGTTTTTTCGGTAGGACGAGTTCAGACGCCTACCCTGGCATTAATTGTGAAAAGGGAAAAAGAGATTCAAAACTTCATAACTGAACCATTTTGGGAGGTTACTGCCCAGTTTAAAATAAACGGAAAAAAATATACAGGCAAATGGGAAAATGATGGAGAATCAAGAATAAAGACGAAAGAGCTTGCTGATAAGATTACAGCTTTTTGCAGGGATAAAGATGCCGAAGTGAAAGAGATTCAGGCTGAAAAGAAGGAATTCCTACCGCCGATGCTCTATAATTTATCTTCATTGCAGGCAGACGCCAACCGGAGATTTAAATTCCCGCCTAAAAAGACGCTTGATGTCTTGCAGAAGCTTTACCAAAAAGGAATTGTATCCTATCCCCGTTCCGATTCCAGGCATGTAACAGAGGGAGAAGCGGAAATGTTCCCTGAAATCCTTAGAAAAATTGAAGCTAAAGAGGAGTATGAAGGTTTGTTTCCTCTCCCCATGAGCTCTATCAAGCAAAATAAACGGTATGTAAATGCAAAGAAGGTTACTGACCACTATGCCATTATTCCGACAGAACAAGTGCCTAATTTTCAAATGCTCTCTTCGGATGAAAAAATACTATATGATCTTGTCGCGAAGAGCTTAGTCGCTGCCCATTATGGAAAAGCTGTTACTGAATATACAACCATTAAAACGCTTGTAGATGGCAGGGCTGTCTTTTTATCAAAGGGGAAGGTGCAGCTGGAAGAAGGCTGGAGAAAAGTCATCCCGCAGCAGGAAAAGGAAAACGAACCGGTCCTACCTTCACTGCAGGCAGGCGATCAAGGTACAGTGGTTAAGGCAGATGTAAAGGAGGGCAAAACACAGCCGCCAAAACGCTATACTGAGGGACAGCTGATTACCCTTATGAAAACAGCAGGAAAGCAGATTGAGGATAAAGAGCTTGAAAAAGTTTTGATGAAAACGGAAGGCCTGGGGACAGAAGCGACAAGGGCCGGCATTATAACAATGCTTAAAGACCGTAAATATATTGATATAAAGAAGAACCTTGTGTATGCAAACCCTAAAGCAAACATCCTGGTAGAGGCCATTGGGTCAGAAATCCTCGCTTCACCGGAAATGACAGCGAAATGGGAGAAGCGCTTAAAAGATATTTCAGATGGAGCTGCCTCCCCAAAACAGTTTATGGAGCAAACAAATAAAATGGTTGCCCACCTTATTGATGCTTCTATTAACAATGCAGGAAAATGGACATTCTCTGAAGAAGATAAAGAAGGTTTCACGCCAGCGAAGTTCAAACAAAGAAAGGTAGCAAATTTGGGGAAATGCAAGCTGTGCGATGGAAAAGTTGTTGATAAAGGAAGCTTCTACGGCTGCACCAATTACAATAAAACGAAATGCAGCTTCACTATCTCCAAAAAGATCATGGGTAAATCGGTCACGCAAAAGCTTCTGAAACAGCTATTACAAGATGGGGAGACTGAATTAGTAGAAGGTTTTTCAAGCAAGGGAAAAGAAAAAAGCTTTTCAGCTAAATTATCCTGGAACGGACAAGAAAACACAATTAAATTTGCCTTCCCGCAAAAGGCTTAATTTGACTTTATGTGACATATCTTCTTGTCTCTATTTCCCATCTGTAGTAAAATCGTAAAAGTCTTAGATATAACAAAGAGATGATATTTGAAAGTGAACAGTGCGCTTGCGCTTTTCTAACAGAGTAAGAAAGTATATAATTTTTAAAGTCGAGAAACTGTCTAGCTCCAGCGCCTACCCCCTCGAGGTCACAAGCCGTTCCTCCCAAAAAGGCAAAGAACGCCTTTCTGGGAGATCCGTCTTGTGCTTGAGGCCCCCAGGACAAGGAAGGCCTCGTCAGCATAAACATCGCACGACCTATAGCGTCAGCTTTTGGGAGGATGGGGGTTGCTGCAGGACGTGGCGTTCTTAGTCTGCGTTCCTTCGTGATCAAGGCGCTCTAAGCTTTTCTAATTGGCAGGAGGTTGCGTGATGCCAACACCAAGTATGGAAGATTATATTGAACAAATATATATGTTAATTGAAGATAAAGGCTATGCCCGAGTTTCCGATATAGCCGATGCGTTGTCTGTGCATCCTTCTTCTGTGACAAAAATGGTACAAAAGCTTGATAAAGATGAGTATCTTGTCTATGAGAAATACAGGGGGCTGATTTTAACGCCAAAAGGCAAGAAGATCGGCAAAAGGCTTGTATTTCGCCATGAGCTTCTTGAACAGCTTCTGCGCATCATAGGAGTCAAAGAAGAAAATATTTATGAAGATGTGGAAGGAATCGAGCATCATCTAAGCTGGGATTCAATCGATCGGGTTGGTGACCTGGTTCAGTTTTTTGAGGAAGATGAAAGCCGCATAGAAGTCTTAAGAGAAATTCAGCGAAAAAATGAAGAAGAACAATAAAAACCTGACAAGCTGTCAGGTTTTTTAACTTTTCAGGGACTTTAATAGAAACTTGGTAACTCATCAAAAGAAAAAACGGCTGAAGGATTCAGATGCATTGAGCCTTTCTCGCCTACAGTAATTGGGATGCCTTCAATCAATCCGTCTTCAGCCTCCTGCAGAGCTTTTCGATAAGATATAATTCGCCCTTCAGAAGTTTGAAACGAAATAACCTCCCCATTATGGTTTCTGTGCACTGCTACAAGCTGTTCTCCATTCATAGTAAACACTCCTTTATGCCTTTTTTAACAGTAGTGTTGCCGTTTTTGAAGTTTTATAATCAAAGGGATTTTTGCTGCTCTTGACGAATTAAAAATATTGGGAACTTTTTATCGCAGTTTTACGGGCAGTAAAACTCTCTCTTCAAGACTCAGAGAAATCGTAGGGGGATAAGTGGGAGTCCAACTGCGATTGGTTCAACTATCAATCAGTGGGGGATAAAAAAGAAAATCTCACTGATTGGAAGAAACGTAAGCAAAGGTGGAGGGATGGGATGAGTTCATTTAACTGGTCCGCAGAAGCTGAAAAGCTATGGGATAAAAATTCGGAAATATGGAATTTAAAGAGCCGTGAAATGTGGGAAGAAGGCAGCCGGAAAGACATCATTTCCTTTTTTGAGAAGCATGTCAAAAAAGGTTCATTGGTATGTGACCTGGGATGCGGGGATGGATACGGATCATATAAGCTCGCTTTGGCGGGCTACAATGTGGCGGGAATCGATGTTTCGGAGGAAATGATACAAAAAGCTCAAGCATTAAATGCCGAAACGAGCGCTGAATTTAAAAAGGGTGATATTTCGTGTTTGCCGATTAAGGATGAGGCGATTGATGCCGTACTTGCCATCAATTCGCTTGAATGGACTGAAAGCCCACTTGAAGTCCTGAAAGAAATGAATCGAGTGGTTAAGACCGGAGGAAGGGCATGTATTGGCATACTGGGACCAACAGCTGCACCGCGGATAAACAGTTTCCGCCGGCTATATAAAGAAAAAGTGATATGCAACACGATGATGCCATGGGAATTTGAGAAGCTATCCGAAGAGAACGGGTGGAAAAAAATTGATGAAATAGGTGTTTATAAAAAGGCATCTGAACAGCTTCCAAAAGGTTCATTGACCGCTGACTTGAAACAGGCTTTATCTTTTATGTGGATTTTCATGCTTGAGAATAAAAAACAGGAAGGGAATGGTTAACCAAATGAGCCGTTACTCAATCGAAGAGTTTGTAAATCAGACAAAACAGCAGGATAAAGGTGAGGGTCTATTTGAACTTGAGACACCGCGAATGCTTGAAATCAATTTAACCAATCAAGTTTGGGCAAAAGCAGGCGGTATGGTCTCTTACCGCGGACAGATAAAGTTTGAGCGTGAAGGGATCCTGGAGCACGGATTGGGCAAAATGTTTAAAAAGGCCCTCACAGGAGAAGGCACGGCTTTGATGAAAGCAACGGGCAGCGGTAAACTATATCTTGCTGACCAGGGGAAGAAGATTTCCATACTGAATCTTAGTAGTGATTCTATTTTTGTAAACGGAAACGACTTGCTGGCATTTGAGCCTTCCATCAAATGGGACATTAAGCTTATGAAGAGAATGGCAGGGATGCTTGCCGGCGGATTATTCAATGTCCGTTTGGAAGGATCGGGCATGGTGGCCATCACCTCCCATTATGAACCGCTCACACTTATGGTTTCGCCGGACAACCCGGTATACACAGATCCCAATGCTACGGTTGCATGGTCAGGAACGCTGGAGCCTGAATTTGTAACAGATATTTCTTTTAAAACATTCCTGGGCAGAGGAAGCGGCGAGTCGATCCAAATGAAATTTTCCGGTAATGGTTTTGTCGTGGTTCAGCCATTTGAAGAAGTTTATTATGCGCAGCAATCATAAAGAAAAGCCGGTTTTTGAGAGGGAAACCTCTCCTAAGCCGGCTTTTTGACATAAGCTATTTCTCTTTTTTTTGACTGCTTTTCCTCGAAAAAATAATATAACCGCTAGTTTCATTTTATCCGCGAAATCCCATCTTACTCAGTAGCAGATACCAGTTTAATCCCATTCATAAGGAGTTTCCTGGTAAACATAGTAATTCAGCCAGTTTGAAAACAGCAAATGAGCATGGGAACGCCATTTATTACGCGGTTTGCTTCCTGGATTGTCATTTGGGAAGTAGTGTTTAGGCAATGGAACCTGCAAGCCTCTGCTTTTATCCCTTGTGTATTCCTCGGCAAGAGTGGTCGTCTCATATTCCAGATGGCCGGTTACCATAATTTGTTTGCCGCCATTGGCAGTCATGATAAACGGTCCGGCTTCTTCTGATGAGGAAAGCAATTTGACTTCCGGGTGCCTGAGCAATTCCTCTATATAGACATCGGTATGGCGGGAATGCGGGGCAAGGAAGATGTCATCAAAGCCTCTCAAAAGCTTTTCGGTTCTGTCATGAACTTCATGTTCATAAATGCCTGAGCATTTTTCCGGAAGTTCATATTTGCCAATTCCAAAATGATGAAATAATGCTGCCTGTGCACCCCAGCAAATATGCAGGGTGGAGGTCACATTCGTTTTCGTCCACTCCATAATTCCGGTCAGTTCCTCCCAATAATCCACATGAACAAAGTCAAGCAGCTCTACAGGCGCCCCTGTAATAATCATCCCGTCAAACTTCCGATTCTTAATCTTGGCAAAGGTTGTATAAAACTGCTCCAAATGCATCGGGCTCGTATTTTTTGATTGATGAGTGGCGGTTTTTAAAAATGAGATGTTAACCTGAAGCGACGTGTTTCCAAGCAGCCTCAGAAGATGTGCTTCGGTTTTTTCTTTTTCAGGCATCAAGTTTAAGATTAAAATATTCAGGGGACGGATATCCTGGTTTTTGGCACGGTCCTCATCCATCACGAAAATATTTTCTTCCTCTAAGATCTCCCTGGCCGGAAGCAGCTTAGGAATTTTAATTGGCAAGTGATCAACTCCCTGACAAAATTTCAATTAAACTTATTATAAAGACGATTCAAAATAGTATCAATGCTTTAGTGCGTGAAAATCCAAAAATATCAAAAACAACTGGCAATTATCTGATCCAGGAGTGGTACAATATAGCTGTAAGGAACCTATACATATTGGATTCAGGGGGATAAAAATGAATGTGAAACCGGTTGTGAAATCAGACATTGAAATCGCTCAAGCATCAACAATGAAACCCATTGCAGAAATTGCCGAAAAAATCGGTCTTCAGGATGACGATCTCGAGCTATTTGGAAAATATAAAGCGAAATTATCCACTAAGACATTAAAAAACCTAAAGACGAAGGAAAGCGGAAAAATAATCCTTGTCACTTCCATTAACCCCACACCTGCAGGAGAAGGGAAATCAACTGTAACGGTTGGTCTTGGCGATGCATTTAACAGGATCGGAAAAAAAGCAATGATTGCCATGAGAGAACCTTCCCTTGGGCCAACCATGGGGATTAAAGGGGGAGCAACTGGCGGAGGATACTCACAGGTGCTGCCGATGGAAGATATAAATTTGCACTTTACAGGAGATCTTCACGCTATTACTACTGCCAATAATGCGCTTGCAGCACTCATCGATAACCACCTTCAGCAGGGGAATCAGCTTAGCATCGATCATAGAAGAATTGTATGGAAACGTGCGCTTGATTTGAATGATCGCGCTTTAAGGAAAGTAGTAATTGGCTTGGGCGGGGCTTTTCAGGGGGTTCCGCGTGAGGATGGGTTCGATATTACGGTGGCTTCAGAAATAATGGCCGTCTTATGCCTTGCGTCCGATCTTCAGAACTTAAAAGAAAGACTGGGAAGAATGATCATTGCCTATAATTATGAAAAACAGCCTGTAACAGTTGCTGACCTTGGGGTGGAAGGCGCTCTTACTTTGCTTTTAAAAGAAGCAGTCAAGCCAAATCTGGTGCAAACAATTGAGCATACGCCTGCATTGATTCATGGCGGCCCGTTTGCGAATATTGCCCACGGCTGCAATAGTGTGATTGCCACAACAGCTGCTTCTAAGCTGGCAGACTATGTTGTAACGGAAGCTGGATTCGGCGCTGACCTTGGTGCTGAAAAGTTTTTGAACATAAAAGCCAGAACGGAAGGGATTGACCCAGAAGCAGTAGTTATTGTTGCTACCATTCGTGCATTGAAAATGCATGGCGGCTTAGCCAAAAACGAGCTAGGCAAAGAGGATACAGTGGCACTCGCATCAGGTTTCTCCAACTTAAAGAAGCATATTGAAACAATTGAAAGCTTTGGGCTTCCATACGTTGTTGCGATTAACCGATTTACTTCCGATAGTGAAAATGAAGTTAGGACTCTTAAAGATTTATGCAGTCAGGCTGGCATACCTGTGGCTCTTACAGAGGTGTGGGAAAAAGGCGGGGAAGGCGGCATTAAGCTTGCTGAAAAGCTGCTGGAGATCTTAGAGGAAAAAGAGAATAAATTCACTCATTTATACGAATTATCTCTTCCGCTTGAAGACAAAATCCAAATGATTGCCCAGAAGGTTTATGGCGCGGGAAAAGTTGAGTACTCAACAAAAGCTAAAAAGCAGCTACAGGATTTTGAAAGTGTTGGATGGGGCGGCTTGCCGATCTGTATGGCAAAGACACAGTATTCATTATCAGATGATCCGGCAAAGTTAGGAAGGCCGAAAGACTTTATCATCACAATCAGGGAGCTGAAACCTTCCATTGGTGCTGGATTCATTGTCGCCTTGACTGGAGACGTCATGACAATGCCTGGACTGCCAAAGGCACCTGCAGCCATGAATATGGACGTAGATGAGGAGGGCAATGCTCTTGGTTTATTTTAGAGGAGGATCTGACCATGTTTGACCCTACAGCCTTTGAAAATATGAAGGTTGTGATGGAAGGCGGTTTTTATGATCGCGATCTTAGCGGGGAGATTAGAATCATTGACCGCAACGATATCCTGAATTCTGCTAAGATGGCACGCTGTTATGAAATTACGTTTACTGATATTGCTGGGGAGAAGGATATTAGCTGTTCCTATAAAATGGAAGCAGGACTTGAAAATTTGGCGGCTGAGCTTATGCCTGAGGGAAAGTCTGAAAGGCTGGCAGGGTGCCGTGTATCAGTCAGGTTTACTATGCAGCTAAACAATGATCCCCAGCTCTTTAGGGAAAACCGGAAGATATTGCGTGACATTTGGGGAAGGGAACGGACGATCAAGCAAACTGTCAATTATAACCCAGAGGGAGCAGATCATTCGGTTACAGCAGAAACGTTTGTTCTTTTCAATCGGCTGGTTTACGAGGAACAGATAGATGATCTTTCCGAAATGATTAATTATATGATTGCTTCCCTGCAAGCCCTTAAAAATATTAGCCTTTAATAAGGCTGCCTGCTTATCGCCTTGCTCTAGGTTAGAGCAAGGTATTTTTTATATAAATTGTATGGAAAATTCAAAATTATATTTACAAGACGTAATCCAGCTAATACGATTAAGAAGGAATGGCAAAACACTCCTGAAAATATAGTAAGGAGAAGAAGACAAATGAGGACAAAATTCAGTGTTGGCAAGGAAAGTGAAGAGGAAAGACAGGTTGTAACCTAGTCAGGAGGACAAAAAATGATTCAAAGTACGGACAAAATTAAAATGGCTGAGTATCATGAGGGATTTGCTGCAGGTGTTGCAAAAATGTGGAATCTTAGCCGCGATAGCTGGGGCGGGGATACTTGCGTCATGACTGAAGAACAGGTGAAAACGAAGGAAGCAAATAATGGGAACATCGCTTTGTTTTTAGCTTTGGATGGTGAAGAGGTAGTCGGATGTTGCGCTATCTGAATATAAGGAAGATACAGGATCTCTATATATTCCGCTTCTTAATGTAAGGCCAGATTATCATGGCAGAAAGATTGGAAAGATGCTTGTGCTGGAAGCTCTTCAAAAAACAGTGGAATTGGGATGGCCTCGTCTTGATTTATATACATGGCCTGGGAATGTTAAGGCTGTGCCGCTTTATAAAAAATGCGGTTTTTTCTGGGAAGACAGAGATGAAACGACTCATCTCATGAATTTTATCCCTGCTCTGTATCGAACTCCGCTGCTTAAGCCGGTGCTTGAAAAACTTGATTGGTATGAGGACAGTGTAAGAGAAATTGAGGTAAAGCCGGATGGAATCAAAGAAAACGGTTTTACTTTTTATGAATATGAATGGAAACAAGATCAGAAGGCTGCTAGGGTAAGGTTTGAAAGAACAAGCAGAGGGATTAGTTATATAAATACCGAACAGTATCTTCTTGAACTGACTATGCAGGATTATGAATTAATCGAAAATGAAACCCAACATTTCAAGCTAAAGTTTATTAATAAAACTGGAAAGCCTGTTTCATTTAGGGCAGCGGGCGAAAATCAAGGCAGAGTTGAATCGGCTTTTGAATATGAAATGCTGGTTGACTGTGAAGCCCTTATTAACGGGAAATTAACTGTTCATGAAGGGGAAGAACCAAGTGTCTGGAAAACACATCCTTCCTTAGTGGTTAAAGTTTGGCTGGATGGCGAGGAATGTGAGCTGCGCCTTGGGCTGCATCCAAAGCAGCCAGCTAAAATTAAAGGTGTATCCAAAGGAAACCTAAGGTTATTGCATCAGGAAGCAGAACTGGAGCTGGAAGTGGAAAACAATCTTAAAGAGGAAGCCCGATTCCATTTATCTTTTTCAGAAGATGAACTTGTTGATTTAACACAACGGGAATTCACTTTAGAACTTCTGATAAATGAAAGAAAACTTCTTAGGATTCCTTATAGGGTGAAGAAATACGGGTTTTACAATCCGTTGATCTCCATTATGGCAAAGAAGAATGATGGGGGCAAGCTTATCTTCAACAGCAGTGCAGTTGGTGTGCCCCTCAAGAGTTTCGGACAGAAGTTTGGTGGAGTATCAAAAGAGTATTGGCATATTTGCAACGGGATATGCCAGGTGAATATTCGAAAATTTGATTATAAAATAACGGCAGGCCGAAATGAAGATATGCACCAGCCATTTGCGTTTTTCATTCCTAAGCTTGGCAAGCCGTACACGACTGAATTCTATAAGGCTAAGCCAATAAATGAAAAGGCTCTGATTGTTAATGGAGGAAACCCTGTTGCTGACGGCTTGGAAGAAGTGGAGTACACCATAAAAACCCATCGTTCAAGCTTTCTGGATGGTACCATGGAGCTTTATCTGAATGAGGAAAAGAAACAGTCCTCAAGTTTTAGACAAAAAGAGGAATTGAAGAAGATTTCAGCGAATTTGCCTATAAGGGGAATTAAGGCCTCTAACGTTAGTAAAGGCAGACATCAGCCTGGATAGTGAGAAAAAGGAGCTAAATGATCTTCTGCTTATACCTGAAGGTAATATGGATGCATTTAAGGAGAACCAGGGCGGCAATTCAGTATATATGCTCGATAACGGCATCATCCGACTTAAAGCAGCCCCGGATTTTTATCCTGGTCTATTTTCGCTTTCCTATCAGAATCGGGAATGGCTTGATACTTCCATCCATGGGCAGGCGGCATGAAAACCGCGCCTTCACATATGAGTGTGTTTTCTTTGTTAAAAGAGGAAACTGCTGCTGAATTTAAGAGTCTTATAGATTCTCATGGAAATGAATGGACGGCACTTGCCATCAGAACGAAAATAACACATCATCCCCTTTGGAAAGGACTTGATTACACCCAGTACTTTGCGCTTTTGCCAGGTGTTCCTGTTCTTGCTCATTGGGTAAAAGCTGAAGATGCAGGCGGAAAGATGCTTGCTGATGAAAAATGGATATCAGATTTGTTTTTATCAGGCGGTTCCTTGACAGATCTTACACTTGCAGTGCGTGACAAAGATGAAGAGTCACGCTATCAGGCTGGAATAGAAGAGCAATCATTTAAGCTCGCAGATGGGAACTATATATCTAACTGCCATTTTCCCGAGAATATTTAGGTAGTAGGGAGCAAAGATAGTGAGTACCTTGAAGCATATATGAATAAAAAAGCATTCCAGGTTATTTCTGAAAGAAAAGCAGCCATTCTGGCAAAACCGGGTTATATCCTCTTTGATGAAAGAACCATCAAGGGAACCATTTTTAAGAGTCTGTACAACCTAGAATTCTGTTAAAGGAGAATACATGAAAGTTATAGATGCACATATTCATTTTTCATATATTAAATCATTTCACCATACAGCAAATGAACTCTCTTTAGTTGATTATTCATTTAAAGGGCACCAGGAAGAGTTCGAAAAAGCAAATGTGATCCTTAGCATTGCGATGGGCCTCACAGAAACAGACCAAATGGGCTTTCCTGACTACGAGGCTAAGACTCCTATGGGGCTTGATTTGGCAGCTAATATACCTGCCAATATCGTGTATTGCCCTGGCATTAATCCATATGATGTAAATCAAGAGGCACTTGATAGGCTGGAACTTGACCTCCAAAAACCTAATGTAGTAGGTATTAAGATATATTTAGGATATTATCCCTTTTATGCTTATGATCAAGTATATGAGCCTGTATACTCTCTGGCTGCCAAATATCTTGTTCCGGTAGTTTTTCATACCGGTGATATCTATTCTGAAAGAGGATTGCTGAAATATTCACATCCTTTGGCCATTGATGAAGTTGCAGTTAAACACCGAAAAGTAAATTTTTTGATGGCTCATTTTGGAGACCCATGGACGTTGACAGGGGCTGAAATCATTTATAAGAATCCAAATGTCTATGCAGATCTATCAGGCTTAATTGTTGGACCGGAAAAGGAATTGAAGAAACACAGTGAAGGGAGATTTTTGGATCATCTACGGCATGCCCTGGTTTTTGCGGATTCCTATGACAAATTATTGTTTGGAACTGACTGGCCTCTTGCACCGGTTGGCACTTACATTGATTTTATTAAAGAGCTGATCCCTGAGGAGCATCATGAAGATATTTTTTACAATACAGCATTAAAGGTTTATCCAAAAATTAAACCTTTCCTGTCATAAGGTTTTCGGCTGGAGTGAATGTATCAGTTCACTCCCTGCCATTATTTTGGTCTAATTTACGTACATACTATATAAATAATTATAAAGGGGGCGGTTTAAAATGGCTAAAATTGCATGGGTAACCGACAGCACTGCTTATCTGAATGAAGAATTAAAAAACCATCCTGATTTGTATCAAATACCCATGACCATCATTATGGATGGAAATGAGTATACCGATGGAGTTGATTTAACACCGGAAGAGCTATATGCGCGTTTAAAAACTCTTGATACTCCCCCTAAGACATCTCAGCCATCGATTGGAGCATTTCAGAACCTTTACGAAAATTTGAAAGGCAAGTATGATGCGATTATTGCAGTCCTTGTATCCGCAAAGCTCAGCGGCACAGTTTCCTCAAGTGAACAGGCGTCACAGCTTGTGGATATACCAGTATACAGTGTAGATTCTAAGATTCTTTCATACCCTTTAACGAGAATGATCCTAAAGGGTATGGAGTGGGCGGAATCAGGATTAGCTGCTGAAGAAGTTATAAGGAGAATTGAGATTCTGCGGGATACCGGGGAGACATATGTCCTGATCGGAAGCCTTGAACAGCTTCATCGGAGCGGCAGAATGTCAGGGATTCAATTTTTTCTTGGAAGCATGCTGAATGTTAAGCCTATTATCTCTGTTCATGATGGTGAGCTAAGTGTCAGGGAAAAAGCCAGGAGCGAGAAAAAGGCAAAGGAAAAAATTATGAAGCTTTTAAGAAACTCACATGAAAAGAAACCGCTCAAAGAAGTATTTATCTTATATGGACTTCATCCTGATGAAGCTGAAAGTTGGAAGGAAGAGCTGCAGAAGGAATTCCCTGCGATAAAATTTGGCTGCTATTCACTAGGAGCAACAATAGGAGTCCATGCAGGGGAAAATACACTCGGAATAAGCTGGCTTAATGGCCTGGATTAACAATAATGGACAGATCATAGGAGCCTGGACTAAGAAATCTATGAAAATGGTTTCTTGATCCAGGCTTTTATCTGATGAAAACTGGATTATTGGCTAATTTTTAAGTTTTGTTCGCTAAATATAATATTTATTCGTAAGTTTGATTAATTTATTCGCTAAGTTCACATTTACAGCGGATCCCCCTGAAAAATGGAATATGCTTGCCGATGTTTCTTTTCCCTGACTAATGTTAAAATGGACAATGAAGTTTGAAAGCAGGTGAAATGATTGAACAAAAAAATTATACATAATACACAATATTTTGTTCGGAATGAGCTGGGAGATGATTCAACCGGACATGACTGGCATCATATTGAACGGGTGCGTAAATATGCCCTATACATAGCCAAAAAAGAGGAGCGAGGCGACTTTTTTATCATTGAAATGGCAGCCTTGCTTCACGATATACCGGATGAAAAACTTAATCCTTCCAAAGGTGCAGGGGAAGAGAAGCTTTCCGATTTCCTGGCGACTTTGGAAATACATGAAGAAGCTAAAAGTAAAATTAAAGATATTATTTATTCAATCTCCTTTAAAGGCGGACTTAATAATAAGGTTTTGAGCAGAGAAGCCGAAATTGTGCAAGATGCTGACAGACTGGATGCCATCGGAGCACTGGGGATTGCAAGAGCATTTGCTTATGGAGGAAAAAAAGGGCAGGCAATTTATGATCCAGTCATTGAAGTCAGAGATGAAATGACTGAAGACGAATACCGCAATGGAAATTCCTCTTCGATCAATCATTTTTATGAAAAGCTGTTAAGGCTAAAAGATAAGTTTAATACAGTTACCGCAAAGGAAATAGCGGAAGAACGGCACAAATTTATGGAACAGTATTTGCAGCAATTTTATAAAGAATGGAATGGTCAAGCATGAAAATGATCTCTGCAGAGAATGTAACAAAAACATATGGAGAAAAAGAGCTTTTTAAAAATATCTCTTTTACAATCGCTGAAAAAGAGAGAGTAGGCCTTATTGGAGTGAACGGTACGGGGAAATCATCCTTGTTAAAAGTAATGGCAGGCATTGACCAGCCGGATTCAGGGGAAATTGTCACTCCGAAGGACTACACCATTTCATATTCAGCCCAGCAGCCAGAGTTAAATGCTGAACTGACCGTACTCGAGCAAGTATTTGCAGGAAATGCCCCAATCCTAGTTGTGCAGAAAGAGTATGAACTGGCATTGATGAAGCTCGGCAAAAGTCCAGAAGATTCAGCTATACAGCAAGAACTTTTTGAGATTCAAAAAAGAATGGATACATTGAATGCCTGGGAAGTGAATACTGATGCAAAAACAATTCTTACAAAGCTCGGAATCGAAGACTTTAACAAAAAGATCGGGGAGTTATCCGGCGGACAAAAGAAAAGGGTTGCCCTAGCGCAAGTTTTGATTCAGTCACCAGATTTGCTGATTTTGGATGAGCCGACTAACCATCTTGACTTTGAATCTGTCAAATGGCTTGAAGAATATTTGGGGCGATACAGGGGAGCACTCTTGCTTGTAACTCACGACCGTTATTTTCTTGACCGGGTTACTAATAGAATGTTTGAACTAGATGGCGGAAATCTTTACAGTTACAAAGGCAATTATGCAGCTTTTTTGGAAGCAAAGGCAAGTAGAGGAGAAAACGAAGCCGCAACAATAGAAAAGCAGAAAAACCTCTTTAGAAGGGAACTTGAATGGATCAGAAGAGGGGCAAAAGCACGCACAACAAAACAAAAGGCCAGAATTCAGCGTTTTGATGAACTCGATAGTCAGCTTGCTAATGTTAAAACGACAGAAAAGCTTGATATGTCCCTTAGCGGCAGCCGTCTTGGGAAACAGGTCTTTGAATTGGAAGATGCTACGAAAAAATATGGCAGCCAGTTTATCTTGAATAAGTTCGATCTGTTGGTAAAGGCAGGAGACAGAATCGGGATTATTGGCAGGAACGGTACCGGAAAGTCTACCTTGCTGAATATTCTGGCTGGCCGGATTCCGCTTGATTCGGGTGAACGCATTATTGGACAAACAGTAAAAATCGCTTATTATACACAGGAAAGCGAAGATATGGATGAAAATAAACGCATGATCGAATATTTAAAGGAAACGGCACAGGTAGTCGAAACAACAGATGGAAAAACGATTTCTGCGGCACAACTGCTGGAACGTTTCCTATTTCCCTCGTTTACTCATGGCACTCCTATCCGAAAGCTTTCCGGAGGAGAAAAACGCAGGCTGTATTTGTTGAAAATTCTAATGTCCGAGCCGAATGTACTCCTGCTCGATGAGCCAACCAATAATCTTGATACCCAAACTTTAACGGTTTTAGAAGATTATCTGGATGATTTCCCGGGAGTGGTCATTACTGTGTCTCATGACCGCTATTTTCTTGATAAAGTTGCCGATCAGCTTCTTGTCTTAAAAGGTGAAGGCGAGGTCGATTCTTTTTATGGGAATTACAGCGAATTTCTTGAAAAGGAAAGTGCAAAACCAGTTCATGAAAATGGTTCAGTTCCAGAAAAGCCGAAGGAAATGAAGCCTAAAAAGAAGAAAATGACGTACAAGGAGAAAAAAGAATGGGAAGAGATTGATAGCAAGATTGAATCAGTTGAAAGCCGGCTGGAAGAGATCTCTTCAGAAATGGCCAATATTGGGAGCGATTTTGAAAAAGGACAGTCGTTAGTGGAAGAAGAAGCCAAACTTAATGAAGAACTAGAGTATTTAATTGAGAGATGGAGCTGCCTTTCAGAAATAGCTGAAAACGAATGAGGAAACTAGAGCCCGGGGCGAATGCTTCGGGTTTTTATCTTTAATCAGCTCTGTTAACCCAACCCTTTTCATTAAAAACACATAAAATGCCACGTGATTCTTCTTATGGTAGAATAAGACCAGTTGCCAACGTGAAAACATTAAAAAAGGGTGATACTCATTGAAAATAAAAGCTATTGAACCAACACCAAGTCCGAATACGATGAAGGTTATTCTGGACAAAGAACTTCCGATGGGAAAAAGCAATAATTATAAAAAAGATAAAAGCCAAGGCGCTCCAAAGGTTATACTGGATATTCTTGCAATTGAAGGGGTAAAGGGCGTTTACCATGTGGCAGACTTTTTGGCAGTTGAAAGAAACGCCAAATATGACTGGAAAGAGCTGCTTCCTCAAGTCCGTTCTGCTTTTGGCGAGGACGTTGCAAATGAAAGCAGCGATGAAAATGGCTTCGATGAGCACTTTGGAGAAGTGCAGGTCTTTGTCCAAATGTACAAAGGAATCCCTATGCAAGTAAAGCTTTCTGGTGGTTCAGAAGAAAAACGCTTTGGATTGCCAGAGAACTTTATTAAAGCTGTTGGAGAGGCTCAAGACCCAGCAGACAATGTCGTGATGGTCCGCAAGTGGAAAGAATTTGGCGTCCGTTATGGAGACTTTGACCAGGTTGGCCATGATCTTGTAGAAGAGCTTATGGCTTCTTATCCTGAAGGAAGGCTGCAGACCCTTGTTCAAATTGCCAAAAGTCCAGAAAAAGCAGAAGAAAAGCATGCGCGTCCGCGTTTAAAACTGGCTGCAGAAGACCTTGATTCTCCTGATTGGCGAGTTCGCTACCAAAAGCTCGAACAAATGGATGACCCAACTGTAGAAGACTTCACAGTATTGGAGAAAGCCCTGAACGATGAAAAAGCTTCAATCAGAAGGCTTGCGACTGTATATCTTGGTATGATAGAAAATAAAGGGGTTCTTCCGCTCCTATATAAAGCATTAAAGGATAAAACCGTGACGGTAAGGCGTACAGCGGGAGACTGCTTGTCTGATTTAGGCTTTAAGGAAGCAATGGATGCCATGCAGGAAGCGCTGCAGGATGACAGCAAACTTGTGCGCTGGCGTGCTGCCATGTTTTTATACGAGGTGGGAGATGAAAGTGCTCTGGCCTCATTAATTGCTGCTGAAGATGATCCGGAATTCGAAGTGAGCATGCAAATAAAACTGGCAATCGAAAGGATTGAACATGGAGAAGAAGCAAAAGGTTCAGTGTGGAAGCAAATGACTGAATCGCGTAAGCAAGGACAAGAATAAGAAAAATAAAACCGCTCAATGGGCATCGGCCTGGGCGGTTTTTTTGATTACGTGATTATTGAAGAAGGAGTTTTTCAAGCTCCAGTCCTTTCCTGGCTGAAGCGCTAGGAAAAAGTGCTAGATCCTAACTTAATTCTCCTATCGGGCTAATACTATGTTTTTAAACTTTTCCTTCTCTCGCTAAACTATATCCAATAAATGCGATGGAGTCTGACTCCAATCATGACTTAACTTGTTTCCTTCTTCCCACTTCTTATATACATTGCAGTTTACCCTTTTAAAGCAAAAAAATATATTAAATTAGTGAAAATTGTTGAAATTATTTGAAAAAAAGGCTATATTGTAAAGAAATATTTGGGAGGTTCTTCATTTCATTCCCATAGAATAATAGGTTTTGAATCTAGGGTAAATTGGAGGTTTTACATACTATGACTGACACACAAATGAGAAGTGACATGATTAAAAAGGGGACGGACCGCGCACCGCACAGGAGTTTATTGCGAGCTGCTGGTGTAAAAGAAGAAGATTTCGGCAAGCCATTCATTGCGGTATGCAACTCGTATATAGATATTGTACCTGGGCATGTGCATTTGCAGGAATTTGGAAAAATCGTTAAGGAAGCGATTCGTGAAGCGGGCGGAGTTCCGTTTGAATTTAATACAATCGGGGTTGATGACGGAATTGCCATGGGACATATCGGTATGCGTTATTCCCTTCCGAGCCGTGAGATTATTGCAGATTCTCTCGAAACTGTCGTCTCTGCGCATTGGTTTGATGGCATGGTCTGCATCCCGAACTGTGATAAAATAACGCCTGGCATGATGATGGGTGCTTTACGGGTGAATATCCCAACTGTTTTTGTCAGCGGGGGCCCGATGAAAGCAGGAGTAGACTCGGATGGAAAACCATTATCATTAAGCTCTGTTTTTGAAGGAGTGGGTGCCTATGAATCCGGAAAAATTGATGAACAAAAGCTGCAGGAAATTGAGCAAGTTGCTTGTCCGACGTGTGGATCATGCTCAGGAATGTTCACAGCGAACTCCATGAATTGCCTTGCTGAAGGCCTTGGTCTTGCTCTTCCCGGCAACGGTACGATTCTGGCTGTATCAGAGGAAAGGAAGGAGTTTGTCAAACGTTCTGCCAAACAGCTGATGGAACTAATTAAAAAAGATATCAAGCCGCGCGATATTGTTACAATGGATGCAATCGACAATGCTTTTGCTTTGGACATGGCGATGGGCGGATCGACTAACACAGTCCTTCATACCTTGGCATTGGCACATGAGGCAGAGATTGATTACCCGATTGAACGCATTAATGAAATTGCCAACCGGGTTCCACATCTCGCAAAGATCGCACCTGCTTCTGATTACCATATTGAAGATGTACATAATGCTGGGGGTGTAAGTGCGATTATAAATGAATTGCTGAAAAAGCCTGATGCATTAAATGGAGATTGTCTGACAGTAACTGGAAAGCCACTGCGGGAAAACGTTGCGGGCTGTGAGATTTTGGACAGAAATGTTATCCGTTCTCTTGAGAATCCGCATTCCAAGCGGGGGGGGCTTGCAGTTTTGTTCGGAAATCTTGCTCCTGAAGGGTCCATTATCAAAGTCGGTGCAGTCGACGAATCGGTAGGCGGCTATCACAGAGGCCCTGCCATTTGCTTTGATTCGCAGGAAGATGCCCTTTCCGGAATCATTACCGGCAAAGTACAGGAAGGCAATGTTGTAGTCATTCGCTATGAAGGCCCTAAAGGTGGGCCGGGCATGCCGGAAATGCTTGCTCCAACTTCCCAAATTGTCGGAAGGGGCCTTGGTGCAAAAGTCGGCCTGATTACGGATGGCCGATTCTCCGGTGCATCCCGCGGCATCAGCATTGGACATATTTCGCCTGAAGCAGCAGAAGGCGGCCCGATTGCTTTCGTTGAAAACGGGGACATCATTGAGCTTGATTTAAATAACCGTACAATCAGCCTTGAAATTTCCGATGAGGAATTTGAAAAGAGGAAAGCCAATTGGAAAGGCTTCGAGCCAAAGGTTAAGAAAGGCTACTTGGCACGTTACTCAAAGCTTGTTACCAATGCAAGCACAGGCGGCGTGATGAAAATTTAAAACGTTAAAAGCCAGCCAACTTACGGCTGGCTTTTTGTGCATTAAAATACTGTGTATTGGCAGTTAAATTGGGGTTTCTCTGACCGATAAATTGAAAGATTTGCCCGGTAAAACCCCCGGAATGGCCGATAAATTGATGCGAAGGGGCAATTAAATCTCAATTCGGCTAATTTCACCTGATTGAATACACACTTAGGTGAAAGATTAACAAAATAGCTCCTATAGAACAATTTTCTTAGATATGCAGACAAATGCTTGCCGCATTTTTGGAAGTTTCATAGCAACGTGGAAAAATTGCATTATTGCTAATGGTTATAGTATGCTAACTGTACAAAAGGCAGCAGATAGAGGAGGCAATAATATGTCAATGGCGTATGAAGAATACATGAGACAAATGGTTAAGCCGATGCGCGAGGAACTTGTGCAGGCGGGATTTAAGGAGCTGACATCTCCTGAAGAGGTAGAAGATTTTATGGGAAGCCATGAAGGTACGGCACTCGTTGTTGTGAATTCGGTTTGTGGCTGTGCAGCTGGATTAGCTCGCCCGGCGGCAACCCAGGCTGTTTTAAGAAGCGAAAAGAAACCGGATCATTTAGTTACCGTTTTCGCTGGCCAGGATAAAGAAGCAACTGCAAAGATGCGCGAATACTTCGAAGGATATGAGCCTTCATCTCCATCAATGGCGCTGCTGAAAGGAAAGGAAGTTGTACACTTTATTCATCGGCATGATATTGAAGACCACCCAATGGAAGCAATTATGGAGAATCTTCTTGAGGCAATCGAAGCCAACTGCTAATACTTAGTTAAAGAGTGTTTTGGGCAAAGGGTGTCAGCTTGGCACCCTTTTCTCTATAACCAGCCAATTTCTGTTCGGGACCAACAGCAAAAAAGAGTCAGGTGAATATCATGATCATTACCACAGCAGGACGGACCAACCAGGAAATGAAGGATAAAGCCCGGAAAATAGCTGACGATTTAGACTCCGAGTATATAGACCGGAATAAAAGAGCGGTTAATACTCTGCACAATCTTCTAAAGGATGATTGTATTGTAGTGGGGAAAGAGCGTCTAGAACTTTTTCCATTGGGGGAAAGCCAGCCGTTTTTTTTTCATCCCAATTCCGCCATGTTTAGAATAAAGCGCCTTTTAAGAGGGGAGAGCGATCCTTTCATACAGGCGGCAGAGCTTGAAAAAGGCAAGAGCATTCTGGACTGTACACTAGGTCTTGGATCTGACAGTATAGTAGCGAGCTTTACAGTTGGAAATGAAGGTTTGGTTACAAGTCTGGAGGGCAATAAATATCTTTCCTGCATTGTAGGCAAGGGACTTGGGCAATGGGAATCAGGATTGGAATCCATGGATCTTGCAATGAGGAGAATACAGGTTAAGAATACGATGTCACTCCCGTTTTTAGTGAGCATGCCTGATGACAGCCATGATATTGTGTATTTAGATCCCATGTTTGAGGAAACCATCCTTGAGTCAGATGGAATCAAAGCCTTAAGCCGGTTTGCTGTATATGATGATTTGTCAGAAGAAATCATCAATCAGGCGAAACGGGTCGCCAGAGAAAAAGTTGTTCTGAAAGACCACTTTAGAAGCCCGAGATTTGAGGAATACGGTTTCAAAGTATATACACGTAAATCTTCGAAATTCCATTTTGGAGTATTGGAAAATTAAAAGGTGCCAGGATATTCGGCACCTTTACATTTAGTCGGCAATAGACAGATAAACAAAATAAGCCAGCAGCAGCAAGCTTGCAATTACAAAAACAAGAGACCACTCCATCCTCAATTCCCCCTTTGTCGTCTTTTGCATTCAATGAAAACGATTTTGTTCTGATATCAGAATTTATTATCCCTTTGAACTTATAGAACTGTTTAGCTCCAGGCACCTACCCTCTCGAGGCGCGTCTTGTGCTTGTCGGGGGTGGTCAAGGCGCCCTGCGCTTTTCTTACTATTATTCCCGCTTAAATGATTTGTAATCGCCTAAATTTATATTCCACTACATAACTATTGTTTTAATGGGGGATTAATGAAATCAATTTTCATTTTTTTTAAAAAGCAGTATAATAGATAGTGAGAATAAAGATACATAGCGAGGAAGGGTATAAATGGATTTTCCTGTTTCAAAAAGAATGTCTTCCTTTCGGGAAAGTGTTTTTGCAGAATTGGCGCAAATTAAGAATTCTAAACTTTCAGATGGAGTTCCGATGATAGACCTAAGCATCGGCAGTCCTGATTTGCCTCCGCCAAGTTTCGTAACAGATGCGTTGGCTAAAAGTTCTCAGAATCCGGATTTATACGGTTATTCCTTAATAGGAACAGGGGAATTTCATTCAGCTGTAGGCGATTACTACAAGAGGAATTACAATGTGTCGCTTGACCCGGATTCAGAGGTGCTCCTCTTGATGGGATCTCAGGATGGGCTTGTCCATTTGCCTATGGTCCTGTGCGATCCAGGAGACTTAATCCTTGTCCCAGATCCGGGATACACTGCATATGCTGCAGGTGCAGGGATGGCTGGAGCTCAAATGTACAGCATGCCGTTAAAAAAAGAAAACAGGTTTCTGCCGGATTTGATTGAGATTCCAAAAGAAATACTGCTAAAAACAAAGCTAATGATTTTGAATTTTCCAGGTAACCCAGTTCCTGCTATGGCTACTGAATATTTTTATACCGAAGCTATTCGTCTTGCGAAAAAGTATAATTTTGTAATTTTACATGATTATGCATATTCCGAGCTTTATTATGAGCAAAAGCCATTGAGTTATTTATCAGTGGAAGGAGCTATGGAAGTAGGACTGGAAATGAATTCCCTTTCAAAAAGCTTTAATATGGCTGGCTGCCGGGTTGCATACGCGGCAGGAAATAAACAGCTAATCAATCTGCTGGCTAACTTTAAATCGAACTTGGATTATGGGGTGTTTTTGCCTATTCAGGCTGCAGCTTCCATAGCGCTAAAGGATCAATCAGGCTTTTTAACCAGCTTAAGAGATATTTACAGAAGAAGAAGAGATGTACTGGCGGAAGGCCTGAACAATATCGGCTGGCATGTCAGCAAACCTGAAGGTTCTATGTTTTTATGGGCAGAGGTTCCTGCCCCATATAGTTCGAAGCAGTTTGCCATTGAACTAATAAACCGTGCAAATGTGGTGGTTACACCTGGCAATGCTTTCGGAGAGTGGGGAGAGGGGTATGTCCGCATTGCGCTTGTCCAGCCTAAAGAGATACTGCAGCAAGCTGTAGCCAATATTCAAAAAAGCGGGATATTAAAAAAGGTTTTTGCTTAGTTGGGAAGCTTAATTTTGCATTGTTTTTAGGGTGGACAGAAATCTCATTAAAGTTTATCTAAATAATGGAAAGGAGGATGAGTATTATGCCAAACTGGTTAAGAAAATCCTTTTTTGTCCTCATAACCATACTTACATTTGGCATGGTAACGCCTTCTCAGGCCTTTCTATATGAAAATACAAATCACCTGAAGGCTTCAAAAGCTTCAGATGTAGAGGAAGCAGAAGAAAGTACAGAGTCCACTGCTGATGATGTCAATATAATTGATAAAGAGATCTTTATCAGGCAGATGGTCAAAGAAGCTGGAGTGCAATCGTATGAGAAATTTGGCACAAAAATTGGTCCGGTTATAGAAGATGAATTCAATGAAGTGATTATTCCGAATATCGAAAAAGCCATCCAGGAGGTGGCAATGCAATTTCCTGATGAAAGCCTTGCCCATTTAAGAGTGACCGAAACTCCTGGAGGTGGAGTATCAGAGAAAATTTTCCATATTACGAATAGCCAGACGAATGAAGATGTGATCCGCTTTCATGTAAGAAGGGACCATCCCCCTCAGCAAGGCTACTGGTTTAACTTTCATTACCATACTCATCATGATTGTTTTCAGGCCCATCATGATTTGGGTGCGATTTATTGGGATAAAAATACACCTCCAAAATGGATGAGTTAAAACATTGAAATAAATCTTATGTTATGAAAAAATATTTTTAAGGATTATGAAACTTTCCATGATCTATATCGTATATACATTTATTCTACTAATGGAGGTTTGATTTCAAATGGCAGTAAGTTTATCAAAAGGACAAAAAGTTGATTTAACCAAGACGAATCCAGGTATGACTAAAGTAGTTGTAGGTCTTGGATGGGACACAAACAAATATGATGGCGGAACAGACTTTGACCTTGATTCTTCCGTTTTCCTTCTTGGGGATAATGGAAAAGTTACTTCCGAAAATGATTTTGTCTTCTATAACAATTCTACTGGCGGCAATGGGTCTGTTGTACATACTGGTGATAACCGTACAGGTGAAGGTGCAGGCGATGACGAGCAAGTGAAAATTGACCTTGCAAATGTACCTGCAAGCGTTCAACGAATTACTTTTACTATTACAATTCATGATGGGGAAGCACGCAGCCAAAACTTCGGACAGGTTTCTAATTCTTATGTAAGAATCCTTAATGAGAATTCTGGTGAAGAATTGATCCGTTATGATCTTGGTGAAGATTTCTCCATTGAGACAGCTCTTGTAGTTGGGGAATTATATAGACATAATGGAGAGTGGAAGTTCAGTGCAATCGGCAGCGGATACCAGGGCGGATTGGCTGCACTGGCAAAAGATTTCGGTTTACAGGTTGGATAATAAAGAGGTATATTTGCTTAATACAGGCTCGGCAATGCCGAGCTTTTTATCACGGTCTAACGGGCAGTAAGACTCCTTGGCTAAGATTATGAGGAACCAAAGCATGATGAAAAGGAGTCCAACTGCCCTTAAAGGCCCGATTGTTCAACTAACAATCAATGGGAAAAACCCCCACTGATTTAAGTTTCACTTTATACGAACAAAATAGAATGGAATATCTAGGGGGAACAATAAAAGAATGTCTGTTTTAGAAGGAATTCTTCATACTTATGCCCAATTCTTCAACTGGGAAATGTGGGTTGATGTTTTATCTAACCCTGTCAGCTGGGGACTAATTGGAACGCTTGTTATTATGGAAGGTCTTTTGTCTGCAGATAATGCACTGGTTCTTGCGGTAATGGTAAAACATTTGCCAGAAAAGCAACGCAAAAAAGCCCTGTTTTATGGTTTGTTGGGTGCTTATATTTTCCGTTTCATTGCAATCGGAATTGGTGTATATCTCATTGAATTTTGGTGGGTTAAAATTATTGGTGCGGGTTACCTGGCCTGGTTATCCATCAAGTACTTTATAGACAAGAAAAAGGGTCTGGGTGAAGAGGATGAAGATATTGAAGGCATCAATCAGAAAGGCCTGCTAATCCGTTTATTCGGCACTTTCTGGGGAACAGTTGCAGCGGTTGAGCTGATGGATATTGCTTTCTCTGTAGACAGTGTCCTGGCTGCTTTTGGCATAAGCCAGGAAATTTGGGTTCTTCTTTTAGGCGGTATGCTTGGCGTATTGATGATGCGTGGAGTTGCCGGAGTTTTCTTGAAGCTTATTGATAGAATACCCGAACTTGAGACTGCTGCATATGTACTAATTTTAGTTATCGCAGCGAAGATGCTCTTAGGTGTATTTGGAGTTCATGTAGAACACATTCATTTCTTTATCCTTCTGCTTGTTGTGTTTGCAGGAACATTCGTTGTCCACTACAGAAACAAGAAGAAAGAACAAGAAACTGCAAATTAATCTTAAAACAATTATAACCAACTATCAGCAAAAGGGATCAGACACATGTCCGCTCCCTTTCTTTTTATCCTTTTTTGCATAAAGGGGGTAAATTTTAATGACTTTTTGCCCACAAAAGAAAGAATGGAGCTGCAAAAATGAGATTATTTTCCGATCTCCCGGATGAAAAACTGAATCAGGTTTTCTATAAACAGCCTGGTTATTTCAATAAAAGATCCGATAGGAATCTATTGGCTTATGCACTTGGGGCAACTTTATATATGCCGGCGACAAGGCCTAATATTCATCAGGATCTGCTCTCAAAAAAGCATGCAGGCCTTACTTCCATGGTAATATGCCTTGAAGATGCAATTGGTGATGATGAAGTGGAAAAGGCAGAAGATCTGCTTACTTTGGAATTGGGGAACTTGAGTATGGATTTGGCTAAAGGTCTTTGCCATGAGGGTGATCTCCCTTTAATCTTTGTGAGAATCAGAAGCTATGAGCAGCTTGTGAGATTGAAAAATAGAATTCAGAATGGTATGCATATGCTTACAGGGATTGTGATTCCCAAGTTTTCCCCATTGGAAGGCAGCAAAATATTAAGTGAGATAAATCATATCAACTCTAATGGATATTGTTTATATGCCATGCCTATTCTGGAAACCAAACAAATTATCCAGAAGGAAACTAGGCTGGAAGAGTTAATTGGCATTAAAAAGGTCTTGGATCAATATGAGGATTTAATACTGAATGTCAGGATTGGGGCTACAGATTTTAGCGGCCTATATGGAATTCGCAGAAATTCTGATATGACAGTATATGATATAGCTGTTATCAGAGATTGCATTTCAGATATTATCAATATCTTCTTGCGTGCAGACAATCCATATGTGATCTCAGGTCCGGTATGGGAATACTTCTCGTCAAAGGAACGGCTCCTTAAGCCTCAAATCAGGCAGACACCTTTTAGGGAACGTCTTGGACAGGATGGATTAAAAATGCGGACCGATTTAATCGATAAGCATATGGACGGTTTAATCAGGGAAATCGCTATGGATATGACAAACGGCCTTACCGGCAAAACGATTATACATCCTACTCATATAAGACCTGTCCAAGCTTTGAATACTGTAACGGCTGAAGAGTATTTGGATGCTTTGAGCATTGTCGACCAGGCAAACGGAAAAAAAGGCGTTATGAAAAGTACGTACCAAAACAAAATGAATGAAATTAAGCCTCATTTATATTGGGCAAGGAAAATTTTGTTAAAATCTGAGATATACGGGGTGCTTTATGAAGAATACACATACATTGACCTTCTCAAAAACAAAATATTCGCATCAGATCCTCAATTCGTTAGGCGTTGAGATAAACATTACAGATAATCCGTATCAAATTTCAGCAGAAGATTTATTTGTAATGGCGGCGAGAATAAATAAAAAAAGGTCTTTTTTGTTTGTCAGCAAGGTACTTGGGAAGCATATTCCGATAAATCCGCGAATCGGACTTCTCACAGGAGAACTTCTTGCAAACCGTTATTTGGAAAAGGTGAAGAATGAAGAGACAGGTAAAACTAAAGAACTTCTTTCGGCCTTTAGGGATGATATTGGGGCTTTTAATGGCAGTCCTTTCATTGGTGAAGAACATAATCCGGTTATTATAGGATTTGCTGAAACAGCGACGGCGCTGGGACATGCTTTCTTCCAATCTTTTAAAAAGGCCCATTTCTTTCATACTACTAGAGAGCAGCTTCCAAGTAAGGCTCCAGTTATTACTTTTGAAGAGGAGCATTCCCACGCAACCTCTCACCGCTGTTATGTTGATGGCAGTCTATTAGATAACCAACGGGAAATTATTCTTGTTGATGATGAAATGACAACTGGGAAAACAGCTATAAATATTATTCGTTCCATTCATGAACGCTTTCCTAGGGATGTTTATACAGTAGTATCTATTTTAGATTGGCGTTCTGAATTGGACCAGGCCCGCTTTCATACTCTCGAAAAAGAGTTGGGAATCACCATCCACTGTGTATCCCTTCTAAAAGGTGAAGTTAAAGTAACAGGTTCTCCGGAAGTAAGAGATATCCATTCAAATACACAAGATTCAGCAGAGAGTGCAGAAGTTTCATATATTCATATTGATAGTGAATTTCCTGACTTGTTTGCTTACGAAATGGGACCCTCTGTCACTCTTGGCGGAGAGATCAGACATTGCCCTTATTTAAAAGAATCCGGCAGATTTGGGCTGGATGAGAGAGACCAGGCAAGACTTGAAATTGACTTAGTAAAGGTTGGAAGCTTTTTATCCGGCAGAAGGACTGGCAAAAAAACTCTATGCCTTGGTACAGGGGAATTTATGTACATCCCCATGAAACTTGCTTCTTTAATGGGGAAAGGTGTTAAGTTTCATTCAACAACCCGCAGTCCGATTTATGTATGGAATGAAGTAAATTACGGTGCTCAACACGGACTTGCTTTTCCAAACCCTGAAGATCGCGATATGGCGCAATATGTTTACAACATTCCTGAAAACCATTATGATGAGCTCTTCCTTTTCCTTGAGAGGAAAGCCTTCGATGACACACTTGGTCATCTTATTAATCATTTAAAGAAATACATTAAAGCTATTAAAATCGTATATTTCAATGGAGGTGGATGAAATGGCTAATTTGGCAATACAAAAGAATTCATTTGGCTCTTACAGTGAAACAGATGTGGTTTTTTTATTAAAAGACTTAAGCAGCTTCTCGCTTGAGGGAACAATTGAGCATAGGGAAAAAAATATTCAATCAGGCCAGCATTACAGTGAAACACTGCCTATAGAATATCAGCCTCCAAAAAATTATCTGAGCCTTTTTCGGGAGACACTTGAGGAGTATAAACAAAAAGTAGCCTTATCCACAGGGGCAGTTGCCGAACAAATATGGAAGCAAAAAGGGGAAAACACAGTCTTAGTTTCTTTAGCCAGAGCAGGTACTCCAGTTGGTATTTTAATCAAACGGTATCTTTCCGAAGTCTATGGAGCGGATCTCCCCCATTATAGCGTATCTATTATCCGTGACAGAGGAATTGATGATAAGGCGATAAAATACATTCTGGAAAAGCACCCAGACTGTAAAATTCAATTTATAGACGGCTGGACGGGAAAAGGTGCTATTTCTGTTGAATTAACTAAGGCATGTAAAGAATTCCATGAAAAATACGGCATCCTGCTTGATGATACTTTAGCTGTTCTTGCTGATCCCGGTCATTGCACAAATCTTTACGGGACAAGGGAAGACTTCTTGATTCCAAGTGCCTGTTTGAATTCAACTGTTTCCGGTCTTGTAAGCAGAACGGTGCTAAATGATGAGTTAATAGGGCCTGACGATTTTCATGGTGCCAAGTTTTATCGTGAGCTGGAAAAGGCAGATGTTTCAAATGAATATCTCTCGGTTATTAGCAACCAATTTGAATCTATAAAACAGGAGGCTGCAGAAACAGCAGCAATTCTATTCAAAACCGCCGGGGAAGCAACTTTTAAGGGAATGGAAGAGGTCAAGCAAATAAAAGAAGAATTCAAGATTGATTCAATAAATTTTGTAAAGCCGGGAGTAGGAGAAACAACCAGGGTACTTCTAAGAAGACTTCCTTGGAAAATTCTTATGAAAGATCCGGATAGCAAGTATGTCAGGCATATTATGATGCTGGCTAAGGAACGCAATGTTGAAATCATTCATTATCCGGATATGAGTTACACGTGCTGCGGTTTGATTAAAAAGGCGGAAAGAGATCAATGATGATGTTTGCTTCAGATTTGGATAGAACGCTCATTTACTCAAACAGGGCCCTGTCTGAATTCGGACATGCCGGCAGGGAGGGATTAATAGGGGCAGAGCGCAAGGAAGGACATGAAATTGCCTATACTACAGGAAAGGCTCTTAAGATGTTAATGGAGCTGTCCACTCGAATGCATTTTATACCCGTAACAACAAGGACCTACGAGCAATATAAGCGGGTTGTTATTCTAAATAAACTTCCGGTATCCTACGCTGTAACATCAAATGGAGCCAATATTCATTTTCAGGGGAATCCTCTGGAGGATTGGACTTCAATTGTTCATAAACGTTTAAGTTCAGAGTGTGGTCATCTTGAGGATATCGTAGAGAAGTTAAAAGGTTATGAGTTAAACGGCCGCATAAAAATAGCTGATAATCTATTTGTTTATTATATTCTTAATAAGCAAATTACAGGAGAAGAAAAAGAAGTATTGAGCAGAACGGCCGAGTCTTTTGGGTGGAGAGTTTCTTTGCAGGGCCGAAAGCTTTATTTTATGCCTGCCCCAATTTGTAAAGGTGAAGCAGTGAAGTTTATTAAAGAACGAGAAGGCGTAACTACTTTATTTGGGGCTGGGGACTCAATTCTCGACCATGATTTCTTGAAGTTTTGCGATTATTCGTTTGTGCCAAAGCATGGAGAATTAGCGAAAATGGATTCACTTTGCCTTCTGTATAAAATTTCTAATAAACGGGGCGTTATGGCCGGTGAAGAAATTCTCGCAGAAATTTTGGGTCATATTAAGCAAAAAATCTAATCTGGCTGGTCTCCCAGCCATTTTTTTAATAGCAGAAACAAACAGCAGCTAAAAGAATAGGCACTTAATAGCACTAATCCAAAAATTGCAAGTGATTGGTGAAGGGGAAAAGTAAGCGATGCCATAATGACAGACCAAATCAAGGAGTCCATGAAAACGAAGGAGCTTGAGCATATTACATGGCTGATTAATTTCAAATCTTCTTCAATCCCTCGGTACCTTGCCCTTCTAAAAATCAGTCTCATCCTAATTCACCTTCTTCTGCGGAGTACTCCAATTTATGCGGGGACAGGAGCAAAGGTGAAAGCTGCAAATTTAATTAATAGCTGCAGAAAGTCCTCCTAAGAAAAGATACATACATTTATTTGGAGATATTTTATTAGAAATGAAACTTTTTTCTGATAAAGTACGTAATTGTAATTAAATCATTTTAGAAAACCATTTATCCGTATGATATGATGGTAATATGTATACATATTTAAACTGGCTGAAATTGGGCATTGCAGAGATTTACTAGTTTTTAGATAATGCAAAGGCATCTTTCGCTCATAGAGGGAAGGGATATTAATGAACCCATCATATAGTCAAATTAGAGCACACATGCTGAAGGTTACATACGAAGATTGGCTATCCCAGCTTAAAAAACCAAATCATGAACGGGATGGTTTTTCTGAAGAACAGCATACACTTCATATTGGTCAAATCGTCGCCCGTTTTCTGGGTGTTCCTTTGGATGAAGATGATTATTATAATCGTCTGTTTGACCTTCACGCAGAAAGTACAGGCCTGATTCTGTTAAGTGAAGAACATCTTGATAAAACAATAGATAATCAGCAATTTCAGGCAATTCAAAAGGTGCTCAATATAAATAAGGAGCAAAATTTATCGATTAACCGATTTGCTGCTTTCCTTGATGGAGAACAGCTGCTGTTAAAATCATCAATATCTTCACTGCACAGAAAAATAAGAGAAGCTATGATCGATATGCTTCAGCTGTTTTCGAGCAATGAACCTGATGGCTTGAAGAACCAGGGTATCCAGAGGGTGCTGGTTGATGTGATTAAATGGTCATTTAACCATCTGGGTAAAGAAATTACAGATGCCAATCCCCAAAAAACAATGCCAAAAATCCTATGGTTTGGGAATGGAAAGAAAAGCCATCTTTATTTTTTATATTACTTGATAAGCTTGGGCTGCGATGTTGTATATTTTTCTCCATCCGGTGAAGACCTTATAGGATCAGTAAGTCCAGAAATGCAGGAATCATTTGTACATCATTATTCTGAGAAAAAAAACCCTGAGCCTTTTCCAAAAGAAAAGCGGAGACGGAGCGCAACAGTTGCTTACAGAGCTTCCAGGGAAATCGAGACAATTCTGAACCATGAGGGCTCTGGTTTATATAAACCATGGCAGCTTCGGGATTATACGCCATCTTCAGTTACACTGAAAACAACCTATGACGAACTGTTTATATTAATAAAAGAAAAAGCCATGATCCGGCCAAATTTTGATGTGAAAGAAGGACGGGTGATGATTCCCTCTGTATTTGCTAAAATTCAGGGAGTCAGCAAGAACCGAAAGGAGTACTGGGACCGCATACAAACGATTAGCCAGTATGAACAGAGTCTATTGATTCGAAGGTTTCCATTTACAAACAGCGTTAATAATGACTTTCGGTTCCATTACCGCAATGCCTTGGACAGAGAAGGTATGCTCGATCCTGGAAAGATGATTGCTGGCCACTATTGGAAATATCAGCACCTGCCGACCGGGCTTCAAAGTGGAATTGCAATGGCCATTAGGAATATATGCAGCCGTCCATATTTAAAGCCCCTTCCGCATGAATCGGAAGAGGAACTTAAGATCTACCTTTTTACTCAAAGCATGCAAATCCCGCCAAGCATTTTAAAGCTAATGCAGCAGTTTGATTATTCTCAGGATGTTCCTAAAATTATCCTCTACAATAACGAGCTGAATGGGACAATGGTAAGGTCGGATGCTGCCCTTCTTTTGATGCTAAATCAATTTGGGCTTGATATTGTATTATATAATCCTCCTGGCCATAACGATATGGAGAATTTCATCGAAGAAGGTTTATATGATGTCCATTGGCTGGAGGATGTTGTTTTCGAACAGGAGTTTAAAGAGCCTTCTTTTATAAAAAAAGTGTTTTTACAAGGATTATTAAAAAATTTAAAGGGTGATTGAAAATGAATCCGACTCAGCAAACCGATTTAAATTTAACAACCCAGCTGCAGGATGAAAAGTTGTCAGAGAATAAAGTTTCAGAAATTAAACTGGCATTAAGGCAGGAGCCTGAGGTGCAAAATCTTGCGAGATCCATTGATGAGAAAGATCAAATTCAAATCCTTGAATTTGGAAAAGAGCCGGCTGTGCAAATTTCCCGCTTCTCAGATCAAATCCTAAGCAATATGGGGTCGACGAAGGTTGAGGATTCAGGCGAGCTCTTAAAACAGCTTGGCAAGATAATGGATAAATTTGATAAAAAGGATTTTGAGCAAGGCTCCAAAGGGCTGTTCGGAAAGCTTTTCAAACGCGGTGAAAAGATGATCGAGAAGCTTTTTGGCAAATATCAGACTATGGGACACGAAATTGACAAGGTATATGTGGAAATATCTAAGTACCAAAGTGAAATGGTAGATTCGACAACTATGCTCGAACAGATGTATGAGCAAAACTATCAGTACTACTTGACGCTTGAAAAATATGCCGTTGCCGGCCAGATGAAAGCCGATGACCTTAAAGCAAATCAGCTCCCTCAGCTTGAAGCCAGGGCTGCACAAGGGGATCAAATGGCCTCCATGCAGCTTGATACCTTAAAAAATGCTATAGAACTGCTGGAACAGCGAGTTTATGATCTTGAGATGGCTAAGATGGTTGCGCTTCAAACTGCACCGCAAATCCGTCTTCTGCAAAGGGGAAATACAAAGCTGATTGGGAAAATTAACTCTGCATTTGTTACTACCATTCCAATTTTTAAAAACGGGCTAATTCAGGCAGTGGCTGCTAAAAGGCAAAAGCTTGTTGCAGATTCAATGAGCGAGCTTGATAGAAGAACAAATGAAATGCTTGTCCGCAATGCTCAAAATATCTCCAATCAAAGTACTGACATTGCAAGGCTGGCTGGAGGCTCAAGCATTAAGATCGAGACGATTGAAGAATCCTGGAATATCATCATGAAAGGTATGCAGGAAACAAAGTCGATAGAAGAGGAAAACAAGCGCATGCGTGAAGAAGGTACAAGAAGGCTGGAGCAGCTCCAGGAAAATTTTAAAAAAATGAAGCAGCAGGGCTAGGCGGCTGTTCATTTTAATATATAGAAGGCTGTGTTTGGCCGCTGCTGAGAATGGCCCTTTAAAAATAGGAGCTGCAAATCAGCAGATCAGCTAATATAACCTGATAGAAAAATATTTTAATGAGGTGGAAACTATGGCGATCAATTTGCAAAAGGGACAGCGTGTAGACCTAACAAAAGGAAATCCAGGCTTATCTAAAATAATGGTGGGATTGGGCTGGGACCCAGTTCAAAACCGCGGAGGAGGCGGTCTTCTAGGCTCACTATTCGGAGGCGGCGGTGCGAATATCGACTGTGACGCATCTGTTATTTTGCTTGGTGAAAATGGCAAGCTTCGAAACAACAGTGATGTTATTTATTTCGGAAACTTAAGGAGCGGAGATGGCAGTGTCCAGCATTCCGGAGACAACCTAACAGGGGCAGGGGACGGAGACGACGAACAGATTATGATTGATTTAAGCAGAGTACCAGCTCATGTCCATAAAATGATTTTCGTTGTAAATATATATGATAGCGTAAAAAGGAAGCAGCATTTTGGCATGATTCAGAATGCGTTCATCCGTGTTGTGAACTCCGCGAACAACCAGGAAATTATTCATTATAATCTGACAGATGACTACAGTGGAAAAACAAGTTTAATTGTTGGTGAGATTTATCGTCATGGAAGCGACTGGAAGTTTGCTGCTGTTGGCACAGGAACGGCATCCACAGGTTTGTCTGATGTAGTGCGCTCTTATAGTTAATATTTGAAAAAACTGCTAAAAAAGGACCCGCTATGAGCGGAGGGCACTGAAAAAGTCCATTTAAAGAGAAAAAAGAAGTTGACTACCTACTATATGTAGATAATCAACTTCTTTTATTTGCTGTATGTTGATGAAAGTGCTGGCTAATTACTCAAAGTGAACACTTTTTCAGCGGCTTTCTATGAGCCGGGTCCTTTTACTTCCCATCATTTGTTTCCTTCCAACTTGTTCTCCATATGTTATAATTTAATAGAGTATTAGGTCGGTTATTAAGGTATTTCCTTCAATTTTTCTTCTAACAGGAAGTTTCACATTTTTACTCTGAATGCCATGTCTTTATCATTTATACATCTTAGAATTGCAGAAGGGAAAATGAAAATGCTCAAAATGGTACTTACATTTACGATCATGATTGTTTCCCTTGCACTTTTAGGGAATTCACAGGCTGCCATTGGCGGCATTAAACTAAAAGACTATCCACAATCTTCCCAGCTTATGAGATTTCTCATTTTAAATTCTCCAAATGAGCTTGGAGATATTTTTATTTTGCCTATAGAGCCTTTTGATGAAGGTGAAGCCTCAAACATGATTTCACGGATAGACAATTTGCCCGGATCACTGCTAACTAAAATTGAGGATGAAGATATCAAGGTTAAATTGTTCGTTGGGAAGCTGACAGATAATCCAACTGCCCAGCATCTCGAAGGCGTGATTCCCCGTGGATATACAGGAGATACAACTTGGGATGATGTACCCGGCATAGGCGGGGCTAAAACAGTCCTTGTAAAAATCGGCTTTAGCGAAAAGGGAAAAGGCCACGGTTCTGTAAACCTTGAACTCCATGAATTAGCCCATTCTGTTGATCGGCATGTCTATAATGGTATCCGTTTAAATCAAAAATTCCTGACAGCGTGGAAAGCAGAGAAAGCTAAGCTGTTCCCGGGACAAAGCTATTTTTTAACGTTTCCGGAGGAATACTTTGCAGAAGCCTTTGCCATGTATTTTGTCGGCGGAGAGCCAAGGAAATTATTAAGGTTGAAAGCCCCGGAAACCTATGAGTTTATAAAAAAATTAAAATAGGAATTCCCCTGTTTTGTCCGCAGGGGATATTTTGTTTTAAGACTTTAATTATAAGCTTTCGTAAAAGTTGTAGTTATTTAACTGCACACTAGGTTTAACCAACTGAGCTGTTTAAAGCGGAGGGTAACTTGATCCTTGAAATTGCTCCCGTGTATCCTTCGTGCGGTGTTAATTCAGGGAAAATTATTCAAAGTCCTGGGGGAGGAGAGGGAGTGAGAGACCCCACAGGCGAAGCAGCAGAGAGGCTCTCATTCCTCCCGTAAAAAAACAAGTGCCCGCATCGGAAAACAACGGGCAGCATTCATTAGTAAAAAAACAATCAGTGAAAAGAGCTTTATTTAATTGAGTACCTAGTTTTTTTGAATAAGTTTCCGTACAATAACATTAAGCATTTTAGAAAAGGTTGGGTTAAAATGAAACAGTATTTAGATCTTTGCAAGCATGTGCTGGAAAAAGGAACAAAAAAGGAAGACCGTACAGGTACAGGGACAATTAGTACCTTTGGGTATCAGATGCGATTTGATCTGCGGGAAGGCTTTCCGCTTATCACAACGAAGAAATTGCATTTAAGATCTATTATTCATGAGCTGCTATGGTTTTTGAATGGTGATACAAATGTAAAATATCTGCAGGAAAACGGTGTTCGCATATGGAATGAATGGGCTGACGATAAAGGCGATCTCGGACCGATTTACGGCCATCAGTGGAGATCCTGGACTGGAGCTGATGGTAACACTGTTGATCAGATAAGCAGTCTGATTGAACAAATTAAAACAAACCCGGATTCCCGCAGATTGATTGTTAATGCCTGGAATGCAGGGGAGATTGATAAAATGGCTTTGCCTCCATGCCATTGTATGTTCCAGTTCTATGTTGCAGAGGGGAAACTTTCATGCCAGCTATACCAGCGATCGGCAGATGTTTTTCTTGGAGTTCCATTCAATATTGCTTCTTACGCACTGCTGACCATGATGGTTGCACAAGTATGCGATTTGGAGCTTGGAGAGTTCGTCCATACTTTCGGCGATGTACATATCTATCAAAATCACATTGAACAGGTAAATCTGCAGCTTAGCCGTGAACCAAAGCCTCTTCCAAAAATGGTTATCAATTCGGAAGTAAAAGATATCTTCAGCTTTAAATATAATGATTTCCAGCTGGAAGGATATGAGTCGCATCCGCATATAAAAGGGGTTGTAAGTGTATGATTTCTTTAATGTGGGCGATGGATGAAAACCGCGTAATTGGCAAGGACAATAAGCTTCCCTGGCATTTGCCTGAGGATTTAAAGTTTTTCAAAAGGACTACAATGGGTCACCCAATTGCAATGGGCCGTAAAACCTGGGATTCAATAGGCAGGCCGCTCCCTGGAAGGGAAAACATTGTCATAACCCGAAACAAATCGTTTTCCTGTGATGGGTGTACGATATTGAATTCAATTGAAGAACTCCGAAAGTATAGTGGAGATAAAGAAGAAGAAATCTTCATCATAGGCGGTGCGGAGATTTTCAAAGCCATTCTTCCATCAGCTGACCGGCTGTATCTAACGATGATTTATGATCAATTTGAAGGTGACACATTCTTTCCTGAATTGGATATAGGAAATTGGGAGCTCATTTCAAAGGAAAAGGGAATCAAGGATGAAACAAATCCATTTGATTATGAATTTCTGATTTATAAAAGAAAATAATGGAAAGCAGCTCAGAAGCGGGCTGCTTTTTCATATGCCAGCCTTTTTAATAATGTGGCTGTGTTAATGCTTATTATTTAATGTATGTTTCAGTCGCCGGTGTGCGCGTCAGTGCAGGAATCGGTTTCTGAAGGCGGCCCCGATTAATGTTCAGGGCTTTTGAATTTTATTTTCAATCCCGTTCCTAAATGTTCGGATTAACCAAGTATTCAGTCAGCTTTTGAATCATTCCGTGATATTCCCTTGGATCGCAGAATTCTTCTGCAGTGAAATTTGCTTTAACCCACTGTATTAACTCATTGGCACTATTAAAATACTCGCCGCTCGTATCGCTCTTCCGTATCATATACCTGCCGTTGTCCTCATCCAAAGTTACTTCTACCGGCAATGCACTGTCAAGACTGCATAAAGAAAACTCCATACCTGCACCTCTTTATTGAAAATGAACTTTTGCTTATTATATGTCAGGTACCTCAAATTCTATACAAAAAAGTAATTCGAAAAATATAAATTTTAAAAAAATAGGATTGAATTCAATTTTTCACATGGTATAATGTACAAATTAAATAATTTGTAAAGAAGAGGGTGGCAAAATGGAACAAAAGGTAATGACAAAGAAGTGGGTGCAGTTGGAGGATATTTTAATTGCATACCAGCAGCTAAAGGATATTGTTGCCCATACACCTTTACAGAAGAATGACCGGCTATCAGAAAAATATGGGTGCAATGTTTACTTGAAAAGGGAAGATCTACAGCACGTCCGCTCATTTAAATTAAGAGGTGCCTATTATAAAGTTAAATCCTTAAATGCAGAAGAACTTAAAAATGGAGTTGTCTGTGCGAGTGCCGGAAATCATGCTCAAGGTGTTGCATATGCCTGCAGGCAATTGGGCGTACAGGGAAAAATTTTCATGCCCGCAACGACACCTAGGCAAAAAGTAAGCCAGGTTGAACTATTCGGACGAAATTCTGTTGAAATTATCCTTATTGGAGACACGTTTGATGACTCCTACCATGAAGCTGTAAAATGTGCAAAGGATGAAAACAGGGCCTTTATTCATCCATTCGATGATGAAAGGGTCATTGCCGGACAGGGTACTGTAGCTGTTGAGCTTCTGAATGACTGTGAAGAGAACTGCGATTACATTTTTGCGAGCATTGGCGGAGGCGGCCTCATGGCAGGGTTAAGCACTTACATAAAGAGCATATCTCCGGAAACTAAGATGATTGGAGTCGAACCTGAAGGGGCACCGTCTATGACTGAGTCAATCAGGACTCAAACAGTATCACCTCTTGAAGAAATTGATAAGTTCATAGATGGGGCAGCTGTTAAGTGCGTTGGTGAAAAAACCTACGATATTTGCAATGAGCTTGTTGATGATATCTTAACAGTTCCTGAAGGGAAGGTCTGCACAACTATTCTGGAATTATATAATGAGCACGCAATTGTGGCTGAGCCTGCTGGTGCCATGCCTATAGCGGCCCTGGATTTATACAGGGAGCAAATTAAAGGAAAGAACGTCGTCTGTGTTATAAGCGGGGGCAACAATGATATTGGCCGCATGCAGGAAATTAAGGAAAGGTCTTTGCTGTATGAAGGCCTGCTCTACCACTTTATCGTTAATTTCCCTCAGCGCGCTGGGGCTTTAAGGGAGTTTCTTGACGAGGTACTGGGTCCAACAGATGATATTACACGGTTTGAATACACCAAGAAAAATAATAAAGAAAATGGACCAGCTCTTGTGGGGATCGAATTAAAGCATCAAGAAGATTATGGTGATTTGATCGAAAGAATGAATAGAAAGGGATTCTCCTATAAGGAGATTAACAAGGACAGCAATCTTTTTCATTTATTGGTATGATGCCCTACCAGGGTCTTTTCAGATTGGTTATCGATTGGATAGCTGGTCCTTTTGTGAATTTAATTCGAACTTTTTTCTAAATCAGCGACATTTCCCCTGAAAAATACTATAATCAATGTAGATTTATAACAATGTATTTTAAAGGGGATGTACTCCATGCTTTCAAATATTGGATTTCCGGGTTTGATCCTTATTCTTGTTTTGGCTCTAATCCTTTTTGGACCAAAAAAACTGCCTGAAGTTGGCCGTGCTTTTGGAGAAACTTTAAGGGAATTTAAGAAATCAACCCGTGGCTTGACAAGTGATGTAATGGAAGATTTAGAAGAAGATACGAAGAAAAAAGCGCTCAAATAAGGTGGGAGAATTTCTTTCACCTTATTTCTTCCTGAATTATTCATATTTCTAGCTGGCTCATGTTTTAAGCGATGACAAACCATTTTCTTGATTTCTAGGCAAGCGATCTCGTGATT